>NZ_JBVJHM010000007.1:0-447476 GCF_055586805.1 Micromonospora sp. NPDC049201 | reverse complement strand
CAATCAGACCAAAGCCCGACCAGTCCGGGGTATAAAACAATTGGCACTGGCTTATCAAGCACCCTGTTGAGTTCTCAAAGAACAACCACACACCACACCGGAAACCCCCACCAGGAGGCCCCCGACCCGGGGCATTTCGTTCACATCCCCGCCGCTCTCGCGCCGGGCACTTTTACTACGTTACCCGGTGGTTTCCGCCGTGTCAAACCGGTGTTTGCCAGTTTGTCGTGCATCGCCTTTTTGCCGGGCACCACGATTCGGCCGACTCGCGTCGGTCGCGTCGAGGAATTCGGCAGGACGGCCGTTCGCGGTCTCCCGCTGGCCCGTCCGTTTCCCTGCCGGCCGATAACCTTACCCGGTCGGTTCCGCCTCACCAAATCCGCCTCCCGGCGGATCCGGGGCACCACCCGGTTTCCAGGTCCTGCGCTCCGGCCTCCCAGGTCTTTCGCCCTGTTCGTCCGTTCCGCGCTGGCAGAGAGAAAGTTACGCGCCCGACGGATTGATCGTCAAATCCGCCGGGCGCGTCCCCCGTCACATCGTCGACGGTCGACTATCCCCGCAGCTCAACACCCGCGAACGAACGCTTCCCCCGGCGCAGCACCAGGTAGCGGCCGTGCAGCAGGTCGGCGTCGGAGACCGTCGCGTCGACCTCGGCGACCCGGACGTTGTTGACGTAGGCGCCGCCCTCGGCGATCACCCGCCGGGCCTCCTTCATGCTCGGGACCAGCCCTGACTCCTTGAGCAGGCCGGCGACGTCCGGCAGCTCGTCGACGGGCACGAGCCCCGCCTCGGCGAGCGCCGCCCGCAGCGTCTCCGGCGACAGTTCGTCCAGCGCCCCCCGCCCGAACAGCGCCTGACTCGCCGCGATCGCCTGGGCCGTCTCCCGCTCGCCGTGCACCAGCGTGGTCAGCTCCTCGGCCAGGGCCCGCTGGGCCGCCCGCGCCTGCGGACGTTCCGCGGTGGCCTTCTCCAACTCCTCCAGCTCCGACCGGGACCGGAAGCTGAAGTACCGCAGGTAACGGGTCACGTCGCGGTCGTCGGCGTTGAGCCAGAACTGGTAGAAGGCGTACGGGCTGGTCATCTCCGGGTCGAGCCAGACCGCGCCGGTCTCGCTCTTGCCGAACTTGGTGCCGTCCGACTTGGTGACCAGCGGGGTGGTGAACGCCTGCACCGGGCCGGCGCCGCGCCGGCGGACGTAGTCCACCCCGGCGGTGATGTTGCCCCACTGGTCCGAGCCGCCGTACTGGAGCTGGCAGCCGTGCCGGCGGTGCAGCTCGAAGAAGTCGTTGGCCTGGAGGAGCTGGTAGCTGAACTCGGTGTAGCTGATACCGCTCTCCAGCCGGGCCTTGACCACCTCGCGGGCCAGCATCTTGTTCACCGGGAAGTGCTTGCCGACGTCCCGGAGGAACTCCACCACCGACATCTCGCCGGTCCACTCCAGGTTGTTGACCATGCGGGCCGCGTTGTCGCCGGTGTACGTGACGAACGGCGAGAGCTGGTCCCGGATGCGCCGGACCCAGCCGGCGATGACCTCCGGCGGGTTGAGCGTCCGCTCGGCGCTCTCCTTGGGGTCCCCGATCTGACCGGTGGCGCCACCGACCAGCAGCAGCGGCCGGTGCCCGGCGAGCTGGAGCCGGCGAGCGGTGACGACCTGCATGAGGTTGCCGACGTGCAGGCTGGGGGCGGTCGGGTCGAAGCCCACATAGAACGTGGCGCTCGGGCCGTCGAGCAGCACACGCAGCTCGTCGGGGCCGGTCGAGTCCTGGATCAGGCCCCGCCACAGCAGGTCTTCGGTCAGGGAGTCCCGCCCCGGCGGGAGGTTGCTGTCGGTCACGGTCACCGATTCTCCCCCATCCCCGGCCCGGGGCCGTACCGGGTTTGCCGACGGCGGCGCCGACTAGGCTGGCGGCGCCGTCGAGCGCGAGGAGGAACCAGGGTGGAGACACCGGACCTGACCGGGGGCTACGTGGCCCTGCTGGGGCTTGAGTTGGACGAGGCCAGCGCCGACCGGGTGGTGATCCGCTGGCGGGTCCGCCCGGAGCTGCACCAGCCGCACGGGATCCAGCACGGCGGGGTCTACTGCTCGGTGGTGGAGACGGCGGCCAGCGTCGGCGGCTCGCTCTGGCTGGGCGACCGGGGCCGGGTCGTCGGGGTGTCGAACCAGACCGACTTCCTGCGCGCGGTCCGCGACGGCGAGCTGACCGCGGTCGGCACGCCGGTGCACCGGGGCCGCAGTCAGCAACTGTGGCTGGTGGAGATCACCGACAGCGACGCCCGGCTGGTCGCCCGTGGGCAGGTGCGGTTGCAGAACCTCACCGCCGACTGACGTCGGCTGCACGATTCCTACGATAACGGGGCACTGACGCCGATATCGTCGCGTCGATGAGACCAGCCGCGCCCGACCCGACGTGAGGAAGCTGCTCGCCGCCACGCTGGGCGTGCTCTCGGCCATCGGCGGCTTCGTCGACATCGGCGACCTGGTGGCGGCCAGCCAGGCCGGTGCGCTCTTCGGCATGGCCCACGCCTGGGTGCTGCTGGTCGGGGTGGTGGGCATCTGCGCGTACGCGGACATGGCCGGCCGGATCGCGGCGGTGAGCGGTCGGGCGGTGTTCGACCTGGTCCGGGAGCGGCTCGGGCCCCGGGTCGCGTTGCTCAACCTGGTGGCGTCGTGGCTGGTCACGGTCGTGACGCTGGCCGCGGAGCTGGGTGGGGTGGCGCTGGCGCTCACGCTGGCCACCGGGCTCAGCCACCTGCTCTGGGTGCCGCTGGCCGCGCTGGCGGTCTGGCTGGTGCTGTGGCGGATGCGCTTCGAGCTGATGGAGCGGATCTTCGGCCTGGCCGGGCTGGCGCTGCTGGTCTTCGCGATCGCGCTGGTGGCGTTGCCGACCGACTGGGCGGAACTCGGGCAGGGCGCCTGGCGGGTCAGCTCGGCCGGTCACGGTTGGCCGCTGTACTGGTTCGTGGCGGTGGCGCTGTTCGCGTCCACGGTCAGCCCGTACGAGGTCTTCTTCTTCTCCTCCGGTGGGGTGGAGGAGCGGTGGAGCCCGGCCGACCTGGCGCGCGCCCGCTCGAACGTCCTGATCGGCTTCCCGGTGGGCGGCTTCCTGGCGTTGTCGCTGATCGCCGTGGCGACGGTGGCCTACCACCCGTCCGGTGCGTCCCTGACCTCGCTCGACCAGGTGGCGCGGCCGGTGGCGACCGCGCTCGGCGGCGCCGGTCTGGTCGCCGCGGTGCTGGCGTTCTTCGCGGTGACGTTCGGCGCGGCGCTGGAGACCGGCCTGTCGGCGGCGTACGCGGCGGCGCAGTACTTCGGCTGGCAGTGGGGCAAGCGGGTCAGCCCGCGGGAGGCGGCCCGGTTCCACAGCGTGCTGCTGCTCGGTCTGCTGCTCGGTGTGGTGATGCTGATGACGACCGTGGACCCGGTGCGGCTGACCGAGTACATGCTGGTGCTGAGCGCGGTGGTGCTGCCGCTGACCTACCTGCCGATCCTGGTGGTGGCCAACGATCGCACCTACCTCGGGGACCGGGTCAACGGGTGGTGGGCGAACCTGCTCGGCGCCGTGTTCCTGCTGCTCATCGTCGCCGCCTCGGTGGCGGCGATCCCACTGGCGATCATGACGGGGATGGGGCGATGAGGGTCCAGCTCGCCAGGCAACTGCTCGACCGGCAGATCGTCGACGCCGAGGGCCGGCTGGTGGGGCGCGTGGACGACATCGCGTTCGCGGTGGACGGGGCGGGCTACCCGTACGTGGACAGCCTGCTCACCGGCCAGGGCGCGCTCGGGGAGCGGATCGGCGGCCGGGTCGGGCGGCTGCTGGTGGCGGTCGCCGACCGGTTCACCGACGATCCGCCGGTGCCGCCGTTGCGGGTGCCGCTGGCGGTGGTGGCCCGGGTGGACAGCGCGGTCCGGCTGCGCTGCCGGGCCGCGGACCTGCCGTCCTCACCGGTGGAGTCCTGGCTGCGCCGCCACCTGATCGAGCGGATCCCGGGGGCGTACCGTGCGAGCGGGTGAGCTGCTCGGGCGTACCGCGTACGACCTGCACGGGCGGCGGTTGGGCCGGGTGGTGGACGTGGTGGTGCGCGGGGGCTGGCCGCCGGAGCGGCTGCGGATCACCGACGTGATCGTGGCCGGGCACTGGTGGACCCGGGTGACCAGTCGGCTGATCGGGCCGGAGCTGCACCCGGCCGGGCCGTGGCTGCTGCGGGCGGTCGCCCGGCTGGTGGGGCGCAGCACCCACCAGGTGCCGGCCGACGCGGTGCGGCTGCATCCGCCGGTGGCCGGCTTCCCGTTCGGCCCACCCACCGACCGGCGCTGAGCCGACCCCGCGCCGGACGCCGCAGGGGCCGGTTCCCGCGCCGGGTGACCGGCGCGGGGCGGCGGGACCGTCAGCGGCGTGCCTCGTCGAGTTCCGGGGTGTCCGCCGGGTCGGCGTCGTCGGCCGGCTCGGTGCCGTCCGCGTCGTCGCCGTTGTTCCGCTCGCGCCGGGGACGGCGCCGGAGGTGCACCTCGACGATGGCGCGCTGGTCCACGCCGGCCACGGTCAGCTCCCAGCCGTCCACGGCGACCTGCTCCCCCGCCACGGTCGGGATGTGCCCGAGGCAGATCAGCACCAGCCCGGCGATGGTGGTGTAGTCGCCGGCGGGCCGGTTGGGCAGGTCGACCCCGAGATCGGTGAGGTCGTGCACCGGGAAGGTGCCGGGCAGCACCAGCGTGCCGTCCGCCTCGGTGTGGACCGCCTGGAGGTCGCGGTCGGTCTCGTCGTAGATCTCGCCGACGATCTCCTCGAGGATGTCCTCCAGCGTCACGATCCCGTCGACCGCGCCGCGTTCGTCCACCACCAGCGCGATGTGTTGGCGTTCGGCCTTGAACTGGCGCAGCGCGTCGACCACGGACAGCGAGTCGGGCAGCAGCATCGGTGGGCGGGCGATGTCGTCGACCGGCCGGTCGTCGGGGACGCCGACCAGGTCGCGCAGGTGGATGACGCCGACCGCGTCGTCCAGGCCGCCGTGCCGGACCACCGGCGCCCGGGAGTGCCCGGTCGCCGCCAGGACCAGCCGCGCGGCCTCCGCGGTGGTCCCGCTGTCGAGCGTGAAGACCTGCAACCGGGGTACGAGGACGGCCCGCAACTGCCGGTCGGCGATCTCCACCGCGCCGGCGATGATGGTGCGCTGCTCCTTGGTGAAGCCGTGGTTGCCGGCCACGATGTCGCGCAGCTCGTCCGGGCCGATCTCCTCCGGCTCGTGCTTCGGGTCGAGGCCGAACAGGCGGACCACCATGTCGCTGGTCGCGCCGAGCAGCCAGACCGCCGGCCGGGTGAGGCTGGCCAGCACGTCCAGCGGTCGGGCCACCACCAGCGCCCAGCGCTCGGCGGACTGCATGGCGATGCGCTTGGGGGCCAGCTCGCCGAAGACCAGCGTGACGAACGTGAGCACCAGGGTTACCGCGACGATGGCGACCGTCTCGGCGGCGTCGCCGAAGACGCCGAGCAGCGGCACCAGCGGGCGGGCCAGGGAGACGGCCGCGGCGGCGGAGGCGAGGAAGCCGGCGAGGGTGATCCCGATCTGGATGGTGGCGAGGAACCGGTTCGGGTCCTTGGCCAGCCGGGCGAGGGTGCGGCCGGCGCGGCTGCTGCGCTCCAGCCGTTGCAGTTGGCTGTCGCGTAGCGACACCAGGGCCATCTCGCTGCCGGCGAAGGCCGCGTTGACGATGACCAGCACCCCGACCAGGGCCAACTGGCTCCAGTAGCTCTGCACGACCGGTTGTCTCCCTCGACCCGATCCGGGTCGGCCGATGGCCGACTCGCCGGCCGGCAGACCCGGTCGACGTGGCCCCTCTGTGCCCCGCCGGCTCGTGCCTGAATCCTGTGCTTCTCCTGACCTGACAGAATCTTGCGGGCTCCGCATATTTGCGTGCCACGCATTTTTTGCTACGGTCGGTGCGTGAGCGGGCTGCGGGAACGCAAGAAGGCGGCGACCAGAGCGGCGCTGAGCTGGGCGGCCATCCGCCTGACCGTGACGCGCGGCTACGACGCCGTGCTGGTGGAGGACATCGCGCAGGCCGCCGGCGTGTCCCCACGGACGTTCAACAACTATTTCGCCAGCAAGGCCGAGGCGATCTCCGCCCGACACCTGGACCGCAGCCGCCGGGTGGTGGACGCGCTCCGCGCCCGGCCGGCCGGCGAGCCGCTCTGGCGTGCCATCGAGGCGGCGTTCCTCACCTCGTGGGCACCCGGTCCGGAGGTCGAGCAGTCGCCACCGGGCGCCCACGAGGAGTGGGTCGCCGGGCTGCGGGTGATGCTCGCCGAGCCGGCGTTGCAGGGCGAGATGCTGCGGGCCGGCGCGGTGGCCGCCGCCGAACTGGCCGAGGCCGTCGCGGAGCGCACCGGCACCGACGCCGGCCACGATCTCTATCCGCACCTGGTGGCCGCCGCGGTCAACGCGGGCGTCGGCGCGGCCATGCGGCACTACCTGCGCGCCGAGCGCCCCGAGCCGATGGATCGGCTGCTCTCCGACGCGCTGGCCCAGCTCGCCGCCGGGCTGCCCCCGCCGCGCTGACCCACCCCGCCCCCCGTGAGAAGGGGACCCTTCTCGACCGGAGGCGTTAACAGGGGGCCCGGCCTTTCATCCCTGGAGGAACTGTGGTGGTTGATGTGGTTGTGGTGGGGGCGGGGCCCAATGGGCTCATGCTCGCGGGTGAGTTGGCGTTGGCGGGCGTCCAGCCCGTGGTGTGCGACCGGCTGACCGCGCCGACCACCGAGAACCGGGCGAACGGGCTGGTCGGCCAGGTCGTCCGGATGCTCGACCGGCGCGGCCTGCACGAGCGCCTCGCCGGCTCCGCCGCGCCGCCACGGCCGACGCCCGGGTTCGTCTTCGGCGCGTTGCCGCTGGACCTGACCGCCGTCGCGGACAACCCGATGTACGGGCTGGCGGTGCCCCAGCGGCAGGTCGAGCGGGTGCTCGCCGAACGGGTCGCCGAACTGGGCGTGCCGCTCCGCCGCGGGTGCGAGGTGACCGCGCTGCGGCAACGCTCCGACAGGGTGGAGGTCGACTTCGCCGACGGCGGCACGCTCGACTGCCGCTACCTGGTGGGCGCGGACGGCGGACGCAGCACGGTGCGGAAGCTGGCCGGCATCGGCTTCCCCGGCGTCACCACGGACCGGTCCGTCTCGCGTACCGCCCAGGTCGGCGTGCCACCGGAGCTGGTCGACCCGGCCACCGGCGGTCTCGTCGTGCCCGGGTACGGGGTCGTGCCGCCGTTCCAGCACACCCGCACCGAGCACGGGCTGATCGTCTGGGCGCCGTTTCCCGACCGGGCGCCCCTGGTCAGCACCGTCGAGTGGCCGGCGACCCCGGAGGCGGACGTGCCGCTGACGCTCGACGGGATGCGGGCCAGCGTGGCCCGGGTGCTCGGGGTCGAGGTGCCGCTCGGCCCGCCTGCCGGGCCCGGTCCGCACCTGCTGCGCCGCCTGGCCGGCGGCAACACCCGGCTCGCCGAGCGCTACCGGGCCGGCCGGGTGCTGCTGCTCGGCGACGCCGCCCACGTCCACTCCGCGATCGGCGGGCCGGGGCTGAACCTCGGCCTCCAGGACGCGGTGAACCTCGGCTGGAAGCTGGCCGCGCGGCTGCACGGCTGGGCCCCGGACGGGTTGCTCGACACGTACGAGGCCGAACGCCGACCGGCGGCCCGGCGGGTGACCATGTCGACCCAGGCCCAGTCCGCGCTGATCGCGCCGGGCCCCGAGGTCACCGCGCTGCGCGAACTCGTCGGCGAGCTGCTCGCCCGGCCGGGGAACGCCGGGCAGGTGGCCGCGCTGATGGCCGGCGCGGACATCCGCTACGACCCGGGACCGGACGGGCCGCCGGTCGGCACCTGGGCGCCGGACCTGGTGGTGCACCGCGACACCGGGCCGGTGCGGCTGGCCGAGCTGACCCGGGACGCGCGCCCGCTGCTGCTCGACGGCACCGGCACGCTGGGTGGGACCGCCGGGCCCTGGCGGGACCGGGTCGACGTGGTCGACGGCCGGCTGGCGGGCACCGCCTCGACCGCGCTGCTGCTGCGCCCGGACTGCTACCTGGCCTGGGCGTCCGAGGCGGCGGCACCGGACCGGGACGGGCTGCGCGCCGCGCTGACCCGCTGGTTCGGCCGGCCCCGCGACCACGCGAGCGCACCGGCCTGACCTCGGCTCAGACCGGGGCGGACAGGTCCAGCACGTACGCGCCGCCCTCCGGGCGGAAGCCGAGCCGGTGGTAGTAGGGGGCGACCATGCCCGGCGGGCTGACCACCCGGCGGAAGCCCCGGTCGGTGAAGAGGCGGCTGCGCCGGTAGACGAACTCGCCGGGGGTGAAGTCGCGGAACGGCGGGGTCACGTAGTCCAGGTCGATCTGGGCCACCCCGCCGGCCTCGGCGTGCGACACCATCACGCCGACCACCTCGTCGGCGCGGACCACCAGGAACGCCGAGTGGTCGGCGGCGGCCGGGTCCCAGCGGAACGCCGGGTTGAACCGGGCGATGTCGGTGGCGTGCACCCGCAGCGTGTGGGCCAGGAACGCGTCGCCGGTGCCCACCTCCACCACCTGGTAGGTCTGCTCGTCGTGCCGGGTGGCCAGCAGCTTGCGCAGGTACCACACGTTGATCACGGTGAGCACCACGTTCAGCCCGACCATCGGCCACACGTGCAGGGCGGCGTTGTAGCCGATCAGGATCAGGCAGCCGACCAGGTTGAGCGCGCGCAGCCGCAGGATGCGCGTCTGCAGCAGGGACCAGACCAGCAGCGCGGAGCCGGCCCAGCCGACGAGTTCCAGCCAGTTCACCCCGGGGACACTAGTGGTCGCGCTGGTCAGGCGCCTCGGCGGGCAGCTCCAGCACCCACTCCTCGACCTCGACGCCGCGGCCGGGAGCGTATCCCGCGTCCTCGCCGACCACGACGAAGCCGCACTTGCGCAGCACCGCGAGCGAGGCGGCGTTGTCCTTCGCGGCGCGGGCCCGCACCGGCCGCTGCGGCAGCTCCCGCAGCAGCGCGGTGAGCCCGGCGGTGGCGTGGCCGCGCCCCCAGCGCTCCGGGTTGATCCAGTAGCTGACCTCGGTCCGGTCGTCGACCGGGAACGCCGCCACGTGGCCGACCACCTCGCCGTCGGCGACGATCGTGCGGTTGAGGATGCGCTCGTCGGCGCGGATCCGCGCCCAGTGCGCGTCGAACGCGGCCCGGTCCGCCGGGTCCTTCGGACCGAACGCGGCCATCCAGTTGGCCTGCGGGTCCTGCTCGTGGGCGAAGAACGCGGGCAGGTCGTCGTCCCGGACCGGACGGATTTCCACAGCGGGGGTCACGGCCGGGAACGATACGCGGACCCACCGACACCGGTCGGGACCTCCGGCCCGTCCCGGGTCCCGTCCGGCCCTGCCGGGGCGGCCGGCCGGGCCGCTACCAAGGAGGAGGAACCACGCAGTCGAGGGGGCCGGACCATGCGGAAGGACGTCTACGACTTCATCGAGGGTGACCGGAGCCGGGCCGACCTGCTCGGCGGCAAGGGCGCCAACCTGGCCGAGATGACCCGGCTCGGGTTGCCGGTGCCGCCCGGGTTCACCGTCACCAGCGGGGCGTAGGTCCCGAGGGTGGGGACCGAGGGCTCTGCCGGGCCGGGGCGCGCGGCGGGAGGGTGGAGAGGGAAGGTCGGGCGGAACCGAGGGAGTGAGCGTGAACGGCAACCAGCACACCGTGGACCCGTGGCGGAGCTTCCGGGACGGGTCGTGGCGCGAGACCATCGACGTCGCCGACTTCATCCACCGCAACCACGAGCCCTACCTCGGGGACGCGTCGTTCCTGACCGGACCGACCGAGCGGACGCTCGCGGTCTGGGACCGGCTGCGCGCCATGTTCCCCGAGGAGCGACGCCGCGGCGTGTACGACATCGACGCGGCCACCCCGTCCACCATCACCGCGCACGCCCCCGGCTACGTGGACCGGGAGCGGGAGCT
This sequence comes from Micromonospora sp. NPDC049201, assembly GCF_055586805.1. Taxonomy (NCBI): domain Bacteria; kingdom Bacillati; phylum Actinomycetota; class Actinomycetes; order Micromonosporales; family Micromonosporaceae; genus Micromonospora; species Micromonospora sp. NPDC049201. The sequence continues at coordinate 437,503 of NZ_JBVJHM010000007.1, read as the reverse complement.
GATCGTGGGGCTCCAGACCGACGCGCCGCTGCGCCGGGCGATCATGCCGGCCGGCGGGCTGCGGATGGTGGAGACCGCGCTGCGGGCGTACGGGCGGGAACCCGACCCGCGGGTGCACGAGATCTTCACCCGGTACCGCCGCACCCACAACGACGCGGTCTTCGACGCGTACCCGGAGGCGGTGCTCGCCGCCCGGCGCTCGCACATCGTCACCGGGCTGCCCGACGCGTACGGGCGGGGCCGGATCATCGGCGACTACCGCCGGGTGGCGCTGTACGGGGTGGACCGGCTGATCGAGGAACGCCGCGCCCACCGGGTGGCGCTGGACGGCCGGCGCAGCACCGACGACGTGATCCGGGACCGGGAGGAGCTGGCCGAGCAGATCCGGGCGCTCGGCGAGCTGAAGGAGATGGCCGCCGGGTACGGCTTCGACATCTCCCGTCCCGCCGCCACCGGCCAGCAGGCGATCCAGTGGCTCTACTTCGCCTACCTGGCCGCCACGAAGGAGCAGAACGGCGCCGCCATGTCGCTCGGCCGCACCGCCGGCTTCGTCGACGTCTACCTGCGGCGGGACGTCGCCGAGGGGCGGCTGGACGAGACCGGCGCGCAGGAACTGGTCGACGACTTCGTGATCAAGCTGCGGATCATCCGCTTCCTCCGCACCCCCGAGTACGACCAGCTCTTCTCCGGCGACCCGACCTGGTCACCGAGTCGCTCGGCGGGATGGGCGCGGACGGCCGGCCGCTGGTCACCCGCACCACGTTCCGCTATCTCCAGACGCTCTACAACCTCGGCCCGGCGCCCGAGCCGAACCTGACCGTGCTCTGGTCGCCCCGGCTGCCGGACGGCTTCACGCGGTTCTGCGCGCAGGTGTCGCTGGACACCAGCGCCATCCAGTACGAGAACGACGAGCTGATCCGTCCGGCGTACGACGACGACACCGCGATCGCCTGCTGCGTGTCGGCCATGCGGGTCGGCCGGGACATGCAGTTCTTCGGCGCCCGGGCGAACCTGGCCAAGGCGCTGCTGTACGCGATCAACGGCGGCCGGGACGAGCTGACCGGGGAGCAGGTCGCCCCGCCCACCCCGCCGGTCGGCGGCGAGACGCTCGACCACGACGAGGTGCTGGCCGCGTACGACCGGGTGTTGGACTGGCTGGCGCAGACGTACGTGGACGCGCTGAACGTGATCCACCACCAGCACGACAGGTACGCGTACGAGCGGCTGGAGATGGCGCTGCACGACCACCCGGTGCGGCGGTTCATGGCCACCGGCGTCGCCGGCCTCTCGGTCGCCGTGGACAGCCTCTCGGCCATCCGGTACGGCCGGGTCAAGGTGCTGCGCGACGAGACCGGGCTGGCCGTCGACTACGCGGTCGAGGGCGAGTTCCCGACCTACGGCAACGACGACGACCGGGCCGACGAGATCGCGGTGTGGCTGGTCGAGACGTTCGCGGCGAAGCTGCGCCGGCAGCGCACCTACCGTGACGCCGAGCTGACCATGTCGGTGCTCACCATCACGTCCAACGTGGTCTACGGCAGGCACACCGGCAACACGCCGGACGGGCGGCGGGCCGGCGAGCCGTTCGCGCCGGGCGCGAACCCGATGAACGGCCGGGACACCCATGGCCTGGTCGCCGCCGCGCTGTCGGTGGCGAAGCTGCCGTACGACGCGGCCCGCGACGGCATCTCGCTGACCGGCACGGTCACCCCGGACGGCCTCGGGCACACCCGCGAGGAGCGGATCACCAACCTGGCCGGGGTGCTCGACGGGTACGCCGACGCCGGCGGGTTCCACCTCAACGTGAACGTGCTGGACCGCGCCACGCTGCTCGACGCGATGGCCCACCCGGAGCGGTACCCGCAGCTCACCGTCCGGGTCTCCGGGTACGCGGTGAACTTCGTCCGGCTCACGCCGGAGCAGCAGCGGGACGTGGTGTCCCGGACGTTCCACGGGTCGCTGTGACCGGCCGGCCGCCGGTGGCGCCGGGCGCGGCGCCGCCGGTCCCGGACGGGGCGGTGCACTCCTGGGACACCTCGATCGGGGTGGACGGGCCGGGGACCCGGTTCGTGGTCTTCCTGGCCGGCTGCCCGCTGCGCTGCCGGTACTGCCACAGCCCGGACACCTGGTACGCGCGCAGCGGCCGGCGGCGCACGGTGGACGAGATGGTCGCCACCATCGCCCGGTACCGCCGGTTCGTCCAGGTGGCCGGCGGCGGCGTCACGGTCAGCGGCGGCGAGCCGCTGTTGCAGCCCCGCTTCACCGGGGAGCTGCTGCGCCGCTGCCACGCGCTCGGCCTGCACACCGCGCTGGACACCTCCGGCTTCCTCGGCGACCGGGCCGACGACGCGCTGCTGGACGCCACCGACCTGGTGCTGCTGGACGTCAAGGCCGGGCGCCCGGAGACGTACCGCCGGGTCACCGGCACCGGCCGGCTCGCGCCGACGCTGCGCTTCGCCCGGCGGCTGGCCGACCGGGGCACGCCGATGTGGATCCGGTACGTGCTGGTGCCGGGCCTGACCGACGCGGTCGACGAGGTGGCCCGGGTGGCGGACGTGGCCGCCGGGCTGACCGCTGTGGAACGCGTCGAGGTGCTGCCGTTCCACCGGCTCGGCGCGCACAAGTACGCCGAGCTGGGCCTCGCCTTCCCGCTCGCCGACACCGCGCCGCCGGACCCGGAGCTGCTGGCCCGGGTCCGCGGTCAGTTCGCCGCGCGCGGCCTCACCGTCACCTGACCCTCCGGTGGCGGGGGGCCGCGCGAGGGTCCCGGCCCGCACTACGATGGCGGCATGTCGACCGCACACCGCACCTCGCGTCTCCGGGGCCTGGTCGCGACCGGCGCGCGGACCACCGGCGCGCAGGCCACCGGCGCCCAGGCGACCGGGGCGCGGGCCCTCGGCGGTACGGCCGTGGGCGCGCTCGCGGTGGGCGCGCTGGCGCTCGGCGCCGTGTCGGTGGGCGCGCTCGTGGTCGGCCGGCTGGTGGTGCGCCGCGCGGTGGTCCGCGAGCTGCGCATCGGTCGACTCGAGGTGGACGAGCTGGTGATCCGGCGCGGCTCCGCCGCCGGGTGAGTCAGCCCGCCGCGGCCGTCGGATAGCCGTACAGGTCGAGCAGGCGCACCCGGGACGCCTGGAGCCGGTCCACCACGACGCTCATGAACCGGGCGGTGAGCTGCCGGCCCAGCGTGTCGTCGGACCCCATCAGCCGGCGTACCCCCTCGGCGGAGAACTCCACCGCCGTGCTGCGCCGGGTGGCCACCGCGCCGAACTGCCAGCGGTAGGGCGGGAACAGCCAGGACCAGCCGAGCACCCCGCCCGCGCCGATCGTCTCGATCCCCACGTCGCCACGACCGGGCACCGGGAAGTCCAGCGCCACCTGGCCGTCCCGGACCAGCCAGAACCGCTCGGCCGGCTGCCCGGCCCGGAACAGCCGGTGCCCCGGATGCCAGGCCACCGGGCGGGCGTAGCCGGTGAGCGGCGGCAGCCACTCGTCCGGCAGCCCGGCCAGGAACGGGTGCACGCGGAGCATCTCCAGCGGGGTCATCGCGCCTCCACTATCGGCAGGTGGGAGTCGGCACCTCATTGCACCCCACCGCGCCGCGATCCGGCAGGGCCGATGGTCCCGCGCCGCGCGGGCGGTCGCCTCTGCCCCGCCGCGACGGCCGGGTCCAGGCTGGAGGTGGACGAAGGAGGACGTGATGACCGACAGATCCGGCGCCCCCGTCGTGGTGGGCGTGGATGGTTCCCCGTCGGCGCTGGACGCGGTCCGGCTGGCCGCGCGGGAGGCGGCGTCGCGGCACCGGCCGTTGCGGGTGGTGCACGCGTTCCGGTGGCAGCCGGTCGGTACCCCGCTCGGCCCGGTCGCCGTCGTGCTCCCCGACGACGAGGTGCGGCGGGAGGCCGGGAAGCTGGTCGCCGAGGCGGTCGAGGAGGCTCGCAAGATCGACGCGGACCTCGCGGTGACCGGCACGGTGACCGACGGCGGTCCGGTCGCGGTGCTGCTGCGGGAGAGCCGCGACGCGGCGCTGCTCGTGCTGGGCCACCGCGGTCTGGGCGGCTTCGCCGAGCTGCTGGTCGGCTCCGCGGCGGTGCAGCTCTCCGCCCGCGCCGACTGTCCGGTGCTGGTCAGCCGGGGCGAGGCTCGCGCCACCGGCCCGGTGGTGGTCGGCGTGGACGGCTCGCCGGTGTCGGACGAGGCGGTGGGCTTTGCCTTCGCCGAGGCGGCGCGGCGCGGCGCCGAACTGGTCGTCGTGCACACCTGGCTGTACCCGCCGCCGGTCGGCCTCCGCGAGGCGTACGGCGACGTCATGCCCCTGCGGTACGACCCGCGGCAGCTCCGCGCCGACGAGGAGCGGGTGCTCGCGGAGGCGGTGGCCGGCTGGTCCGAGCGCTACCCGGAGGTCGCCGTGCGGCCGAGGCTGGTGGCCGCCGCGTCGCCGGCCGGGGTGCTGGTCGAGGAATCCGGCGCGGCGCAGCTCACCGTGGTCGGCGCGCACGGCCGGGGCAGCCTGGGCGGGCTGCTGCTCGGTTCGGTCAGCCACGCGGTGCTGCACCACTGCCGCAGCCCGCTGGCCGTCGTCCGGCACCCCCGGGGCTGACGTGGCCCCGGCCGCGGGACAGCCGGGCCCGTCCGCCGCGAACGCGACGGGCGGGCCCCCGCCGGGCCGGGCCGGGCGTGGCGGCGCCCGCTCGCGGGACGGCTGACGGCCACAATGGCCTGAGTCGACCGGAGGGATCGTCCGATGAACCGACCCGTCGTGGCGGGGGTGGACGGGTCGCCGTCCAGCCTGACCGCCGCCGACCAGGCCGCCGTGGCCGCCGTCGCACGCGCCCGGCCGCTGCTGCTGGTGCACGGCTACCTGCACCCGCTCGGCTACGGCGTGCCGCTCAACCCGTACGACCTCGGGGTGCCCGCGCCCACCGCGGCGGCGGAGAAGATGCTCGAACGGGTCGCCGCCGAGCTGGCCGACCGGCACCCCGGGCTGCGGGTGGAGGTGCGCCAGGTCGCCGGCGGGCCCGGCGCGACGCTGGTCGAGGAGTCCCGCCGGGCGGAGCTGGTGGTGGTGGGCAGCCGGGGGGTGGGCGGCTTCGCCGGGCTGTTGCTCGGCTCGGTCGGCGCGCAGCTCGCCCAGCACGGGCACTGTCCGGTGCTCGTCGTGCGGCCGGCGGAGCAGCCGATCCCGGTCGACGGTCCGGTCCTGGTCGGGGTGGACGGCTCCGAGTCCGCGGCGTACGCCGTCGAACTCGCCGCGGACGAGGCCGACCGCCGGGACGCGGAGCTGGTGCTGACGCACGTGCGCGCGCCGGAGCGCGGCGCGCCGGCCCCGGAGGTCGCGGCCGAGGCGACCACCGCGGAGCGGGCCGAGGCGGCCGAGTTGCTCGGCGCGGCTGCCGCTCGGATCCGGGAGGCCCACCCGGAACTGCGGGTGACCGAACGCCCCGTCGTCGCCGCCTCCCCGGAGACCGCGCTGCGGGAGGCGAGCGCCGACGCGTCGCTGGTGGTGGTCGGTTCCCGGGGCCGGGGTGGCTTCACCGGGTTGCTGCTCGGCTCGGTCAGCCAGGCCCTGGTGCAGCACGCCCACTGCCCGGTGCTGATCGCCCACCGTCCGGAGCCGGCCGACGACTGACGCCGGCCGGCGGACGCCGGGCGAGCCCGATCAGGTCGGGTCGTGGCCGGCCAGCAGCGCGGCGAAGTCGGTGGTGAGGGCGAACGGGTCGGCCGGCCCGGACACGGCCGGGCGACGGTCCACCTGCTCGGCCAGCTCGGCCGCGGCGCGCCGGATCCGGGCCCGCAACGCGCTGTCGCCGTCGTCACCGGCCCAGTCCTCGGGCGCGGCGAAGACCGCTGTCGGCAGCACCACCGCCCGCAGGTAGGCGAACATCGGCCGGACCGCGTGCTCCAGCGCGAGCGAGTGCCGCGCGGTGCCGCCGGTCGCCCCGACCAGCACCGGCGTGCCGGCCAGCGCGTCGCGGTCCACCACGTCGAAGAAGGACTTGAACAACCCGTTGTAGGACGCGTTGAAGATCGGGGTGACGGCGATCAGCCCGTCCGCCGCCGCGACGGCGTCAAGCGTGCGGCGCAGGGCGGTGGGCGCGAAGCCGGTCAGCAGGTGGTTCACCACGTCGTGGGCGTGCTCGCGCAGGTCCACCGGGCGCAGCTCCACGTCGGCCCCCCGGCCGACCAGGTCGTCGCGGGTGGCCGCGGCGAGCTGGTCGGCGAGCAGGCGGGTGGACGAGGGCTGGCCGAGACCGGCCGAGACGACCGCGAGGGTACGCCGGGTCATCGCGCCTCCTCCGGGCTCGTCGCGGCGTCCCGGGCGGCCAGCAGGGCGGCGTGGGTGGGCGCCTCCGGCACGTGCACCGGACGCATCGAGTCGAACTCCTTGCGCAGCACCGGGACCACCTCCTCGCCCAGCAGGTCGAGCTGTTCCAGCACCGTCTTCAGCGGCAGGCCGGCGTGGTCCATCAGGAAGAGCTGCCGCTGGTAGTCGCCGACGTACTCGCGGAAGCCAAGCGTCCGGTCGATGACCTGCTGCGGGCTGCCGACGGTCAGCGGCGTCTCCCGGGTGAACTCCTCCAGCGACGGGCCGTGCCCGTAGACCGGGGCGTTGTCGAAGTACGGCCGGAACTCGCGCACCGCGTCCTGCGAGTTGCGGCGCACGAAGACCTGCCCGCCGAGTCCGACGATCGCCTGGTCCGGCGAGCCGTGGCCGTAGTGCGCGAACCGCTCCCGGTAGAGGCCGACCATCCGCTCGGTGTGCTCCCTGGGCCAGAAGATGTGGTTGGCGAAGAAGCCGTCGCCGTAGTACGCGGCCTGCTCGGCGATCTCGGGGCTGCGGATCGAGCCGTGCCAGACGAACGGCGGTACGCCGTCGAGCGGACGCGGGGTCGAGGTGAACGACTGGAGCGGGGTGCGGAACCGGCCCTTCCAGTCGACCACGTCCTCGCGCCACAGCCGGTGCAGCAGGTCGTAGTTCTCAATCGCGAGGGGGATGCCGTTGCGGATGTCCTGCCCGAACCACGGGTAGACCGGGCCGGTGTTGCCGCGACCCATCATCAGGTCCACCCGGCCGTCGGCCAGGTGCTGGAGCATCGCGTAGTCCTCGGCGATCTTGACCGGGTCGTTGGTGGTGATCAGCGTGGTCGAGGTGGACAGGATCAGCCGCTCGGTGCGGGCCGCGATCCAGCCGAGCATGGTGGTCGGCGACGACGGCACGAACGGCGGGTTGTGGTGCTCACCGGTGGCGAAGACGTCCAGACCGACCTCTTCGGCCTTGAGCGCGATGGTGGTCATGGCCTTGATCCGGTCACGCTCGGACGGCAGCCGCCCGGTGGTCGGGTCGACGGTGACGTCACCGACGGTGAAGATTCCGAACTGCATGACCAGCTCCTCGGGTGAGATCCGGACCGGCCGGCCCGACATCGTCCCGCACAACCTATTTGACGAGTCAACTATTCCAACACCCGCCCACCCTCCATCGATCTTGCGTTTGCGGCCCCCGCAACGCCCCCTTCATCCCGTTGTCGGAGGGCGACAACTGCAAGATCGCCGCGGGGGCGGACCCCGGGCGAGCGTCTGGTTCGGCGGATACGCTTGCCGGCCATGACGTACCCCTGGCTCGACGCGCCGGCCGCGGACATCGCGGACACCGCGCGGACCCTGCTCGGCTGGACCGTGTCGGCGAACGGCGTCCGCGTGCGGCTGACCGAGGTGGAGGCGTACGCCGGCACCGGTGAGGATCCCGCGTCGCACGCCCACCGGGGGCCGACCCCGCGCAACCGGGTCATGTTCGGCCCGGCCGGGCACGTGTACGTGTACTTCGTGTTCGGCATGCACTGGTGCGCCAACATCGTCTGTGGCCGCGACGGCGAGGCGGCGGCGGTGCTGCTGCGCGCCGGCGCGGTGGTCGACGGCGTCGACACGGCCCGCGAGCGGCGGCCCCGCGCCTCGGACCGGGACCTGGCCCGGGGCCCGGCCCGGCTGGTGACCGCGCTGGGCCTCGACCGGGACGCCAACGGCACCAACGCGGTCGACGGCACCGGCCCGCTGCTGCTGGCCCCGCCGGAGAGCCCGGTCGACCCGGCGCGGATCGTCGCCGGCCCCCGGGTCGGGGTGGCCGCCGCACACGACCTGCCGTGGCGGTTCTGGCTGGCCGACGAGCCGAGCGTGAGCGTCTACCGCCGGCACACCCCCCGCCGCCGCCAACCCACACCCCCCTAGCACCCACCCACCCACCCACCCTCACCCCGTTGATCAAGGAGTTTGCGCCCGGGGGACGCCGTACGGCGACGCGAACTCCTTGATCGACCGCGGTTCGGGTGGGACCGGTGGGCGGTTTTCGCAACCTGTGGCGCTCCGGGGGCGTCTGAACCGGGAGGGCACGGTGTTGCGTGCGAATGACTTTCAACGGGGTGTTGACAACAGCCCGTTCTGGGGTGTGGGATGGACGGCATGGTCACCGTGGACAACGACCCGTTCACCGCGCCGGATGCTGCCCAGGCGCGGGCCCACCGCAACTACGCGGCACTGGTGCGCATCGCCGAGCGGCACGCCGGCACGAACGCCCGCCGGCGGCGCTACGCGCACCCCGACGTGCCCGACGCCTACGAGGCGGCCACGCTGGTGATGGCGCTGGCCGGCGGCGCGGAGCTGGCCGCGGGCGAGGAGCCGGTCGACCAGGCCGACCTGATGGCCGCGCTGACCCTGATCCCGCACGTGCGGGCCGAGGTGGACGTGTTGGAGGCCGGGCTGTTGCAGGTGGCCCGCGGCCGGGGCATGACCTGGCAGGCGATCGCGTTCGGGCTGGGCCTGGGCAGCGCCCAGGCGGCCCGGCAGCGCTACGAGCGGCTCACCGTCCGCACCGGCACCGGCGACTGATTCCGCCCGCTGTCACAGCTTCGGGCGAGACTGTGCCGGACGACGACGGCACGGGAGGACGCGATGACGCGCGAGGAGATGCTTGCCTACTGCCTGGCCAAGCCAGGAGCCTGGCTCGACCGGCCGTGGGAGGCCGACGAGGTGGTGAAGGTGGGCAGCCGGATCTTCGCGTTCCTCGGCTCGCCCGACGGTGCGGCCCGGCTCGGGGTGAAGTGCGGGCCGTCCCGGGAGGTGGCCGACGAGTGGCTGCACCGGTTCCCGGCCGACGCCCGGCCCTCGCCCTACATCGGCCGGTCCGGGTGGAACACGTTACGGCTGGACGGTGGCATCCCCGACGACGAGCTGATCGAGGCCGCCGACGGGTCGTACGACGCGGTGGTGGCCAAGCTGCCGAAGCGGGAGCGGCCGACGGCCTGAGCCCCGCGCGGTGGCCGGACCACCACGCGGGGCGTCCCGGTCAGCGGGGCACGACCTGCTCGGCCGCCCAGTCGCGCCAGCCGGCCAGCTTGTCGGCGGCGGTGGCGAGCTGGTCGGCGACCGGCCCGGGGCCGGTGGAGCCGGGGGTGGTGCGGGCGGCGAGCGCCGAACGCACCGAGAGCACGTCGCGCACCGAGGGGTCCAGGTGCTCGCTCACCGCGGTCAGGTCGGCGTCGGAGACCTCGTCCAGCGCGCAGTCCCGGGCCGCGCAGAGCGCCACCAGCCTCCCGGTGATCTCGTGCGCGTCACGGAACGGCACGTGCCGGCGGACCAGCCAGTCGGCGACCTCGGTGGCCAGCGAGAAGCCCGACGGCGCGGTGGCCACGAGCCGGTCCACCCGGACCGTCATCGTGGAGATCATCCCGGCCAGCGCGGGCAGCAGCAACTCCAGCGTGTCGACCGCGTCGAACGCCGGCTCCTTGTCCTCCTGCATGTCCCGGTCGTAGGTCATCGGCAGGCCCTTGAGCATGGTGAGCACGCTCATCAGGCCGCCGACCAGCCGGCCGGACTTGCCCCGGGCCAGCTCGGCGATGTCCGCGTTCTTCTTCTGCGGCATGATCGACGAGCCGGTGGCGAACGAGTCGTCCAGCTCGACCCAGCCGAACTCCTGCGACGTCCAGAGCACCACCTCCTCGCCCAGGCGGGACAGGTGCACGCCGACCATCGCGGTGACGAAGAGGAACTCGGCCACGAAGTCCCGGTCCCCGACCGCGTCCATCGAGTTGGCGAACGAGGTGCGGAAACCCAGCTCCTTGGCGACCGCCATCGGGTCCAGCGGCAGCCCGGAGCCGGCCAGCGCGCCGGCGCCGAGCGGGCTGACCGCGGCCCGCTCGTCCCAGTCGCGCAGCCGGTCCAGGTCCCGCAGCAGCGGCTGCACGTGGGCAAGCAGCCAGTGCCCGAACGTCACCGGCTGGGCGTGCTGGAGATGCGTCATGCCGGGAGCGGCGGTGTCCACGTGCCGCTCCGCCTGCTCGACCAGCGCCTCGGCCAACTCGACCAGCCGGGCGGCCACCCCGCGGGCGTGGTCGCGCAGATAGAGCCGCAGGTCGGTGGCGACCTGGTCGTTGCGGGAGCGGCCGGCGCGCAGCTTGCCGCCGAGGCTGCCCAGCCGCTCCAGCAGGCCGCGCTCCAGGGCGGTGTGCACGTCCTCGTCGTCCACGGTGGGGCGGAACGCCCCGGAGGCGCAGGCCGCCTCCAGGTCGTCCAGCGCGGCCAGCATCCGCCCCAACTCGTCCGGGTCGAGCAACCCGGCGCCCGCGAGGACCCGGGCGTGCGCCCGGGAACCGGCGATGTCGTACGGGGCGAGACGCCAGTCGAACTGGACGCTCACCGACAGCCGCGCGAGCGCCTCGGCGGGTCCGCCGGCGAACCGACCTCCCCAGAGGCTCGTCCGGTTGGCGGCGGCGCTGTTCTCGGTCAGGCTCTTGTCGTCCACCCCTCCCATTCTGGTGGTCACGACCGCGCCCCGTCCCACCGGGCGTCCCGTGCGGCGGCCATCGCGCTGGGCAGCCCCCAGAGCCGCACGAAGCCCGTCGCGAGCGACTGGTCGAACGTGTCGCCGGTGTCGTAGGTGGCCAGGCCGAAGTCGTAGAGGCCGACCTCGGAGCGCCGGCCGGTCACCACCGCCCGGCCGCCGTGCAACGTCAGCCGCACCTCGCCGCTGACGTGCCGCTGGGTCTCCTCGACGAACGCGTCCAGCGCCCGCTTGAGCGGGGAGAACCAGAGTCCGTCGTAGACCAGCTCGCCCCAGCGTTGGTCGACACCGCGCTTGAACCGGGCCAGGTCCCGTTCGACGGTGACCGCCTCCAGCTCCTGGTGCGCGGTGATCAGGGCGATCGCGCCGGGCGCCTCGTACACCTCGCGGCTCTTGATGCCGACCAGCCGGTCCTCGACCATGTCGAGCCGCCCCACGCCCTGCGCCCCCGCGCGGCGGTTCAGCTCCAGGATCGCCTGGTACGGGGTGACCGTCTCGCCGTCGAGGGCGACCGGGACGCCGGCGTCGAACGTGATCACCACCTCGTCGGCGTCGCGTTCCTCGGCCGGGTCGGCGGTGTACGCGTACAGGTCCTCGACCGGCGCGTGCCAGATGTCCTCCAGGAAGCCGGTCTCCACGGCCCGGCCCCACAGGTTCTGGTCGATCGAGTACGGGGACCGGGCCGTCACGTCGATCGGCAGCCCCTTCTCCTCGGCGAACGCGATCGCCTTGTCCCGGGTCCAGGCGTAGTCCCGGGCCGGTGCGACGACCCTCAGGTCGGGGGCGAGCGCGTGCAGGCCGACCTCGAACCGGACCTGGTCGTTGCCCTTGCCGGTGCAGCCGTGCGAGACGATCGTGCCGCCGTGCCGGCGCGCGGCGGCCACCAGGTGCCTGACGATCAGCGGCCGGGACAGCGCGGAGACCAGCGGGTAGCGGTCCATGTAGAGCGCGTTGGCCCGCACGGCCGGCAGGCAGTGGTCGGCGGCGAACTCGTCGCGCGCGTCGACCACCTCGGACTCGGCGGCGCCGCAGTCCAGCGCGCGCTGCCGGATGACGTCCATGTCCTCGCCGCCCTGGCCGACGTCGACCGCGACCGCGATCACCTCGGCGCCGGTCTGCTCGGCCAGGTACGGGATGGCGACGGAGGTGTCGAGACCCCCGGAGTACGCCAGGACGACCCGCTCGGTCATGGTGTGGTGTTCCCTTCCACGGTCTCGTCCCGGCGGGCCCACGCGGCGAGCCGGTCGCCCAGCGCGGCGCCGCCGTCGGCCTCGCGGGCCACCACGAGGATGGTGTCGTCGCCGGCGATGGTGCCGACGATCTCGGACAGGCCGGCCCGGTCCAACGCGCTGGCCAGGTAGTGCGCGGCGCCCGGCGGGGTGCGCAGCACGGCGATGTTGCCGCTGGCGTCGACGCCGTTGAGCAGCTCCCGCAGCAGCCGCACCAGCCGGGCGGGTGCCCCCTCGGCGTCGCGCAGCGGCCGGTGGCCGTCCTCGGGGATCAGGTAGACCCCCCGCCCGTCGCCGCCGCGCGCGGTCACCGCGCCCAGTTCCTTCAGGTCACGGGAGAGCGTGGCCTGGGTGACCTGGATGCCGTCGCCGGCGAGCAGGTCGGCCAGCTCGGTCTGCGAGTGGACGGCGCCGTCGCGGATCAGCTCGACGATGCGGGCGTGCCGGGCGGCGCGGGTCAGCGGGGCGGTCATGTGGATGCCTCCAGGAGAAAGGTCAGCAGCGCCTTCTGGGCGTGCAGGCGATTCTCCGCCTGGTCGAACACCGCGCTGCGCGGCCCGTCGAGCACCTCGTCGGTGATCTCCTCGCCCCGGTGGGCGGGCAGACAGTGCAGCACGATCACGTCCGCCGCGGCGTGGTCGAGCAGGGCGTCGCTCACCTGGTACGGCCGGAACGGGGTGACCCGATCCTGCCCGTCGGCCTCCTGCCCCATCGACGTCCAGGTGTCGGTGGCGACCACGTGCGCCCCGCGTACCGCCTCGACCGGGTCGGTGTGCACGTCGACCGAGCCGCCGGTGCTGGCGGCGATCTTCTCGGCGCGGGCCACGATCTCCGGGTCCGGCTGGAACCCGGCCGGGCCGGCGATCCGGACGTGCATCCCGGCGGTCGCGCCGGCCAGCAGGTACGAGTGGGCCATGTTGTTCGCCGCGTCACCGACGTACGCCAGGATCCGCCCGGCGGTGGCGCCGAACCGCTCCCGCACGGTGAGCAGGTCGGCCAGCAACTGGCAGGGGTGGAACGTGTCGGTGAGCGCGTTGACCACCGGCACGGTGGCGTGCGCCGCGACCTCGGCGATCCGGTCGTCGCCGTGGGTCCGCAGCACGATCGCGGCGACGTAGCGGGACAGCACCCGGCCGGCGTCACCGAGCGTCTCGCCCCGGCCGAAGTGGGTGACCTGGGTGTCCACCACGAGGGGATGACCGCCCAGCTCGGCGATGCCGACGTCGAACGAGATCCGGGTGCGCAGGCTCTGCTTGTCGAACAGCACCGCCACCGATCGGGGGCCGGCCAGCGGCCGGTGGGTGTAGCGGTCGGTCTTCATCCGGGCGGCGAGGTCCAGCACGGCGGCCTGCTCGGCCGGCGTGAGGTCGTCGTCGCGCAGGAAGTGGCGGATCATGCGGGGGCCTCCGTGCGGCTTGCGGGGGTGGGCGCGGAGACGGTTGCCGCCTCGGCGGGGACGGTCGCGGTCGCCCCGGCGGGCACGGTGGTGTCGGCGGGGACGGCGTCGAGCGCGGCGGGGAGCGCGGCGAGGAACGCGTCGGCCTGCTCGACGGTGAGGATCAGCGGCGGGGCGAGCCGGACCACGCCCGGCTGCACCGGGTTGACCAGGAAACCGGCCTCCCGCAGCGCGGTCGACACCGCGCCGGCCACCGGCCGGTCGAACACGACGCCGAGCAGCAGGCCGGCGCCACGCACCTCGCGTACCAGCGGGTGCCCGAGCGCCTCGACGCCGCGCCGCAGCCGCGCACCGATGCGCGTGACGTGGTCGAGCAGCCCCTCGTTGGCGATCGTGGCGATCACCGCGAGCGCGGCGGCGCAACTGACCGGGTTGCCGCCGAACGTGGTGCCGTGCGAGCCGGGGGTGAGCAGGTCGGCGGCCCGGCCGAAGGCCAGGCAGGCGCCGAGCGGCAGGCCGCCGCCGAGCCCCTTGGCCAGCGTGACCACGTCCGGCTCGACGCCCTCGGCCTGGTGGGCGAACCAGTGCCCGGTGCGGCCGACGCCGGTCTGCACCTCGTCGAGCACCAGCAACGCGCCGTGCGCGGCGGTGATCCGCCGGGCCGCGGTGAGGTAGCCGGGCGGCGGCACGACCACTCCGTTCTCGCCCTGGATCGGTTCGACGATCACCATGGCGGTGGCATCGGTGACCGCCTCGGCGAGCGCGTCGACGTCGCCGTACGGCACGTGGGTGACGTCGCCGGGCAGCGGGCGGAACGGGTCGGCCTTGGCCGGCTGGCCGGTGAGCGCCAGCGCGCCCATGGTCCGGCCGTGGAAACCGCCGTGGGTGGCCACCACGTGCCGTCGACCGGTGAGCCGGGAGAGCTTGAACGCGGCCTCGTTCGCCTCCGCGCCGGAGTTGGCGAGGAAGACCCGGCCGGGTCGGCCGGCCAGCGCGAGCAGCAGCTCGGCGAGCGCGACCGGCGGCTCGGCGACGAACAGGTTCGACACGTGGCCGAGCGTGGCGACCTGCTTCGACACGGCGGCCACCACCGCCGGGTGGGCGTGGCCGAGCGCGTTGACCGCGATGCCGCCGAGCAGGTCGACGTACTCCCGGCCGGTCTCGTCGACCACGACGGCGCCGGCGCCCGAGACGAGCGCCAGCGGCGGCGTGCCGTAGTTGTCCATCATGGTCGCGCCCCAGCGCCGCACCAGCGTGCTCATGAATCGACCGTGCCTTCCCTGTTCGCGACTGCGGGGCTCGCAAGCTCGCTCCTCGCGCTCACGACCATCGTTCCGAACCCTTCCGAGGTGAAGACCTCCAGCAGCGTGGAGTGGGCGACCCGGCCGTCGACGACGTGCGCGGCGGGCACTCCCCCGCGCACCGCCCGCAGGCAGGCCTCCATCTTCGGCACCATGCCCGACTCCAGGGACGGCAGCAGCGTCGCCAGGTCGTCCGCGGTGATCTCGCTGACCAGGCTCGTCGTGTCCGGCCAGTCCGCGTAGAGGCCGGCGACGTCGGTGAGGACGACCAGCTTGCGCGCCTTGAGCGCGACCGCGAGCGCGGCGGCGGCGGTGTCCGCGTTGAGGTTGTGCAGCACCCCGTCGACGTCCGGCGCGACAGTGGAGATGACCGGGATCCGGCCGGCCGCGATCAGGTCGGTGACCGCGGAGACGTCCACCGACGCCACGTCGCCGACCTGCCCGACATCGACCGGTTGCCCGTCCACGTACGCCGGTCGGCGTACCGCGGTGAGCAGCCCGCCGTCCTCGCCGGAGAGCCCGACCGCGAACGGGCCGTGCGCGTTGACCAGCCCGACCAGTTCCCGGCCGACCTGCCCGACGAGCACCATCCGCACCACGTCCATGGCGTCCGGGGTGGTGACCCGTAGACCGCCCCGGAACTCGCTGGCGATGCCGAGCCGGTCGAGCATGGCGGAGATCTGCGGGCCGCCGCCGTGCACCACGACCGGCTTGAGGCCGGCGTACCGGAGAAAGACCATGTCCGCGGCGAACGCCCGCCGCAGCTCGGGATCGGTCATCGCGTGGCCGCCGTACTTGACCACCACGGTGGCGCCGGCGAACCGGGCCAGCCAGGGCAGCGCCTCGATCAGCGTGGCGGCCTTGGCCTGGGCGCGGGTGAGGTTGTCACTCATCATGTGGAGTACGCCGAGTTCTCGTGCACGTACCCGTGCGACAGGTCGTTGGTCCAGATGGTCGCGGCGGCGGCGCCGGCGTGCAGGTCGATGCGGATGGCGACGTCGCGGCCGGCGAGGTCCACCTTGGCCCGGTCCTCGGCGGCGGCGCCGCCCCGGCACACCCAGACGCCGTTGACCGCCACGTCGACCTCGTCCGGTTCGAACGCGGCGGCGGTGGTGCCGACGGCGGCGAGGATCCGGCCCCAGTTCGGGTCGTTGCCGAACAGCGCGGTCTTGACCAGGTTGTTGCGGGCCACCGCGCGCCCCACCTCGACCGCGTCGTCCTCGCTCGCCGCGCCGACCACCTCGATCGCGACCTGCTTGGTGGCGCCCTCGGCGTCGGCGATCAACTGCCGGGCCAGGTCGTGACAGGCGGCGGTCACCGCGTCGGTCAGCTCGGCGAGGCTGGGCTCGATGCCGGAGGCGCCGCTGGCCAGCAGCAGCACGGTGTCGTTGGTGGACATGCAGCCGTCGGAGTCGACCCGGTCGAAGGTGACCCGGGTGGCGGCCCGCAACGCGGCGTCCAGCACGTCCGGCCCGGCCACCGCGTCGGTGGTGAGCACGCAGAGCATGGTCGCCATGGCCGGGGCCAGCATGCCGGCGCCCTTGGCCATCCCGCCGACGGTCCAGCCGCTGCCGGGGGCCACCGTGGTCTTCGGCCGGGTGTCGGTGGTCATGATCGCCTCGGCGGCCGGCCGGCCACCGTCGCGGGACAGGGCGCGCACCGCGTTTCGGACGCCGGGCAGCAGCTTCGGCATCGGCAGCCGCTCGCCGATCAGGCCGGTGGAGCAGACCGCGACCTCGCCGGCGCCGACGATCAGCCGGGCACTGCTGCCGGTGAGCACGGCGGCGGTGTGCTCGGCGGTGGCGTGGGTGTCCTGGAAGCCGGCCGGGCCGGTGCAGGCGTTCGCGCCACCGGAGTTGAGCACCACCGCCCGGACCACGCCGCCGTGCACGACCCGCTGGGTCCAGAGCACCGGGGCGGCCTTCACCCGATTGGCGGTGAAGACCCCGGCGACGCCGGCGTCCGGCCCGTCGTTGACGACCAGGGCGATGTCGGCGCCGGAGGTCTTGAGGCCGGCGGCGACACCGGCGGCGCGGAAGCCGCGGGGGGTGGTGACGGTCACGGGGCTTTCCTTTCGTTCGCGACTGCGGGGCTCCGCTTCGCTGCACTCCTCGCGCTCACGGGGCTTTCCTTTCGTTCGCGACTGCGGGGCTCCGCTTCGCTGCACTCCTCGCGCTCACGGGGCGACTCCGTAGGCGGACAGGCCGGTGGTCTCGGGGAGCCCGGCCATCAGGTTGGCGTTCTGCACGGCCTGACCGGCCGCGCCCTTGCCCAGGTTGTCGATGGCGCTGACCACCACGACCCGTCCCGAGTCGGTGTCCACCGTCGCCTGGAGGTGACAGGAGTTCCCGCCGGCGGTGGCGGCGGTGTGCGGCCACGCCCCCTCGGGCAGCAGGTGCACGAAGGGCGCGTCGGTGTAGGCGTCGGCCAGCACCGCGCGGGGGTCGGCGTCGCCGGCCGGCACCGCGGTGACGGTGGCCAGGATGCCCCGGGGCATCGGGGCCAGCACCGGCGTGAACGACAGCGAGGCCGCGCCGGTGGCCTGCTTGATCTCCGGCACGTGCTGGTGGGTGCCCACCTTGTAGGGGGAGAGGTCGCCCATCACCTCGCTGCCGAGCAGGTGGGCCTTGGCGGCCCGGCCGGCGCCGGAGGTGCCGGAGGCGGCGACCACCACCACGTCGTCGGGGCGTACCGCGCCGGCGGCGATCAGCGGAGCCAGCGCCAGCGTGGTGGCCACCGCGTAGCAACCGGTGCTGGCGACCCGCCGCGCCGCCGCGATCTCGGCCCGCCGGCCGGGCAGTTCCGGCAGCCCGTAGGTCCAGGCGCCGGCGTGCGCGCCGCCGTAGTAGCGGGCCCAGGCGTCGGCGTCGCGCAGCCGGTGGTCGGCGCCGAGGTCGACCACCATGACCGCGTCGGGCAGCGCCGCGGCGAGCGCCGCCGACTGGCCGTGCGGCAACGCCAGGAAGACCAGGTCCGCGTCGGCCAGGGTTTCCGCCTCGGTCGCCCCGAACACCAGGTCCAGGCCGGCGAGCTGCGGGTGTACGGCGGCGACGGGCTGGCCCGCCTGACTGTGTGCGGTGGCGGCGACCAGCTCGAACTCGGGGTGGCCGGCGAGCAGGCGCAGCAGTTCGCCCCCCGCGTATCCGCTCGCGCCGGCCACCGCTACTCGAATGCCCATACAAACCTCCGCATGACTATGCAGAAAGATTAGCAGTCGATGCAGGGGCCTGCAAGGTCATGCAGTGTGACGCATGAAGCTGCATCGGCGCGCTTCACATTGACAGTCGCCCATTCCACGTCGATGCTGAGAGAGCGCTCTCTCGGATCCCGTTCCGCCGTGCCGCGCGACCGCCGCACCGTGCCCCCACCACCTCGGAGTCATCCTTGCCCACCCGTACGAAAATCCTGCGCGCCCTGCTCGCGCTCCTGGTCACCACCGCCGGCTCGGTCGTCGCGGCCGCCTCGCTGGCCCGGGCCACCGGCCCGAACCTGCTGCCCCTCACCGTCACCAACCACACCGGCCGGGCCGACGCCACCTGGCTCTACGTGCTCGGCACCGACCTCGCCTCCGGCCGGCTCGGTCACGTCGACGCCGCCGGCACGTTCACCCCCTGGCCGGCCGGCGGCCTGCCACCCACCCCCGCCCCCGACGTGGCCATCCCCGGCCCGGCCAACGGCGGCGCCACCACGCTCAAGGTCCCCCGCAACATCTCCGGGCGGGTCTACTTCGCGTTCGGCGCGAAACTGGCGTTCCGCCTCACCCCGGACGGCCTGGTCCAGCCCGCGCCGTGGGCCCCCGGCGACCCCAACCGGGACGTCCTGTTCGACTGGTCCGAGTTCACCTACAACGACGCCGGGCTCTGGCTGAACAGCTCACAGGTCGACATGTTCGCCATCCCGCACGTGGTCGGCGTGACCGGCGCCGACGGCGCCTCCCGGGAGACCGGCCGACTCGTCGACGACGGCCGCAACCGGGTCGTCGCGGCGATCCGCGCCCAGGCCGGCTGGGACGGCACGGTGCAGACCAGGGCCGACGGCACTGTGCTGCGGGTGCTCTCCCCCGGCAAGGCCGCCGACGCCGGCCTTCTCGACGCCGGCTACCTCGACCCGTACATCGCCTCGGCCTGGCAGGCGTACGCCACCCGGGCGCTGACCGTGACGCCCTTCCTCGACCAGCCCGGGATCAGGTACACCGGACGCACCAGCGGCGACGTCATGACGTTCACCGACGGCGCGGGCCAGCGGGTCGCCAGCTTCACCAGGCCCACCAGCTCCGACGTGTGGGACTGCGACGGCGCGCTCGCCGCCCCGAACGACCTCGTGGTCGGCCCGATCGCCCGGACGCTCTGCGCCGCGCTGCACCGCTCGACCCTGGGCGTCCGCGACGTGCAGCCCTCCGGCGGCCCGGCCGACTTCTACCGGGGCACGCTCACCGACCACTACTCCCGGATCGTGCACGCCAACATGGTCGACGGGAAGGCGTACGGCTTCGCCTTCGACGACGTGCTCAACCAGGAGTCGCTGGTGCACGACGGCGACCCGCGCGCCGCGCGCATCGACCTGAGCCCGTTCGGCCCGGGCGGCGGCCCGGGCCCGAGCCCGACGCCTACGCCGACCTCGCCGGACCCCACCCCTTCGGGGTCCGACAGCCCGTCGCCGGAACCGACGACGAGCCCGTTCGGACCGCAGCTCTACCTCGGCGAACCCGACCTGCTCCGGCAGCGTCCGGCGAGCACCGCCCGGGCCACGATCGCGGCAGCGGACGACACCTGGGTCGGCACCCCGCACACGCCACGGGTCTACCGGGCGGACAACCTGACCGCGCGGTGGACCGGCGGCACCACCTCGTTCCGTCTCCTCGTCGACGCCGGCACCGCGATCGGCAACGGCACCCAGCTCCGGGTCTCCTACGACCTGACCGGGGACGGCACCTGGGACCGGGTGGAGACGTACCACTACTTCGCCACGGACCCGCTCACCGGCTGGGAGGACTACACCCAGGACCGGGGCCTGGCGACGGCCACCGGCACCCTCGGCGACCTGCGGGGCGGCAGCGTACGGGTGGAGGTGTGGAACGCCATCGGCGCCGCCACGTCCACCCTCGCCGTCGGCGACGGGTCGCAGCTCACCCTCCCGTACACCGCCTGAGACGACGACGGCCCTTCCCGGGGACCTGTCGGGAAGGGCCGCGCCGGCTCAGGGTCAGCGACGGTGCTCGGCGAGCCCGTGCTGCTGCTGGTACGTGCGCAGGGCCGTGTCCCACGCCTGGGTGTACTCCGACGGCCCCATGTTCAGGTCGTTGTGTCCCCGGACCGCCTCACGGAGCAGGTCCACCAGCTCCGGCACGGTCTCCCGGCGCTCCGCCACGTAGCGGCGGAACACCTCGGCGAACTGTTCCCCGGTGAGCCGGGCGGCGTGCGCCGTCACCGGGTCGTCCTCCAGGTTCTGGAGCACCGCACACCACCGCCGGGTCAGCTCGTCGGCCTGACGGGCCCGGATCTTCTGCAGCTCGTGGTCGCACTCCAACCGGATCCGGTCCTCCCAGTACGGCCGCAGCCGTTCCCGCACCCGCTCGTCGGGACTGACCCGTACCTGGACGGTGAAGGAGGGCGCCGTCCCCTCGCGGGGCCAGCGTCGACCCGTCAGGCGCGTGTTCAACGCCTGCTCCAGTTCGTGGGATCGATGGGGCTCGTGTTGCCGGGAGAGGCCGACCGCCTCCTCCCGGAGAATGCCGCCGGCCCAGGTCAGGTAGCTGTCCGCCCGTAACCGCAGATACTCGGACGTCATGTGCTGGGCAGTCCAGACGAAGACGGGGTTCAGCCGGAAGTCGAAGGCGTCGCCCCTCGCCGGCACCAGGACCGGCTGCGGCGCCTCCTGCCGGTACGACACGGTCACCGGGGCCACCGGCACCGGCGGCGCGGTGATCAGGGGCGAGGTGGTGGGTGGGAAGATCGCGTGCCACCAGCGGCGGTGCTCCGGCTGGTCGGGAACGGACGGTCGGGTGGCCGGACGCGCCGTGGGGTGGGTGCTCATCGCTGTTCCTCTTCGGTGAGTCGTCGAATGTCGTCGAGCAGGGGGTTGCCGCGCATCACGGGCCGCCAGACGTGCCGGAGCTGATGGTCGAGGCGGCGCCGGAGCGGTTCGTGGCCGGCCACGACCGCCCGGAGCAGCTCCAGGCAGTACGCCGCCACCTCCGGATGTCCGTCCGCGCGGTTGAGCCAGAACCCGAGCGTCCGCCAGGCACGGAACGCGGTCCCGGGAAGGGAGAGCGCGGCGGCCCAACACGTGGCCAGCTCCGGCAGTCGGAGCGTGCCGCTCCGCACCAGGTCCAGCAGTTCCGGCCAGTGCTCCCGGGGCATGGGCGCCCAGCGGTCGGCGAGGGTCCGCAACGCACGCCCCGCATGCAGGCGTACCTCGGGGTCGGCCGAGGCGGCCCACTCCGCGAGCGCGGCCAGCACGGCCGGCGCGTGGCCCGCGTCGTAGACCTCCACCAGTCCGCGGACCACGGAGTTCTGCCACCGCTGCATCCGGGCCTCGGCGACCTGCCGTAGCTGGAGAAGCGCCGTGTCGGGCCAGAGACGAGCCAGACCGAGGGCGTACGCCCGGGCCACGGTGTCGCGCCGGTGCGCGGCGCCGCTCTCGGCCCAGCGGTCCAACTCGGTGCGGATCCGCTGCCGCAACGAGGGTTGCATCGCCATGGCGACCAGGGCGATGGCAGCCGCCTGGCGTACGCCCGCGCGACGTTCCCGGGCCAACTGGTCCACGGCATCCAGCGCGGAACGCACGGCGTGCCCCGCCGACCAGCCGATCGCACCCGCCGCAGCCTGCCGTACCCCCGGCACGTCGCCACGGGCGAGCTCGACCCACCACCCCAGGAGCTGCCCCGGCAGGAACCAGTCCTGCCAGGCGACCTCCAGCAGGCTGGCCCGCAGCGCGTCATTGCCCGGGGTGAACTCCACCCGCCGCCCACCCGCGACCCGGTCGTCGTCGTCGAGCACCCGCACGGCCTGGCGCAGCTCCGTCCCCAGCAGCTCGTCGAGCGCGGCCGAGGTCCGCGCCGAGGACGCCCGTCCCGGCTCGTCGAACCCGGGCAGAGTCAGCAACCGGGCCGCCTGGTGGACCTCCGACACCGGCTGCCCGGCCAGCACCGCGCAGGACAGCCGGAAAGCGCGCCGCTCGTCGGCGGTCCAGCTCCCCGACAGGTCCCGCCCCGCGTCGGCGCAGTCGAGGATCCGCGCCGCCCGTTCGCGCACCTGCCGGGGCAGCAGGCGCTCCAACTGCTGGGTGAGGTCCGCGCCGCTCACCGGGTTCCGGGCGATCGACTCCACCACCCGGACCACCTCACCCGGGCGCGGGTCACCACCCAGATAGCCGATCAGCAGGGGATGCCCGGCGCACTCCTCCTCGACATAGCTGTCGACGCACCCACCGGCGCAACCGTCGCCGCACCAGCCGACGCACCGGCCGCGCAACTGCCGGCGTAGTTGGGCGCGGAAGACATCCACCGCCGCCGGGGGGCGGTGTTCGACGAGCTGGTCGGTGAACTCGCGGATCCGCGACCGGAAATCGCCGACGAGCACCATCGTGCAGCCCGCCGCCTCGACCCGGTTCGCCGCACCGACCAACGTCATACCGTCCAGTTCCCGAACCGCCCGATCGCTCAGGGGCAGCACGTAGCCGTGCCCGGCACGCAGGGTTCCGGCCGCCTGGATCAGATCCCCGGGACCCTCCACGTTGACCAGTCCCACGCGGTCGTAGCCGTGCCGCCGAGCGGCGGCCAGACGCGCCGCCGTGTGCCGGCCGGCGCCCTCCGGCCCGGAGAGGCAGACCAGGGCCACCTGCTTCAGCCGTCGGTCGAGCTGCTGGTCGCTGGGAGCGGGCGCGTAGCCGTCGGCGGACTGGCGGACGACCGTCCCGCTCAGCGTCTCGGACCAGGTCCGGCCACCGACGGCGCCGGCCATCGTGATGTTCATCGTGCCGATGGCGGTGGCTCCGGCCCCGGTCGCGTTCTGCCCCCGGACGCGCATCTCCCCGACCTCGACGCCGGCCGGGGTGCCGAGCAGCGCGGACAACCGGTCGAGCACCTCGCCGGGATCGAGCGGGGAATCGTCCTCGACGTCCTCCACACCGCCCTGGTCGTCCTCCGCCGGCTCCTCCCCGGGCCCACCGTCCGCCGTGCCGGGCGGCCAATGCTCCTCGGCAGACTCCTGACCGGCCGGTGCGACCGGCACCGGCACGGCGTCCACCTCCGGCTGCGGCGCGAACCCGGTCACCTGTCACCACCGTCCCGACCGATGGTGGCGTCCCGGCCGACGGATCCGATCGCGGTCGCGTTCGCGCCGATGGCGTTCTGTCCGTCCACCCGGAGGCTACCGATGTGGATACCGGAGCTGCCGGGTCCGGCGACGCCCGGGGCGGGAGCCGGAGCGGCGCTCGGAGCCCGCTCGGCGTCACCGGCCGGCGCGGTCGGGCCCCCGCCCTCCGGCGACGCCGACGACATGTCCTCGTCGACCACGTGGAGCCAGGCATACTCCTCGAAGTCCTTGTGAGGATGGCTGACCCGAACCCGGCGGAACCGTTCGGGCCGCAACTCCTCCGGATATTCGCAGACGACGTCCTGGTAGATGTCGGTGGAGACGACCAGAGCGACGCCCGCGCCCGGGAAGTCCGCCAGCGCACGCCTCACCGGATCGGCGTCACAGAGTCGGCAGACCCGCACCACGGCGGTGCCCGGGAAGCCGTTCGCGCCGTCGAGATGCACGATCCCCTGGTGTACGGCCATCCGCAGGCGGATCCGCGCCGCCGGGACGCGGCTGCTGTTGTACGCCCGCAACCGTCGGCTGAGTTCGGGCACGAACCGGCCGATCACGCGCGCCTCCGGGGCGTCCCGGGGCAGGATCGCCAGCTCGCCGTCTCCGGCCTGCTGGGTACGCCAGGCCGTCCGGTCCAGCCCGACCGCGGCGGCCGCCTCGTGCAGCAGACGCCGGAACTCCTGCTGCGCCTCGTACTGCTGGAGGTTGCTGCGGCGGCTGTACCGCTCCATGTCCACACTTATCAACAGTCGTCGCTCGGGATGGTGCATCGACGTGTCGCCCCTTCGTCACCCGCCCGCCGACACCGGCGGGACCACAAGGGACATCGAACCGGGCTCACCCGGGCCGCACCCCGTAGAAGTACGGCATCCGCCGGGCCGTCCGAAACCGGTCTTCCCCTCTCCGTCCGGGATCCGGCGGGCCGGATCCGGGTTGCACTGGGGACATGGTCGAGGTCCTCAGCGAACTGCTCCTCGCCGCAGGCTGGCAGCCGGCGCAGGTGCTGGCCATGGTGGCGCTGTACGCCGGGGCCGTGGCCCTGCTGCGCCGGGCGTCGCGCTCCGCTCAGTTTCGGCTACGCTTCGACCGCCTTCGCGGGAAGACGAGAGTGAGGTTGTCGATGCGTCGAGGTGCATCCCCGGACGTCCAGTGGCCGTACGGCACCTTCCTGCAACGGCTGCGGCCCGACACCCGCGCGATCGTGCTCGACCTCGGCGTCCGGCGTCAGGTGCCGGCCGGGCAGATTCTCATCCATGAGGGCGTTCGGGAGTCGCACCTGGTGCTGCTGGAGGCGGGTCTGACAAAGGTGACGGCGAGCCTCCCCGACGGCCGGTCGGCGCTGCTCTCGCTGCGGGTCGGCGGTGACCTGGTCGGCGAGATGTCCGCCCTCAACGACCAGCCACGCTCGGCCACGATCACCACCTGCGGCCCGACGCGCTACAGCGTCGTCACGAGAGACCGTTTCACCCGCTTCCTCAGGGAGCACCCCGAGGCCGCGCTCGAACTCGCGGCGATGGTCGCGGACCGGCTGCGCTGGTCCAACCGCCGCCGCATCGACTTCAGCTCGTACGCCGTGAAGATCCGGGTGGCCAGGGTGATCGCCGAGCTGTGCCGCACGCACGGCCGACGGAGCCCGGACGGAGTCGTCATCGACGTCCGGCTCACCCAGCCCGAGCTGGCGACGATCTGCGGGGCCGCTGAGACCTCGATCCAGAAGGCGCTGCGCGACCTGCGCGCCGAGCGGCTCGTGGACACCGACTACCGGCGGATCACCGTGCGGGACCTGCGACGCCTGCGGGAACTCGGCGAGCTGCCCGCCGACGAGGAGTGACCGCCCGGCGGGAACTCCCGCGGATGTCCGAGTGTGAAGAGGGGCCCCCGCCTCTACCGTAGGCGTTAAGCGGGGGCCCCTCCTTACACCTCAGGCGCCGCGGAGGGTGGCGCCGAAGCGCTGCGCGGCGAGCGCCACCGCGGCGTCCCGGGCGGCCACCGCCTCCTCACCCGCGAGGGTGCGGTCCGGGGCGCGGAACGTCAGCTTGTACGCCAACGACTTCCGTCCGGCGCCGAGCTGCGCCGAGGCGTAGACGTCGAAGAGCCGGACATCCTCCAGCAGCGCGCCGGCGCCCTCGACGAGCGCCGCCCGGACCTCGGCCGCCGGCACCGCCTCGTCCACCACCAGCGCCACGTCGATCAGCGCCGGTGGGAACGTGGAGATGGCCGGCCCGGCCACCAGCGGCGCGGCGGGCAGCGCGTCCAGGTCCAGCTCCATGGCGCTGGTGCGCCGGGGCAGTTCCAGCGCCGTCACCACGGCCGGGTGCAGCTCGCCGGCGTGCCCGACCACGGTGTCGTCGACGAGCAACTCGGCGCAGCGGCCCGGGTGCCAGGGGGCGTACTCACCGGAACGCACGGTCACCCGGTCGGCCGGGATGCCGGCGGCGGCGAGCACCGCCCGGCCGGCCTCGACGGCGTCCGCCCAGCTTGCCGCGCGACCCGCGCCCCACCAGCCGGCCGGCTCGATCTCGCCGCAGAGCGCCACCGCGACGTGTCGCGGCTGCGCCGGCACCACCGCGTCGGCGGCGGCGAACTCCTCGTCGGTGGGCCGCCGGTCCACGCCCATGGCGGGCGGGGCGCCGACGCCCGGGCGGGGACGGAAGACCGCGCCGATCTCGTAGATCGCCACGTCCCGCTGGCCCCGGCCGACGTTGCGCCGGACGATGCCGAGCAGCGGGCCGAGCAGCGTGGTGCGCAGCAGCGGCTCCTCCTCGGACAGCGGGTTGGCCACCCGCACCGCGGGGCGGCGCGGGTCGTCGGCCGGCAGGCCGAGCTGGTCGGCCAGCTCCGGGGCGACGAACGGCTGCGCCAGCACCTCGACCCAGCCGCGCTCGGCGAGCGAGCGGGCCACCGCGCGGCGGCGCTGCTGCGCCGGGGTGAGGCCCCGGCCGGGCCGCGCGGTGGGCAGCACCGACGGCACCCGGTCGTAGCCGTCGAGGCGGACCACCTCCTCCACCAGGTCGGCCGGGTCGGTCAGGTCGGGCCGCCAACTCGGCGGCGTCACGGTCAGCACCTCGGCGGTCCCGCCGGTGGCCACCCCGACCGTGCCCGGGTCCTCGCCGAGCCGGTCGACGCCGCGGCGGACCGCGCAGCCGACCTGCTCCAGCAGCTCCACCACCCGGTCCGCCGGGTACGACACACCCACCCGGCGGGTCGGCAGGTCCACCGGCAGCGTCACCGGCGACGGCGGGCGGACGTGGTCGAGGTCGAGCACCTCCGCGCCGGGCGTGCCGCCGGCCAGGTCGGTGAGCAACCGGACCGCCTTCTCCAGCGCGACGAGCGGCAGCGTCGGGTCGACGCCCCGCTCCCAGCGCTTCGCGGCCTCGCTGAACAGCTTGTGCCGCCGGGCGGTGCGGCCCACCATGGCCGGGTCCCAGTGCGCGGCCTCGAACAGCACGTTCGTGGTGGAGGCGAGCACCTCGCTGGTCTCGCCGCCCATCACCGCGGCCAGCGAGATCGGCCCGCTGTCGTCGCAGATCACCATGTCCTCGGCGACCAGGCTTCGGCTCACCCCGTCCAGCGTGGTCAGCTTCTCCCCCGGCTCGGCGCGGCGCACCACCAGCGGCCCGGTGATCCGGTCCGCGTCGAACGCGTGCATCGGCTGGCCGAGTTCCAGCATCAGGTAGTTGGTGATGTCGACCGGCAGCGAGATGCTGCGCACGCCGGCCGCGGTCAGCCGCTGCCGCATCCAGCCGGGCGTGGCCACGGTCGGGTCGACGCCGCGCACCATCCGGGCCGCGAACCGGTCGCAGCCGACCGGGTCACGGACCTCCACCGGGTACGCCGGCTCGGCGGTCCTGCCCGTCGCCGGCGCGTCGGCCGGGTCACGGAACGGCACGCCGAGCGCGTGCGACAGCTCCCGGGCGATGCCGCGGACGCTGAGCGCGTACCCGCGGTCCGGGGTGATCTCCATCTCGACCACCACGTCGTCCAGGCCGACGACCGGGCGCGCGTCGTCGCCGGGCTGGGCCTTGACGTCGGCGGGCAGCACGATGATGCCGGAGTGGTCGTCGCCCAGGCCCAGCTCCCGCGCCGAGCAGATCATCCCGTGGGAGTTGCGCCCGTACGTCTTGCGCGCGCCGATGGCGAAGTTGCCCGGCAGCACGCCGCCCGGCAGGATCACCACGACCTTGTCGCCGGGGGCGAAGTTGCGCGCCCCGCAGACGATCTCCTGCGGCTCGCCGGTGCCGTTCGCGCCGCCGACGTCCACCCGGCAGAAGCGGATCGGCTTCTTGAAACCGGTCAGCTCCTCGATCTCCAGGACCTCGCCCACGACCAGCGGGCCGGTGACGGTCGCCCGCAGGTCCACGATCGACTCGACCTCGATGCCGAGGTCGACGAGCGCCTGCTCCAGGTCACCGGCGGGCAGGTCGGCGGGGAGATCCACGTACTCCCGCAGCCAACTGACTGAAACTCGCATGATTCCTCTACCACCGTTCCCGTAGCTCAGGCGCCGAACGCGCGGGTGAACCGCACGTCGCCCTCGGCCATGTCCCGCATGTCGCTGACGCCGTGCCGGACCATCACGGTCCGGTCGATGCCCATGCCGAACGCGAATCCGGAGTAGACCTCCGGGTCGATCCCGCAGGCGCGCAGCACCCGCGGGTTGACCATGCCGCAGCCGCCCCACTCGACCCACTGCGGCCCGTCCCGGTGCTCCGGGAACCAGACGTCGAACTCGGCCGACGGCTCGGTGAACGGGAAGTAGTGCGGACGCCAGCGCGTCTTGGCGCCCTCGCCGAACATGGCGCGTGCGAAGTGGTCGAGCGTGCCGCGCAGGTGCGCCATGGTGATGCCCTTGTCCACCACCAGGCCCTCGACCTGGTGGAAGACCGGCGCGTGGGTGGCGTCCAGCTCGTCGGTGCGGTAGACCCGGCCGGGCACCACCACGTAGATCGGCGGTTTGCGGCTGAGCATGGTGCGCGCCTGCACCGGCGAGGTGTGGGTGCGCAGCACCAGACCCGAGCCCTGGGGGGCGATGTGGAACGTGTCCATCAGCCCGCGCGCCGGGTGGTCGGCCGGGATGTTGAGCGCGTCGAAGTTGGTCCACTCCAACTCGACCTCGGGCCCCTCGGCCACCTCGTAGCCCATGCCGATGAACAGGTCGCTGATCTGCTCCATCAGCACGGTCAGCGGGTGGCGGGCGCCGCGCGGCCGGCGGTCGTGGGGCAGGGTCACGTCGACCCGCTCCTCGACCAGCACCCGCTCGGCCTGCTCGCGGTCCAGGACCTCCTGGCGGGCGGCGTACGCGGACTCGATGGCCCGGCGGGCCTCGTTGACCCGCTTGCCGGCGTCGGACTTCGCGGCCGGCGGCAGCGCGCCGATCTCCCGGCGGGCGAGGGACACCGGGGACCGGTCCCCCAGGTGCGCCGGGCGCAGCGCGGTCAGCGCGTCCGGATCGGCGGCGGCGGCGAACGCCTTCTCGGCGTCGGCCACGGCCCCGGCCAGCGCGTCCGGGTCGAGCAGGGCGACCTGCTTCGGGTCGTACGGATCGTTGCGGTAACTCATGGTGAACAGGCACTCCCTCAAGGGCGGCGCCGGCCCGACTACAGGCGGCCAGGCGAGTCTACGGACGCGCGGCTTCGCCGCAGCCCGCCGGTGGGAGTCGTGCAGGGGGAAGGGTCAGACCTGCCGCCCGCCGACACCGGCGGGCTGGCTAAACGAACGCCGTGGCGCGTTCCTCACGAGGTGGACTCCCCTGCGGTGTGCCGCGTGGCCCTGGGGGCACGCAGTGCTCTGGCCGAAGAATACAGGCAGACGGCCGCCGCCGCAGCCAGATTGAGACTCTCGGCGCGCCCGTGCAGCGGCACCCGGACCCGGGCGTCGGCGACCGCGGTCAGCTCCTCGGGCAGGCCGTGCGCCTCCGCGCCGAACAACCACGCGGTGGGCGCGGCGAGCCGGCCGGCGTCCGCGAGGTCGTCGAGGTCGCTGTCGCCGTACCCGGTGGTGGCCAGGATCGCCAGCCCGGCGGCCCGCAGCGCCGCGACGGCCGCGAGCGGGTCGGCGGCGCGCACCACGTCGACGTGGAACAGGCTGCCGGCGGACGCCCGCACGCACTTGCCGTTGTACGGGTCGACCGCCTCCCCGGCGAAGACCACCGCGCCGGCGCCGGCCGCGTCGGCGGTGCGCAGCACCGTGCCGGCGTTGCCCGGGTCACGGATCCCGGCGAGCACCGCGACCAGTCGCGGCCCGTCCGCGACGGCCTCGGCCAGCGGCACGTCGAGGTGCCGGCAGACCGCCACCAGGCCCTGCGGGGCCACCGTCTCGGTGAGCGCGGCGAGGGCCTCGTCGGTGACCTCGGAGACCGGCACGTCGGCGCGGGCGGCGACGGCGGCGAGGTCGGCGTGCCGGTCCAGCGCGGTCGGGGTGCCGAACAGTTCGACCACCGTGCCGGCGCGGGCGAGCGCCTCGCGGACGGCCTGCGGCCCCTCGGCGAGGAAGCGGCCGGCCTGCTCGCGGTCGCGCCGGCGGTGCAGCCGGCGGGCCGCCACGACCCTCGGGGTACGCGGGGTGAACGGGCCGGAGACGGCGTCGAGGCGTCTCCCCTGCGACGGTGACTGCATGGGAGACGCCTCGATCTGCCGTACGGGTGGGTCAGGCGGCCTCGGCCGCGTACAGGTGGGTCAGGCGGCCTGAGCCGCGGCGCCACCGGTGCCCTCGGCCGCCACGGCGGCGCGGGCCAGCTCGACGATCGCCGCGAACGCGGCGGCGTCGTTGACGGCCAGGTCGGCCAGGATCTTGCGGTCGACCTCGATGCCGGCCAGGCGCATGCCCTGGATCAGCCGGTTGTAGGTCAGGCCGTTGGCCCGGGCGCCGGCGTTGATCCGCTGGATCCAGAGCTGCCGGAAGTCGCCCTTGCGGTCGCGACGGTCCCGGTAGGAGTACTGCATCGAGTGCAGCACCTGCTCCTTGGCCTTGCGGTAGAGCCGGGAGCGCTGACCGCGGTAACCGCTCGCGGTCTCCAGCAGGGTACGACGCTTCTTCTGGGCATTCACAGCCCGCTTGACGCGTGCCATCTCAACTCCTTCTTCGGTTCAGGTGGCGCGCGTCAGCGGCCGAGCAGCTTCTTGATGCGCTTCACGTCGGCCTTGGCCAGCTCGACGGTGCCGGTCAGCCGGCGGGTCTGGGTGGAAGGCTTCTTCTCCAGCTTGTGGCGGAGGCCGGCCTGCTGGGCAACGATCTTGCCCGAGCCGGTCACCTTGACCCGCTTGCCCGTACCCGTGTGGCTCTTCATCTTCGGCATGTGGAACGTCTCTCCCTGTTACTGGCCGCTGGTGTCAGCGGTCGGGCCGGTCTCACCGGCTGCTGCGGTCTCGCCGGCCGCCGGGGTCTCGCCACCTGCCGGGGCTGCCGACTCCTCCGCGGCCCGGTCCCGGGGCCCACCGCGGGACGCCGTGGCGGCGACCGCGGAGGCCTTGACGGCCCGGTGCGGAGCGAGAACCATGATCATGTTTCGGCCGTCCTGCTTCGGGGCGGCCTCGACGTATCCCAGGTCCGTGATCTCGGACTCGAGCCGGCGCAGGAGCCGGTAACCCAGCTCCGGGCGGCTCTGCTCGCGACCGCGGAACATGATCGTCACCTTGACCTTGTCGCCCGCCTTGAGGAACCGCACCACGTGACCCTTCTTGGTCTCGTAGTCGTGCGGGTCGATCTTCGGCCGGAGCTTCATTTCCTTGATGACGGTCTGCTGCTGGTTACGCCGCGCTTCGCGCGCCTTGAGTGCGCTCTCGTACTTGAACTTGCCGAAGTCCATGAGCTTGCACACCGGCGGGCGCGCCATCGGCGCAACCTCGACCAGGTCCAGGTCGACGTCCGCGGCCAGCTGCAGGGCGCGCTCCAGCGGGACGATGCCCACCTGCTCACCCTCAGGGCCGACCAGTCGGACCTCACGTGCCCGGATCTGCTCGTTCACGCGTGGTTCGACGCTGATGGGGCCTCCTCGAGTCGAGTGTCCTACGGTGCCGACTCCGCGGGCTCCCGGGCGGGAGCCGACCCGGAAAGCAGAAGGCCCCGGCGTATGCCAGGGCCCACTCGACCGGTCGGCACGATCACAGGATCGCGCATCCGGGATCGGGACGTGCCCGAAACCGGGGACCGGACCCGGACACCTGGACGGCGACTCGGGTGGGAGCGGGCGCTCCGCTTCAGCGACAGCCCACACGTCAGGGACGGGGGCAGTCTGGTCGACCCCGCAACACTACACCCTCGACCCAGGCCCACCCAAACCGGGCCCGCAGGTCAGCGGGGCGCGGACTGCCCGGCGGCCAGCGTGGCCAGGTGCGCCTGGTGCAGGCGGCGCAGCGCGCGGACCGCCTCGACCGCGCTCTCCTTGTCGGCGGCCTGGAGCGCCACCATCGGCAGCAGGTCGTCGTCGTGCAGCTCCAGGCTGGCCCACGGGGCGCCCCGGTCGAACCGGACCCCGCGGATCACCTCCCACGGCAGCTCGTAGGAGCCGACCACGTTGCGCACCCGCACGCCCCTGGCGTCGGCGACCACGCGGGGACGGGTGAACAGCAGGAAGCCGAGCGCGCCGAAGACGCCCAGGCCGATCATGGCGAACTGGTCGCCGCGCTGGAACGAGCCGTAACCGTCGCCGGTCGCGCCGGTCAGGGACGTCGCGACGAGGCTGAACACCACCAGCAACGTGACGGCCGCCGCCCAGCAGACCACCCGGACGCGGCGGGGCCGCACGGTCACCACGGAATCGCTCACCCGACCAGTCTGCCATCCGGCTCGCGCTCGCGTTCGGCCGCCACACGGGCCGGACCGCGCCGCCGGACGCCCGCCACCAGCAGCGCCAGCAGCGTGAGCACGGCGCCGGCCAGCACCGGCAGCCGGACGCCGGGGCCGTCGGGCAGCGCCAGATCCAGCAGCAGCGCGCCGCCGAGCTGCCCGGCCACCAGCGCCAGGCCGGTCCGCAGCACCCCGGCGGCCCGCACCCCGACCAGCAGCGCGAGCACGATGCCGACGCCGAACAGGCCGCCCGTGTAGAGCCACCACTCGGTCGGCCAGCGTGGCGGGCCGACGAACGCGCCGACCAGCAGCGCCACCGCGCCGATCACCGACGTGCTGACCACGAAGTTGACCGCGAGCCCGGCGGCCGGCCCGACCCCGGCCGCGATCCGCCCGTTGAGCGCGGACTGGAACGCCACCGCCAACCCGCCCACCACGGAGAGCAGCACCAGGCCGATCGCCAGGTCACCCACCGGCCGGCCGAGCTGCGCGAGCGCCACCGCGCCGATGCCGAGCAGCGCGCCGGCCACCCGGGGCGCGGTGAGCCGCAGCCGGCCGGCCGCGGCCAGCCCCGCCCGGTCGACGGCCAGGCCGCCGAGGCTGCCGCCGGCCACCTGGGCGATGGTGAACACGGCCACCCCGAGCACCGGCACCACCACCGGCGCGGTCAGCACGACCACCGCGCCGCCCACCCCGCCCAGGTACGACCACCAGGGCAGGCCGGCCCGGCGCAGCGCGGCCAGCCCGGTCCGCATCGACGGCACCACCGCCAGCCCGACCAGCACGACCAGGCAGCCGACCGCGTTGTTGGCCACCGCACCCAGGACCGGGGCATCGGTCCGCGCGCCCAGCTCGGCGTTGACCACGCCCTGCGCGGCCGAGGCCACGCCGGCCAGGACGACGACGGTCAACGCGGCCGGGAGCGGCAGCGGCCTCACAGACGGCAGGCGTGGATGTTGGTGACCAGGATCGCCCGGGCGCCCAACTCGTACAGCTCGTCCATGATCCGGTGGACGTCCTCGCGGAGCACCATCGCCTGCACCGCGACCCAGCCCTCCCGGTGCAGCGGCGAGACGGTCGGCGACTCGATGCCCGGGGTGAGCGAGCTGGCCCGGTCGAGCAGCCCGGCCGGCACGTCGTAGGCGAGCATCACGTAGCGGCGGGCGACCAGCACGCCGTGCAGCCGGCGTTCGAGCTGCTCCTGCTGGGCGCTGCCGGGCGCGCCGGCCCGCCGTACCAGCACCGCCGAGGAGCGCAGCAGCGGCTCGCCGAACACCACCAGGCCGGCCTGGCGCAGCGTGGCGCCGGTCTCCACCACGTCGGCGACCACGTCGGCCACGCCGAGGCGGATGGCGTTCTCCACCGCCCCGTCGAGCCGGATCACCTCGGCCTTGACGTCCAGCTCGGCCAGGTGCCGCTCGACCAGACCCGGGTACGCGGTGGCGATCCGGTGCCCGCCGAGCTGCTGGACGGAGGCGACGTCGTCGGGGCGGGCGGCGAACCGGAAGGTGGCCCGCCCGAAGTTGAGGTCCACCACCTCCTCGGCCGGCGCACCGGAGTCGATCAGCAGGTCCCGCCCGGTGATGCCGACGTCCAGGTCGCCGGAGCCGACGTAGGTGGCGATGTCCTTGGGGCGCAGGTAGAAGAACTCGATGTCGTTGGGCTCGTCCCGGCAGACCAGGTCCTTCGGGTCGGTGCGCTGGCGGTAGCCCGCCTCGCGCAGCATCCCGGCGGCCGACTCGGCCAGGGCGCCCTTGTTGGGTACGGCGACACGCAGCATGGGAGTGCTCCTTCGTTCGATCGGATGATCAGCGGACGGGCACTCACAGATGTCGGTAGACGTCCTTCAGCTCCAGGCCGGTGGCCAGCATCAGCACCTGCGCCTGGTAGAGCAGCTGGGAGATCTCCTCGGCGGCCCGTTCCGGGCCCTCGTGCTCGGCCGCCATCCACGACTCGGCCGCCTCCTCGACGACCTTCTTGCCGATGAAGTGCACGCCCTTGGCGAGCGCGTCGACCGTGCCCGAGCCCGGGGTGCCGGCGGCGGCCTTGGCCTGCAGCTCGGCGAACAACTCCTCGAACGTCTTCACGACACGCGATTCTTCCAGCCGCCCCCGGTGCGCACACCGACCGGGTCCACCCGCGTCGCCCACCTCACCGTCCGTCCCCGACGGGCAGCCCGGCGAGGAAGGCGCGGACGGCGGCGGCGAACTCGGCGGGACGCGCGGTGGGCACCGCGTGGCCGGCGTCGACGGTGACCAGGCGGGCGGCGGGAATCCGGGCGGCCATCCGGTGAAGCTCCCGCTGTGGGAGGTGACTGGTGGGGCCACCGGCCACGACCAACGTCGGCGCGGTGATCTCCGGCAAACCCTCCCACCAGTCGGGAGGCGGTGCGTTGAGTTCGGCGACGACCGCCTGCCGGGCGGCCCAGTCGTAGGGCAGCGGCCCGTCCGGTCGGGGCGACAGCCGCAGGCCGAGTGGCACCGGCGGGGGCGGTTCGACAAGCACCAGCGCCGCCACCCGCTCCGGGTACGCCCGGGCGAACAGGTGCGCCGCCACCGCGCCGGACGAGTGCCCGAGCAGGGCGACCCGGGGCAGCGCCAACACGTCGAGCAGCGCCAGCACGTCGTCGCGGACCAGTTCCAGCGAGTACGCGTCGGCCGGTCCCGTCGCGCCGTGGCCGCGCAGGTCGGGGGCGTACGTGCGGGTGGTGTCGCCGAGCGCGGCGGCCAGCGCGGCCCAGCTCTCCCCCGACCCGGCGCCGCCGTGCAACGCGACCAACGGCCGGCCGTCGACCCGACCCCACCTCCGGTACGCCAGGCGCAGCCCCGACAGCTCGGCGTACGCGATCTCCGTCACCGCGACAGTCAACCACCCGCGACCGCCAGGTCCCAGCCCTCGGCAGCGGCCGGAGGCGGTTGGGTTGCCCGCCCCCGGTGGGGGTGGGATAGGTGGGGTCAGGCGAAGCCGAGGCGGTGGGCGCCGGCGGCGTCCAGGGCGCGGATGGCCAGTGCGGCGTCCAGCGCGGCCACCGTGGCGGCCCAGCCCTTGTCCTCGGCCGAGCCGGGCAGCCCGGCCCGGTCCCGGGCCTGCTCGATGGTGTCCACCGTGAGCACGCCGTGCGCCACCGGCTTGCCCTCGTCCAGCGCCACCCGGGTCAGCCCGTCGGTGACGGACCGGCAGACGTAGTCGAAGTGGGCGGTCGCGCCGCGTACCACCACGCCGAGCGCGACCACCACGTCGTGGCGGCGGGCCATCGCCTGGGCCACCACCGGCAGCTCCACCGAGCCGGCCACCCGGGCCACCACAGCCCGCGCGCCGCACGCCTGCGCGGCGGCCACCGCGCGCTCCACCATGTGATCGGTCAGCTCGCCGTGCCAGCGCGCGGCCACCACACCGACGGTCAGCCCGGCGGCGTCCACCTCGGTGACGCCCGGCTCCCCGAAACCCGCCATCGTCCTACGCTCCGATCTCGTCACCGGCGACCGGGCGGCCCATCGGCGCCTCGGTCACCTCGTCCAGCCCGTCCAACAGGTGGCCCATCCGGTCCCGCTTGGTGCGCAGGTAGCGCACGTTCTCCGGGTTCGACGACACGGGCAGCCCCTCCCGGCCGGTCACGGTCAGGCCGTACCCCTCCAGGCCGGCCCGCTTGGCCGGGTTGT
Source organism: Micromonospora sp. NPDC049201 (assembly GCF_055586805.1). Classification (NCBI taxonomy): domain Bacteria; kingdom Bacillati; phylum Actinomycetota; class Actinomycetes; order Micromonosporales; family Micromonosporaceae; genus Micromonospora; species Micromonospora sp. NPDC049201. The sequence goes on along the minus strand of NZ_JBVJHM010000007.1, from coordinate 401,994 downwards.
TGGTCAGCAGCCGCATCGAGCGGACGCCGAGGTCGTAGAGGATCTGCGCGCCGGTGCCGTAGTCCCGCGCGTCGGCCGGCAACCCCAGGTCGAGGTTCGCGTCCACGGTGTCGCGCCCCTGGTCCTGCAACTGGTACGCCTGGAGCTTGTGCAGCAGGCCGATGCCGCGCCCCTCGTGCCCGCGCACGTAGAGCACCACGCCACGGCCCTCCCGGGCGACCCGGGCCAGCGCGGCCTGCAACTGCGGGCCGCAGTCGCAGCGCAGCGAGCCGAACACGTCCCCGGTGAGGCACTCGGAGTGCACCCGGACCAGCACGTCCCGGCCGTCGCCGAGGTCGCCGAAGACCAGCGCGACGTGCTCGGCCGGGTCGTGCTCGGCCCGGTAGCCGAGCGCCGTGAAGACGCCGTACGGCGTGGGCATCCGCGCCTCGGCGGCCAGCTCCACCTGCTTCTCGGTCCGCCGCCGGTACGCGATCAGGTCGGCGATGGTGATCAGCGTCAGCCCGTGCTCGGCGCAGAACTTCTCCAGGTCCGGCACGCGCATCATGGTGCCGTCGTCGTTGACCAGCTCGCAGAGCACCCCGGCCGGACGCATCCCGGCCAGCCGGGTCAGGTCCACCGCCGCCTCGGTGTGCCCGGGCCGGCGCAGCACCCCGCCGGCGCGGGCGCGCAGCGGCACCACGTGGCCGGGGCGGGCCAGGTCGGTCGGGTCGGTGCCGGCGTCGGCGAGCAGCCGGATGGTGTGCGACCGGTCGGCGGCCGAGATGCCCGTGCTGACGCCCTCGCGGGCGTCCACCGTCACCGTGTACGCGGTGCCGCGCCGGTCCTGGTTGGTGTGGTGCATCGGCGGCAGGTCCAGCCGGTCGCACTCGGCCTCGGTCAACGGCACGCAGATGTAGCCCGAGGTGTGGCGGACCATGAACGCGACCAGCTCCGGGGTGGCCAGTTCGGCCGCGAAGATCAGGTCACCCTCGTTCTCCCGGCCCTCGTCGTCGACCACGACCACCGGCCGGCCGGCGGCGACGTCCGCCACCGCCTGCTCGATCGAACCGAAGCTGCTCATGCCACGACCTCCGAGTACGTCGCCGGGATCCGGGTCCGCCTGGCGGCCCGCGACGTGCGCCACCAGGCGTAGAAGCCGGCCGCGCAGAACGCGCCGTAGACCAGGTACATGGCGGCCGACGGGTAGAAGCCGCCGCGTAGCAGCAGGGGCACGCCGACCGCGTCGACGGCGATCCAGACCAGCCAGAACTCCACCCAGCCGCGGGCCATGCCGTACGTGGCGAGCAGACTGCCGACCAGGATCCAGGCGTCCGGCAGCGGCCCCCACGAGCCGAGCGCGGCCAGCACCGGATAGGCGGCGGCGGTGCCCACGGCGGCGACGACGAGCAGGGCCAGCCGTTCCCGGCCGGTCGCCCAGCGCGGCACCACGGCCGGCTCCGCGCCGTCGCCGGACCGGCGGTTGCGCGACCAGCGCCACCAGCCGTAGACGCTCACCGCGAAGAAGAAGACCTGCCGGCCGGCCTGGCCGTAGAGGTCGTGCGCCTGCGGGGTGGCGAAGACGCCGCCGAGGAACACGGTGAACAGCAGCCCGTTGCCGATCATGCCGACCGGCCAGGCCCAGACCACCCGGCGCAGCCCGAGCAGCGCCGAGACCAGCCCGAAGACGTTGCCGACGATCTCCCGGACCAGCACCGGCGAGCCGGCGACGTGCACCTGGGCGTCGAGCAGCCAGCCGAGCGGGCCGGTCACCGGGCACCGCCCAGCAGCCGCTCGACGTACTTGGCCAGCACGTCCACCTCCAGGTTGACCGGGTCGCCGACCTGTCTGCCGCCGAGCACGGTGAGCTTGAGCGTGGTGGGGATCAGGCCGACCGAGAACCAGTCGTCGCCCACCTCCGCGACGGTCAGCGACACGCCGTCGACGGTGATCGAGCCCTTCTCCACCACGTAGCGGGCCAGCTCGGCGGGCAGCCGGAACCGGACCGTCTCCCACTGCGCGGCCGGCTCCCGGCCGATGACCTCGCCGACGCCGTCGACGTGCCCCTGCACCAGGTGCCCGCCGAGCCGGCTGTTCAGCGCCGCGGCCCGCTCCAGGTTGACCGCGTCGCCGGGGCGCAGCGCCCCGAGCGCGGTGCGGCGCAACGTCTCACCCATCACGTCGGCGGTGAAGACGCCGCCGTCGACGTCGACCACGGTCAGGCAGACCCCGTTGACCGCGATGGAGTCGCCGTGCCGGGCGTCCGAGGTGACGAGCGGGCCGCGGATGGCGACCAGCGCCGAGTCGTCGCCGGTCTCGGTGCTCCGGACGATCTCGCCCAGCTCCTCGACGATGCCGGTGAACATGTCAGGCCTCCCTCTTCCGGGGCAGCGCGGTGATCCGCAGGTCGGGACCGACCTGCGTAACGTCGGTGATCTCCAGGTCGACGGCGTCGGCGATGGACGTCACGCCGGCGTGGCCCAGCGCGGTCGGGCCGGCGCCGAGCAGCTTCGGCGCGACGTAGCCGACGATCTTGTCGATCAGGCCGGCGGCGAGGAACGCGCCGGCCAGCGTGGGACCGCCCTCCAGCAGCGCGGCCCGCACGCCGCGGTGATGCAGCTCGGCCAGGAGCGCCGCCAGGTCGACCCGGCCGTCCGGGCCGGCCCCGACCTCCGCGGCGGTGGCCACCCAGGTCCGGGCCGCGCCGTCGCGGACCCGCGCGTCGACCGGGGTACGCCCGGAGCTGTCCACCACCACCCGCAGCGGCTGCCGGATGGCGAGCGTGCCGTCGCGCAGGTTGCGGGCGGTGAGCCGGGGGTCGTCGGTGAGCACCGTGCCCACCCCGGCGAGGACCGCGTCGACGGTGCCGCGCAGCGCGTGCACGTCGGTGCGGGCCGCCTCCGAGGTGATCCACATGCTGGTGCCGTCGGCGGCGGCGGAGCGCCCGTCGAGCGTGGCCGCGTACTTCCAGATCAGGTACGGCCAGCCGCGGCGCATCGAGGTGAGCCAGGCGACGTTGCCGGCCTCGGCCTCCTCGGCGCGTACCCCGAACGCGACCTGGACCCCGGCGGCGCGCAACGTGGCCGCGCCGCCGGAGGCCACCGGGTTCGGGTCGGGCACGGCGATCACCACGCGGGTGACGCCGGCGGCGATGAGCGCGTGGCTACAGGGGCCGGTGCGGCCGGTGTGGTCGCACGGTTCCAGCGTGACCACCGCGGTGCCGCCGCGGGCCCGGGTGCCGGCCTGCGCCAGCGCGACGATCTCGGCGTGCGGTCCGCCGGCGTACGCGTGGAAGCCCTCGCCGACGACCTCGCCGTCGGGATCGAGCAGCACGCAGCCGACGACCGGGTTGGGGCTGGTGGCGCCGAGGCCGCGGGCGGCCAGCGCGACGGCGCGACGCATCGCCTCGTCGACGGAGACGCTCGCCATGGCCCGCCCTGCCCTTCCGCTCGCCGGTCACGCGCGGGCGGGGTGGGGAGCGACGGCACGAGGGCCGCGGACACGCGGCGGCGGAGAACCCGGGGACGGCGTCGGCCGACCCCGGGGAGCCCACAGGCGCGGCTGAGGGTGCTCAGCGGCCGGCAGGGCCTCCCCCGTTCCGCGCGCTGTCTCCCATCCGGACTTTCTGGGGAGCGGACGAGCCGCACCCCAACCGTCGGCCCCGGATTCTCACCAGGTCCACCGTCCGGCCGAAGCCGTCCGGGTCGCGGGCTTACCACGGTCGGACCGTGGATCACCGCCGGTTCGGAATTTCACCGAGCCCCGCCAGCGCGTGGTGGGTACTTCGGAAGTCTTACACGTTCCGCGGCGGCGCGCGCCACCCGCGCGAGCTACCTCACAGCAGGACCGCACGATCACGTAACTCCGCGGCGGCGGTCGACCGCGACGTACGACCCGGGCTGGCTCTTGGCCACCGTCTTCATCTCCGAGGCCACGGCGATGGCCTCCAGCGGGTCGGTGAACCGCTTGCCGCTGTCGGACAACGACACGCCGATGGAGAGCGTGACCAGCGCGGCCCGGCGGATGTTGCCCCGCCGGTCCTTCAGCTCGACGAAGCCGCGTGCGGCGTCGGTGGGGTCGTAGAGCGTGTCGGCGGCGTTCTCGAAGTCGACCACCGCGCGGCTGGTCAGCGGCCGAACCTGGGTCGGGGCGCAGACGATGACGAAGTCGTCGCCGCCGACGTGGCCGAGGAAGGCCGGCGGCAGCCCGATCGACACCACCGCGCGGTGCAGGCTGCGGGCCAGCGCGGAGATGAACTCGTCGCCCCGGACGAAGCCGTACCTGTCGTTGACGCTCTTGAACCGGTCGATGTCGACGTAACCGACGGCGTAGTCCACCCCGCTGCGCACCCGGTCGCTGATCTCCCGCCGGATGCGGCTGTTGCCGGGCAGGCCGGTCAGCGGGGAGACCTCCCGGAACTCCTTGTTGCGACGCAGCGTGGAGCTGACCCGGGCGACCAGCTCGGCGGTGTCGAACGGCTTGACCAGGTAGTCGTCCGCGCCGGCGCTGAGGCCGTTGACCTTGTCGGAGGTCATGCCCTTGGCGGTCAGCATGATCACCGGCAGGGCCGAGGTCATCGGGTCGGCGCGCAGCCGGCGGGTCAGTTCCAGCCCGTCCACGCGGGGCATCATGAGGTCGACCACGGCCAGGTCCGGCCGTTGCCGCTCGATCACCTCCAGCGCCTCCTGGCCGTCGGCGGCGTGCAGCACCTCGAAGCCGTGCAGGCGCAGGTTGAACTCGACGAAGCGGGCGATGTCCTCGTCGTCGTCGACGACGAGGATGACGTCGGGTCGGTCGCCGGCCGCGTCCATCTCAGGCCCCGGTCATCGCACGTTCCGCCAGGCCCCGCAGGCGGCGTACCGCCTCGGCCGGGTCGTCGGCGCCGTAGACCGCGGTGCCGGCGACGAACGCGTCGGCGCCGGCGGCGGCGGCCTGCTCGATGGTGTCCGCGGCGATGCCGCCGTCGACCTCGATGCGCAGCTCCAGGTGGCCGCTGTCGACGTGGCGGCGGGCGGCGCGCACCTTGTCCAGCAGCGCCGGCAGGAACCGCTGGCCGCCGAAGCCGGCCTTGATCGTCATGATCAGCAGCGTGTCGAAGCTGGGCAGCAGGTCCAGGTACGGCTCGATCGGGGTGTCCCGGTCGATCGCCAGCCCCGCCTTGGCCCCGGCCGAGCGCAGGTCCTTGGCCAACGCCACCGGGTCGTCGCACGCCTCGGCGTGGAACGTGACGTTGTACGCGCCGGCGTCGGCGTACCCGGGGGCCCAGCGGCGCGGGTCCTCGATCATGAGGTGCACGTCGAACGGGATCTCGGTGACGGCGCGCAGGCTCTGCACCACCGGCAGGCCGATGGTCAGGTTGGGCACGAAGTGGTTGTCCATGACGTCCACGTGCAGCCAGTCGGCGGCGGACTCCACGGCGCGGACCTCGTCGGCGAGGCGGGCGAAATCGGCGGCCAGGATGCTGGGCGCGACGACGGGCGGCGGTACGGTCACGGGGCCAGTGTACGAACGCGGTCATCCACCGGCTGCGGCGCGGCACCACGAAGGACCCACTGTGACCCTCTCGTCACCTTCGGTGCAGAATTCCGCCGTCCGGGGCGGAAATCGACACGAATAGTCGCCGGTGACTGGCCGATCGATTGAAAGATGACGAAACTCCTACAGGGACGGTCACATATGCTGCACGCCCGGGCGCGGGGGACGCCGCACGGGCCGCGGCGACCGGTTGCCATCTCTCCGGTGAAGGAGCGGACGATGCGACGGTGGCTCCACGCTCTCACGCTGGCCGGCGCCGTGACGGCGGTGCTCGCCGGCTGCGCCCCGACGCACCGGGCCGACGGAGACCTCGTCGACGACTGGGCGGCGCTGCCGGCGCCCCAACTGTTCGTCCCGGCCACCGACGCGTGCCTGCCGCGGCTCACCGCCGTGGTGCAGGCGGCCACGTACGAGACGGTGGACTGCGCCGGCAGCCACCTGGCCGAGGCGGTGCACGTCGGCTCGTTCACCGGCTCGGCCGCCGGGGGCGCCCGCCCCGAGCCGGGCTCCCCGGAGCTGCGCGACGCCCGGGCCGAGTGCGACCAGCGGGCCCGGGAGATGATCGGCGGGGACTGGCACGCCGCCCGGCTCACCCTGAACATCGCGCTGCCGCCGGCGACCGCCTGGATGGCCGGCGCGCGCTGGTTCCGCTGCGACCTGGCCGAGACCGACAGCATCGACAACACCCGGCCGGTCAACCGGGTGGGCAGCCTGCGCGGCGCGCTGGTCGGCGACAACCCGCTGGTGCACCGCTGCTTCGACCCGAAGCTGATCGGCGCGAACCTCAACTACATGGCCCCGGTGCTCTGCACCGAGCCGCACCGGGCCGAGTTCGTCGGCGTCTACTCCGAACGTGACATGAGCTGGGCCGAGTTCGCCCGGCACGCGCCGGCCGCGCACCGGCGCTGCATGACGCTGATCGCCGCGTTCGCCACCGTGCCGGACAATGCCGAGCTGCCGTACCGGGCCGGGTCCATCTTCTACCCGCCGTCGCAGCGGGAGTGGGAGGAGGGCGACCGGGGGGTGCGCTGTTTCCTGTGGAGCGACGACCGCAAACTGACCCGATCCATGCGGGGCGCCGGCCCGGAGGGGCTGCCGGTCATCTGACCGCCGTTCCGCCGGGAGCCGGCCGCCTCGTGCGACCGGCCGCCGGCCCGGTTGCCGTATGCTGCGTCGCCGAGGCGTACCGGTCGGCCGGGCGGCTCCGGACGGCGGGAGGTCGGGCGCGATGCGGCGATGGTGGGCGGCGGTCGCCGCGGGCGCGGTGGCGGTGCTGGCGGTCGGCGGGTGCAGCGCGCCGGCCGGGGTGGACCGCGACCTCACCGACGAGTGGCCGGCCCTCGCCGTCCCGGTCGGCTTCGTGCCCGCTGCCGACGTCTGCCACCCGACCGTCGCCGATGTCGGCTACCTCAGCGGCTACCAGCCGGTCGACTGCGCCGCCTCGCACCGCGCCGAGACGCTGCACGTCGGCACGCTGGGCGGCCCGGACGCCGGTCGCTCCGCGCCGCCGCGCGCCGGCTCGGCCGGCATCCGCTCCGCGCACGCCGAGTGCGCCCGGCAGGTCACCCGGGCCGTCGGCGCGGACTGGCGGTCCGGGCGGTTGCAGCTCTCCGTGGTCTTCCCGTCCGCGCTGGCCTGGTCCGGCGGCGCCCGCTGGTACCGCTGCGACGTCGCCGAGGTGACCGACCTGGACGAGGGCAACGTGGCCGCCCGCACCGGCAGCCTGCGCGGCGCGCTCAAGCCCGGCTCACCGCTGGCCCTGGGCTGCTTCAACCCCAGGCTGAGCAAGGACGAGGTGCAGGCCATGCGGCCGGTGGCCTGCACCACGAAGCACCACGCCGAGTTCGTCGGGATCTACCAGGCGCCCGACATCAGCTACGCCGAGTTCCAGCGCACCTCGCTGCGGGCGCACAAGGCGTGCCGGGGGCTGATCGCGAAGTTCGCCAAGGTGCCGAACGACGGGAAGATGCAGTACCGGGCCGGCACCATCGTCTACCACCCGTACGAGCAGCAGTGGCGCGACGGCGACCGGGGTGTGCAGTGCTTCCTCTGGGTCTCCGACCGGACGCTGACCCGCTCGGTGCGGGGCGCCGGCGGTTCGGCGCTGCCGATCACCTGAGCCGCGGGCGGGGCGGGCGTCGGCCCACCCCGCCCCACGCGCTCAGCCGACCTGGAGCGTCACGTCGTCGACGACGAAGCTGGTCTGGAGCGAGGCGTCCTCGACGCCGGTCCACTTGAGCGTCACCGTCTGACCGGCGTACCCGGCGAGGTTGAAGGTGCGCTGGGTGTAGCCGGTGGCCTTGTTCAGGTTCGAGTAGGTCGCCAGCGTGGTGGAGCCGACCTGCACGGTCAGCTTGTCGTACGCGGTCGAGGTGGTGGTCTCGGCCGAGTCGATGTGCAGCCAGAACGCCAGCGTGTAGCTGGTGCAGCCGGTCGGCAGCGTCACCGACTGGGAGAGCGTGTCGGTGTGCGAGGAGCCGTACCCGTTCAGCCACGCCTTGTACGACCCGGTCCGGGCCGCCTGGCCGGAGTCGTTGGTGATCACGCCGGAGCTGGCCGTCCACGGCGTGGTGCCGGACTCGAAGCTGCTGTTGCCGATGAGCTGCCCGGCGGTGCAGCCACCGCTGCCGCCGGTCACCGTGATCGTGTAGCTGGCGGTGCGGGTGGCCGAGCCGGTGCCGGTGACGGTGAGCGTGAACGTGCCGGTGGTCGCCGTGGACGAGGCGCTGACCGTCATGGTGGCGGAGCCGCCGGAGGTGACCGACGACGGGCTGAAGCCGACCGTGACGCCGCTCGGGGCGCCGCTGGCAGACAACGTCACCGTCTGGGCGCTGCCGCTGGTGGTGGCGGTGCTGACGGTGGCGGTGGTGGAGCCGCCCCGGGCGACGCTGCCGGAGGTGGGGCTGACCGCGACGGAGAAGTCGTTGGCCGGGGTGCCGCCGCCGACCGCGAGCGCCCAGATCGCGTACGCCACGCCGTCGGCGCTGCGGTTGAGCACCGTCGTGTTGATGTTGCTGGTGGTGTCGCAGGAGCGGTGGTAGCAGCCGTCGTACGCCGCGCCGGAGGTGCCGCCCCACTTGGCGGCCTGGGCGGCGGTCTTGGTGTAGCTGGCGCCGGCCGCGTAGCCGGAGGTCTGGATGCCGGCGTTGGCGAACGAGTAGTCGTCCGAACGGCCCTGCCCCTCGGTGTTCTCCTCCGGCTGGATGCCGAACGAGTCCCAGTACGCCTTCAGCGGCGCCGCGGTGGCCGAGGTGATCCGGTTGATGAAGTAGCCGCCGTTGGGCGAGCCCACCATGTCGAAGTTGTAGTAGCCCTTGATGTAGCCCCGCTGGGTGGTGCTGAGCTGGTTGACGTAGTGCTTCGAGCCCTGGAGGCCCTGCTCCTCGCCGTTCCACCAGGCGAACCGGACCCGCTTGGTCATGGTCGGGTTCTGCGCGGCCAGCACCAACGCGTTCTCCAGCAGCGTGGCCGAGCCGGAGCCGTTGTCGTTGATGCCGGGGCCGGCGGAGACGCTGTCCAGGTGCGCGCCGAACATGACGACCTGGTCGGTCGGGCCCTGCGGCCACTCGGCGATCAGGTTGCTGCCCGGGTACGTGCAGGTGGTGCAGTTCTGCTCGGTGACCGTGTAGCCGGCGGCCTGGAGCTTGCCCTTGACGTAGCTGACCGAGGCGGCGTAGCCGGCCGAGCCGGCCCGGCGGTTGCCGCCGTTGCTGCTGGCGATGGAGTTGAGCTGGGTGAGGTGGGCCTGGACGTTGGTGAGCGAGACGTCCGGTGCGGCGAGCGCGGCGACGGCCGGGGCGGGGGCGGCCGGAGCGGGTGCGGCGGAGGCGGAGGCGGTGCCGGCCAGGCTCGCCGTCGTCAGGGTGGCGACGAGGGCGAGCGCGAGGCTCGTGGTCGGCGTACTGCGTCTCATGGAGACTCCTCGTGGGGGTCGTGCGGGCGGGGGTGACGGCCGAGGACCGGTGATCGGAACAGTTACATGCATCGATCACTTAGTCAACGGCCCGTCACATCCCACCACCCCCCTCCCCCGCCCGAGATGCACCCGACGCGGGGTCTCCCCACCCTCACCCCCCACCCCGTCTCCCCCCGCTGATTCACGGAAAGAGTGGGCATGGCGCGCGGAATGCCACCACTTTCCGTGCATCAGCACCGGGAAACGGGGTGGGGGGTGGAGGGTGGGCGCGGGTCAGCCGCGGCGGAGCACCGCCAGGAACATGGCGTCGGTGCCGTGCCGGTGCGGCCAGAGCTGCACCGTCGGGCCGTCACCCAGGCCGGGCATGCCGGCCGGCAGCAGCGGGCGGGCATCCACGAAGTCGACCGGAAAACCGCACCGCCGGGACGCCTCGGTCACCGTCACGTGCGTCTCCACCACGTGCGGCGAACAGGTCACGTACGCCACCACGCCACCCGGACGGACCGCGCGCAGCGCGGCGGTGAGCAGCTCGCGCTGCAACCGGGTCAGCGGCGGCAGGTCCGCCGGCTGCCGGCGCCAACGGGACTCCGGCCGGCGACGCAACGCCCCCAGGCCGGTGCACGGCGCGTCCACCAGTACCCGGTCGAAGTGCCCCTCCGGCAGCTTCGGGTCACCGCCGACGTCCCGCCCGTCGAGGTGCAGCACGGTGACCGGCAGGCCCCGGGTCGCCTGCTCGACCAGCCGGGCCCGGTGCTCCGCCACCTCGACCGCGGTCAGCCGCGCCCCACGCTGCGCGGCCAGCGCGCCGAGCAGACCGGACTTGCCGCCCGGACCGGCGCACAGGTCCAGCCAACGGCCGTCCGGGCCGTCCACCGGCGCGTTCGCCAGGGCGTCCGCCACCAGTTGGGAGCCCTCGTCCTGCACGTGGGCCCGCCCGTCGACCACCGCCGCCAGGTCACCCGGCGCGCCACCGGGCAGGTAGACCGCGTACGGCGAGAACGCGCCGGGCGCGCCACCGACCTCGTCGGCCAGCGCCACCGCGTCGGCCCGCCCCGGCCGGGCGCACAGGTGCACCGGCGGGCGCTCGTTGTCCTCGATCAGCAGCCGGGTGGTCTCCCCCAGGTCACCGCCGAGCGCCTCGGCGAACGACCGCACGATCCACTGCGGATGGCTGTACGCCAGCGCGAGATGACCGATCGGATCGACGCCCTCGGCCGGGGCGAGCTTCGCCACCCAGGCGTCGGCGTCCCGGCCGGCGATCTCCCGCAGCACCGCGTTGGCGAACCCGGTCGCGCCCGGCCCCACCATGCGGACCAGGTCCACCGTGGACGACACCGCGGCGTGCGCCGGCACCCGGGTGTGCAGCAACTGGTACGCCCCGAGCCGCAGCGCGTCCCGCACCGGCGGGTCGATTCGCTGCACGTCCCGGCCGGCCGCGTCGGTGACGATCGCGTCCAACGTGCCGGTGTGCCGCAGCGTGCCGTAGGTCAGCTCGGTGGCGAACGCGGCGTCCCGCCCGCTCAGCCCCGCCTCGCGCAGCATCGCCGGGAGCACCAGGTTGGCGTACGCGTCGTCGCGGTGCACCGCCGCCAGCGCCTCGTACGCGACGTGCCGGGGCAGGTCCACGGTCGGCCGGACCGGGCGCTGCCCGCCCCGCCGGTCGGCGCCGCCCCGGTACGGCCGGTCACCACCGCGACCCGCGCCACGCGGCCGGTCGCCGGCGCCGCGGTCGTACCCCCGCGGGCGCTCACCCTCGACGGGCCGCTCCGACCCGCTCACGCGAAAACCTCACCGGTGGCGACCCGGGCGCCGCGCGCCCAGTCGCCGGCCGACATGGCCTTCTTGCCGGCCGCGCGCACCTCGCCGAGCCGCACCGGCCCGGTCGCGGTGCCCACCATCACCTGGGACTTCTCCACCAGCAGCTCACCCGGCTTCAGCTCGGGGCCGTTCGCCAGCGGGGTGACCGGACCGAGCTTGACCCGGTCGTCGCGGAACGTGGTCCAGGGGCCGGGCGCCGGCGTGCAGGCCCGCACCCGCCGGTCCACCGCGAACGCCGGATCGGTCCAGCGGACCCGGGCGTCGTCCACGGTCAGCTTCGGCGCCAGCGACACCCCGTCGGCCGGCTGCGGCTCGGCCCGGGCGGTGCCGGCGCCGATCGCGTCCAGCACCGCGACCAGCAGCCCCGCGCCGGACCGGGCCAGCCGCTCCAGCAGGTCGCCGGACGTGTCGACGGGCCGGATCTCGTCGGTGACCGTGCCGAAGACCGGCCCGGTGTCCAGCCCCGCCTCCAGTTGGAACACGCTGGCCCCGGTCAGCTCGTCGCCGTGCAGCACGGCGTGCTGCACCGGAGCCGCGCCCCGCCAGGCGGGCAGCAGCGAGAAGTGCAGGTTGATCCAGCCGTGCCGGGGGATCTCCAGCGCCACCGGCGGCACCAGCGCGCCGTAGGCGACCACGGGCACGCAGTCCGGCGCGAGCGCGCGCAGCCGGTCGAGGAACTCCGGCTCGCGCGGCCGGGCCGGGGTGAGGACCTCCACGCCGTGCGCGTCGGCCCACGCGCCGACCGGCGAGCGGTGCAGCCCCCGACCCCGGCCGGCCGGGGCGTCGGGGCGGGTGACCACGGCCAGCAGCTCGTGGCCGGAGGCGGCGATCGCGTCCAGAGCCGGTACGGCGACCGCCGGCGTGCCGGCGAAGACCAGGCGCATCCCGGTCACCGTCCCAGGCCGAACGGGTTGCTGACGGGATGCGGGCTGAGCTTGACCGTGGGCGGGGCGCCCTGGTCGTACCAGTCGGCCTGACGGATCGCCCTCATGGCCTCCTTGCGGCCGGCCGCGTCGAGCCGGTCGACGAAGAGCACCCCGTCGAGGTGGTCGGTCTCGTGCTGCACGCAGCGGGCCATCAGGCCGGTGCCGACGATCTGCATCGGGTCGCCGTGGGCGCTGAAGCCCTTGGCGATCACGTTCTGCCGGCGCTTCGTGTCGAAGTAGAGCCCGGGGATGGAGAGGCAGCCCTCCGGGCCGTCCTGCTCCTCCTCGTCGGGGAACTCCAGCACCGGATTGACCAGGTGGCCGAGCATGTCGTCGACGTCGAAGGTGAACACCCGCAGGCTCACTCCGAGCTGCGGCGCGGCCAGGCCGGCGCCGTTCTGCTCACGCATCGTGTCGGTCAGGTCGGCGACCAGCTTGCGCAGCTCGGCGTCGAAGTCGACCACCGGGTCGGCCGGCGTGCGCAGCACCGGATCGCCGAACAGACGGATGGGCTGAACGGTCACGCGGCGGGGCTCCTTGTCTGGGACGGGTGGTGCGCCCCCAGTCTACGGAGTCGGCCCGGCCGCCCCCGGCGGCGGACCGGCAACGGTGACCGGGGCCGCCTCCCGCCCCGGCGCGACCGGCAGCGTGGCGAAGCCGCGCAGGGTGAGCCGGACCCGCCGTTCGGGCCGGCCGGCCAGGGCCAGCTCGGGCAGCCGGCGCAGCAGCAGCGGGAACGTCACCTGCGCCTCCAGCCGGGCCAGCGCCGCGCCGAGGCAGTAGTGCGGCCCGGCGCCGAAGGACAGCGGATGGACCTGCGGGCGCCAGGGGTCGAAACGGGCCGGCTCGGGAAACCGGCCGGGGTCCCGGTTCGCCGCGCCGAGCATCACGATGATCCAGCTCTCCGGCGGCAGGTCGACGCCGCCGTGCCGGGACGGCGCGGTGCTCATCCGGGAGGTGAGCTGCACCGGCGAGTCGTAGCGCAGCAGCTCGTCGACGTAACCGGGGGCGAACTCCGGGTGCTCGCGCAGCGCCGCCGCCGCGGCCGGGTGCCCCAGCAGCGCCACCAGGCCGTTGCCGAGCAGGTTGGTGGTGGTCTCGAAGCCGGCCACCAGCAGCACGATCAGGTTGGCCAGCAGCTCGTCGCCCGACAGCCGCTCGCCGTCGGCGTCGTGCGCCTGCACCAGCGCGGTGGTCAGGTCGTCGGCGGGGACCCGGCGGCGGGCCGCGACCAGCTCGGAGAAGTAGGCGCGCAGCTCCGCCGCGCCCCGGTCGGCGACGGCCAGCTCGTCCGGGGTGATCTCGGGCTCCAGCACGCCGGTCAGGTCGGTGGCCCAACGCCGGAACAGCGGCCGGTCCGCCGCCGGCACGCCGAGCAGCGCGCAGATCACCCCCACCGGCAGCGGGTACGCGAACGCGGCCATGAAGTCGACGGGCGCCCCGCCCCGCCCGGCGGCCAGCATGGCGTCGATCAGCGCGTCGGCCTGCGTCTCGACCACACCGCGCATGGCGGCGATCCGGCGCGGGGTGAACGCGCCGGCGGCCAGCCGCCGCATCCGGCTGTGGTCGGGCGGGTTGGTGCGCAGCATCGACCGGGAGATCGACAGCACCGCCGGGCTCTCCCGCCAGCCGGGCATGAACTGGTCCCGCAGGGCGTCGTCCATCACCCCGAACCGGGCGTCCCGCAGGATCGCGTCGGCCTCCGCGTACCCGGTCACCACGTAGAAGACCGGGCCGGCCTGGACCACCGGGCCGTGCGCCCGCAGCCGTTCGTACGTCGGGTAGGGATCGACCCGGCCCGCGGGGGACATCAGCAGCGCGAGGGCGTCGGCAGGATCCACGGGCGGCCTCCCAGGCATCGAAGGACCCCATCATCCCCCGGTTCGCCCGGTTCGGGCGACCCCGCCGGTCAGGCGCCGGCGCCCGGCTCCCCGGCCAGCACCGGGCCGCCGCCCAGCAGCGCGTGCTCGGGCAGCGGCAGCGCGATGCCGTGCGCGTCCTCCCAGTCGTGGATCAGGGCCGGCCGGGCCTGGGCGGCGAAGAAGTCGACCGCGCTCAGCCCGCCGACCACCGGCTCGTCGACCTCGGCGACCAGCCGGGCCGGGACCATCGGGAGGCCGCCGCGCACCGCGGCGCTGAGCCGCCGGTGCCCGTCGACCACGAAGAAGTACTCACCGGTGTAGCCGATGCTCAGCGGCTCCACCGCCTCGTCGCCGGCCCGGCCCGCCTCGCCGGCCGGCTCCGCGTCCCAGAGACCGCGCAGCGTGGCGACGTCCTCGGTCGGGTAGACCCGGCTCGGGTCGAGCAGCAGCAGCGGCTGGCCGGCGCGCAGCACGTCGGCGCCGAGCCGGCCCTCGTACACGTCGACCACGTGCGCGATCACCTGCTCCGGCGTGGCCCGGGTGGTGTCGCAGACCAGGTCGTAGTTGCGCAGCCGGGCCTTGTCGACGCCGTACCGGACGATGAAGCGGTTGCGCTCGCTCTCGCTGCGTTCCCGCAGCTTGGCCCGCGCCTCCTCCAGCGAGGTGTAGCTCTCGGCCGGGCCGGACGGGCGGGCCAGCACCCGCCGGGCCGCCTCGGTCGGCTCGGTGATCATGTGCACCTTGAGCGCGTCGGTGAAGAAGTGCCAGGCCAGGCGGGAGTCCATGACCAGCGACTCGCCGGAGGCGGCGATGTCCCGCTGGAGCTGGTCGACGTAGCCGTCGACCGCCTGGTCCAGCTCGGCGTGCAGGTTGAGCTGGAGCGCGGTCATCTGCCGCTCCTGCGCCATCTGCCGGTAGAGGTCGCCGACGCTGACCCGGCGCAGCCCCAGCCGCTTGGCGATCTCGACGGAAACGGTGCTCTTGCCGCTGCCGAGATCACCGTTGAAGACGATCGACTGACGAACGGTCACGACTGGTCCACCCCTGCTCACCGGCTGACTGACGACATCGAATCCGTGTGGCCCGACGTGCTCGGAGCAGCCGCCGCGCCGCGTACCGCGCGGAAATCCCGCGCGCCTGGGCATGACGGGCGATGCTATCACCGCCCGCTATCCAATTGCCGGACCAGGTGTGCGACAAACCCCAGGTCACGACCGTACGCGAGGGGCCGGGTGCGTTCCGTCACGCCCGGCGGCCCGCTCAGAACAGGCTCAGCGGGTCGACCTGGAGCCGGACCGGTTCGGCGGCCTTGCGGGCGCTGCGCTGCCCGGCCGCGGCGTGCAACGCGCCGGCCAGCGCGCCCGCCCGGGACCGCGGGACACGGACCAGCATCCGCTCCCGGCCCTCCTCGGCCGGCACCGGGCCGAGCACCTCGGCGCCGTCCGGCAGCCGGGCGCCGGCCAGCAGGTCGGCCACCGCCTCGGCCACGCCGGTGACACTGGCCATCCGTACCGCCGGCGGGAAGCCCAACTCCCGGCGCTCGGCCAACTCGCGGGCGGCGAACCAGGCCGCGTCCCACCGCAGCAACGCCTGCACCGGCGCCAGCGCGCCGTCCGCGACCACCACCACCCGACCGCCCGCCGCGCCGGCCCGGGCCAGCGCCGCGCCGGCCAGCCAGCGCCGCAGCGCCTCCTCCCCGGCCCGCAGGTCGGCCCGGGTGAGCAGCGCCCACGAGTCGAGCAGCAGCACCGCGCCGTAGCCGCCCTCGGCGACCGGCTCGGCGCCCGGCGTGGCGATCACCAGACCGGCGCCGCCGGGCACCGTGGCCAGTACCTCCTCCCGCCCGGAGGTCCGCACCGGCACGCCCGGGAACGCCCGGCCCAGCTCCTCGGCGGTCCGCCGGGCGCCGGTGACCGAGGCTCGCAGCCGCCGCCCACCGCACTCCGGGCAGGCGTACGCGGCGGCCACCCGGCCGCACCAGCGACACGCGGGCGTGCCCTGCGCCGACGGCAGGGCGAGCGGGCCGGCGCAGTGCGGGCAGCGGGCCGGGGCCCGGCACTCGGCGCAGGCGACCGAAGGCAGGTAACCGCGTCGGGGCACCTGCACCAGCACCGGCAGGTCGGCGCGGAGCGCGTCCCGGGCGGTGGTCCAGGCCAGGCTGGGCAGCCGGGCGGAGGCCGCGCCCGGGTCCCGGGCCAACTGCGGGTCGTCGCCGGTGGGCGCCATCGCCGGCATCCGCGCCCGCACCGTGGCCCGGTCGGCGACCACCTCCCGTGCCCAGCCGGTCTCCACCAGCAACTGCGCCTCGGCGGTCCGCGCGTACCCGCCGACCAGCGCGCCCGCGTCGGTGAGGTGCGCCCGGGTGAGCAGCACATCGCGGGCGTGCGGGTAGGGCGCCCGGGGCTCGGCGTGCAGGTCGTCGCCGTCGTCCCAGACCGCCACCAGGCCGAGCCGTTCCACCGGGGCGAACATGGCGGCGCGGGTGCCGATCACCACCGGCGCCTCACCCCGGCGGGCGGCCAGGAACGCGCGGTAGCGACGCGCCGGCCCGTCGGCGGCGGTGAGGCGAACGTGCCGGCCCGGGCCCAGCACGGCGGTCAGGGCGGCGTCGAGCCGGTCCAGGTCCCGGCCGTCCGCGACCACCACCACGGCGCCCCGGCCGCCGGCCACGGTGGCGGCCACCGCGTCCGCGTACCGGTCGGCCCAGTCCTCCCCCGGCAGCGCCGACCAGACCGCGCGGGCCGGCCGGCCCTCGGCGAGCGCGCGCAGCAGCGCCGGTCCGGCCGGGTAGTCCCGCCAGCCGCGCGGGTCGACCGACAGGCCGGCGCCTCCGGCGACGGCCGTGTCGGCGCCCTCGACGACGGTCCCGAACGAGGGCCCGCTCACGGGCCTGGCGGTGACCGGCGGCCCGCTCACGGGCCCGGCGGCGGGCTCGGGCGCGGAGCCGGGCTCGGGCGCGGAGCCGGTCGCGGCGGCGGGCTCGGGCGCGGCGGCGACCTCGGCGGCGGTCGCGGCCTTCTCGGCGCGGGCGTGCCGGGGCGGCACGGCGAGCCGGAGCACGTCGGCCAGGCTGCCGGCGTACCGGTCGGCGACCGCCCGTGCCAGCCGGGCCACCTCCGGGGAGAGCACCGGCACCGGGGAGACGACCTTCTCCAGGTACGCCAGCTTCGGGTGGTCGGACTCGGCGACGCGCTCCAGCAGCCAGCCGTCGACGAGCTGGCCGGCGAAGCGGACCTTCACCCGCACCCCGGGCCGGGCGTCGGCGTCCAGCGCCTCCGGGACCAGGTAGTCGAACGGGCGGTCGAGGTGCGGCAGCGGCACGTCCACGCAGACGCGAGCGACCGGCGACCCCGCAGCGGGTCGCCGGTCGCGGCGCGTGTCGGCGGTCAGGCTCCCGCGGCCGACTTGAGGTCGGCGGCCCGGTCGGTGCCCTCCCAGGTCAGGTCCGCCAGATCCCGGCCGAAGTGGCCGTACGCGGCGGTCTGCCGGTAGATCGGGCGCAGCAGGTTCAGGTCCCGGATGATGGCGGCCGGGCGCAGGTCGAACACCTCGGCGACGGCCTTCTCGATCGCGGCCACCGGCACGGTCTCGGTGCCGAAGGTCTCGACGAACAGGCTCACCGGGTGCGCCTTGCCGATCGCGTACGCGACCTGCGCCTCGCACCGCTCGGCCAGCCCGGCGGCGACCACGTTCTTGGCCACCCACCGCATCGCGTACGCGGCCGACCGGTCGACCTTCGACGGGTCCTTGCCGGAGAACGCACCGCCACCGTGGCGGGCGTACCCGCCGTAGGTGTCCACGATGATCTTCCGGCCGGTCAGCCCGGCGTCACCCATCGGGCCACCGATCTCGAACCGCCCGGTCGGGTTCACCAGGAGGCGGTACCCCTCGGTGTCCAGCTCCAGGCCCTCCAGCTCCGGGGTGATCACGTGCTCGCGCACGTCCGGGGTGAGCAGCGACTCCAGCGAGATGTCCGCCGCGTGCTGGCTGGACACCACCACCGTGTTCAGGCGGACCGGCCGCAGCCCGTCGTACTCGATGGTCACCTGGGTCTTGCCGTCCGGCCGCAGGTAGGGGATCGTGCCGTCCTTGCGGACCTGCGCCAGCCGGCGGGCCAGCCGGTGCGCCAGCGCGATCGGCAGCGGCATCAGCTCGGGCGTCTCGGAGCAGGCGAAGCCGAACATCATGCCCTGGTCGCCCGCGCCCTGCGCGTCGAGCGCGCTCTCCGAGCCGCCGGTACGCAGCTCGAACGCGTTGTCCACGCCCTGGGCGATGTCCGGCGACTGGGCGCCGATCGAGACGCTCACGCCGCAGGACGCGCCGTCGAAGCCCTTCTTCGACGAGTCGTAGCCGATACTGAGGATGGTTTCCCGCACGATGGTCGGGATGTCGGCGTACGCCTTGGTGGTCACCTCGCCGGCGACGTGCACCTGGCCCGTGGTGATCAGCGTCTCCACCGCGACCCGGCTGTGCGGGTCCTGTGCGAGCAACGCGTCGAGGATGCCGTCGCTGATCTGGTCGGCGATCTTGTCCGGGTGGCCTTCCGTGACCGATTCGGACGTGAAGAGACGTGTCACGGCACTCCTAAGCATGTAAAAACGTTTGAAGGTCGCTCGCGACAGTTTAGTCGCCGGGTGTCCGGCGTCATTCGCAAACGTGCGGAGACCAAGGGTCAGGACGGGCCGTCCAGGCGGCCGGCCACGAGGTCCCAGACGGCGTCGGCCAAGGCCTCCTTGAGCTGCTCGGGGAACCGGTGCACGGCCCCGTCGGCGCCGATCACGACGGCGGCGTTGGTCTCCGCGCCGAACACCTTGTCGACGCCGACCTCATTGACCACGATCAGGTCGGCGCGCTTGCGGGCCAGCTTGGCCCGGCCGTTGGCCTCCGCGTCGTGGGTCTCCGCGGCGAACACCACGAGCACCTGGCCGGGTCGACGGTTCCGGCCCAGCTCGGCGGCGATGTCCGGATTGGTGACCAGCTCGATGGTCGGCGCGGGGCCGCCCTCGGACTTCTTGATCTTGCCGGTGGCGTAGGTGGCCGGGCGGAAGTCGGCCGGCGCGGCGGCCATCACCACGGCGTCCGCGTCGGCGGCGGCGGCCAGCGTCGCCGCGCGCAGTTCCTCGGTGGTACCGACCCGCACCAGGTCCACCCCGGCCGGGTCGGCGAGCGCCACGTTGGCCGAGACGAGCGTCACCCGGGCGCCCCGGGCGACCGCGGCGCGGGCGAACGCGTACCCCTGCTTGCCGGAGGACCGGTTGCCCAGGAACCGGACCGGGTCGAGTGGCTCGCGGGTGCCGCCGGCGGTGACCACCACGTGCCGGCCGGCCAGGTCGGCCGGGGCGGCGACGCCGCGGGCCAGCGCCCGGCGGGCGACCGCGAAGATCTCCGCCGGGTCGGGCAGCCGGCCCTTGCCGGTGTCCCGACCGGTGAGCCGGCCGACCGCCGGCTCGATCACCCGGACGCCCCGGGACCGCAGCGTGGCCACGTTGGCCACGGTGGCCGGGTGCTCCCACATCTCGGTGTGCATGGCCGGCGCCAGCAGCACCGGACACCGCGCGGTCAGCAGCGTGTTGGTGAGCAGGTCGTCGGCGAGGCCGTGGGCGGCCTTGGCGAGCAGGTCGGCGGTGGCGGGCGCGACCACGACCAGGTCGGCGCGCTGCCCGAGGCGCACGTGCGGCACCTCGTGCACGTCGGACCAGACGTCGTCGGCGACCGGCTGACCGGAGAGCGCCGCCCAGGTCGGCGCCCCGACGAAGCGGAGCGCCGACGCGGTCGGCACGACCCGGACCCGGTGACCCGACTCGGTGAAGAGCCGGAGCAGCTCACACGCCTTGTAGGCGGCGATGCCGCCGCCGACCCCGAGGACGATCTCGGCGGGCATCGGCGCGGGCGGTGTTACGGCTGGTCGGTCGGCTCGGCGGTGAGCAGGCCCGAGTTGATCTCACGCATGGCGATGGAGAGCGGCTTCTCCTGCGGAGTGGTCTCCACCAGCGGGCCGACGTACTCCAGGAGGCCCTCACCGAGCTGGCTGTAGTAGGCGTTGACCTGACGCGCGCGCTTGGCGGCGAAGATGACAAGCGCGTACTTCGAGGTGGTCTTCTCAAGCAGCTCGTCGATCGGCGGGTTGGTGATGCCCTCGGGGTTGGTGGCGATGGATCCCACGAATTTGACCTCTGCGTCTCGCTCGGCGGCGGCCGTCGCTCAACCGCGCGGTGGCGGTCGGGCCGGTGCCAGGAATGACGAACCGAGCAATCCTACCAGCTCGGCCGCGGCACGCTCGGTCCGGTCGTGCGCCACGGCATGTGCGAACGCGGCCGCCACGAGCGGGTCGGCCCGGTACGCCGGCGGCGTGAGCAGCACCAGCCGGGCCTCCGGCACGACGGCGCGGACGGCGAGCGCGCCGGTCAGGTCCAGCGGCAGCAGCACCGGCCGGCCCTGCGCCAGGGGGGACCGCACGTGCGCCCGGGGCACCCCCCGGCGGTACGGCCCGATCCGGCACCACTCCAGCAGCTCGTCGGCGGCGATCAGCCGGTCGAAGCCGACCGGGTCGAGGAAGAGCCGGTCCACGCCGTCCCGCTCGCCCGGTCGCGGCGGTCGGGTGGTGGCGACCACCGGCACCCGCACGGACGCAAGGCGCGCCCGGACCTGCTCGACGACACTGCCCCGACCGGCCCCGGAGGGACCGGACAGGACAGTGAGCCGAGCCGCCGAGCGCGCCTCGTCATCCGTGCTCACCGCTTGTTTCTACACGGTGGTCCGCTCAGTTGGCGGCGAACTCTCCCAGCAGCGCCTTGCGCTGCTGCTCGCCGAGGCCGCGAAGGCGACGGCTGTCGGCGATCTTGAGCTTCTCCATGATCTGGGTGGCCCGGATCTTGCCGATGCCCGGCATCGCCTGGAGCACTGCCGAAACCTTCAGCTTGCCCACGACGTCGTCGGACTCGGCCCGCGCGAGGACGGTGGCGAGGGTGGTCTTGCCCTGCTTGAGCTGCTCCTTCAGCTCAGCGCGGGCCTTGCGGATCTCCGCAGCCTTCTCCAGCGCGGCAGCGCGCTGCTCGGGGGTCAGTGACGGGAGCGGCACCAGTTCTCCTCAGGTCCCTAGTACGGCGGGCGGAGCCCCACCGCAGCTGTGAAACGTGGTGTCGCTGGCAACCAAAGGGGTCCGTGGTTCCCAGCGCGGGGAAAACTAGCGGTCAACGGAGCTTTCGGCAACGTGGACGCGCGATGATCAACGTAAAGTGACCGAGCCGTCAGTCAGTCCGGCGGTGGTCAGGGCGGCCCGGCACTCGGCCAGCACCCGCTCCGCGGCGGCCCGCAGGGCGGCCGGGTCCGGCCCCGCGCCCAACACCTCCCGGGAGTACGACGGCAGCACCGACGGCAGCGCGGCGCCGAAGACGGCACGCAGCCCGGCGGGCGTGCCGCCCTGCGCGCCCAGCCCCGGCGCGAGCAGCGGACCGTTCACCCCGCCGAGGTCGTGACCGGTCTCGCCGACCGTCGCGCCGACCACCAGACCGAAGCTGCCGAGCGGCTCCGCACCCCGGTTGAGCTGGGAAATCTCGTCGATGACGACCTGCGCGACGGTGCGTCCGTCCGCCCCCACCGCGCGCTGCACGGCGGCCCCCTCCGGATTGGAGGTGAGCGCCAGGACGAAGACCCCGCCCCCGTGCGCGGCGGCCGTCTCGACCATCGGCGCGAGCGAACCTACTCCCAGGTAGGGGCTCGCGGTGATCGCGTCGACATACAGCGGGCTGGATGGATCGAGGTACGCCGAGGCGTACGCGCGGACCGTCGAGCCGATGTCTCCGCGCTTGACGTCGAGGAGAACGAGCGCACCCACATTACGCAACTGTCGGATAGTTGACTCAAGCACCGCCACGCCGCGCGAGCCGAAGCGCTCGAAGAACGCCGACTGCGGCTTGACCACCGCGACCCGGTCGCCGATGGCCTCCACCACGGTCCGGCTGAACCGCTCCAGCCCGTCGACGTCGTCGGGCAGCCCCCAGTCGGCCAGCAGACCCGGGTGCGGGTCGATTCCCACGCAGAGCGGTCCCCGCTCCGTCACGGCCCGGTGCAGGCGCGCGCCGAACGTCTCCATCGCGTCTCTCCCTCTCCCGACGGCTCCGGGCCGCCTCCGATGTCCCGCGACGGCCTTCCGTCGCGTCAGCTCGCTCCGGCCGCCCCAGCCGGCCGGTCGGCCCCCCGAACCCGCCCCCGCCGGGCTCAACCGGCCCTGACCGCCCCGATCGGGGCTCAACCGGCCCTGACCGCCCCGGTCGGGCTCAACCGGCCTTGACCGCCGCCGCCACGCCGGCGGCGATCCGTGCCACGTCCGCGGCGTCGCAGACGTACGGCGGCATGGTGTAGACGAGGTCGCGGAACGGGCGCAGCCACACCCCCTCGGCCACCGCCGCGGCGGTGGCCCGGGGCAGGTCCACCTCGTGGTCCAGTTGCACCACCCCGATCGCGCCGAGCACCCGCACGTCGGCCACCCCGGGCGTGCCGCGCAACGGCGCCAGGCCGTCCCGCAGCCCGGCGGCGATCCCCGCCACCCGCCCGGCCCAGTCGCCCGCGCGCAGCAGGCCCAGCGAGGCGTTCGCGACCGCGCAGGCGAGCGGGTTGCCCATGAACGTCGGCCCGTGCGCCAGCACGCCGCCGGCCGAGATCGCGCCGGCCACCGCCGGGGTGCAGAGCGCCGCCGCCAGCGTCAGGTAGCCGCCGGTGAGCGCCTTGCCGACGCAGAGCACGTCCGGCGTGACGCCGGCGTGCTCGGCGGCGAACATCCGCCCGGTCCGGCCGAAGCCGGTGGCGATCTCGTCGAAGATCAGCAGGATGCCGTGTGCCCGGGTCACCTCGCGCAGCACCCGCAGGTAGTGCGGATGGTGGAACCGCATCCCGCCGGCGCCCTGGACCACCGGCTCCACGATCACCGCGGCCAACTCGGCGGCGTGCCGCTCGACGGCGTCCACCAGCGCCGCCTCGTACGCCGGGTCGGGCGGGGCGTCGAAGCCGGCCGGCGGCAGCGGCGCGAACACCTGCCGGGGCAGCACGTCGCCCCAGAGGTGGTGCATGCCGCCCTCCGGGTCGCAGACGCTCATCGGATGGAACGTGTCGCCGTGGTAGCCGCCCCGCCAGGTGCCCAGCCGGCGGCGCTCCGGACGCCCCACGGCGCGCTGGTACTGGAGGGCCATCTTCACCGCGACCTCGACGCTCACCGAGCCGGAGTCGGCCAGGAAGACGTGCTCCAGGCCGTCCGGGGCCAGCTCGACCAGGGTGCGCGCCAGGCGTACCGCGGGCTCGTGGGTGAGCCCGCCGAACATCACGTGGCTCATCCGGCCGAGCTGGTCGGTCACGGCCGCGTCCAGCACCGGGTGGCGGTAGCCGTGGATCGCCGCCCACCACGACGACATCCCGTCGACCAGCTCCCGGCCGTCGGCCAGCCGCAGCCGCACTCCGGACGCGCTCTCCACCACGAGCGGCGGACCGGCCGGCGGCAACGCCGCGTACGGGTGCCACACGTGCCGCCGGTCCAGGGCGAGGATCTCCTCGGGCGTCACAGCTCCTCCTTCGCTCTCTCGCACGATCTTGCACTTTCGGCCCGCGTTACGCCCGAAATGTTCGGTTTGCTGGGGCGGGAACTGCAAGATCGCGCGGGAGATCGGGGGTCAGGGCGCGGGGGTGGGGGTGGGGGTGGGGGTGGGGGTGGGGGGTGGGGGTGGGGTGGGGGGGCGGGTCAGGGGGTGGGGTGGGTGGTGATGGCTCGGGTGAGGGCGGGGCCGCGGTAGATGAAGCCGGTGTAGAGCTGCACCAGGGCGGCGCCGGCGTCGAACATGCGGGTCGCGTCGTCCGGGTCGAGGATGCCGCCGACGCCGATCACCGGCAGTCGTCCGCCGGTCTCCCGGTGCACGAAGGCCACCACCTCGCGGGCGCGTGCGGTCAGCGGACGGCCGGACAGGCCGCCGGTCTCGGCGCCGCGCGCCCGGTCGGCCGGGGCGAGCCCGTCCCGGCCGAGCGTGGTGTTGGTGGCGATGACGCCGGCCGCGCCCCGGTCGAGGCACACCTCCAGCAGCTCCGCCACGGCCGGCTCGGTCAGGTCCGGGGCGATCTTCACCAGCACCGGTTTCTCGCCGACCAGCGCGGCGAGCAGCGCGTCCAGGTGGGACCGGTCCTGCAACGACCGTAGGCCCGGGGTGTTCGGCGAGGACACGTTGACCGCGAAGTAGTCGCCGTGGTCCTTGAGCGCCCGGTAGGAGGCGAGGTAGTCCTCGACCGCCTCGTCCAGCGGGGTCACCTTGGACTTGCCCAGCGAGATGCCCAGCGGGACGCCGAGCGGGCGCGGCAACGCCGCCAGCCGGGCGGCGAGCGCCTCGGCGCCGGCGTTGTTGAAGCCCATCCGGTTGACCACGGCCTCGCTGTCGCGCAGCCGGAACAGTCGCGGCCGGGGGTTGCCCGGTTGGGCGTGCGCGGTCACGGTGCCGACCTCGACGAAGCCGAAGCCCAGCGCCGGCCAGGCCGGCAACGCGACGCCGTTCTTGTCCATCCCGGCCGCCAGCCCGACCGGGTTCGGGAACCGCACCCCGAACACGGTGCGCGGCGCGGCCCGGAAGTACGCCCGGCGCAGCGCCGCCAGCGCCGCCGGCCGCCGCGCCAGCCCGGCGAGCCGCGCCAGCGTCCACTCGTGCGCCGCCTCCGCGTCCCCGCCCCCGAGCGCGAACAGCCGGGGCCGCACCACCTTCTCGAAGATCACCGTTCGCCCTCCGAATCGGTGACCATGAGGTTGGCGGCGACGTGGCGCTCCTCCACCGCCGCCAACCTCATGATCGACGCGGGTGTCCGGGTGGTCACTCGTTGGCCCGGAGCGCGGCGTGCAGGTCCTGGAGCGGGCGGACCTGGAGGTCGCCGTTGATGCGCGCCTCGATGCCCATCACCGCCGCCGCCGCGCCCGGAACCGTGGTGACGCACGGGATGTCCGCCGTCACGGCGGCGCTGCGGATCTCGTAGCCGTCCGAGCGGGCGCTCGCGCCCGAGCCCTGCGGCGTGTTCACCACGAGCGCGACGTCGCCGCCGAGGATCAGCGAGACCGCGTCCGCGCCCTCACCCGACTCGTAGTGCTTGCGGATCTGCTCGCAGGCGATGCCGTGCCGGCGCAGCACCTCGGCCGTGCCGGTGGTGGCGACGATCTCGAAGCCCAGGTCGGCCAGGCGCTTGATCGGGAAGATCATGCCGCGCTTGTCCCGGTTGGCCACCGAGACGAAGATCTTCCCGGCGGTGGGCAGCGACCCGTACGCGGCGGCCTGCGACTTGGCGAACGCCTGGCCGAAGCCGGTGTCGATGCCCATCACCTCGCCGGTGGAGCGCATCTCCGGGCCGAGCAGCACGTCGATGCCCTTGCCGGACGGCGTGCGGAACCGCTTGAACGGCAGCACCGCCTCCTTGACCGCGATCGGCGCGTTCGGCGGCATGGTGCCGCCGTCCCCGGTCGGCGGCAGCATCCCCTCGGCCCGCAACTGCGCGATCGTGGCGCCCAGCGCGATCCGGGCCGCCGCCTTGGCCAGCGGCACCGCCGTCGCCTTCGACACGAACGGCACGGTCCGGGAGGCGCGCGGGTTGGCCTCCAGCACGTAGAGCGTGTCGCCCTGCAACGCGTACTGGACGTTGAGCAGGCCGCGCACCCCCACCCCGCGGGCGATCTCCTCGGTGTAGCGGCGCACCTGGGTCAGGTGCGAGCCGGCCAGCGTGATCGGCGGCAGCGCGCAGGACGAGTCGCCGGAGTGGATGCCGGCCTCCTCGATGTGCTCCATCACGCCGCCCAGGTAGACGTCGCCGTCCGCGTCGACGAGCGCGTCCACGTCGATCTCGATGGCGTCGTCGAGGAAACGGTCCACCAGCACCGGGTGGTCCGGTGAGATGTCGGTGGCCCGGCCGATGTAGTCGCGCAGCGTGGCGTCGTCGTAGACGATCTCCATGCCCCGGCCGCCGAGCACGTACGACGGGCGGACCAGCACCGGGTATCCGATCTCGTCCGCGATCGCCTTCGCCTCGTCGTACGAGGTGGCCATGCCGTGCGCGGGCGCGCGCAGCCCGGCCCGGTCCAGCACCGCGCCGAACGCGCCCCGCTCCTCGGCCAGGTGGATCGACTCCGGCGAGGTGCCCACGATCGGCACCCCGGCGTCCTTGAGCCGCTGGGCGAGGCCGAGCGGGGTCTGGCCGCCGAGCTGCACGATCACCCCGACCACGCCGGGGCCGCCGGCCGCCCTGCCGGACGAGTCCTCGGCGTGCCACGCCTCCAGCACGTCCTCGAACGTCAGCGGCTCGAAGTAGAGCCGGTCGGCGGTGTCGTAGTCGGTGGACACGGTCTCCGGGTTGCAGTTGACCATGACCGTCTCGTAGTCCACCCCCCTGAGCGCCTGGACGGCGTGCACGCACGAGTAGTCGAACTCGATGCCCTGCCCGATCCGGTTCGGCCCGGAGCCGAGGATGAGCACCTTGGGCCGGGCCGAGGGCACCACCTCGGTCTCCGAGTCGTACGTCGAGTAGTGGTAGGGCGTGGTCGCCTCGAACTCGGCCGCGCAGGTGTCCACCGTCTTGTAGACCGGCCGGATCCCGAGCCGGTGGCGCAGCGTCCGGACGCCGTCCTCGGCGGCCAGCTCGGGGCGGAGCGCGGCGAGCTGCCGGTCGGACAGGCCGGCACGCTTGGCGCGACGCAGCAGCGCGGCGTCGAGCACCGGGGCGTCGACGATCTCGGCGCGCAGCTCGACCAGCGCGGCGATCTGGTCCAGGAACCACGGGTCCATGCCGCCGGACGCCTCGGCCACCTCGGCGATCGACGCGCCGAGGCGCAGCGCCCGCTCGACGGTGTAGAGCCGGCCGTCGTGCGGCATCCGCAGCGCCGTGAGGGTGTTCTCCTTCGTGGCGCCCGCCGGGTCGGGGACGGTCCAGAAGCCGGCCGCCCTGGTTTCCATCGAGCGCATCGCCTTGTTCAGCGCCTCGGTGAAGTTGCGGCCCAGGCTCATCGCCTCGCCCACCGACTTCATGGTGGTGGTCAGCTCCGGGTCGGCGCCGGGGAACTTCTCGAACGCGAACCGGGGGATCTTCACCACCACGTAGTCGAGCGTCGGCTCGAACGCGGCCGGCGTCTTGAGCGTGATGTCGTTGGGGATCTCGTCGAGCGTGTAGCCGATGGCGAGCTTCGCGGCGATCTTCGCGATCGGGAAGCCGGTCGCCTTGGACGCCAGCGCCGAGGAGCGGGACACCCGCGGGTTCATCTCGATCACGACGATCCGGCCGTCGGCCGGGTTCACCGCGAACTGGATGTTGCAGCCGCCGGTGTCCACCCCGACCTCGCGCAGCACCGCGATGCCGAGGTCGCGCAGTCGCTGGTACTCCCGGTCGGTGAGCGTCATCGACGGGGCGACGGTGACGCTGTCGCCGGTGTGCACGCCCATCGGGTCGACGTTCTCGATCGAGCAGACCACCACCACGTTGTCGTGCCGGTCCCGCATCAGTTCGAGCTCGTACTCCTTCCAGCCGAGCACGCTCTCCTCGATGAGCACCTCGTGCACCGGGCTGGCCGCCAGGCCCGCCCCGGCGATGCGTTCCAGGTCCTCGTCGGTGTGCGCCATCCCGGAGCCGAGACCGCCCATGGTGAACGACGGCCGGATGACCACCGGCAGGCCCAGGTCGGCGACGGTGTCGCGGACCTCGTCCATGGAGTGGCAGACCCGCGAGCGCGGGGTCAGCGTGGACGGGTCGTCCAGACCCAGGCGTACGCCGGCCTTGGCCACGATGTCCTTGAAGAGCTGGCGGTCCTCGCCCCGGTTGATGGCGTCGATGTTGGCGCCGATCAGCTCGACGCCGTACTTCTCCAGCACGCCCGCCTCGTGCAGCGCGACCGCGGTGTTCAGCGCGGTCTGCCCGCCCAGCGTGGGCAGCAGCGCGTCCGGGCGCTCCTTGGCGATGACCAGCTCGACGAACTCCGGGGTGATCGGCTCGACGTACGTGGCGTCGGCGAACTCCGGGTCCGTCATGATCGTGGCCGGGTTGGAGTTGACCAGGCTGACCCGGATCCCCTCGCTGCGCAGCACCCGGCAGGCCTGGGTGCCGGAGTAGTCGAACTCGCAGGCCTGTCCGATCACGATCGGCCCGGAGCCGATCACCAGGACGTGCTTCAGGTCGGTCCGCTTAGGCATGCTTGCCGCCTTCGATGAGTTCCGCGAAGCGGTCGAACAGGTAGTCCGCGTCGTGCGGGCCGGCCGCCGCCTCCGGGTGGTACTGGACGGTGAAGGCGGGCACGTCCTCGGCCCGCAGCCCCTCGACCACGTTGTCATTGAGGCAGACATGGGAGACCCGGACGCCACCGAACGCGGTGTCGACCACCTGGTCGGGGACGACCGCGCCGGAGGACACCCCGGGCACCTGGACCGCGAAGCCGTGGTTGTGGCTGGTCACCTCGACCTTGCCGGTGGCCCGGTCGAGCACCGGCTGGTTGATGCCGCGGTGGCCGTACCCCAGTTTGTAGGTGCCGAAGCCGAGCGCCCGGCCGAGGATCTGGCTGCCGAAGCAGATGCCGAACAGCGGGATCCGGCGGGTGAGCACCTCGCGGGCCAGCGCCACCGGCCCGGCGGCGGTCGCCGGGTCACCCGGGCCGGGTGAGAGGAACACCGCGTCCGCGCCGGTGGCGAGCAGGTCCTCGATCGTCGAGCCGGCCGGCAGCACGTGGGTGGTGACGCCGCGGGCGGCGAGCCGGCGCGGCACGTTGCGCTTGATGCCCAGGTCCAGCGCGGCCACCGTGAACCGGTGCTCGCCGACGGCCTCCACCACGTACGGCTTGGCGGTGGTCACCTCGGCGGACAGGTCCGCGCCGACCATCGACGGCGCGCGGCGGACCCGATCGAGCAGGGCGGCCGGGTCGTCGTCGACGCTGGAGACACCGACCCGCATCGCGCCGCGTTCGCGCAGGTGCCGGGTGAGCGCCCGGGTGTCGATCCCGCTGATCCCGACCACGCCCTCGGCGGCGAGCCGGTCCTCCAGCCCACCGGTGGCGCGCCAGTTCGAGCCGATCCGGGCCGGGTCGCGCACCACGTACCCGGCCACCCAGATCCGGCCGGACTCGTCGTCCTCGCCGTTGACGCCGGTGTTGCCGATGTGCGGCGCGGTCTGCACCACCACCTGACGGTGGTAGGAGGGGTCCGTGAGCGTCTCCTGGTAGCCGGTCATGCCGGTGTTGAAGACCGCCTCACCGAAGGTCTCCCCGACGCTGCCGTACGCCTCGCCGTGGAACGTGCGCCCGTCCTCCAGGACGAGGATCGCGCTTCTCCGCCTACTGCTCACTGCGCCCGCCTTCCGTTCGCGACTGCGGGACTCCGCTGCGCTGCGTTCCTCGCGCTCACTTGACAGCCTTTCCGTCCAGGACCGTCGGCTCGCCGCGCAGGAAGGTCGCCACGATGCGACCCGGCAGCGTCATGCGGGCGTACGGGGTGTTGCGACTGCGACTGGCCAGCTCGGCGGGCTCGATCACGCGCCGGGCCGCCGGGTCGACCAGGGTCAGGTTGGCCGGCACGCCGGGGGCCGGATCGAGGCCGTGCCCGGCCAGCCCGGCGATCCGGGCCGGGACCCGCGACATGCGCTCGGCGATCAGGTCCCACCGCGGGCCGAGCACGTCGAGCGCGATGGAGAGCGCGGTCTCCAGGCCGAGCATGCCCGGCCGGGCGTACGCCCACTCGCACTCCTTGTCCTCCACGGCGTGCGGCGCGTGGTCGGTGGCGATGATGTCGATCACGCCCTCGGCCAGCGCGGTGCGCAGCGCGGCGACGTCGGCGGCGGTGCGCAGCGGCGGGTTGACCTTGAAGACCGGGTCGTAGCTCTCCGCACGTTCGTCGGTCAGCAGCAGGTGGTGCGGGGTCACCTCGGCGGTCACCCGCACGCCGCGCGCCTTGGCCTGGCGCAGCACCTCGACGCTGCCGGCGGTGGAGACGTGGCAGACGTGTAGCCGGCTGCCCACGTGCTCGGCGAGCAGCACGTCCCGGGCGATGATCGCCTCCTCGGCCACGGCCGGCCATCCGGTCAGGCCGAGGCGGGTGGAGACCTCACCCTCGTGCATCTGCGCGCCCTCGGTGAGGCGGGGCTCCTCGGCGTGCTGGGCGATCACCCCGTCGAACGCCTTGACGTACTCCAGCGCGCGGCGCATCAGCCGCGGGTCGGCGACGCAGTGCCCGTCGTCGGAGAAGATCCGCACCCGGGCCGCGGAGTCGGCCATCGCGCCCAGCTCGGCCAGCCGCTCGCCGGCCAGCCCGACGGTGACCGCGCCGATCGGCTGCACGTCGACCAGGCCGGCCTCCCGGCCCAGCCGCCAGACCTGCTCGACCACGCCGGCGGTGTCCGCGACCGGCGAGGTGTTCGCCATCGCGCAGACCGCCGTGTAGCCGCCGAGCGCCGCCGCCCGGGAGCCGGACTCGACCGTCTCGGCGTCCTCCCGGCCGGGTTCGCGCAGGTGGGTGTGCAGGTCGACCAGGCCGGGCAGCGCGACCAGGCCGGTCGCGTCGACGACGGTGGCGTCGTCCGCGGCGAGCCCCTGGCCCGTCCCGGCCACCACGCCGTCGCGGATGAGCAGGTCGGTCGGCTCGCCGCCGACGACGCTGACGTTGGTGATGAGGTACGCGGTCACCGGTTGTTCCCTCCGAGCAGCAGGTAGAGGACGGCCATCCGCACGGAGACCCCGTTGGCGACCTGTTCGACGATGGTGGAGCG
Source organism: Micromonospora sp. NPDC049201 (assembly GCF_055586805.1). Taxonomy (NCBI): domain Bacteria; kingdom Bacillati; phylum Actinomycetota; class Actinomycetes; order Micromonosporales; family Micromonosporaceae; genus Micromonospora; species Micromonospora sp. NPDC049201. The sequence continues at coordinate 371,218 of NZ_JBVJHM010000007.1, read as the reverse complement.
GGGTGAGTCGGCGACCTCGGGCGTGATCTCCATCCCCCGGTTCATCGGGCCGGGGTGCATGACGATCGCGTGCTCGGGCAGCCGGCGCATGCGTGGCCCGTCCAGCCCGTAGCGCCGGGCGTACTCGCGGGCCGACGGGAAGTAGGAGTCGCTCATCCGCTCCCGCTGCACCCGCAGCATCATCACCACGTCCACACCGGGTGCAACGGTGTCGAGGTCGTAGGAGACGCCGATGCCGGGGGCGAGCGCGGTCGCGATGTCGACCGGGATGAGCGTCGGCGGGCCGACCAGCGTGACCTTGGCGCCGAGCGTGGTGAGCAGCAGCACGTTGGAGCGGGCCACCCGGGAGTGCAGCACGTCGCCGACGATCGCCACGTGCAGGCCGGCGAGCCGGCCCAGCCGGGACCGCATGGTGTACGCGTCCAGCAGCGCCTGGGTGGGGTGCTCGTGGGTGCCGTCGCCGGCGTTGACCACCGACCCGTCCACCCAGTCGGCCAGCCGGTGCGGCGCGCCGGAGGCGGGGTGCCGGACCACCACCGCGTCGGCGCCCATCGCCTGGAGGGTGAGCGCGGTGTCCTTCAGGCTCTCGCCCTTGGCCACGCTGGAGCCCTTGGCGGAAAAGTTGATCACGTCGGCGCTGAGCCGCTTGGCGGCGGCCTCGAACGAGATCCGGGTCCGGGTGGAGTCCTCGTAGAACAGGTTGACCACGGTGCGCCCGCGCAGCGCGGGCAGCTTCTTGACCTCCCGGCCGGCCACGGTCGCCATCTCGGCGGCGGTGTCCAGGACCAGGGTGGCGGTGTCGGCGTCCAGGTCGGCGCCGGAGAGCAGGTGCCGGATCATCGAGCTGGCCCTTCGTTCGCGACTGCGGGGCTCCGCTCCGCTGCGCTCCTCGCGCTCACCGGGAATCCCCTCCGTACAGCCGTACCTCGTCGGCGCCGTCGGTCTCGGCGAGGGTGACCTTGACGTTCTCGGCCAACGCGGTGGGGATGTTCTTGCCCACGTAGTCGGCGCGGATCGGCAGTTGGCGGTGGCCGCGGTCGACCAGGACGGCGAGTTGCACGGAGGCCGGGCGGCCGACGTCGCTGAGCGCGTCCAGCGCGGCCCGCACGGTGCGGCCGGAGAAGAGCACGTCGTCGACGAGCACGACCCGCCGACCGTCGATCCCACCCGGCGGCAGGTCGGTCGGGCCGACCGCGCGGGTGGCGTGCCGGCGCAGGTCGTCGCGGTAGAGAGTGATGTCGAGCACGCCCACCGGAACGGTCACGTCCTCGAACGTGCTGATCCGGGCCGCGAGGCGGCGGGCCAGGGGCACACCCCGGGTGGGGATGCCGAGCAGCACGGTGTCGGCGGCGCCCTGGGTCTTCTCCAGGATCTGGTGGGCGATGCGGTCGACCACCCGCGAGACGTCGGCTGCGGCGAGGATCACCTTCACCGAGGGTTGTCGCGGCGGCGACGAATGGGCAGCCGGTGGGTAGGCCACGGCGGACCTCCTTCCCCGCCTCACGGGACGGGTCGTTAAAGGACGTCTATCGACTCCGGCGGGCCCGCGCGGGGCCCGGACCGGGGCTCCATGCCACGTTACCAGCGGTCACCGGCCCCGCTGCCGCCGGTCCTGACCTGCCGGTCAGCCCGGCGAAATGTGGACAAGCCACACCGGCCTGTCGAACGTCCCCGACACCACCACTTGACCAGTTGTCGCAATCCCCGTACCGTCACGCTCCGTAGCGATAGCTGGGAGAACCCCGAGCAGCACTGGGAGTGTCCGAATGCCCTCTGAATACGCCAAGTCGCTGGGCGCCCGCCTGCGCTCCATCCGCCAGCAGCAGGGCCTGTCCCTGCAGGGGGTGGAGGAGAAGTCGAACGGGCGGTGGAAGGCCGTGGTGGTCGGCTCGTACGAGCGCGGCGACCGCGCCGTCACCGTGTCCCGCCTGGCGGAGCTGGCCGACTTCTACCGCGTTCCCGTCTCGGAGCTGCTGCCCGACGGCAGCGGGGTGCGTCACGAGCCCACCAGCAAGATCGTGCTGGACCTGGAGCGGCTCTACGACGAGGCCTCCGAGGACCTGGCCTACGTCGCCCGGTACGCCCGCGCCATCCAGCAGCAGCGCGGCGACTACAACGGCCGGGTGCTCTCCATCCGCGCCGACGACCTGCGGGCCCTCGCGATCGTCTACGACGCCTCACCGTCGGGCCTGATCGAGCGGCTCACCGAGCACGGTGTGCTGGTCGCCGACCCGCGGGCGTTCTTCGCCTCCTGACCCCCTGAGCCACGCACCACGAAGGGCCCGTGCCGGACGGCACGGGCCCTTCGTCGTCACCAGGTGCGGAGCCTCAGCGGCTGGCGTACTCGGCGATCCGGCCGAGAATGCCGTTGAGGAAGCGGGGCGAGTCGTCGGTCGACATCTGCCGGGCCAGCTCGACGGCCTCGCTGATCGCCACCGCGTCGTCGATCTCGTCGACGTAGAGCAACTCGTACACGGCGATCCGGGCCAGGTTGCGGTCGACCACCGGCATCCGCTCCAGCGTCCACCCCTCGGCGTAGCTGGCGATGATCTCGTCGATCCGGTCGAGGTGCGCCGCGACGCCCTCGACCAGCCCGACCGCGTAGCCGAGGTGGTCGGGGCGGGGCTGCTCGATCCGCTCCAGGTAGCCGGCGAGCACCTCGACCGGGGGCCGGTCCCGCAGGTCGGCCTCGAAGAGCACGTCCAGCGCCCGCTTGCGCGCCTTGCGGCGCGCCGGCATCTGCTGCTTCGGACCCTCAGCCATCAGGCTCGGCCGAGGTAACGGCCGTCGCGGGTGTCGACCTTGATCTTCTCGCCGGTGGTGATGAACAGCGGCACCTGGACGGTGGCGCCGGTCTCGACCGTGGCCGGCTTGTTGCCGCCGGTGGACCGGTCGCCCTGCAGGCCCGGCTCGGTGTAGGTGACCTCGAGCACGACCGAGGTCGGCAGCTCGATGTAGAGCGGGACGCCCTCGTGGGTGGCGACGGTCGCCTCGGCCTCCGGGAGGAGGTAGTTGGCGGCCTCGCCGACGGTGCCGCCCATCACGGTGATCTGGTCGAACGTCTCCAGATCCATGAAGACGTAGTCTTCGCCGTCGGCGTACAGGTACTGCATGGTGCGCTTGTCGACGGTGGCGGTCTCGACCTTGGTGCCCGCGTTGAAGGTCTTGTCGACCACCTTGCCGGACAGCACGTTCTTCAGCGTGGTACGCACGAACGCACCACCCTTACCGGGCTTGACGTGCTGGAACTCGACGACGGCCCACAGCTCGCCGTCCAGGTTGAGTACCAGGCCGTTCTTCAGGTCGTTGGTGGAGGCCATTTCCTGCCTTGATCATCAATTGGCGGACAGACCTGCAAAGTCTACTCGCTGTGTCGAATCGGACTCGCACGCTGCGCCAGATGGTGCAGCGCCAGGCGGTAGCCGTCCACGCCCAGGCCGCAGATCACGCCGGTGGCCACCGCCGAGACCACCGAACGGTGCCGGAACTCCTCCCGGGCGTGGATGTTGGAGATGTGCACCTCGACCAGCGGGCCACGCACCATGGCGCAGGCGTCCCTGACCGCTATCGAATAGTGCGACCAGGCGGCCGGGTTCAACACCACCGCCGCCTCCTCGTCCGCCGCCTGGTGCAGCCAGCCCAGCAGCTCGTGCTCGGCGTCGGTCTGCCGCACCACCACGTCCAGCCCCAGCTCCCGCCCGGTCCGCTCGCACAGGGCGACCAGGTCGGCGTAGCTGGTCACGCCGTACACGTCGACCTGGCGGGTGCCGAGCCGGCCCAGGTTCGGCCCGTTCAGCACGTACACCCTCACGAGCTGATCTCCCGGTAGGCCGCGGCCAGCAGCTCGTCCGGCGGGGCCTCCAGGATGGCCGGGCGGGCCAGGCCGTCCAGCACCACGAAGCGCAGCCGGCTCCCCCGGGCCTTCTTGTCCACCCGCATCGCGGCGAGCAGCTCCGGCCAGGCGTCCGCGCGGTAGCCGGTGGGCAGGCCGAGCGCGGTCAACACGTCCCGGTGCCGGCGCGCGGTGGCCTCGTCGAGCCGGCCGGCGAGCCGCGCGAGGGTGGCGGCGTAGACCAGCCCGACGGCGACCGCGTGACCGTGCCGCCAGCGGTACCCCTCCGCCTTCTCGATCGCGTGGGCGAGCGTGTGCCCGTAGTTGAGCACCTCGCGGACCCCGGACTCGCGCAGGTCACCGCCGACCACGTCGGCCTTGACCCGCACCGCCCGCTCGACCAGCTCCCGGACCACCGGGCCGGTCGGGTCCAGCGCGGCCGTCCGGTCCCGCTCGACCAGGTCGAGGATCACCGGGTCGGCGATGAAGCCGCACTTGACCACCTCGGCCATCCCGGCGGCCAGGTCGGCCGGGGGCAGCGCGTCCAGCGTCGCGAGGTCGCAGAGCACGCCGGCCGGCGGGTGGAACGCGCCGACCAGGTTCTTGCCGGCGGCCGTGTTGATCCCGGTCTTGCCGCCGACCGCCGCGTCGACCATGCCGAGCAGCGAGGTCGCCACCGGCACCCAGCGCACCCCGCGCAGCCAACTGGCCGCGACGAAGCCGGCCAGGTCGGTCACCGCGCCGCCGCCCACCCCGACCACCGCGTCGGTCCGGGTGAAACCGGCCGCGCCGAGCCGGTCCCAGCAGGCCGCGGCCACGTCGACGTGCTTGCCCGCCTCGGCGTCCGGCACCTCCACCAGCAGCGGCGTGACACCGTCGGCGCGGGCCCGCTCGGCGAGCCGCTCGGCCAACGCCTTGAGCGGCGGAGCGTACAGGTAGGCCACCCGCTCCGCGCCGGGCAGCAGCTCGGGCGGCGGGTCGAGCAGGTCGCGTCCCACCAGCACGTCGTACGGCCGTTCGCCGCCGACCGGGATCCGGGTCACCTCGTCCATCGCCGGCAGCCTAGTCCAGCGCCCGCCCCCGGCGCGGCGACTGTCCACTCCGTGGGGCGTTTGTCCGGCCCCACCCCGGGTAGGGCGGCGGGATGAGCATCCGCCTTCCCGCCACGATCCTCGGCGTCGGCCTCGGTGGCTTCGTCGACGGCATCGCGTTGCACCAGGTCCTCCAGTGGCACCACATGCTCAGCAGCACCGCGACCGACCGGGTGGGGATCCGGGACTACCCGGTCGACACCGTGCCCGGCCTCCAGATGAACACGCTGTGGGACGGCCTGTTCCACGTCGTCACCTGGGTGGCGGTGCTGACCGGGCTGGCCCTGCTCTACTCCCGGGTGACCCGGTCCCGAGGCCGGCTCTGGCGCTCCCCCATGCTCTGGGGCTGGGTGCTCGTCGGCTGGGGCCTGTTCAACCTGGTGGAGGGCGTCGTCGACCACCACCTGCTCGGCATCCACCACGTCCGTGGCGGCCCGTACCAGACCTGGTGGGATCTCGGTTTCCTGGCGCTCGGCGTACTCCTGGTCGCGGTCGGCTGGGCGATCCAGCGGCGGGCCGCCGCGATCGACCTGTGCGCGCCGCGGACGCGGTGAGCCACGCCGGGCACGCCGGCGGCTTCCCGGCGACCGCGCTGCTCCCGGCGGTCATGTTCTGGGCCTACCTGGCCGCCGCGCTGCGGCTGCGCGACCCGGGCGGCCCCGGCTGGGCGCACCGGCGGACCGTCAGCTTCGGGCTGGGCACGCTGCTCGTGGCGGCGGGGCTGCTCGCGCCCGGCGACGACTTCGTCCGGCACATGTGGCAGCACCTGCTGATCGGCATGCTGGCGCCGCTGGCGCTGGTGCTCGGCGCGCCGGTCACCCTGCTGCTGCGCACCCTGGACCGGCGCACCGCACGACGGCTGGTCCACCTGCTGCGGCACCCGGCCGCGCGGGTGCTCGGTCACCCGGTGACCGGCCTGCTGCTCACCGCCGGCGGGCTGTGGCTGCTCTACCTCACCCCGCTGTACCGGGCGACGCTGGAGAACCCGCTGCTGCACACGCTGGTACAGGCGCACTTCCTGCTCAGCGGCTTCCTGTTCGCCTGGTCCGTCGCCGGGCGGGACCCCGGCCCGCACCGCCCCCGGGTGCCGGTACGCCTCGTGGTGCTCGGCGCCGGCGTCGCCGCCCACGCCACGATCGCCCAACTGCTCTACGCCGGCGTGCTCGTCGACGTGCCGGCCACCGGCGCCGAGCTGCGGGCCGGCGCCACGCTCATGTACTACCTCGGTGACCTGGCCGAGATCGCCCTCGCGCTCGCGTTGCTCGCCACCTGGCGGCCGGAGCGCCCCGCCGGCCGTCCGGCCACCCGGCCCGCCGCCGCGCCGGTCAGGGCTTGAGCAGGGCGGCGATCTCGGCGGCCAGCTCCTCCGGCGCGCGGCCGTCGGTCACCACGGTCGCGGTCGCCACCTCGGCGTACAGCGGGCGGCGCTGATCCAGCAGGAACTTGAGGGTGGCCCGCGGGTTCAACGCCAACAGCGGCCGGCCGGCGCCCAGCCCGACCCGCCGGATCGCGTCCGACAGCTCCACCGACAGGTGCACCACCGTGTGGCCGATCAGCGCGGCCCGGTTCTCCTCGGCCAGGACCGCGCCGCCGCCGAGCGCGAGCACACCGGCGTGCGAGGCCAGCGCCGCCGCCACGGCGGCCCGCTCCAGCGTACGGAAGTGGTCCTCGCCCTCGTCGACGAAGATCTCCGGGATCGGCTTGCCGGCCAGGCGCTCGATGTCCGTGTCGGTGTCCCGGAAGTCGACGCCGAGCGCGGCGGCGAGCGCCGTGCCCACCGTGGTCTTGCCGGAGCCGGGCGCCCCGACCAGCACGCAGACCGGCCGGGTGCTCACTGTGCCGGCCCTCCGTTCGCGACTGCGGGACTCCGCTGCGCTGCGTTCCTCGCGCTCACCGAACAACCAGGCTGTCGAGGTAGCTCGCCAGGTTGCGGCGCATCTCGGCGACCGAGTCGCCGCCGAACTTCTCCACCGCGGCCTCGGCCAGCACGAGCGCCACCATGGCCTCGGCGACCACCGCCGCCGCCGGCACCGCGCACACGTCGGAGCGCTGGTTGATCGCGGTGGCCGGCTCGCCGGTGGTCACGTCGATCGTCGCGAGCGCGCGGTTCAGCGAAGAGATCGGCTTCATCGCCGCCTTCACCCGCAGCGGCTCGCCGGTGGTGATGCCGCCCTCCAGGCCGCCGGCCCGGTCGGTGACCCGACGCACGCCGGTGGCGGTGGGGATGATCTCGTCGTGCGCCTCCGAGCCACGGGAACGCGCCTGCTGCCACCCGTCGCCGATCTCGACACCCTTGATCGCCTGGATCGACATCAGCGCGGTGGCCAGCCGGGCGTCGAGCTTGCGGTCCCACTGCACGTGACTGCCCAGGCCCGGCGGCACGCCGTACGCGAGCACCTCGACCACGCCGCCGAGCGTGTCGGCGTCCTTCTTCGCGGCGTCGACCTCGGCGACCATCCGGGCGCTCGCCTCGGCGTCGAGGCAGCGCAGCGGGTCCGCGTCGATCCGCGCCGCGTCCTCCGGAGTCGGGCGCAGGCCCGGCTTGGCGACCACCGGGCCCAGCTCCACCACGTGCGAGACGATCTCCACGCCGAGCGCCTGCCGCACCAGCGCCTTGGCGACCGTGCCGACGGCGACCCGGGCGGCGGTCTCCCGGGCGCTGGCCCGCTCCAGGATCGGCCGGGCGTCGGTGTGGCCGTACTTCTGCATCCCGGCCAGGTCGGCGTGGCCCGGTCGGGGGCGGGTCAGCGGCGCGTTGCGGGCCTGCGCGGCCAGCTCCGCCGGGTCGACCGGGTCGGCGGCCATCACCGTCTGCCACTTGGGCCACTCGGAGTTGCCCACCCGGATCGCCACCGGACTGCCCAGCGTCACGCCGTGCCGGAGCCCGCCGATGATCTCGATCTCGTCCTGCTCGAACGCCATTCGGGCACCCCGACCGTAGCCGAGCCGGCGGCGGGCCAGCTCGCCGCCGATCTCGGTGGTGGTCACCTCGATGCCGGCGGGCACCCCCTCCATCAGCGCGACGAGGGCGGGTCCGTGCGATTCACCTGCAGTCAGCCAGCGCAACACAGCGGCCAGTGTGTCACGCGTCGGGGCCCCACCGATGCGCTGCCCACCACGTCCCGCTCTGCGGACACCCGCGTTCGACGCCGAGCGCCGCACCGATCCTGGGTGGGCGTCGACCGACGCCCACCCAGGATCTGGTGTCACCTATCCGTGTACCGCGGACCCGTCAGCCATCAATGATCTTGATGGCCCCCGCGGGATTGAGACCGATCCAGATCTCGACCACCTCCCGGTCGACGTCCCGGAGATAGACGTCGCCCTTCACCTCCCTCGGATGATGCGGTGAGCGCCGCAGGTTCAGAGCGAGCCTTCCGGCCAGCACCACGACCGCCAGCACGAGCGCCACCAGCAGTGTCACCACCATGTGCCGCGCGTCGTCGCGCACCGAGTCGACGACGTACGCGACGACGAGCAGAACCGCCGCGACGAGCACCGCCGGGAACACCCTGCGCCGCCAGATGGTCTCCGTCCGGCAGGTCCGGGTGAACCGCTCGGCCGCAGCCACACCCACCGGGAGGCTGACCACGGACCGACTCAACCCGTACCGGCCCAGGCAGCAGACGCGCGCCACGGTGGCCGCCTCACTGCCGTCGATGATCGATCTCGGCGCGGGCGCCAGCTCACCGGCCGTTCGGCCGGCCAACCAGACGTCGACCCGTGGTTTCATCCGCCTGCCTCTCCAAACTCCACTGTCGGCCTAGGCACAGAACTTGCTGGTGGTCCAGCCATATCCCCACTGGTACTGCCGGCTGCGGTTCGTCCACCAGCGGAAGTACCCGTTGACGTACGCTCCCCGCTTCCGGGTGCACCGTTCGCTGTACTCCCAGACGAACCAGGCGATCGCACCGGCCGCGACGGCGAACGCGGCCCCGGCCGGCCCGGAGAAGACGGCCGCGATCGCGCCGATGATGGCGTACGCGAAGCCCCATCTGGTCAGGAACCTCACGTCACTGTGGGAGATGTAGCACTGGAAGTTCCAGTCGACGCGGTAGCCACCCCAGCCGCCCCACCAGTAGTACCACTTACGGGAGCTGAGGCTGGTGCGCCAGCACGACAGATTGCCGGTGGTGTCCTCCTTGTTGACCGAGTCGCCGGTGCCGTATTCGTACGGATTGGAGTTGCCCCCGTAGATCGGGTCGGTGGAGAGGAATCGGCTGGTGCTGGGGTTGTAGAGGCGGGAGCCCATGAGGATCGAGCCGTCGGGGGTGTCGGCGGCGCGTTGGTGGGTGCCGAGCCAGCCGTAGCGTCGGGTGCCGGCGTCCGCGGGATTGCGCGCGTTGCCGTGCTCGTCGTACTCACTGGTGTAGGCCAGCCCGACGCCGGTTTCGGTCATCCCAGCGACGAGATCGCCGTGCAGATTGGTGATCTGCCAGACGACACCGACGGTGCTGGTGAACAGGCCGGCGATGCCGGCGAGCCCACTGATGGCCCGGGAGTGCCGGCCGCCGCCCTCGTCGGTCCAGCTCGGACTGTCACCGTCGGCGCTGTAGTGGTTGATCCGGGTGAGGCTGTCGGCGGTGTCGGTCCAGGAGCGGATCCGGTTGGGCACGACATCCAGGTTGTAGGTGGTGGTGCGAGTGCCTCGGGTGATGCTGCGCACCATGTCGTTGACGTGGTAGGTCATGGTGCTTCCCGCCGCACCCGAGACCGCGAGGTCGACGGCCGGCTGGGTCAGCGTCCGGCCGAGCGCGTCGTAGGTGTAGCCGGTCCCGGTGGTGCGGTCGGCGCTGTCATAGCTCCACTCCCGGCTGGCGCCGGCCGTGGTCGTCTGACAGGCGCCGCCCGTCGCCGGGCCGTACGCCACCTGACTGGTGCCGTTGGTGGCCTCGTCGAAGCCGTACCCGCGGGTGCTGCACTGGCCGGCCACGGTGTCCGCCACGCCGGTGAGCCGGGCGGCCTGGTCGTAGCTGAAGACCTGCGAGGACAGGGTCGACGAGCGGCTGCGCCATTGGTCGTGGGCGCTGGCGGTGACCGTCTCGCTGTAGAGGGTGCAGTTGCTCTGGCCGCAGCCCGGCTTGGTGTAGGTGATGCCGCGGGCCGCGCCGCTCTCGTCGGTGGTCAGGTTCACCACGAGTCCGTTGGGCCAGGTCTGGCTGACCGGGATCCCATCGTTGTCGTAGCTGGCGGTGAAGGTGCCCGTCTGGGTGTCCGCCACCGACGTCGGCAGGCCGCGTCGCTCGCTGCCGCCGTCGAAGGTGAAGGTACGGGTGCCCTTGCCGTCATTGACGGTGGCCGGCCGGCCCGCGATGTCGAAGGTGCTGGCGGTGACCGTGCCGTCGGCGTCGGTGTACGAGGCCATCCGGCCCAGGCTGTCGTACTCGCGGATGATCTCCGCCGTCACCGTCCCGGAGCCGTTGACCGTCTGGCTCCGGACCGCCTGCCCGCTGGCCTGGTCGTAGACGGTGCGCCGCTTCTCCAGCGCCGTGCCCAGACCGGCCGCGGTCACCGACATCTCCGACTGACGCCCGGCGGCGTCGTAGGTGAGGTCGGTCCGCCGCAGCTCACCCGATCCGGTCTTCACCGTCTGCCGGCGCGGCTGCCCGAACATGTCGTAGGTGACGGCCGTGACCGGTAGTTCCGGCCCGGACTCGGGCTGACCGCCGGTCTGCGTGCGGCAGACCAGGCCGTCCCACTCCGGCCGGTTGCCGCACTCCGGGTAGGTGGCGTTGGCCGCCGCCCGGTAGTAGACCGTGACCCGGGTCGCCGGTGTGGTGTCCGCGCTGCCACCGGCCGGGGCCGTGGTGCTGACCACGCGCCCTTCGCTGTCGTAGCCCGTTCGGGTGACCAGGTCCAGGTCGCCCGGATCGACGGTGGCCTTGACCGGCTGGCGCAGCGTCCAGTCGTAGTCGGTGGTGGTGGTGCGGGTGTCCGCGTCCAGGGTCTGTCCGGCGCTGACATAGCTGACCGATGACCGTTCGGTGGTCACCAGCTTGTAGGGCCCGCCGCTGCTCGGCGCCCCCTGGTCGTAGGTGAGCCGGGCGTGCTGTCGACCGCGCACGACCGTGCCGGAGTCGAGCATCACATCATGCTCGGAGCCGAACGTCTCCAGCAGCAACTGGCCGTCGGTGGAGTAGACGTTGAAGGTGGTCAGCTTCGCCGCGAGCTGCGCCTCGGCGCTGACGGTGTCGCCTGGTGACGCGTCCAGCGCCCGCTGGCGGTTGCCGGCGGTCAACTCCTGCACGACGTTGCCGTACCGGTCGTAGGAGGTGGCGGTGACGCGCCCACCCGGTTCGGCCATGTTGACCACACGGGCGTTGGCGTCCAGGTAAGTGACCGTCGCACGCTGGTAGGAGCTGGGCAGCGTACCGGTGCTCGGGTCGCCGGTCGGCACCTCGGTGGCCGGGAAGACGGCCGTGGCGTCGGTCGGTGGCTCCGCCTGCGCCCACCGTGCGGTCTGCGCGCCGGACAGGTCGTACGGCGCGCCGCTGCCGGAGGTCGGCACCTGGTAGACGACCGTCTGCACGGAGGTTCCCGCGGTCAACGCCGACCGGGTCACCTTGTAGAGCCGGCCCTTGCCGGGGTCGCTCGGCGTGGTGGTGTACGAGAACTGCCACGGCTGCTGGGCCGGCGGGGTCAGCGAGACGATGATGCCGTTCGAGTCGTAGTAGTAGACGGTCCGCAGCGAGTGCGGCCCGCTCCCGTCGGTGTAGTCCAGCCGGGGGTCGTGCACGCTCCGAAGCCGGCCGCTGTTGTCATAGGTGTAGCGGGCCAGCACGACGGTCCGCATCGCCGGGGTGGACAGGTCCGGGTCCCAGGCGGTGTAGGAGATCTGCTTCACCCGGCCGACGTAGTCGCCCCACTGACCGTCACCGAGGCCGATGGCCGTGGTGGTGGCGGCGTAGGTGAAGGTCAGGGCGCGGCAGCCACGGACCAGCGTGGTGCAGCTGACGCCGGCCGGCACCGGGGACAGCAGACGGGTCGGCCGCATGACGTCGTTGGTCCCCAGCGTCACTTTCTCCCAGGAGTAGGTGGTGGCGCTCCCCGACCCCGGCGGCGTCACCGAGGTGGGAGTCCAGACGTTCGCCGGGTCCGTCGAGGTCCGGGTGAACGTGACCACGTTCCCCTTCTCGTCGGCGAGGGTGAAGGTGTTGGCGGCCGAGCTGAAGGTCAGCTTGTAGGACTCCGCGCCGACCTGGGGCTCGTAGTTGACCCCAGCGCTGTCGACCTTGGTAAAACCGATCGACGAGTCGTCCGGGAGCTTCACCTGGACCAGGCTGCCGTAGGCGGTCAGCCTGGTGTAGGGCGCTTCCGCGTCGGACACCACCAGACCGGAGACCCAGCCCGGACCGAAGAGCGGATCGAGGCCGAGGGGCTGCCGGCTGTTGACGGTGCGGGAGATGGACAACCCGGCAGCCGAGACGTCCGGAGCGGAGATCTGGTAGTTGCCGGTGATCAGGTTGACCGAGCCGGGCCCCACCTGGACGGTGTCGGCCGAGGCGAGGTTCCGGTCGAAGCGGAACTTGACCTGATCGGCCGGCGCCCCGTAGTTGCTCAGGTTGAAGTAGGGCCGGACCTGCACCGGCCCGTCGCGCGGGATGCTCGCCGCGTCCACCGAGGCGAGCGTGGCGGCGACGTCCCAGTTCAGCTTCGCCGCGGTGCCGCTGGTCAGGGCGACCGGCCAGGTGACCGGCCCTCCGCCGACGGCGTAGCTGACGTGCCCCGCCGGGATGGTGACCCAGGAGTCCGAGCCGGCGCGGCGCCACTGGTAGGTGACGTCGACGAAGGACGGTGCGGCCGTGGCGGCGAGCACCACCTTGGCGCCGGAGACGTCACCCTCCTTCGGCGAGTCCTGGGAGCCGGAGCCGACCTTGAACGGGTAGCTGCGCAGCGCGGTGAGGTTGCCGGCCGAGTCCCGGGTACGCGCCCAGACGTTGTGCCAGCCCGGGGTGAGCGGCTTGATGCTCACCGTGGCAGCGGTGCCCGGCGACGGCGCGTTGACCACCTTGTTCGGCGGCTGCACGTCGAGGCTGTACTCGTAGGCGGCGGCGTCGGCGATGCCGTTCGGGTCAAACGTGAAGTTGCCGGCGACGTTCGCGTCGCCACCCCACTGGTTCTCCGGGTAGGTCGAGGAGCTGACGATCGGCGGCGCGCCGATCGACGTGTCCACGGTGAACTCACAGAACGGCGACCACGCGCCGTCCACCGAGCCGTCGTTGCCGCGTACCCGCCACTTGTAGGACGAGCCGTTGGTCATGACGCCGGCCGGCACCGTGGCGCCGAAGGTGCTGCCGGAGGCGGCGGTAGCCGTGATCGTGCTGCCCAGCTTGGTGGTGCCGGTCAGCGTCCACCACTCGACCTCGGCCTTCACCGTCGAACCCTCGGCGTCGGAGATGACCGACTTGAGCTGCGGCGTGGCGGTGTTGACGGTCGGTCGGGAGGCGCCGGTGACGCAGGCCGTCGACGGCACCGTCGAGCGGGTGCCGACCGTCGGGTACGAGTTGTAGGTCACCACCGCGTACGGGACCTGGCTGCTGTCGACCGCGTTACGGGAGCGGAACTGCTTGAAGCTGTTGGCGTTCGTCTCGTCGGTGCCCCGCACGCCCATGTAGGCGGTGGACTGGCCGGCGGTGGCGGCCCGCTGGAAGAAGCTGGTGCCGCTGACGCTCACCCAGCCGTCGTCGCAGGTCGACGAGAAGCCCTTGGTCTGGGTGGAGATGGCTTCCTTCTGGATCCAGGTGGGCTGGGTGCCCCAGCGGGTCGCCGAGGAGGCGGCGCCTGTGGTCCAGATCTCCCAGGAGTTCGCGGTGCAGGTGTTGGACCAGAAGTTCCAGAAGTAGACCGTCGCCGCGGTGACCTGCTTGCCGGCGAGCGCGGAGACCGGCCAGTTCACGAACGCGCGTGACTTCACGCTGGGCGAGCCGGCCAGTAGGCCGACTTGAAGGTCGTTCGCCCCGCCGCGGTCGACGGTGTCGCCCTCCTTCACATAGGTGTCGAAGGAGGTGTAGAGCGGGTTGATCTGCGGGTCGATGGTGACCGGGTACTGGGTGGCCGGGTCCTTCAACCAGGCCAGGTCGGGCTGCAACCGCATGGTGAGCCCGTTCGGAGCGGCGGCGCGGGCACCCGCCGAGGGGCGCTCCGCCTTCGTCCTGACCATGGCGCGGCGGGTCGGCTCCTCGGAGCCGGGGGCACGCCGGGCGTCCCACATCTGCGGCGCGGGGACCGTGGCGACCGGCTTGCCCTTGGCGTTGAGCAGGGTGAGGCCGCCCGCCGGGTCCTGCGTGAACGAGGAGAGGCCCTTGCCGGTCAGCGGAAGCGCCAGCGAGGGCAGGCGGTCGACCGCATCGCGGCTCTTGACGGTCAGGAACTGGGAGAAGCCGGTCCGGGTCGCCTCGACGACCAGGTCGATCCCCGGGGCGATCTCGGGATAGGTCGCACGGTTCTCGGCGAGGATCGGCGTCGGCAGCGCGCCCGGCCAACCGAGCGCGAACCGGCCGGCGCCGGCGCCGACCGCGGCGAGTTCACCCGCGCCGGAACGCTTACCGGAGATGCGCAGGTCGAGCGGGTGCGCCACGGCTTGCACGGAGCCGTCGGCGGCGGGCTGGAGGGTGAGGTCGATCGGCGTCCAGCCGCCGTTCCTGCGCATCCGGACCGGTCCGGCGTGGACCTTCGCCTCGATCTGGCCGTTCGGGTGGGCGAGGTACTCGGCGGACTCGGTCGTCATGCCGGTGATGCGAACGTCCCGGCCGGTCATCCGGGCGGTGACCAGGGCCGCCATCTCGTCGGGTCGGTCCAGTGCGCCGACCGGCTTCGGCTTGGGTGCCGCCTCCGCCCGCCGCACGGGCAGGTCGGACAGCGTCATCGCCAGGCTCATGGCCAGGGCCACGGTGGCGACCCGTCCCGACCGGGAACCGACGAACCGATTCCATCTTCGCAGTGACAGGACTGTTTTCGCGCGCGCAGGAGCCACTCTAGGCCCTCCCCCGTGTTCTTAGGGCTGATAGTGGGCCGAACGCTACGGTCCCTCGAAGACGAGCGTCAATAAGCAACTCTGCGTGATTCGGCGAGCCACCAATCTGCGGCCCTGAACAGCGAAAACAGGGCCGACAGGGAGAAACAATCACCACTGGTGACAGTCGCCGGAAATGCCGCGGAACTAAGTTTCAATGACGCCCTGGTGGCCGAAGCTAAACGACGGATATTGATTTCCGATTCATCGTCACCCACCCGGGCACAATGACCCAACTGCTTCCTTATCCACCCAGCGGTGGAGTGGAACCCGCCTCACCGCAGGGCGGCGCGCATCGCGGCACGGGGGGCGGCGACGCCGGTGAAGTGTTCGAACTGGCCGACCGCCTGGGCCAGCAGCAGATCGAGACCGGAGATCACCCGGCAGCCGGCGGCCAGCGCCGCCGCGCCCAGGGGTGTCGGCCACGGGTCGTACAACGCGTCGAACAGCACCGTCTCCGGCCGCCAGTCGAAGTTGTCGGCGAGCGGGTCGGCGACGCCCTTCGGCACGGTGGAGATCACCAGGTCGGCGCGGGCGTGCGCGGGCGCGCCGTCCCACTCCGCGCCGGCCAGCGGCACCCCGACCGCCGCCGCCACCGGGCGCAGCTCGTCGACCGCCTCGGGCCGGCGGGCCACCACGGTCACCTCGGCGGCCCCGATCCGCGCCGCCGCCGCGATCGCCGCCCGGGCGGTGCCCCCGGCCCCGAGCACTGTCACCACCGCGCCGGTCACGCAGCCGGCGCCGGTGAGCACCTCGACCATGCCGGTCACGTCGGTGTTGTCCGCGTACCAGGTGCCGTCGGGTCGGCGCACCAGCGTGTTGGCGGCGCCGACCGCGGCGGCGACCGGCGAGACCTCGTCGGCCAGCGCGAGCGCCGCCTCCTTGCCGGGCATGGTCACCGACAACCCGGCCCACTCCGGGCCGAGGCCCGCGACCAGGCCGGGCAGCTCGTCCGCGCCGGCCTCGATCGTCGTGTACGACCAGCCGGTCAACCCGGCCGCCGCGTACCCGGCGCGGTGGATCGCCGGGGAGAGCGAGTGGGCGATCGGACGGCCGACCACCGCCGCGCGGTGTGGGGCGGCCATCAGATGATCCCGGCCTCCTTGGCCTTCTGCTCGTTGCGGCGCTGCTCCTCGTAGGTCTCGGCGAAAGCCGAGTGGCCTTCCTTGTCGATCGCCACGAAGAAGAGCCACTTGCCCGGCGGGGGTGCCATCGCACCCTCCAGGGCCTGCTTGCCGGGGTTGTTGATCGGCGTGGGCACCAGACCGCGCAGCTTGCGGTTGTACGGGTTCTTCGGATTGTCCAGCTCGGCCGGCGTCATGTCCTTGGACGCCTTGGTCCTCTGGCCGGTCAGCTCCAGGTAGTAGTTGACCGTGACGTCCATCTCCAGGCAGTTGCAGGGGAACTCGCCGTAGACCCGGTTGTAGGCGACCCGGGCGACCTTGCCCAGGTCGTCCTTGTTGCCCGCCTCGGCCTGCGCCAGCGACGCGACGACAAGCGCCTCGTACGGGCTGACCCCGCCGCGTTCCGCCTGCACCCGGTCGGCGAACTTCATCTCGCCGGTGACCGTGAGGAAGTTCTCCACCATCAGCTTGAGCACCGTCGTGGCGGTGGCCTTCGGCGGGATCTCGTAGGTGTCGGGGAAGAGGAAACCCTCGATCGAGGGCTTGATCTTCTTGCCGTCGGAGCGCTTGAACCACCAGTCCGGTACGCCCAGCGCCTCCGGATCCTTCGCCGCGGTCTCGAACTCCTTGATCGGGATGTCGGTCTTCTCGGAGAGCAGCTTGTAGACGTTCTTGGCGGTGCGCCCCTCGGGGATGGTGAGCCCGTTGACGATCTTGTTCTTCAGGTCCAGCATGGCCGTGACCGCGGCGTCGCCGCTCATCTGCTTGCGCAGCTTGTACGTGCCGGGCTGGATGTTCTTGCTGCGCGCGTTCTCCTCGGCGGCCTCGATGAACGCCTTGGTGCTCTTCACCACGTCGGCGGCCACCAGCGCGTCGGCCATGTCGGCGATCAGCGCGCCCTGCTTGATCTCGACGATCGCCTCGCCGGTGCCGGAGCCGTCGTAGTCGGGGGTGACGAAGTAGTTCTGGACGCGGTCGAAGCCGTAGTAGGCGCCCCCACCGATGCCGCCGAGCAGGATCAACGCGAGCGCGAGCGCGAGGAGGGTCTTGCCCCGGCTGCCGCCGGACTTGCCCTGGCGGCGGCGCACCGCGCCGCGCCGGTGCCGGCCCTTCTCCCCCCTGTCCTGCTCGTCGAAGCCCAGATCAAGATCGTCGATCATCCGTCCGCCTCCGCTGTGCGTCCAACCAGCTCTGCAGAATCTCCACCGCGGCGGCCTGGTCGACCACCGCTCGTTGACGCTTTCCCCGGACGCCCCGCTCGGCCAGCCTACGACTTGCGACGACGGTCGACATCCTCTCGTCCGTCAGCGTCACCGGAATCGGCCCCATTACATCGGCCAAACGGGTGACATAGGCCGATACGTTCGCCGCCGCCGGCCCGTGCTTTCCGGCGAGGTTGACCGGGAGGCCGACGACGATCCCGACCGCCTCGTGCTCGGCCGCCAACCGGACCAGCTCGGCCATGTCGGCGGGCACCGTGTCCGGTTCGGCGGTCAGGTCCCGGGCCAGCGTGACAAGCGGAGTGGCGAGGATGCCGTGCGGGTCGGACCGGGACACCCCGACGCGGACCTGGCCCACGTCCACCCCCAACCGGACACCACGGTCGAATTCAGCCATCTGCCGGGCACCTCCTTCAGCCGGTACGGGCCAGGGCGGACCATCCGGTCCGCCCTGGCATCGATCGGTGCGTTCGCTCATGCCGAATCGGCGACGGCCTTCTCCACGGTGGCCAGCAGGCTCGGTGCCTCCGTGGCGGGCAGGCCGCCGCCCTGGGCCAGGTCGTCGCTGCCGCCGCCCCGACCGGAGAACGCGGCCTTGACCAGGTCCTTCGCGCTCAGGCCCCGACTCCGGGCGGCGGCGTTGACGGCCACCACCAGGGACGCCTTGCCGTTCGCCCGGGCCGCCACCGCGACCACCGCCGGGCGGGCCGCGTCGATCCGGCCCCGGATCTCCTGCGCGAGGGTCCGCACGTCGTTGGCCGCCGCGCCCTCGGGCGCCTCGGTGCCCACGTACGCGACGCCGCGCACGTCCTTCGCCTGCGCCGCGAGCGCGCCCGCCCCACCGAGCACGAGCTGGGCGCGGAGCTTCTCCAGCTCCTTCTCCGCGTCCCGCAACTGGGTGACGGTCTGCTCCACCCGGTCGGCGACCTGCTCGCCCGGCACCCGGAACAGCTCGGCCAGCCGGGACACCAGCAGGTGCTCGCGGGCCAGGAAGCCGAACGCGTCCATGCCGACGAGCGCCTCGATCCGGCGCACACCGGAACCGACCGACGCCTCGGAGAGGATCTTGACCAGGCCGAGCTGGGCCGAGCGGGCCACGTGCGTGCCACCGCACAGCTCCCGGGCGTAGTCACCGACCTCGACCACCCGGACCCGCTCGCCGTACTTCTCGCCGAACAACGCCATCGCGCCGATCCGGCGGGCCTCCTCCTGGCTGGTGACGAACGCGTGCACCTCCAGGTCGGCCAGGAGCACCTCGTTGACCTGCTGCTCCACGTCGTGCAGCACGCTCGGCGCCACCCCGGTCGGGGTGTTGAAGTCGAACCGCAGCCGGCCCGGCGCGTTCAGCGAACCCGCCTGGGTCGCCGACTCGCCGAGGAAGTTCCGCATCGTCTGGTGCACCAGGTGCGTCGCGGTGTGCGAGCGGGAGATGGCCCGCCGGCGGGACGCGTCGATCTCCGCGTACCCGGTCTCCCCGGCGCGGACCTCGCCGCGCACCACCCGGGCGCGGTGCACGATCAGGCCGGGCACCGGCTGCTGCACGTCGAAGACCTCGACCTGCCCGCCGCCGACCGTGATCAGGCCCTGGTCGGGCTGCTGCCCGCCGCCCTCGGCGTAGAACGGGGTGGTGTCGAGCACCAGCTCGATCGTGTCCCCCTCGGCCGCGGCGGCCACCGAGGCGCCGCCGGCCAGCAGCGCGCGCACCCGGGACTCCCGGTTCAGCTCGGTGTAGCCGGTGAACTCCACCGGCCCGCCGCCGTCGAGCACCGACCGGTACGCCGACACGTCGGTGTGCCCGGTCTTGCGGGCCTGCGCGTCCGCCTTGGCGCGGCTGCGCTGGTCGGCCATCAGCCGGCGAAACCCGTCGGCGTCCACCTGGAGGCCCTGTTCCGCGGCGATCTCCAGGGTCAGGTCGATCGGGAAGCCGTACGTGTCGTGCAACTGGAACGCCTTGTCGCCGGAGAGCGCCGGCTTGCCGGCCGACTTCGTCTCCGCGATCGCGGTGTCCAGGATGGTGGTGCCCGCGCGCAGCGTCGCGAGGAACGCGTCCTCCTCGGCGTACGCGTACTGCGAGATCCGGCCGAACTCCTCGGCCAGCTCCGGGTACGACGGGGCCATGCAGTCCCGGGCCACCGGCAGCAGCTCCGGCAGCGCCCGGTCCTGGTAGCCCAGCAGCCGCACCGAGCGGATCGCCCGGCGCATGATCCGGCGCAGCACGTAGCCGCGGCCCTCGTTCGACGGGGTGACGCCGTCGCCGATCAGCATCAGCGCGGTGCGCACGTGGTCGGCGATCACCCGCAGCCGCACGTCGTCCGGGTGCGACTGGTGGGCCGCGTGCCCGGAGTGCGCGCCGTACCGCTTGCCGGTCAGCTCGGCCGCCCGGTCCAGGATCGGCTTGACCTCGTCGATCTCGTAGAGGTTGTCCACGCCCTGCAACAGCGAGGCCATCCGCTCCAGGCCCATGCCGGTGTCGATGTTCTTCGCCGGCAGGTCGCCGAGGATCGGGAAGTCCTCCTTGCCGACACCCGGACCGCGCTCGAACTGCATGAAGACGAGGTTCCAGAACTCCAGGTAGCGGTCCTCGTCGACCTCCGGGCCACCCTCGCGGCCGTACGCCGGACCGCGGTCGTAGTAGAGCTCCGAACACGGGCCGCACGGCCCGGGGATGCCCATCGACCAGAAGTTGTCGGCCTTGCCGCGGCGCACGATCCGCTCGGCCGGCACGCCGGTGGCGCGCCAGATGTCGTACGCCTCGTCGTCGTCGAGGTAGACCGTCGCCCAGATCCGCTCCGGGTCCAGCCCGAAGCCGCCCGCCTCGGCCGACTTGGTGGCCAGGTCCCAGGCGAGCGGGATCGCCCCGTCCTTGAAGTAGTCACCGAACGAGAAGTTGCCGTTCATCTGGAAGAACGTGCCGTGCCGGCTGGTCTTGCCGACCTCGTCGATGTCCGGCGTCCGGATGCACTTCTGCACACTGGCCGCCCGGTCGAACGGCGGGGACTGCTGCCCGAGGAAGTAGGGCACGAACTGCACCATGCCCGCGTTGATGAACAGCAGGTTCGGGTCACTGATGGCGGGCAGCGGAGCGGACGGCACCACGGCGTGCCCGTTCGCCTCGAAGTGGGCGAGGAACCGCCGCTTGATCTCCGCCGTCTTCATCGCTGGTGCTCCTCCGGGAAAATCTGCCGGTCACCGATCCGCGGGTCCTCCCGCAGCTCGGCGAACTCGTCGTCGTACGCCTCGCCGCGGGCGAAGGCCTCGTGGATCTCCTGCTCGCGCTCGGCCATCGAGACCCGGACGTCGTCCACGAAGGCGCGCACCGACTCGACCAGGCCACCGGCGGACTCGGACAGCCCGTTGGCGATGCCCGCCGGGGTGTACGCCTGCGCGGTCCGGGTGGCCTTACGCACCACCAGGACGCCCACGGCCAGCCCGATGCCCAGCCAGAACAACCGCCTCATGCTCTCATCCTTCCCGCGTACGCCGGTGGGGTCAGCGGTTGCCGCGCTTGGCGGCCCGACGCTGCTGCTTGATGGTGTCGCGCACCTCGCGCTCGGTCTCGGCGTGCCGGCGGGCGGAGGCGGCCTTGCGCACGCCGTAACCGAACGCGGCCACCTTCACCAGCGGGTTGGCCGCCGCGGCGGAGACCACGGTGGCCAGGTTCGCCACGTTCGCGGTGACGTTCTGCGCGTGGCTGGTCATGGTGTCCACCTTGGCGAGCTGGAGGTTCACCCCGTCCAGCGAGGTCTGCACCTGCTCCAGCGCCACGTTGACGTTCTTCACCGTGGTGTTCACGTCCCCCAGCAGCGGCCCGGTGCGCTCGTTCAGGTCGCCGATCATGCGGGTCGTCGCGTCGACGGTGTGCCGCAGCCGCAGGATCGGCACCGCCAGCACGAGCACCAGCATCAGGAACGCACCGGCCGCGATCAGCGCAGCGATCTCTCCACCACTCACGCGCATGTCCTCCTCAAGCATTGTCCCGGGACCCGACGCCCCGGAACGCGCGACCGTACCTGCCCACGTCGCACCCCGCCGGCCCGGTGGTCACCGGGCACGGGCGGGCGCGCCAGCCCCAGACCCTACCGTCCGTGAGGGAAGTCGGCTCACGACGGTGAGGGGGTCGGCTCGCCGAGCGGGTCGTCGGTGAGGGTGGGGAACGGATCCTCACCGGTGAGTGACGGATCGGTGGTCGGCGTCGGGCCGGTGCGCTCGTCGTCGATCGCGTTGCGCACCTTCACCGACACCAACGAGCCGGTGCACGTCGCCGCTGCGGGCGCGGGCGGCGCGGACGGCGCCGGCTCCCCGTCCACCGGCGGTGGCGTGCAGGCGGGGTCGCGAACCCACAGGTCGAGCGTGAGCTCGTCCCGCCGCCAGCAGGTGTAGCTGCCCTCGACCTGCTCCTCCGGGCAGCGGTCGACCTTCCAACGCCGCCAACCGTCCTTGGCCAGGGCCTGCTCGTAGACGGCCACGGTCTGCTTCCACCCCTGCTCGGACTCGACCGCGCGTTCCCGCAGCCGGCAGTCCTGGAGGCACCAGCGGCTGCCGCTGACGTTGTCGACCGTCTTCGTCGCCGCCCAGGACGGCACGTCGAGGGCGTCGAGCGTGTCGAAGACCGGGTCCCGGCTGAGTGTCCGCATCCCGAAGTAGAGCGGGACCGCGCCCAGCAGCACCAGACTGACCAGCGCGAGGAGGCCCATCCGTAGCCGGCGCCGTTCGCGCATCTGCCGACGCAGTTCGGAGCGGGCGCCGCGCAGGCCACCGGCCTCCGCCCCGTCCGCACCGGGGCCGGCCGGTCGCGGCACGGGCTCGCCGCCCGCGCCGGGCCGCGGCCCCGCGGCCTCCCCCGGCGGTACGACCGCAGCCGCCCGCGCCACCGCCGGCGCCCCCGGCACCCCGCCGACGGGCGCGGCGGCAGCGGCCCGGACCGGTTCCGGGGTGGGCGGGACAGCACGCCCGGCGGGACGGTCAGCGGTCCGCTCGTCCGGCCCGGCCGGTCGAGCCACCCCGGCGGCGGCCCGGGCCACCGTCGGTCCGGCGGCCGGTCGTGGCTCGGGCGCTCCCGCCGGACGGGGCGCACCGCCCGGCGCGACGGAGTCGTCGGGACGGACCGCACCGCGCCCGTCCGGACGACTTCCCCGCACCGTCAGGCCACCGGTGCGCTCGGGGTCGCCCTGCGGGCCGGGACCGCCCGGCCCCGTCGGGGGTACGCCCGCGCGGACCGGACCCGCCGCGCCGCGCTCTCCGGCCACCGGCGGTACCCCGGCTCGGGCCGCGCCTCGGGCCGGGCCGGGCGGCTCGGACCGGACGGGATGTTCGGCTCGAACGGGCGCACCGGGCGGCTGGGACCGGCCGGCCGGCTCGGGTCGGACGGGATGCTCGGGCCGGACGGGATGCTCGGGCCGGACCGGCGGCCCCGGCGGCTGGGATCGGCCCGCCGGCTCGGGTCGAACGGGCGGCCCGGCCACGGCGCGGCCGGTCGGCGCGCGGTCCGGGCCGCCGGCCGGTTCGTCGACCGACGGGCCGGCCGGCCGACGGGCGGCCGGCATGGCGGGGTCGGTGTGCGACGCGCGGCCGGCCTGGCGCAGCCAGTCGGCGGGCCGCTCCGGGCGCTGCGCACGCGGCTCACCCGCCTCGTCGGCCGCCGGGCGCGGCGCCCGGCCCGGGGGAGCGGCGGCACCCGCGGAACCGGGAGCGTCGGGAGCGGCCCGCCGGCCACGGGCGGGAGCGCGGCGGGAAGCGGGCGGGCCCGCCCCCTCCGCCGGGGCGCCGGAGACGGGCGCGGTGGCACCGGGAAGCTCCGGGGCGTTCCCGCTGCGGGGCACGGCGGTCGGCCGGTCCGGCTCGGCGGCGGTCCGCCGGCCGGCGCCCGAGACCGGCCGGGCGGCGGGGTCGACCGCGCCCTCCGGCGAGCGGTGGCCACCGGCGGGCGGGGTCGCCTCGTGGCGGGAGCGTCGTCCACCGCCGGGGGACGCCGTCGCGCCGGTCGGCTCGTCGTCGGGTCGCGCCCGGCGGCCCGCGCCGGAGACCGGCCGGACCGCGCCCGGGTCGGGCGACGCGCGGCGACCGGTGGCGGCGGGTCGGGTTCCGGTGTCCAGGCCCGCGGCGTGGGAACCGGGCGTCTCGACGCCGTGCCGACCGAGCGGGGTGGGAGGCGTCGCCGTCCGGGAGGCGCCGCCGTCCCCGGGGGACGGCCATGCCGGACCCTGCTCGGCAGCGGCGCGGTCGGGTCCGGTTCGTCCGGTGGGCGGGCCGGTCGGGGGTGCGACCGGAGGACCGGCCGGCCGACCCGCGACCGCCGGCTGCCGACCGGTGGGGCCGTCCGGGCCGCGACGGTGCGGCGGGCCGTCCGGCCGGGGCGGCTCGGGCACACCGGGCCAGGGCCCCTCCACCGGACGGCGCGGCGTGACCGGCTCGGGGCCGGCGGGACGGACCGGCGGCGCCGCCGGCCCGGACCCGGTCGTGTCGGGACCACGCCGGGCCGCCTGCGGACGGGGACCGGGGCCGCCGGGGGGCGCTGCCGGGCCGGGACGAATGGCGCCCGGAGGCGGGTCCGAGCCGGGACGGCCGGCGCCCGGAGACAGGTCCGAGCCGGGACGGCCGGCGCCCGGAGACAGGTCCGAGCCGGGACGGCCGGCGCCCGGAGACAGGTCCGAGCCGGGACGGCCGGCGCCCGGGGGGCGCTCCGGACCGGAGCGGCCGGGTACCGGCGGCGCCGGGGCGGGACCACCGGGGCCCGGGGGCGCCACCGCGCCGGAGCGACTCGTCACCGGCGGCATCGTCGCGTCGGTCCGGTCGGCTGCACCGGCGCCGGTGGGGCGGGGTGCACCGGGTGCCTGCGGGGCGCGACCCGGCTGGCCGGCAGCCGGCGACGGGCCGGGCCGACCGGACGTCGGAGGCTGCGGACCGGACCGGCCGGGTGCCGGAGGCGGCGGACCGGAGCGACCGGGCGTCGGAGGCTGCGGGCCGGGGCGACCGGGCTCGGGAGCCGGCGCGGCGGCACGACCGGGGGCCGGCGGCGGGCCGCCAGGACGGCCGGGCATCGGGGGCTGCGGGCCGGGCCCACCGGTGCCCGACGGCGGTGCGGCCGGACCACCGGGTCCCGGGGCGTACGCGCCCGGTCGTCCCGGTACGGGAGGTGGCGGAGCCGACCGGCCGGCTGGCGGCGCCGGTGGAGCCGCCCGGCCCGGGGCCGGAGGTGGCGGAGCCGCTCCGCCGGGCGCCGACGGCGCACCGGGGCCGGGGCCGCCGGGGCCGGGTGGGGGTGCCGCGCCCGGACGGGGCGGCCGATCCGGCTCGGGGACGCGGGCGGCACCGGGTCGCGGACCCGGTGGCGTCTCCCCCTCCGGGCCGAGTTCGCCGCGCTGCTGCTTGGCGCTACGCAGGTCGTCGATCCAGCCGAACTCCTCGCCGGCGACCGCCTGGTCCGGCTCGGCCTCGGCGGACCGGCCGCGTCCCCACCGGCGGCCCTTGGCCTTCGGATCGCGCCGCTCGTCAGGGCCGTCCGCCGGCCGATCCGGACCACGCGCCATCACTGTTGACCCCCCTCGGTGGCGTCGCCGCCGCCCTCACTCGCCCCGCCGACCTGCTCGGTGCCGCCTGCCCGGACCCCGGACGCGGCGACCGGCGTACCGGCCTCCCCCCGCGTCACCGGTGCGGGCAACCCGCGGACGATCCGACGCAGCACCGGCAGCCGGGTGGCCACCGCCCGCTCCGCGCCGTGCCCGCTGGGTCGGTAGTAGTCGGTCCCGACGAGGTCGTCCGGAGCGTACTGCTGGGTGACCACCCCCCGGTGGTCGTCGTGCGGGTACCGGTAGCCGGCCCCGTGGCCGAGCCCGCGTGCCCCGGAGTAGTGGGCGTCCCGCAGCCCGCGCGGAACCGAGCCGCCGCGACCGGCGCGCACGTCGGCGACGGCGGCCCCGATGGCGGTCGTGGCCGAGTTCGACTTCGGGGCGGTGGCGAGGTGGATGACCGCCTGCGCGAGGTTGAGCTGTGCCTCGGGGAGGCCGACGTACTCCACGGCGTGCGCCGCGGCGGTGGCCACGGTCAGCGCGGTGGGATCGGCCATGCCGACGTCCTCGCTGGCGAAGATGACCATCCGGCGGGCGATGAACCGGGCGTCCTCGCCGGCCACCAGCATCCGGGCCAGCCAGTGCAGTGCCGCGTCCACGTCCGAGCCCCGCATGCTCTTGATGAAGGCGCTTGTCACGTCGTAGTGCGCGTCGCCGTCCCGGTCGTAGCGCACGGCCGCCACGTCGACCGCCTGCTCGGCCACGGCGAGGTCGATCCGCGCCGCGCCGGTGGCGGTCGCGGTGGCCGCCGCCGCCTCCAGCGCGGTGAGCGCCTTGCGCACGTCGCCGCCGGCGAGCCGGACGAGATGGTCCTCCGCGTCCTCGGCCAGGACCAGCGCGCCGCCGAGCCCGCGCTCGTCGGCCACCGCGCGGCGCAGCAGCCCGCGCACGGCGTCGTCGTCGAGCGCCTGGAGGGTGAGCAGCACGCAGCGGGAGAGCAGCGGCGAGATGACGGAGAAGTACGGATTCTCCGTGGTCGCCGCGAGCAGCGTGACCGTGCGGTCCTCGACGGCGGCGAGCAGCGAGTCCTGCTGGGTCTTGCTGAACCGGTGCACCTCGTCGATGAAGAGCACGGTCGGCGGGCCACCGGAGCGGCGCTGCCGCCGAGCGGTCTCGATGACGGCGCGGACGTCCTTCACACCGGCGGTCAGCGCGGACATCGCCACGAAGCGCCGGTCGGTGGTGCGGGCCACCAGGTGGGCGATCGTGGTCTTGCCGCTGCCGGGGGGACCCCAGAGGATGACCGACATCGGCGCGGCCCCCTCGACCAGCTGGCGCAGCGGTGCGCCGGGGGCGAGCAGGTGGTCCTGCCCGATCAGCTCGTCCAGGCCGGCCGGCCGCATCCGGACCGGCAGCGGTGAATCCGCGCGGGTGTCGGTGAAACTGTCGACGCCGCCGGAGGCCGCGGGTGCGCCGGGCGCTCCGGCGGGCTCGCCGAGGGTGAAGAGGGCGTCGGATTCCATCACGGGAACAGTACCGGGCCGGGCCGACGGCGCCGGAATCGCGCCGCCGACCCGACCCCTGTGGTCTTTTCCGGTCAGCCGCGACCCGGCCGCCGGCCCCGGTACCACCGGCCGCCCCCGCCGCCCCCGCCGCCGCGCGGGCCGGCGCCGACCCCGGCCAGGTAGAGCGAGAGCAGCAGGAAACCGATCAGCATCAGGGTGTGCGTGTTGAACAGGTCGGGGGCGCCGAGGTCGGTGTTCATGAAGTCGAGAAGCAGCGCGAAGCCGAACACGATGGCCGCGAGAATGGCGAGCATGTCGTTTCCTCCGGTGGGGGTTCCCAGTAGGTCGGCGACGGATGTACCCGATCGGTCTGTTCGTCAATCTCCACCGTGGAGATGGTCGGTGGCGAGCACCGCGTACCGCGCGGAGTCCCGCCAGACGCCACGGACGAGGAGGTGGTCGCGGCTCACCCCCTCCGCGTGCAGGCCGGCTTTCTCCAGCACCCGGCGGGACGCGACATGGTCCGGCTGGGCGGTCGCCTCCACCCGGTGCAGCCCCACCCCCGCGAACGCGAGGTCCAGCAGCAACCGGGTGATCTCGGTGCCGATCCCGGTGCCCCGGTACGCGGTCCGCACCGCGTAGCCGACCTCCCCGCGCCGGTGCGCCACCGACGTCACCGTGAGTACGCCCAGCCCGAGCAGGAGGTCACCGTCGACCGCCGCGAGCCGGTACTCCGGGCGCGGCTGCCCGCCGGCGGTCTCCCGCCAGGCCGGTATCGCCTCGCGGACCACCTCGGGGGTCGGGATCTCCTCGTCCAGCACGCCGTCGACCACGGTGGGCTCGGTCAGGAACTCGTGCAGGACGGGCGCGTCCGCGTCGGTCCACTCGCGCAGCGTGCAGCGTGCACCGGGCAGGCGGACCGTACGGACGGAGCGGAGGGGGGTCACGGCTGGTCCTCTCGTAGGCTGGCGACATGATCACGGTCGACGAGGTGCTGACCGGGCGGGAGGCGGTGCTCGCCGCGACCGGCCACCACCCGTACGCCCGGCACGCGTTGCGGCGCGACCAGCCCGCGCGGGGGTGGCGACGCGGGGACACGGTCGGGTGGCTGCTGCCGCCGGGCGAGTGGTCGGCCGGCGGCGCGATCGGCGCGCCCGGCCCGGCGCTGGAGGTGCTCGCCGCCCAGCGGGCGGACGGGACGCTCCGGGCCGGCCAGTCGGTGAGCCTGCCCCGGGTCGCGCCGGACGCGCTGGGCGCGTACCTGCCGGTGGGCCGCTCCAGCGACTGGGACTTCCTCTGGACCACCGGGCCGCCACCGCACCAGCCGGAGCAGGAGCGGGTGGTACGGCTCACCGGGGCCGACCACCCCGCGCTGGCGGCGCTCGTCGACGAGGCCTTTCCGAGCACCACGTCCCGGCCGGGCGACCCGGGCGTCGTCGACTGGTACGGCATCCGGGACGGGGACCGCCTGATCGCCTGCGGCGCCGACCGCAGCCGGGGCGACATCGGTTTCCTGGCCGGGCTGACCGTGGCGCCCGGGCATCGCGGTCGAGGGCTGGGCGGGGCGTTGACCGCCGGCATGACGTACGCCCTGTTCACCCGGTACGACCACGTGGCGCTCGGGGTCTACACCGTCAACGTCGGCGCGCTCCGGCTCTACCGCCGACTGGGGTTCACCGGCACCGCGCCGCGTACCACGGTCCACCTGGGCTAGGAGCGGCCCACGGTCGCGGCCCCGGCCGATGGTGCCGACACCGGCACGGCCGCCGGCGCGGGGCCGGCGGGGCTGCCGTCGGGACCGGTCGCCGGGACCGGGCCCACCACGGGCGGCGCGGCCTCGGACCGCGCGGCGGCCCGGTTGGCACGCCAGGCCGGCAGGTAGAGCGGGGCGGCCACGGCCAGCACCACCGCGCCGACAAGCATCGCGACGCGGACGCTGGTGGCGTCCGCCAGCGCGGTGAGCACCACCGCGCCGAGCGCGCCGGCCGGCTGGGCCATCATGGAGTTCAGCGACAGCACACTGGTCCGGTACGGCCCGTCGACCTGCCGGTGCAGCAGCCCCATGTGCAGCGGGTTCGACGCGCCGTGCACGGTGTAGCAGGCCAGGTAGGCGATCAGCACGCCGACCGGGCCGGCGAGCAGGCCCATGCCGACCACTGTCACGCCCTGGAGCACCCGCAGCAGCGCGGCGGCCGGCGCGGCGCCGAAGCGACGCAGCAGGACCGGGGTGAGCGCGGCGCCGGCCGCGTTGGCCAGCCAGGCGGCCGAGCCGGCGGGGCCGAGCAGCGCCGCCGCCCGGTCGGCGCCACCGACCACCTCGGACAGCCGGATCGGCAGCAGCGACTCGAACGTGACCATGCCGAAGCCCCAGAACAGCTCGACGGAGACCAGGGCCAGCAGCACCCGGTTGCGGCGCAGCAGGCCGACGGCCTGACCGACCATCCGGGGCGCCTGCGCCACCGAGGCCCGCACCGTGGCCGGGCCCGACGTGGGGCGCTGCTCCCGCATCAGCGTCAGCAACGCCACGATCGAGACGGCCTGGAGCGCGGCGGCGACCAGCACCGGTCCGGTCAACGCGCTGACCGGCCCGAGCGGGCCGAGCGCGACCAGCCCGCCGCCGAGCAGCGCGCCGGCGCCGATGGCGACGCCGATGACGGTGCCGGCCCAGCCGAGGCCGCGTTCGTACTCGGCGTCCGGGTCGGCGGCCAGCGTGGCGTCGACGTACCAGGATTCCAGCGGGCCGCTGTCGAGCGCCCGGTAGACGCCCTGCAACGCCCAGACCAGGAAGAACATCCAGAACGAGTCGGCCACCGCCATCAGCGCCAGGGAGGCCAGGGCGACCACCCAGGCGACCAGCAACACCGGTCTGCGGCCGAGCGCGTCGGCGAGCCCGCCGGTGGGCAACTCCAGCGCCAGCACCACCAGGCCCTGTGCGGTGGCGACCAGGCCGATCTGGGACAGCGACAGCCCGCGCTCCTGCATCAGCAGGATCATCACGGTCATCAGCAGGCCGCTGGGCAGCCAGCGCAGACCGTACAACGTGAGGTAACGGAACCGGACCTGGCGTACGGACAGGGTGCTCACGGCTTCTCCTCGGCGGGCGGCAGGACCGGGCTGAGCGGGAACGCGGCGAGGTAGAGCTGCACCAACTCGCCGTCGGGGTCGGCGGGGTCGGTCTCGTCCCGGTGCCGTTCGAAGAGGGCGAACACCTCCGCCTTGATCGCCTCGAGGCGGGCGGCCGGGATCCGCATGAAGAAGTCGCCCATGCCGAACGCGTCGCGCCAGGCCGGCGACCACTCGTGGCGCTGGGCGGCCCACCGTTCGGCGTGCTCGGTGAAGAAGCGGATGTAGTCCGCCTCGATCCACTCGATGGCGGCGCGGGCGTCCGGGTCGTCGTCGTAGTCGCTGGCCTCCCACTGGGTGACGTCGTGCGCGGCCCGCCAGAACCGCTGCCGCCCGGTGCCCAGCTCCGGGTCCTCGACCACCATGCCCACCTCGGCGAGCTGCCGCAGGTGGTAGCTGGTCGCGCCGGTGTTGGTGCCGAGCAGCTCGGCGAGCCGGGTGGCGGTGGCCGGCCCGCTGACCCGCAGCGCGCCGACCAGGCGCATCCGCAGCGGGTGGGCCAGCACGCGCACCTGCTGGTGGTCCAGCCGGACCCGGCGCGGCTCGGGGCGGGTCTGTTCGCTCTCCATGCAATGCACAATATCTGTGCACACTTTCTGTGCACAAGACTCGTGCAAAGAAAGTGTGCATCTATGCGGACGGTCAGGCGAACAGCTCGGCGACGCCGCGCAGGCGGGTCCGGAGCAGGCCGGTGGCGCGGGCGGAGTCGAGGCGTACCTCGATCGGGCGGTGCAGACCGGCGGCGGCCGTGGTGATGGTGCGCAGCCCGGCCGGGTCGACGCCGAGCCGACGGGCCAGCAGGCGACCGACGTCGGCGCGGCTCACCTGGTCCGGGCCGGCCACGTTCAGCGGGCCGGCCAGATCGGTCGGCAGCAGCTCCAGCACCGCCCCCGGGTCCACCGCCCGCACCGCCGTCTCGGCCGCCGCCTTGGCCGCCCCGTACGGATACACCGGCGTGGGCGGCTCGTCATCGGCGTACGGCGCGGGACGCCCGGCGTGCAGCGCGTCGCCGGACAGGTGCACCAGCCAGCAGCCTCGTCCCGCCCCGCTGCGCCACGATCACGAGGTTAGCGGGGCGGCATGCCGCGCCGGCGTCCCGCCAACCTCGTGATCAACAGCTCGGACGCCGGCCGGAAGGGCAGGCTCAGGTGGGGTCGGCGACCGGGGCGGCGGGACCGGCGGTGCCGGCGTGCGGCGCGGCGGGCGTCTTCGGCTTGGCGTCGATGCCGGCCTCGGTGCGCTGCTGCCCGGTGATCGGCGTCGGCGCGCCGGTCAGCGGGTCGAAGCCGCCGCGCGTCTTCGGGAACGCGATCACCTCGCGGATCGAGTCCGCGCCGGCCAGCAGCATGCAGACCCGGTCCCAGCCGAACGCGATGCCGCCGTGCGGCGGGGCGCCGTACTTGAACGCCTCCAGCAGGAAGCCGAACTTGTCCTGCGCCTCCTCGGCGGTGATGCCGAGCAGGTCGAACACCCGCTGCTGCACGTCGCCGCGGTGGATACGGATCGAGCCGCCGCCGATCTCGTTGCCGTTGCAGACGATGTCGTACGCGTAGGCCAACGCCCGGTCCGGCGCGGACTCGAAGCGGTCCACCCACTCCGCGTTCGGCGAGGTGAACGGGTGGTGCACGGCGGTCCAGCCGCCGTCGTCCGTCTTCTCGAACATCGGCGCGTCGACCACCCAGCAGAACGCCCAGGCGCTCTCGTCGACCAGGCCGGTCCGCTTGGCGATCTCGATCCGGGCGGCGCCGAGCAGCTCCTGGGCCTCGCGGGTCTCCGTGCTCGCGGCGAAGAAGATCGCGTCGCCGGGCTTCGCGCCGACCGCGTCGGCCAGGCCGGACAGGTGCGCCTCGGACAGGTTCTTCGCCACCGGGCCGCGCGCCTCGCCGGTCTCCGCGTCCAGCACCACGTACGCCAGGCCACGCGCGCCGCGCGCCTTGGCCCAGTCCTGCCAGCCGTCCAGCTCCTTGCGGGTCTGGCTCGCACCGCCCGGCATGACCACCGCGCCGACGTAGCCACCCGCGTCGATCGCGCCGGCGAACACCCGGAACGCGGTGCCGCGCAGGTAGTCGGTCAACTCGGTCAGCTCGACGCCGTAGCGCAGGTCCGGCTTGTCGGAACCGTAGCGGGCCATCGCGTCGTGCCAGGTGATCCGCGGGATCGGCCGGGCGATCTCGTGACCGGCCAGCTCGGACCAGAGCTTCGCCACGATCGCCTCGCCGAGGTCGATCACGTCGTCCTCGGTGACGAAGGACATCTCGATGTCGAGCTGGGTGAACTCCGGCTGCCGGTCGGCGCGGAAGTCCTCGTCGCGGTAGCAGCGGGCGATCTGGTAGTACCGCTCCATGCCGCCGACCATGAGTAGCTGCTTGAACAGCTGCGGCGACTGCGGCAGCGCGTACCAGCTCCCCGGCTGGAGACGCACCGGCACCAGGAAGTCGCGCGCCCCCTCCGGCGTGGAGCGGGTCAGCGTGGGCGTCTCGATCTCCAGGAAGTCCCGCTCGTGCAGCACCGTGCGGGCGAGCTGGTTGGCCTTCGAGCGCAGCCGCATCGCCTTCGCTGGGCCGCCGCGACGCAGGTCGAGGTAGCGGTACCTGAGCCGGATGTCGTCGCCGGCCTCGACCTGGTCGTCCACCGGCAGCGGCAGCGGCGCGGCCTCGGAGAGCACCTCCAGCGCGGTGGCGGTCACCTCGACCTCACCGGTCGGCAGGTCCGGGTTCTCGTTGCCCTCGGGACGCCGGGTCACCTCGCCGACGACCTTGACGCAGAACTCGTTGCGCAGCGCGTGCGCGTCCTCCTCGCGGAACACCACCTGCACGACGCCGGAGGCGTCGCGCAGGTCGACGAAGATGACCCCGCCGTGGTCGCGCCGGCGGGCCACCCACCCGGCGAGCGTCACCGTCGAGCCGGCATCCGCGGCGCGCAGGCTTCCGGCATTGTGGGTACGGATCACGGCTGGCGTCTCCTCATCGTGGGGCTGTCCCCGCATTCTGTCAGCTCTGCGGAGCGTCCCCCGCGCCACCCGGCCAACCCGCGCCGTTCCGGCTCACGCGTCCGGGATGTCCCAGCCGGTCACCTGGAGTGTGGTCGAGCCGTCGTTCGCCACGCCGGTCACCTCGATCAGCGCCATCCGCCACGGATCGCCGTGTGCCTTGGCGTACGCGTAGTCGGTGGTGACGCAGATCGTCGTGCCCTTGCGAACCGGAATCCGCTGGTACTCGCCGATCAGCGCGG
This sequence comes from Micromonospora sp. NPDC049201, assembly GCF_055586805.1. NCBI lineage: Bacteria > Bacillati > Actinomycetota > Actinomycetes > Micromonosporales > Micromonosporaceae > Micromonospora > Micromonospora sp. NPDC049201. The sequence continues at coordinate 338,575 of NZ_JBVJHM010000007.1, read as the reverse complement.
TGCGGATCTTCTCGGCGCACTCCTGGGGCGTCGCGCCGGCGGAGGTCGCGTCGGTGCCCTCCACCCCGTCCTCCAGCCGGAGCGTCGAGGGCTCGTTGCCGCAGCCCCGGGTGAACCGGATGTCCGCCCCGGTGGCGTCGTTCCTGGTCCGGGGCTCGTCCAGATCCGCGTACATCGAGTTGCCGCAGGACGCCTTGAGGACCAGCGGCTGCTTCTGGTAGCTGGGTCGGTAGACCGTCCGCTCGTCGAGCGGGGGTGCCTCCCCCGGTGAGCGGGGCGTGTCGTCGGGCGTGGTGCCGCTCGCCTCGGTCGGCGCGCTGCTGGTGGGCGTCTGGGCACCGCCGTCCGGCTCGCCGGTCGCCGACGCGCTCACCGTCGGCCCCGAGCGAAGCGCGATGTCCTTCGCGTCCTGCGCCTGGTCGATGGCCCGCCAGGCGAAGATCGCCGAGCCGAGGGCGAGCAGCAGCGCGAGTCCGGCGACGCCCAGGGCGAGCACGCCGAGGCCCCGGCCGCCCGAGCGGGGGACCCCGACGGGCCGTCCGGGACCGCCGGACGGGCCGGGCGCGCCGGGTGGCGGGTCCGCTCCCGGGAAGTTCGGCCGGGGGTCGTTCGGCCCGCGGGACTCGCTCATGAAGGCGTCTCCTGACAGTCGACGGTTGACGAACTGCGGTTATCGCAGGATCAGAGCGGTCGCGCTGTCGCCAAGCGGACACAGCAGGCGAACAGAGTCGCTTGTGGACCGTGGCGATGATAGAAACACGGGCGCAATCGCGTCGGCAACGGACATTCGGGGAGAGGCGTGGCGACCGTCGACAAGGAGCAGCCCGCCGGTTCCGGCCGAGGCCGAGGCGACAACGGACCGAGGTGGGGGCTGTGGGTGACCACGGCCGCCGCGATCGTCGGCGTCGTCATCGCCGGCTTGGCGCTGCTGCGCGACTACTTCGGCTGGGAACGCCAGGAGCCGGACCCCGCCCACACCCCGGCCGGGGTGACCGGCGCGCCGAGCCCGGACGGTGCCGCCGCCCCGACCACCGGCCCCGCCGCCCCGACGTCCGGGCCCGCCTGGGTGCACCTGGACAGCCTGCCGGTGGCGTCGGGCGCCGGGAACACCGTCGACCTCCCCCGGGCGCTCAAGGGCACGGCCGGTCTGGACCGGGCGGTCGCCGTCCGGTGCCCGGAGAACGTCTCCGGGGACAAACAGCGTGAGGTGACCTACGAACTGCGGCGTCGCTACCAGGATCTGACGCTCACCGTACGGGCGCACTCCCCGGACGACCCGCAGGCCCCGGTACGGGTCACCGCGTACGCGGCGGTCCGCCGGCCCGACGACAGCGGCGTGGACCGGCTGAAGCGTGCGCTCGTGGACGCCCGGGAGGGCGCGCCCGGGAAGCTCGCCGCCGACGTGGCCGGCGCCGACGGCCTCATCCTGTCCGTGGAGTGCCAGTTTCCCGACTCGATCGTGATCCTCACCGACACCCGGATCACCCCGGCCTGACCCGTCCGACGCCCGTCACTCCGGCTCGGCCGGCAGCAGGTGGTTGACCCGGACGTCGTCCTCGGCCAGCGCCCGGGCCCGTTCCTCGACCACCCGGTCCGCACCGGTGAGCCGGCCGCCGTGCTGGCGCAGGTGCTCCTCCCAGGTCGGCACCTGGTACACCTCGACGAAACCGTCGGCCCGCTCGCCGGCCCGGAACAGCCCCCACCGCATCGCGCCGGTACGCCGGCGGGACCGGCCGACCGCGCGCATCGCCTCGACGAACTCGGCCTGCCGCTCGGGGCGGACCGTGTACGAGACGGTGACCAGCACCGGACCGCCCCGCGCCGGCGGCTCCAGCGTCAGGTGCGGCTCGGGCCAGTACACGGCCGGGTCGCGGTCCACGCCCCGGGTCTCCCGCAACGGCCAGAGCAGCACGCTCAGCGCGCCGACCGCCATCAGCGCGGCGGCCACGGTGAGCGCGCCGACCAGGCCGGTGAACTCGCCGAGCGCGCCCCAGGCGACCGCCCCGAGCGCCTGACCGCCGGCGAACACCATCTGGTAGACCGACAGGCCGCGGGCGCGTACCCAGCCGGGCAGGAAGAGCTGCATGGCGGCGTTGACGCTGGACAGCACCGTCATCCAGGCCAGCCCGGCGGGCACCAGCGCGACCACCGCCACCGCCGGTACCGGCACCAGCGCGAGCGTCGCCAGCACCACCGCGTACAGCAGGCCGGCCAGGAGCAGCAGGTGGTTGCTGGAGAGCACCCGGCGTATCCGGGGCAGCACCAGCGCGCCGGCCACCGCGCCGACGCCGAGCGCGCCGAGCAGCACGCCGTAGCCGCCCGCGCCGAGGCCGAGCCGGCGGCTGGCGACCAGCGGCAGCAGCGCCCACAACGCGCTGCCGGGCACCACGAACAGGGCGGCGCGCAGCAGGATCCGGCGGACCACCGGCGAGTGCCGCACGTACCGACCGCCGGCGCGCAGCGCCGCGGTGAACCGCTCCGGCGCGGCGTCCTGCTCCCGGCGTGCCGGGCGCCATCGCACCAGCGTCACCGCGAAGATCGCGAACGAGACCGCGTTGACCGCGAAGACCACCGCCACGCCGGCCTGGGCCACCAGTACGCCGGCGACCGCCGGCCCGACCGAACGGGCCAGGTTGACGCTGATCGAGCCGAGCGCGGAGGCGGAGACGAGCTGCGAGCGGGGCACCAGCTCCGGGATCACCGCCTGCCAGGCGGGCAGCGTGAGCGCCTGCCCGACGCCGAGGCCGAAGGTGAGCGTGAGCAGCAGCGCCGGCGGCATCCGGCCGGCCGCGGTCAGCACGGTGAGCAGCACGCCGACGGCGGCCAGGAAGCACTGCACGGCGATCAGCAGCCGCCGCCTGTCGAACGTGTCGGCGAGCGCGCCGGCCGGCAGCGCCAGCATCAGCACCGGCAGCATGCTGGCGGTCTGCACCAGCGAGACCAGGGTCGCGGCGCCCGGAGCGTCGACCAGCAGCCACTGCGCGCCGACGGTCTGCATCCAGGTGCCGATGTTGCTGGCCAGCACCGCCAGCCAGAGGCTGCGGAACGCGGCCGACCGCAGCGGCGCCCAGGCGGACGGCTGCCGGTCGGTCACGTCGGTCACGTCGGTCGGGGAGGCGCTCACCGGCCGATATCTACCCGGTCCGGGGCCCGGCACTCCCCGCCCCGCCGACCGGGCCGAACCCGGTGCACGCTGCCGACCGCGGCGCGCGCGGCCGAATCCCGGTGCACACGGCCAAGCCCGGTGCACGACGCCGAAGCCGGTGCACACGGAACGGGCCGCCGGTCACCCGGCGGCCCGTTCGCGCGGTACGGATCAGAAGACGCTCACGCCGTAGACGCTGAGCGGCTCGGTGACCGGCTGGAAGTAGGTGGTGCCGCCGGAGGAGCAGTTGCCGCTGCCGCCGGAGGTGAGGCCGAGCGCGGTGCTGCCGGAGAAGAGCGAGCCGCCGCTGTCGCCACCCTCGGCGCAGACGTTGGTGCGGATCAGGCCGGAGACGCTGCCCTCGGCGTAGTTGACCGTCGCGTTGGTGGCGGAGACGCTGCCGCTGCGCAGGCCGGTGGTGCTGCCGGAACGGCGGACGGACTGGCCGACGTACGCGTTGCCGGCCGAGGTGATGTCCTGGTAGCTGCCGTTGTAGAGGTAGACGTTGCCGGCCGCGTTGGCCGAGTTGCTGTGCCGGACGATGCCGTAGTCGTTACCCGGGAAGCTGGTGCCGGCCCGGGTGCCGAGGACGCTGGTCTGGCCGGAGTTCGAGTACCAGGTCGAGCCCAGGTTGGTGCAGTGCCCGGCGGTCAGGAAGTAGTACGTCGAGCCGCTGCGCACGTTGAAGCCGAGCGAGCAGCGGTAGCCACCGGTGTAGATGGCCTGGCCGCCGGAGATCCGGGTGGTCAGCGTGCCGGCCTCGGCCTCGATGCGAACCGCGCCACCGGTGCGGGCGGCGGCGGCCTTGACCCGCTCCAGCTTGGCGCCGGTGACGGTGCTGTCGACGGAGACGACGACCTGGTTGGTGGCCGCGTCGGTCCACCAGGCGGTGCCCGGGATCTTGGCGGAGCGCTCCAGCTCGCTGGTGGCGGCCTTGAGCTGGTTGGCGCCGCGGGTGACGAGCTTCGGCACGGCGCCGGCGGCGTGCACCTGGCGGGCGGCGGCGGCGTCGGTCACGGTGACGACCATCTTGCCGCTGGCGTCGGCGTACGTGCCGGCGGCGCGGTCGCCGAGCTTGGCGACGAGGGAGGCGGCGGCGTCGGGCGAGGCGGGCGAGGGGGCGGCCTGAGCGGGTGCGCCGAGGAGCGAGCCGGTGACCAGGGTACCGGCGACGGCGACGGCGGCGGCGCGACGGAGCGTGGACCTCGTGGGTCGCATGTAACAACCTCCGAATGGGGGTGAACGGGCGCTGTCATGGGGAAACGCCCGAGGACAACCCGGGCGACCTGGGGAAACCGTCCGGGCTGACCAAAGTATTCACACATTTAAGATCGTAAACAAGACATGCGTTTGACCGGATTCGCACCGGCGCCGCATGTAACGCCGTAGCAACAACATCGTCACCAGGTGTCAGACCCGACGCGGCCCTGCTCAGCCGCGACGGCGCGCGCCCGGGCCGGGGACGGGCAGGACGTCCCGCGGCTCGGCCACGTCGTGCCCCTCGGCGCAACGCAGCGCCACCCGCACCTCGGCGCCGCAGTCGCGGTGCGTCACGGTCAGCGGCGGACCCTCCGGGTCGGCCAGGTACCGATCACCCCACCCGAGCACCGCCACCAGCACCGGCCACAGGTCCAGCCCCATCTCGGTGAGCCGGTACTCGTGCCGCGGCCGGCTGCCCGGCTCGCGGTACGGCTCCCGCCGCAGCACGCCACGCTCCACCAGCATGGACAGCCGGTTGGTCAGCACCTGACGCGGAATGCCGGTGCGCACCCGCATGTCGTCGAAGCGGCGTACGCCGTTGAACACCTCGCGGAGCACGACCACGGTCCACCGCTCCCCGAGGATCTCCATGGCGCGCGCGATGGTGCAGTTCTCCACCGACCAGTCCAGTGCCGCGGGTCTCATGCCGACCAGGCTAGGTCTGATTGACAGACTCAGCAACGGGCTGCGAGGCTGGGTCCATGAGCCAGACGCAGGAGCGCAGCCGCACGTTCACCTGGTCCGACCCGGTAGCCGGAGCGGCCCACGTCGGCCGGCGCGGCGGCCTCGACCTGTTGCGCGCGATGATCGCCGGCGAGCTGGCCGCGCCGCCGGTCATGCACCTGATCGACATGGCGCGGATGACGGCCGACGAGGGGCGCGTCGTCGTCGAGCTGCTGCCGCAGGAGTTCCACTACAACCCGCTCGGCACGGTGCACGGTGGCGTCCTCTCCACCCTGCTCGACACCGCCGCCGGCTGCGCCGTGCACACGACGCTGCCGGCCGGCGTCGGCTACACCTCGCTCGACCTCAACGTGAAGTTCCTCCGCCCGGTCACCGTGACCAGCGGCATGCTGCGCTGCGAGGGCACCGTGCTGCAACGGGGCCGCCGCACCGCGCTGGCCGAGGCCCGCCTGACCGACCCGACGGACCGCCTGGTCGCCCACGCCACCTCCACCTGCCTCCTCTTCCCCCTCGAAACCCCCTGACCCTCCCTCTCCTCCCCTCCCCCACTACGCCGCGCAGTTTCACGGAAAGAGTGGCCATCCGCGCCCGGACGGCCACTCTTTCCGTGCATCAGCCAAAAGGGGGTGGGGTGCGGGGGTCAGGGCGTGCGGGTCAGGCGGGCGGCGCGGGCGGCGCGACGCTCCTCGAAGCGGGCCGCCTGGGTCTCCAGCATGTCCAGGTGGGCGGCGATCTGCTCGCGGGCGGTCTCGCCGTCGCCGGTCAGGCCGGTGACCTCGAACAGGTTCCACTGGCGCAGCACCGGCACCACCACCTCGTCGCGATGCTGGCGCAGGTCGTAGATGCCGGCCAGCGCGATCGCCACCGACTTGCGGGCAAAGCCGTCGATGCCCACCCCCGGCATCTGGAAGTCGGCCAGCACGTCGGCGACCGCCCGCATGGCCTGGTCCGGCGCCAGCTCGAACGCCGCCGCGAGCAGGTTGCGGTAGAAGACCATGTGCAGGTTCTCGTCCGCCGCCACCCGGGACAGCAGCGCCTCGCAGACCGGGTCGCCGGTGGCCCGGCCGGTGTTGCGGTGCGAGATGCGGGTGGCCAACTCCTGGAACGACACGTACGCCAGCGAGTGCAGCACCTCGTCGCCGTGGACGTTGTGGTAGCCGGCGGACATGTGCACCATCCGGGCCCGCTCCAGCGCCACCGGGTCGACCGCCCGGCTCACCGTGAGGTAGTCGCGGATCGCGGTGCCGTGCCGCCCCTCCTCCGCGGTCCACCGGTGCACCCAGGTGCCCCACGCGCCGTCCCGCCCGAACAGGCTGGCGATCTCGTGGTGGTAGGAGGGCAGGTTGTCCTCGGTGAGCAGGTTGACGATCAGCGCGGTGCGGGCGGCCTCGGGCAGCGTCGAGTCGGCCTCCGACCACGCCTCGCCGCCGAGCGGGCCGTCGAACGTGCGCCCGTCGCTCCACGGCACGTACTCGTGCGGGAACCACTCCTTGGCCAGCGACAGATGCCGGTCGAGGTTCTTCTCCACGACCGGTTCGAGTTCGGTGAGCAGAGCGGTCTGACTGAGCACGGACACGACGTTCTCCCTACGGTGGCGTAACTTACGCCACCGTAGGTCGAATCGCCGTCAGACGCCAGCGCCACCGACCAGCGGCTTCAGGTCCGCCCGGGGCGGCGTCCACTCGCCCGCCGTCGCGGCCACCTGGTCGCCGGACCGGATGTCCTTCACCTCGTCGCCGTCCGCGCCGGGGAACCAGACGTACGGGATGCCCCGCCGCTCGGCGTACCGGATCTGCTTGCCGAACTTCGCCGCGGACGGCGACACCTCGGTGGGGACGCCCCGGGAGCGCAGCGCCGCCGCGACCGCGTCGCTGGCCGCCCGGTCCTCCTCGGCGGTGACCGCGACCAGCACGCACGTCGGCACCGACCGGGACGCGGTCAGCGCTCCGGCGCCGAAGAGCAGGCCGAGCATCCGGGTCACCCCGATCGAGATGCCCACCCCCGGGAACCGGACGTTGCCGGCGCTGGCCAGGTTATCGTACCGGCCGCCGGAGCAGATCGAGCCGAACCGTTCGTACCCGATCATCTGGGTCTCGTAGACGGTGCCGGTGTAGTAGTCGAGCCCGCGGGCGATGCGCAGGTCGGCGACGCAGAGGCCGGGTGCGTGCGCGGCGGCGGTCTCCACCACGGCGGTCAGCTCCGCGACGCCCTCGTCGAGCAGCGGGTCGTCGACGCCGAGGGCTCGCACCGCGTCGGCGAACGAGGCGTCCGGCGCGGAGATCTCGGCCAGCGCCAGGGCCGCCTTGGCCTGCGCCTCGCTCGCCCCGGCGGTCTCGGCCAGCAGCTCGGCCACCCGCGCCGGACCGATCTTGTCGAGCTTGTCCACGGCCCGCAGCGCCGCCTCCGGGTCGGTCAGCCCGACGCCCCGGTAGAAGCCCTCGCAGATCTTGCGGTTGTTGACCTGGATGCGCACCGGCGGGATGGGCAGCGACCGCAGCGCGTCGCCGATGACCAGCGGCATCTCGGCCTCGTAGTGCGCCGGCAGCGTGTCCCGGTCGACGATGTCGATGTCGGCCTGGAGGAACTCGCGGTAGCGGCCCTCCTGCGGGCGCTCGCCCCGCCACACCTTCTGGATCTGGTAGCGACGGAACGGGAACTGGAGCTTGCCGGCGTTCTCCAGCACGTAGCGGGCGAACGGCACGGTCAGGTCGAAGTGCAGGCCGAGCGCGTCGTCGCCGGCCGGGCCGTCGACGTCGGCCTGCAACCGGCGCAGCAGGTAGACCTCCTTCGAGGTCTCCCCCTTGCGCAGCAACTGGTCCAGCGGCTCGACCGACCGGGTCTCCAGCGGCGCGAAGCCGTACAGCTCGAACGTGGCGCGGATCCGGTCCAGCACGAACTGCTCGATCATCCGCTGCGCCGGCGTCCACTCGGGGAAACCGGACAGGGGCGTGGGCTTGCTCATGGCGTACTCCTTGGGCACCCGCGCGAGGCGCGGGCGAGGGTCTAGAGGCCTCGGGTGGGCGCGGCCGGGCGCGCGGACCCGGACACCTCGACGAGGTACGGGTTGCTCGCGCGCTCGCGGCCGATGGTGGTCGCGGGGCCGTGGCCGGGCAGGACGACGGTGTCGTCGGCCAGCGGGAGAACCTTCTCCCGGAGGCTGGCCAGCATGCGGGGCATGCTGCCGCCCGGCAGGTCGGTGCGGCCGATCGAGCCGGCGAAGAGCACGTCACCGGAGAGGCAGATCTCGTCGGCCTCCCAGGGCGAGCCGGCGCCGGGCATCCGGAACAGCACCGACCCGCCGGTATGGCCGGGGGCGTGGTCGACGGTGATCTCCAGCCCGGCCAGCGCCAGCGTCGCGCCGTCGGTCAGCTCGGCCACCTCGTCCGGCTCGGCGTACGGCAGCCGGCCGCCGAAGAGCGCGGTGAGGTCCATGGACAGCGCCTTGGACGGGTCGGCCAGCAACTCGCGGTCCTCGGGGTGGACGTAGGCGGCGATGCCGCGCGCGCCGCAGACCGGCGCCACCGAGAAGGTGTGGTCGAGGTGGCCGTGGGTGAGCAGCACGGCGGCCGGGTGCAGGCGGTGCTCCGCGAGCACGGCGTCGAGCCGGTCGAGCACCCCGATGCCGGGATCGACCACCACGCACTGCTCCCCCGGCGCGGTCGCCACCACGTAGCAGTTGGTGCCGAAGGCGTCCGCGGGAAAGCCGGCCACGAGCACGTCCGTCCCCTCTCCGTCCGGTCGTCGTCCTCGTTCAGCAGCCTAGTCGTACCGGCGAACAGGTTTCGCCCGCCACCGTGTCGTACGTCCCACCGGCCCCAGTGACAACGCCCGATAAGGCGAGGCCGGACCTCGTACACCACTTTCCCAGTCGGTAGCCGTACACTCTGGCGGGCGTGTGGCGTGGCGCACCCCTACCGAGGACGGCGGGCGGCGCCCGGACGCCGGCGACGATCAGGCAGAGGAAGGGGAGCACCTGTGGCTTCCAGCAGGGACCGGCAGCGCAAACTGGCGCGGGCCAAGCTCGACCGGCAACTCGCCCGACGGGCCGCGGTCGCGAAGCGCCGCCGGCAGATCCAGGCGGGCGTGGGCGCCGCGGTGGTGCTCGTGCTGATCGTGGCCGGCTCGGCCTGGGCGCTCGGCGCGTTCGACTCGGAGCCGAAGAAGCAGGCCGCCGAGGACACCTGCCTCTGGACCCCGCAGGACGCCGCCGCGAACGCCAACCTCAAGGACGTCGGCACACCGGCCACCAAGGGCCTGCCCACCTCGGGCACGCGGCCGATGACGGTGACCACCAACCAGGGCGGGCCGATCACCGTCGACCTGGACCTGGCCGCCGCGCCCTGCGGCGGCGCGAGCCTCGCCCACCTGGCGAGCCGGAAGTTCTACGACACCACCAAGTGCCACGAGATCACCACCGAGGGCGCGTTGCGCTGCGGTGACCCGAGCGGCACCGGGATCGGCGGGCCGACCTACTCGTTCTACGACGAGAACGTCCCCACCGCGCCCGAGGCGAGCCCGTCGGCCTCCCCCGCGCCGGGGCAGCCGCCGGCCTACCCGAAGGGCACGGTCGCCCTGGTCGGCAACCCGCCGGGCACCAACGGCAGCCAGTTCCTGATCTTCTTCAAGGACTTCAACCCGGCGAAGCCGGCCTACAGCGTCGTCGGCCGGGTCGCCGGCGGGCTGGACGTGGTGGAGAAGATCGGCAAGCTCCCGACCGTGGACAATGGCAGCGGGGCGAAGGTCAAGCCGAAGACGGACGTGGTGATCCAGAGCCTCACCGTCGGCGAGCCGAACGCCGCGCCGGCGAGCAGCCCCAGCGCCGGTTGATCCACCTCGGGTCGGCCCCGACCCACCCAGACTCGACGGCGCGCGACGCCGTCCCCCGATGCACAGCAGGTGAGGAGTGACCGTGACGTCCACCAGAGACCGCCAGCGAGCGGCGGCGCGGGCCCGGCTCGAGCGGGAGATGGCCGAACGGACCGGCAAGGCCCGCAAGCGCCGGCAGACGCAGGCGATCGCCGGCGCCGCGGCCGTGCTGGTGCTCGTGGTGGCCGGCACCGTCTGGCTGGCCACGTCGCTCGGCGACGACGACGACAAGGAGCAGGCCGGCACCGCCGCCGGCTTCGCCCAGTGCACCTACAACGAGGTGCCCAAGGAGGGCCGGCCGGCGCAGATCAAGGACGTCGGGATGCCGCCGACGCAGCAGGCCAACAAGGGCACCCAGACGATGACGATCGACACCAACCTGGGGCCGATCACCGCGACGCTGGACCGGAGCCTGGTGCCCTGCACCGCCGGCAGCTTCACGCACCTGGCCAGCAAGGGCTTCTTCGACAACACCAAGTGCCACCGCCTGGTCACCGAGGGCATCAAGGTGCTCCAGTGCGGCGACCCGAGCGCGACCGGGAAGGGCTGGCGGGACACCGACGGCACCGGCGGGCCGAGCTACAACCTGGCCGAGGAGAACCTGCCCACCAACAAGCGCCCGCCGTACCCGGAGGGCGTCATCGCGATGGCCAACTCCGGCCAGCCGGGCAGCACCGGCAGCCAGTTCTTCATCGTGTACGGCGACTCCCCGCTCGACCCGAACTACACGGTGCTGGGCACCATCACCGGCGGCATGGACGTGGTGAAGCAGGTCGCCGCGGCCGGGGACGACGGCGCGTTCGCGAAGCAGGCCGGCGGCGGTCACCCGAAGAAGGAGATCGTCATGACCAAGGTGAGCCTGAGCGACATTCAGGGCTGACCCGCGTCACCCGACAAAACGCCCGCCGGCTCGACCGGCGGGCGTTTCTCGTACGTGCCTGCTCAGGCCCCGGACGTGACCCGGTACGCGTCGAACACGCCGTCGACCTTGCGCACCGCGGCCAGCAGGTGCCCGAGGTGCTTGGGGTCGGCCATCTCGAAGCTGAACCGGCTGACCGCCACCCGGTCCCGGGTGGTGGTGACCGTCGCGGAGAGGATGTTCACCCGTTCCTCGGAGAGCACCCGGGTGACGTCGGCGAGCAGCTTGTGCCGGTCCAGCGCCTCCACCTGGATGGCGACCAGGAACGTGGACGCCGAGGTGAGCTTCCAGCTCACCTCGACCACCCGCTCGGGCTGGGCCCGTAGGTCCTCGGCGTTGGCGCAGTCGTCGCGGTGCACGCTGACCCCGCCGGAGCGGGTGACGAAACCGAACACCGAGTCCGGCGGCACCGGCGTGCAGCAGCGGGCCAGCTTGATCCAGACGTCACTGACGCCGCGCACCACCACGCCCGGGTCGGCGCTGCTCTGCCGGCTGCGCGGCGGCCGGGTGGCGACGGCGGTCTCGGCGATGTCCTCCGCCGCGCCCTCCTCGCCGCCGTAGGACGCCATCAGCTTCTGCACCACCGACTGCGCGGAGACCTGACTGTCGCCGACCGCCGCGTAGAGCGAGGCCACGTCCGCGAGGTGCAGGTCCCGGGCGATCGCCATCAGCGCGTCCGAGGTGAGCATCCGCTGCAACGGCATGCCCTGCTTGCGCATCGCCTTGACGATCGAGTCCTTGCCGGCCTCGATCGCCTCCTCGCGGCGTTCCTTGTTGAAGTACTGGCGGATCTTCGTGCGGGCGCGCGGGCTCTTGACGAAGCCGAGCCAGTCCTGCGTCGGGCCGGCCGTGTCGGACTTCGACGTGAAGATCTCGATCACGTCGCCGTTGGAGAGCGTCGACTCCAGCGGCACCAGCTTGCCGTTGACCCGCGCCCCGATGCACTTGTGCCCGACCTCGGTGTGCACCGCGTACGCGAAGTCGACAGGCGTCGACCCGGTGGGCAGCGGGATGACGTCGCCCTTCGGCGTGAAGACGTACACCTCCTGGCTGGACAGGTCGAACCGCAGCGCGTCCAGGAACTCGCTCGGGTCGGCCGCCTCCCGTTGCCAGTCCAGGAGCTGCCGCAGCCAGGTCATCTCGTCGATGTGCGCCGGCGGGCCGACCACCTGGGTGCCCTTGTGCTCCTTGTACTTCCAGTGCGCGGCGATGCCGAACTCGGCCGTGCGGTGCATCGCGTAGGTGCGGATCTGCATCTCCACCGGCTTGCCGGTGGGCCCGATGACAGTCGTGTGCAACGACTGGTACATGTTGAACTTGGGCATGGCGATGTAGTCCTTGAACCGGCCCGGCACCGGCTGCCAGTTGGCGTGGATGACGCCCAACGCCGCGTAGCAGTCACGCACCGTGTCGACCAGGATCCGCACACCGACCAGGTCGTAGATGTCGTTGAAGTCGCGCCCGCGCACGATCATCTTCTGGTAGATCGAGTACAGGTGCTTCGGCCGCCCGGTGGTCTCCGCCTTGATCTTGGCAGCCTTCAGGTCGGTGCCGACCTTCTGGGTCACCTGACGCAGCAGTGTCTCGCGCTGCGGCTGGTGCTCCCCGATCAGCCGGTTGATCTCCTCGAACCGCTTCGGGAACAGCGTGCCGAAGGCCAGATCCTCCAGCTCCCACTTGATGGTGTTCATACCGAGGCGGTGCGCCAGCGGGGCGAGGATCTCCAGCGTCTCCTTCGCCTTCTGCTCCTGCTTGGGGCGGGGCAGGAAGGTCAAAGTCCGCATGTTGTGCAGCCGGTCGGCCAACTTGATCACCAGGACCCGCGGGTCCTTGGCCATCGCCACGACCATCTTGCGGATCGTCTCCGCCTTGGCCGCGTCGCCCAGCTTGACCTTGTCGAGCTTGGTGACGCCGTCGACGAGCAGCGCGACCTCTCCGCCGAAGTCGGCGCGCATCTGGTCGAGGGTGTACTCGGTGTCCTCGATCGTGTCGTGCAGCAGCGCCGCCACCAGCGTCGTGGTGTCCATGCCCAGGTTGCCGAGGATCGTCGCCACCGCGAGCGGGTGCGTGATGTACGGGTCGCCGGACTTGCGGTACTGCCCCGAGTGCCACCGGGCGGCGGTGTCGAAGGCGCGTTGCAGCAGCTTGGCGTCGGCCTTGGGATGGGCGTCCCGGTGGCTGGCGATCAGCGGCTCCAGCACCTCGCTGACCTGGGAGGTCTGCCAGGGCGCGTTGAACCGGGCCAGCCGGGCGCGGACCCGCCGGCCGGTCGGCGCGTTGGACAGCGCGAAGCCGCCGCTGGACCCGGGGTCATCGGGGCCGTCGGTCGGGAACGGCACCACGACCCCACCGCCGTCGGCCGGTGCGTCCGGCGTGCCGTCGGTGGCGTCGATCGCCCCGACCGATGGGGTGCCGTCGCGCTCGGTCACCGAGCCGTCCGCGTCGCCTGTCGGGTGCACCGTGCCCTCCACCGGAGGGACGACATCGTGGGACACCGGCCTCCTCACCGTTCGCCGGGATGCGCCGACCGTCCGGCCGACGTCTGATCCAACCGACCCGGGGGCCGGTGTTGTTCCGCGCCGGTCACCGGGGCTCGGCCCCGGCGGCCCGCGGACGGTCGCCCGCCCGCTCAGGCAAAGGGCAATGCTACCCGTAGGCAGGACACACCGCCGCTCCCCCGGACGGTCGGTGCCGGCGGGCTGCGCGGGACGAGCAGCGTCAAACGGTCAGCAGGGCATGGACCGGGCGCGGAGCGAGGCGCTCCCGCCCCTGGAGGAAGCCCAGCTCCAGCAGGACGGTGAAGCCGGCGACCGTGCCGCCGGCCCGCTCCACCAGGTCGAGCGTGGCCTCGGCGGTGCCGCCGGTGGCCAGCACGTCGTCCAGCACCAGCACCCGGTGCCCGGCGGTGAACGCGTCCTGGTGCACCTCCAGCGTCGCCTCGCCGTACTCCAGCGCGTACGAGGCGGAGTGGGTGGCGCGGGGCAGCTTGCCGGCCTTGCGTACCGGCACCACGCCGACGCCGGTGGCGTACGCGACGGCGGCGGCCAGCACGAACCCGCGCGCCTCGATGCCGGCCACCACGTCGAAGGACTCCGGACCGTGGTACGCGATGATCCGGTCGATCACCTCACGGAACGCCACGCCGTCGGCGAAGAGCGGCATCAGATCCTTGAACATGACCCCCGGCTTGGGGAAGTCCGGCACGTCCAGCAGCCGGCTGGCGACCAGCCGGGCAGCCTCGGGACCGCTGTCTCCCCGTACGCCGGTGGTGTGCGTCTCCGTCACGATGCGTCCCATGTCCTCTCGAAACGACGACGGCGTCCGTCATGCCGTGGTAACAGCATGACGGACGCCGTCCGGTCGATCTTCTCGGGTCCTGCGGTCAGCGGCGCTTCGCGCCGCCCGGCCGGTTCCCCCCGCCGCCGCTGGGCCGACCGCCCCGGGCGCCGCTGGGGCGCTTGCCGGTCGGCCGGGAGCCGACCTTGGGGGCGGCGCCGGCCAGCGCCGCGTCCGCCTCGATCGGCTGGTCACCGGTCGACGCGGGACGCGGGGCGCCCTTCGGCGTGACCTCGCCCCGGGCGATGGCCGCCCGGCGGGAGAGCACCCGCTTGTTGTGCGCGCTGATCCGCGGGTCCTGGTTCTTCAGCAGCACCAGCAGCGGGGTGGCCAGCAGGATCGAGGTCAGGAACGCCACCGCCATGCCGACGAAGAGCACCAGGCCCAGGTCCTTCAGGGTGCCGGCGCCGAGCAGGCCGGCGCCGATGAACAGCAGGCCGCCGACGGGGAGCAGCGCCACCACCGACGTGTTCAGCGAACGCATGAGGCTCTGGTTGAGCGCCAGGTTCGACGCCTCGCCGTAGGTGAGGTTGTTGTTGGCGGTGATGCCCCGCGTGTTCTCCTGCACCTTGTCGAAGACCACCACCACGTCGTAGAGCGCGAAGCCCAGGATGGTGAGGAAGCCGATGATCGTCGACGGGGTGACCTCGAAGCCGACAAGCGAGTAGATGCCCGAGGTGAGGACCAGGTTGGTGAGCAGCGAGACGATCGCGGCGACCGCCATCCGCCACTCGAAGCGCAGCACCAGGTAGATCGACACCACGGCGAGGAAGATCAGCAGGCCGAGGAACGCGCGGGAGGTGACCTGGCTGCCCCAGGCCTCGGAGACCTGGCTGCCGCTGATCTGGTCGGCCGGGATGCCGAACTCCTGCGCCATCGCGGTCTTGGCCGCGTTGGCCTGCTCCTGGCTGAGCTGCCCGGTGCGCATCTCGTAGGTCTCGCCGCCGGCCCCGCCGACCTTCTGCGCGGTGACCACCTCGACGCCGGGGGCCTCCTTGGCCAGCACGTCGTCGATCGTGCGCTCGGCCTGGTCGAGCGTGCCGACGCTGGCCGGCACCTGGAACGAGTTGCCGCCGGCGAACTCGATGCCGAGCTTGAACCCGTTGATCGCGAAGCTCAGCACCGCGATCAGCACCAGCGCGCCGGCCACGCCGAACCACAGCTTGCGCTTGCCGACGATGTTGAGATCGGCCTCGCCCCGGTAGAGCCGGGCGGCCAGACCACTCTTAGCCATCTCAGGCCTCCTTGACGCGCGGGTTGCGGGCGGTGCCCGGCTCGGCCGACCGGGCCGGCAGCGCCCGGCCCAGACCGCTGACCCGCGGGGACAGGAACGCCCGGGTGCGGGCGAACATCGTCATGATCGGGTGACGGAAGAGGAACACGACGACCAGGTCGAGCACGGTCGCCAGGCCGAGCGCGAAGGCGAAGCCCTTCACCGCGCCGACCGACACGATGTAGAGCACCACGGCCGACATCAGCGTGATGGCGTTCGCCGAGATGATCGTCCGGCGGGCCCGGATCCAGGCGCGGGGCACCGCGCTGCGCGGGCTGCGGCCCTCGCGGATCTCGTCCTTGAGGCGTTCGAAGTAGATGACGAACGAGTCCGCCGCCACACCGAGTGAGACGATCATGCCGGCGATGCCGGCGAGCGTGAGCGTGAAGCCGATCGACCGGCCCAGCACCACCAGCGCGCCGAAGACCAGCAGCGCGGAGAGCACCAGGCTGAGGAAGATGACCGAGCCCAGCAGCCGGTAGTAGAAGAACGAGTAGATGATGACCAGCAGCATGCCGATGCCGGCGGCCAGCAGGCCGGCCCGCAGGTGGCTGTCACCGAGCGTCGCGGTGACGTTCTGGCTCTCCTGCGGCTCGAACGTGACCGGCAGCGCGCCGTAGCGGAGCTGGCTGGCCAGCGCGTTCGCCGACTTGTTGTCGAAGCTGCCGGTGATCTGCGAGTCGCCGGTGAGCACGCCCTGGATCTCCGGCGAGGAGACGATCTCGTTGTCCAGCACCACGGCGACCCGGCACTTGCCGTCCTGGCCGAGCGCGGTCTGGTCGCAGGCCTGGCCCTCGTTGTTGAACGCCTCGCGGGTCAGCGCGGTCCACTTCTCCTGGCCGTCACCCTTGAAGGTGAGGCTGACCACCCAGGCGCTGGTCTGGTCGAGCTGGGCGGAGGCGTTCTTGACGTCGGTGCCCTCCACCTTGGCCACGTCGAGCAGGTACTTCGCGCCGGACTCGCACGCCACCGCCTTCTGCTTCGGGTCGTTGATCGAGCCGGCCGGCCGCTTGTCGAGCTGGGCACAGGTGATGGTCGGGACGTTGAACTGCATCTCGACCGGGAGCACCGCGGTCTCCTGCGGGGAGAGCGTGCCGAACGGCTTGAACGCGGCGGCCTGCGCCGGATCGGCCGGGGCCTGGAGCCCGGAGGCGGCGGCCCAGGCGGCCGCGCCCACCTTCTGCTCGACGGCCTTGCGCTGCTGCTCGATGCTCTGCGGCACCGGCGCGGCGCTGGCGCTCGGCGCGGCGCTCGCCGGGGCCGACGGCGTCGGCGTGGCGCTCGGCGCGGGGGCCATGCCGCCCTGCCCGCCGGCGCTCGGCGACGCGGTGACCTTGGCGCTGGCGCTCGGCTTCGGCGACGCGCTGCCGGACGGCTTCGGCGAGGCGCTGCCCGAGGGCTTGGCGCTGCCGGACGGGACCGCCGAGGCGCTGGGGCTCGGCGCCGGGGCGGCGGCCGCGCCGCTGCCGTCGGTGGCCTTGAGCACCTTGCGGAAGCGCAGCTCGGCGGCGCTGCCCACGTCGGTCAGGTCACGGTTCTCGCCGGGCAGGGAGATGACGATGTTCCGGTTGCCCTCGGTGACCACCTCCGCCTCGGCCACGCCGTAGGCGTTGACCCGGCTCTCGATGATCTGGCGCGCCTCTTCGAGGTTCTCGGCGGTCGGCGGCTTGCCGTCCACCGTGTTGGTGGCCTCGAGCGTCAGCCGGGTGCCGCCGATGAGGTCCAGACCGAGCCGGGGCTCCAGCCGGTCCTTCCAGCCACCGCTGGCGCCGCCCGAGAAGAACACCAAAAGATAGAGGACGACGAAGATGAACCCGAGCACGGCGAGTTGCCGTCCGGGGCGCATCTGTCCCTGAGGTGGTGCCACGGCTGTCCTGTCTCCCTGTACGGTCGCGCCGCTTCCACGGCGACGACAACTGTCGGGCCGGGGGTGTCCGCCCGACTGCTCCGGCTGGCCGGCACCGGCGACCGGCACGCGGACCCGGGCACGACGCGGGGGCGTCGCGCGGGTCCGGCCGCGTGCCGACGACGGACGCCGACCCAACTATCCACTTATGGGGGTGGTTCCGCTGCCCCGTTCGGGGCGACCGGTCACTCCTTGACCGACTCGGCTTCCTCGCTGATGGTCTCGGCCTCGGGCGCCTCGGCCCGCTTGACCACCCGGGCCACGGCGGGACGCGCGTACCGGGTCTGCACGCCGGGGGCGACCTCGAGCAGGACCGTCTCGTCCTCGACCACGGTGACCGTGCCGTGCAGGCCGCCGATGGTGACCACCTCGTCGCCCGGGGCGAGAGCGGACTGCATCTGCTCCGCCTCCCGGCGGCGCTTCTGCTGCGGACGGATCATCATGAAGTACATGACGACGAAGAGCAGAGCGATCATGAGGATCGGCGTCAGACCGCCGGCTCCCCCGCCACTCGCTGCTGCGTAAAGCACGGTGTCGACCTTCCGGTTGGCCCCCGCCGGCCCCGGGGGGCACCGCAGCGGAGGCGGATTCTCACGTCCTGTACAGACCGCGGCGAAGTCTAGTCCCTGCTCCTGAGAAGACCGAATGCGGCACAGATCACGTTAGGATCACGGCCGATCGGTCTGCGTCGAGAACAGATCGGGCCCCGGAGGGGCTTCCATGCCAAATGTACC
Source organism: Micromonospora sp. NPDC049201 (assembly GCF_055586805.1). Taxonomy (NCBI): domain Bacteria; kingdom Bacillati; phylum Actinomycetota; class Actinomycetes; order Micromonosporales; family Micromonosporaceae; genus Micromonospora; species Micromonospora sp. NPDC049201. The sequence continues at coordinate 320,452 of NZ_JBVJHM010000007.1, read as the reverse complement.
ATTCGGGGGGTTGCGCCCCAGGTGCCGCCAGGCGGCCTCGGTCGCCACCCGGCCCCGGGGCGTCCGGGCCAGCAGCCCGGCCCGCACCAGGAACGGCTCGCAGACCTCCTCGACCGTGTCCGGCTGCTCCCCCACCGCCACCGCGAGGGTGGAGACCCCGACCGGGCCGCCCCGGAACGAGTCCACCAGCGCCTTGAGCACCGCCCGGTCGAGCCGGTCCAGGCCGAGCGCGTCCACGTCGTAGACGGTCAGCGCGGACCGGGCGGTCTCCACCGTGACCACGCCGTCGGCGCGGACCTCGGCGTAGTCCCGGACCCGGCGCAGCAGCCGGTTGGCGATCCGCGGCGTGCCCCGGGATCGGCCGGCGATCTCCGCCGCGCCCTCCGGCGTGATCGGCACGCCGAGGATCCGGGCGGACCGGTGCAACAGCGTCTTGAGGTCGGCCGGGGAGTAGAAGTCCAGGTGCGCGACGAAGCCGAACCGGTCGCGCATCGGGCCGGTCAGCAGGCCCGACCGGGTGGTGGCGCCGACCAGCGTGAACGGTTCCACGTCCAGCGGGATGGCGGTCGCGCCGGGCCCCTTGCCCACCACCACGTCCACCCGGAAGTCCTCCATGGCGCTGTAGAGCAGCTCCTCGGCCGGCTTGGCGATCCGGTGGATCTCGTCGATGAACAGCACGTCGCCCTCGGCGAGGCTGGTCAGGATCGCGGCCAGGTCACCGGACCGCTCGATCGCCGGACCGCTTGTCACCCGGATGCCGGCGCCCAGCTCGGCCGCCACGATGTTGGCCAGGCTGGTCTTCCCGAGCCCGGGCGGGCCGGAGAGCAGGATGTGGTCCGGCGGGGAACCGCGCCGCATCGCGCCCTGCAACAGCAGGTCGAGCTGGTCGCGGACCCGGTCCTGGGCGATGAACTCGGCGAGCCGCTTCGGCCGGACGCTGGCCTCCGCGTCCAGCTCCGCGTCGCTGACGTACGCCGAGACCAGGTTCTCGTTGCTCATCCGCGCGCTCCCCCCGACGGCCGGCCGACCGGCCTCATCGGGTGCGGCCCAGCAGGCGGATGGCCTGCTTGAGCAGGACCGGCACCGGCGGGGTCGCGCCGTCGACGGTCTCCGCGACCGCGGCCACCGCCTGCTCGGCCTGGGCCGCCGACCAGCCGAGCCCGACCAGCGCCTGACGCACCTGCTCCGGCCAGGCGCCGGCGGTCACCCCCGCCGCGCCGTCCGGGCCGATCGCCACCGGGCCGATCCGGTCGCGCAGCTCCAGCACGAGCCGCTCGGCGCCCTTCTTGCCGATCCCCGGCACCCGGGTCAGCGCCGCGGTGTCGGCGTTGGCGATGGCCTTGCGGACCGCGTCCGGGGTGTGCACGGCGAGCACCGCCTGCGCCAGCCGCGGGCCGACCCCGCTGGCGGTCTGGAGCAGCTCGAAGAGCTGCTTCGCGTCGTCGTCGGCGAAGCCGTAGAGGGTGAGCGAGTCCTCCCGGACCACCAGGCTGGTGGCCAGCCGGGCCGGCTGGCCGACCCGCAGGTCGGCGAGCGTGCCGGGGGCGCACTGCACGGCCAGGCCGATGCCGCCCACCTCCACCACCGCGTGATCCGGACCGGTCGCGGTCACGGTGCCGCGCACACTCGCGATCATCGTCGCACCCCTCCTCGTCGGGCCTGGTCGGCGGCCGCGGCCAGCTTGGACCGGGTGCCGCCCCGCCAGACATGGCAGATGGCCAGCGCCAGCGCGTCGGCGGCGTCGGCCGGTTTCGGCGGCTCGGCCAGCCGCAGCAGGCGGGTGACCATGGTGGTCATCTGCTTCTTGTCGGCCTGACCGGAACCGGTCACCGCCGCCTTCACCTCGCTCGGGGTGTAGGTCGTCACCGGCAGCCCGGCCCGCGCGCCGGCGAGCACCGCGATGCCGCTCGCCTGGGCGGTGCCCATCACGGTGCGCACGTTGTGCTGGCTGAACACGCGTTCCACGGCGACCGCGTCCGGCCGGTGCTCGGCGACCAGGTCGGTGAGCGACCGGTCCAGGTGCAGCAGGCGCAGCGGCAGGTCGTCCCCGGGATCGGTGTGGACGACGTAGTAGGCGACAAGCGTGCACGCGCGCCCGGGGAAGCCCTCGACCACGCCGACCCCGCACCGGGTCAGCCCCGGGTCGACGCCCAGCACGCGCACGCCGCCTCCTCCCCGAGCCGTCAGCAGTACGTGTGTTCGACACACCCTACTGGTCGGGTCCCACCAGCGGACGGGCGGACACGCCGGGGGCGGAAGGGGGCGGAACGCACCACACACCGAAGCGGTCGAGTATGTGTCGCCGCCCCATGTGCCCGGGGCCACACGCCTCGTAACTTCTTGCGCCATGACGGCAGAACCGGTGGCGGTCCCCCACGTCGTACACGTCGACCTCTCCGGTCGCAACGCGCTGGTGACCGGTGGTGGCAGCGGCATCGGACGGGCCTGCGCCCTGCGGCTGGCGGCGGCCGGCGCCTCGGTCGTGGTGCTGGACCGCAACGTGGAGGCGGCCAAGGCGGTCGCCGCCGAGGCCGGGGGCCGGGCCGAGGGCGTCGACCTGGCCGACCCGGAGGCGGTGGGCCGGCTCGAGGTGGACGCCGACATCGTGGTGAACAACGCCGGCCTGCAACACGTCGCGCCGGTGCAGGAGTTCCCGGTCGAGCGGTTCGAGTACATCCAGCGGGTGATGGTCGAGGCGCCGTTCCTGTTGATCCGCCGGGCGCTGCCCCGGATGTACGCGAACGGCTGGGGCCGGATCGTCAACATCTCCTCGGTGCACGGGCTGCGCGCCTCGCCGTTCAAGGCGGCGTACGTCTCGGCGAAGCACGCCCTCGAAGGGCTGTCCAAGGTGGTCGCGCTGGAGGGCGCCGCGCACGGCGTGACGGCCAACTGCATCAATCCGGCGTACGTGCGGACCGCGCTGGTGGAGAGCCAGATCGCCGACCAGGCAGCCAGTCACGGCATCGGCGAGGACGAGGTGGTCGAGAAGATCATGCTGGCGCGGGCGGCGATCAAGCGGCTGATCGAGCCGGAGGAGGTGGCGGAGTTGGTGGCGTACCTGTGCGCACCGCCGGCCGCGTTCCTCACCGGCGCCTCGATCGCCCTCGACGGGGGCTGGACGGCCAACTAGTGGCGCCGCGCACAATGTCGGTCATGTCGTCGCCGGTGGAGTTCCTGGAGCTGCTGGCCCGTGAGGCCGCCGCGGTCGAGTTCGAGGGTCCGCTGGTCGCCGCGCGCGCCGCCGGACTGCCCGCCGACCGGCTGGCCGAGCTGGAGCAGGCGAAGGTGGTGGCGCTGCGGGTCCGGGCGCTGCTGGAGCGCCGCCGGCGTCGGGAGACCGAGCTGTCCGGCCTGTACGACACCGCCAGCGACCTGGCCGGCCTGCGGGACCTGGACGACGTGCTGCGCGCGATCGTGCACCGGGCCCGGATCCTGCTCGGCACCGACGTGGCGTACATGACGCTCAACGACGACGAGCGCGGCGACACGTACATGCGGGTCACCGACGGGTCGATCTCGGCCCGGTTCCAGCGGCTGCGGCTGGAGATGGGCGACGGGCTGGGCGGTCTGGTGGCGCAGACCGGCACCCCGTACGTCACCTCGAACTACCAGGAGGACGAGCGGTTCCGGCACACCGGGGAGATCGACGGCGGGGTGGGCGAGGAGGGCCTGGTGGCCATCCTGGGAGTGCCGCTGCGGCTGGGCTCCAGCGTGATCGGCGTGCTCTACGCGGCCAACCGCTCGGCGCGCCCGTTCGCCCGGGAGGAGGTGTCGCTGCTGGTCTCACTGGGGGCGCACGCCGCGGTGGCGATCGACACCGCCCGGCTGCTGGCCGAGACACGGGCCGCGCTGGCGGAGTTGTCGGCGGCGAACGGCACGATCCGGGCGCACAGCAGCTCGGTGGAGCGGGCCGCCGCCGCGCACGACCGGATGACCGCGCTGGTGGTACGCGGCGGCGGGATGGAGGACGTGGCGGCCGCGGTGACCGAGGTGCTCGGCGGCGCGCTGCTGGCGCTGGACGCCGAGGGGCGGCGGCTGGCCCGGGTCGGCGAGATCGACGAGCCGGACCGGGCGGACATCGTGGAGGCGGTCGCCGCGTCCCGCACCGAGGGGCGCAGCGTACGCCGGGGGCCGCTCTGGTACGCCGCGGTGGTGGCAGGCGCCGAGAACCTGGGCGCGCTGGTGCTGCGCCCGGACGACGAGCTGGTCGACGCCGACCAGCGCATCCTGGAGCGGGCCGCGCTGGTGACCGCGTTGCTGCTGCTGTTCCGCCGCACGGTGGCCGAGGCGGAGGGGCGGGTCCGGGGCGAGCTGCTGGACGACCTGATCGCCCGCCCGTTGCGGGACGCCGACGCGCTGCGCGGCCGGGCCCGCCGGATCGGGGTGGACCTGGACGCCCCGCACGTGCTGGTGGCGGTCGGTGACGACGCGTTCGCCGAGACCGGTTCGGCCCGGCAGCGGGTGCTCTCCTGGGCCACCACGTACGCCTCGACGCGGGGCGGACTGGCCGCGGCGCGGGACGGGCGGGTGGTGCTGATGCTGCCCGGCCGGGACGCCGGCGGCGCGGCCCGCGCGGTGGCCCGGGACCTGTCCCGGGTGACCGGCCGCCCGGTGACCGCCGGGGCGAGCGGGCCGTCGACCGGTCCGGCGTCGCTGGCGGTGACGTTCGCCGAGGCGGAGCGCTGCCTGACCGCGCTCGGCGCGCTGGGCCGGGCCGGGCAGGGCGCGAGCACCGCGGAGCTGGGCTTCGTCGGGCTGCTGCTCGGGGCGGTCGGCGACGCGGGCGACCGGGACGTGGCCCGGTTCCTGACCGCCACGGTGGGGCCGGTGGTCGACTACGACGCCCGGCGGGGCACCGCGCTGGTGCGGACGCTGGAGGCGTACTTCGGGGTGGGCGGCAGCCTGGCCCGGGCGGCCGAGCAGCTGCACGTGCACGTGAACACCGTGACCCAGCGGCTGGAGCGGGTCGGGCAGTTGCTCGGCGCCGACTGGCAGAAGCCGGAGCGGGCGCTGGAGGTGCAGCTCGCGCTGCGCCTGCACCGGCTGCGCACCCCGGCCGGCTGACGTCGCCGCGCACCCCGGCCGGCGACGCGCGGGGCGGGCGTCAGCGGGCGCGCAGGCCGTCCAGGACGGCGTCCACGATCCGCTCGGGCAGGATGCGTTCGTCCAGCTCGGGGTGCCAGTGCAGCATGCGCTGGGCGAGCATCGGCGCGGTGAGCAGCGCCATGGCCACCTCGATGTCGAGGTCGGCGCGCAGCTCACCGCTGTCCGTCGCGCGGCGCAGCACCTCGCGCATGGCCTGCCGCCGGGGCTCGATGATCGCCTCGTATGCCTGCCGGTGGGCGGAGCTGCGGCTCACCTCGGGCACCAGGCAGGGCATGATCTTGCGGGCCCGGGGGTCGGTGTGCTGGCCCACGGCGCCGACCAGCAGCACCAGGTCGTCCCGGACGGAACGCCCGCCGGGGCGTGGCGGGACGCCCTTGAGCCGGCGCAGCGCGTCCAGCAGCAGCGCCTCCTTGCCCGACCAGCGGCGGTAGATGGTGGCCTTGCCGACCCCGGCCCGGGCCGCGATCGCCTCGATGGAGAGCGCCTCGATCGTGCTGCCCTCGGCGAGCAGGTCGAGGGTGGCCTCCACGATCGCCTCGTCGGCGCGGGTGCTCCGCGGTCGACCCGGCGATCGCGGAGCACCCGTCGTGGACGTCATGTCAGACATTGTCCACGAACCTACGCGGTCCCGGCCAACTCCGGCTCGGTGGCCGGAGCGGTGGTGGGCGCGACGACCGCCCGCCCCGGCATCCACCGCACCACGATCACGACGCCCAGCGCCGCCACCAGCGCGGAGATGCCGGCGGCCCAGTGCATCGCGGAGACGAAGGAGTCGTTGGCGGCGTCGATCAGTTGCGGCGCGGCCGGGCCGAGGCGGTCGGCGACCGCGTACGCGCCGGAGACCGACTCCCGGGCGGCGTCGCGGACCGGGGCGGGCAGCGCGGCCACCGCGGGGCCGACCTGGTCGCGGTAGACCGCGGAGAGCACCGAGCCGAGCACCGCCACGCCGAGCGCGCCGGCCACCTGGCGGACCGTGTTGCTGACCGCCGAGCCCACGCCGGCCTTCTCCCGGGGCAGCGCCGACATGATCGACTCGGTGGCCGGCGGCATGATGTTGGCCATTCCGGCGCCCTGCACGAAGCCCACCGCCGAGAAGATCCAGATGGGCGTGTCCGCGTCGATGAACACGAACGCGGCGAGCGCGATCGTGGTCAGCAGCAGCCCGACCGCGGCGACCGCCCGTCCGCCGTAGCGACGGACCATGGCGGCGCTGCGCGGCGCGAAGATCAGCTGGGCGGCCGCGAAGGGCAGGAAGAGCAGGCCGCTCTCCAGCGGGCTGTAGCCGCGCACGAGCTGGAGGTAGAACGCGCCGAAGAACATCACGCCCATGGCGGCGAAGAAGACCAGCCCGACCAGCGCCACCGGGGCGGCGAACCGGGGCACCCGGAACAGCCGCACGTCCAGCGACGGGTGGTCACTGCGCAGCTCGTGGGCGACGAACCAGCCGAGCACCGCGAGCCCGCCGACGATCGCGGCCCAGACCTGCGGCCGGCCGAAGCCGTGCTCGCCACCGTCGATGATGCCGTAGGTGAGGGCGACCAGGCCGACCACGGAGAGCAGCACGCCGAGCACGTCCACCCGGCCGGGGGCGGGATCCCGGGACTCGGGGACCAGCATCGCCACCAGCGCCACGCCGACCACCACCACCGGCACGTTGATCAGGAAGACCGAGCCCCACCAGAAGTGCTCCAGCAGGGCGCCGCCGAGCACCGGGCCGATGGCCACGGCGAGACCGACCGCGCCGGCCCAGACGCCGATCGCGCGGGCGCGCTCGCGCGGGTCGAAGACGTTGGAGATGATCGAGAGCGTCACCGGCATGATGGCGGCGCCGCCGACGCCCATCAGGGCCCGCGCGCCGATGAGCTGCGCCGGGTCCTGCGCGTACGCGGAGAGCAGCGAGGCCAGCCCGAACAGCACCAGCCCGAGGATCAGGAAGCGCCGGCGGCCGAACCGGTCGCCAAGCACGCCGAACGTGAAGAGCAGGCCGGCGAAGACGAGGGTGTAGGAGTTGATCGCCCACTCCAGGTCGCCCTGGCTGGCCCCGAGACCGTGCACCGGGTCGGCGAGCGTGCGCAGGGCGACGTTGAGGATGGTGTTGTCGAGGACGACCACGAGCAGGCTGATCACCAGCACGCCCAGGATCGCCCACCTCCTCGGGTGTCCGGTGTTCTCGTGCGCTTCCATCTGGGTTCTCCCCCCGACTCACCCGCGTCCGAATACGATACGGGGCAGACTCGTAACGCTGCCGAGCGTAGGTGAGCGAGTTTCGATACGGAACAGGTCCGTATCGGATGTGTGCCAGGTCACGCCGAGGCGTACCCACCCCTTGCGCGTGCCGCACCGCCCCACGCCCGCGCCGCCCCCACCCCGCGCCGTCCCGCCTCGTCCCGTCCCGTGCGCCTGTTTCACGGAAAGAGTGGCCTTCGGGGCCCAGTTAGCCACTATTTCCGTGAAACAGGGCACCGGGGTTTCGCGGCCCCGGGGCGAGGGTGGGGGACCTCGGGGCGAGGGCCCGCGGCCAGCGCCAGCCGGAGCACCGCGTCCCGCACCGGCGGCAGCCGCCGGGCCTGGGCGCGCCGCCCCGCCCACCGCACGCCGGCCGCGATCCGCTGCCGGCGGCGGGCCTGTCGTACGCCCGCAGCGCGGCCGGCAGGTCGTCGGCGTCGCGGACGCACTCGGCCAGCGCGACCGCGGGCGGGCACGGCTGGCCGAGTGGGGGGCCGCTGGTCGCGGCGCTCGGCTCCACCGATCCGGCGACCGCTTCCGGGCCTGCTCGCGCTCGTCGACGGGCTCCTCGGCAACCAGCTCGCCGCCCCGGAGGAGGCGTTCGATCCGGAGTCGGTGGTGGCCGCCCTGCGGCACGGCTTCCGCGCCGGCTGAGCACCACCGACGGCGCGCCCGCCAAGCGGGCCGCCACCGACGATGCGCCCGCCAAACGGGCGCCCACCGACGATGCGCCCGCCAAGCGGGGCGCCCGTCTCTACCGGAGGCGTTAAGCGGGGGCCCCGCCTTTCAGGCAGGCGGCGGTGGCCTCGGCGAGGGTGGCGAGGCGGCGGGGGGCGGCGGGGCCGGGCGGGAACGGCTCGATCCAGCCCGGCCCGGCGGCGAGCAGACGGACGTCCGGGACGTCCCGCCGGAGCCGGACCAGGCGGTACGCCCGACCGGTCACCGGGGTCTGCGACCAGACCACCACCACCCGGGGCCGGACCCGGGCCACGGCGCTGGCCAGCGCGGACCAGGGCAGGGCAGGGCCCAGATGCAGGCAGCCCCGACCGCGCTCGCGCAGCGCCGCCGCCAGGGCGTGCAGCCCCAGGCAGTGCGTCTCGTGCTCGGCGCCGGCGAGCAGCACCCCCTCGACCGGCAGCGGTCGGGTCGGTTCCCGGCGGAACACGTCCAGCCCGACCCGGACGCCCTCGGACAGGGAGTGCTCGACCGCGATCTCGACGGCGCTGTGCCCGCGCAGCGCGCCCAGCAGCGGCAGGCAGACCTGCTCCCAGAAGGGCGCGACCCCGACCTCGGCGGCGAGGTCGAGCACCAGCCCGGCGACCTGGTTGTCGTCCAGGTCCTCGGCGGCGGTGATGAGCCGTTTACGGGCCGACTCGGCGGCCCCGGCCGGCATGTTCTCGGTCAGCAACGGACGTACCCCCGGGTAGCTCTGCTACCTGGAGGTTCGTCCGGGCGGCCCGATCCGGATGCGCCACCGGGAGGTTCATTCGCGCCGGGCGGCTCCCCGACGCCGGGCCAGGTGCGCGACAGTGCCCCAGACGCCCCGCCGGAACAGCAGCACGACCAGCACGAAGATGCCGCCGGTGACCAGCCCGATGGCCTCGAACCCGGAGAACGACAGCCAGTCCTCCAGCCGGACCACCAGCGCCGCGCCGAGCACGCCGCCCCACAGCGTGCCGATGCCGCCGAGCACCACCACGATGACCGCCTTGCCGGACGTGGTCCAGTGCAGCACGTCCAGCGAGACGAACCGGTGACCGACGGCGAACAGCCCACCGCCGAGCCCGGCGAGGAACCCGGAGAGCACGAACGCGGTCAGCTTGTAACGGTGCACCGGGTAGCCCAGCGCGCGGGCCCGCGCCGGGTTGTCCCGGATGCCGACCAGCACCCGACCGAACGGCGAGTGCACGATCCGCCACGCCGCGAGCAACCCGAGCAGCACGATCGGCAGGATCGCGTAGTAGAAGTAGTAGTCGTCGGTGAGGTCGGCGCCGAAGAACGCGCGCGGCACGCCCTGGAGGCCGTTCTCGCCCTGGGTCACCGAGCGCCACTCGTTGGCCACGTAGTAGACCATCTGCGCGAACGCCAGCGTGACCATCGCGAAGTAGATCCCGGTGCGCCTCACCGCCAGGTAGCCGATCGGCAGCGCGAGCAGCGCCGCGGCCAGCGCCCCGGCCAGCACCGCGGCCGGGAACGGCAGGCCGGCGTGGATCGCGACCAGCCCGGTGACGTACGCCGAGGTGCCCCAGAACGCGGCGTGCCCGAACGACATCAGCCCGGTGAAGCCGAGCAGCAGGTCCACCGAGACGGCGAACAGCGCCCAGCACAGGATGTCCACCGCGACCGCCGGGTAGAGCCCGTTGGGCAGCCAGAGCGCCACCAGCAGGCCGGCGGCCAGCAGCGCGTACCGGACCCAGCCGGGCGCCCGCGCGACGGCGAGCAGCCCGGAGCGCGGGGCCGGCGTCTTGACGGGGGCGTCCACCGCACTACTCACGCCGAGTTGGCCGGGCATGCCCTCACGGCCCTCACTCCGCTCGGTGCGCTCGGTCATGCCGAGTTGGCCGGGCATGCCCTCACGGCCCTCACTCCGCTCGGTGCGCTCGGTCATGCCGGGGCCTCCTCTCGGCCGAACAGGCCGGCCGGGCGCCACAGCAGCACGGCGGCCATCACCACGAACACGACGGTCTGCGACACGAGCGGGTAGTCGGACAGGTACGCCTCGCCCCACGCCTGGATCAGGCCGATGCCGAAGCCGGCGGCGACCGAGCCGAAGATCGAGCCGAGCCCGCCGATCACCACCACCGCGAAGACCACGATGATCAGGTCGGCGCCCATCAGCGGGTTGACCGCCCGCATGGGGGCGGCGAGCACCCCGGCCAGCCCGGCGAGCGCGATGCCGAAGCCGAAGACCGGGGTGACCCACCTCCCCACGTCGATGCCGAACGCCCGGGTCAGCTCCGGCCGCTCGGTGGCGGCCCGGACCACCATGCCGATCCGGGTCCGCCCGAGCACCCACCAGACCGCCACGCAGAGCAGCACGGTGAAGCCGAGGATGAACACCCGGTACGTCGGGAAGTCGAAGAGCCCGAAGTCGACGGTCCCGCTCAGCTCGGCGGGCGTGGCGTACGGGCTGGACTGCACGCCGTACCGGGACTTGACCAGGTCCTGCAGGATCAGCGTCAGGCCGAAGGTGAGCAGGAAGTTGTAGAGCGGGTCGAGCCGGGTGAGCCGGTGGATCACCGCCCGTTCCAGCGCCATGCCGAGCAGGCCCAGCGCCAGCGGCATGATCACCAACGCGGCCCAGAACGGCACGCCCGCCTCGGCCAGCAGCACGTACGCCCCGAACGCGCCGAGCATGTAGAACGCGCCGTGGGCGAAGTTCACCACCCGGAGCACGCCGAAGATGACCGCGAGCCCGAGCGCGAGCAGGGCGTAGAACGCCCCGCCCACCAGCCCGTTGAACGTGTTCTGCAGGAAGCCGGACATGTCAGAGCTTGCAGTCGGCCGACGGGGCGCGGAACGCCTCGGCCGCCGGGATGGTCTTGAGGACCTTCACGTAGTCCCACGGCTCCTTGACCTCGGCCTGCGGCTTAACCTGCGCCAGGTAGGCGTCGTGCACGACCCGGTGGTCCTCCGCGCGGATCTTGCCGTTGCGCAGGAACAGGTCGTTGATCTTCTTGCCCTCCAGCTCCTTGACCACGGCGTCGGCGTCGTCGGTGCCGGCGGCCTGCACCGCCTCCAGGTACTGCATGGCGGCGGAGTAGTTGGCCGCGTGCGCGAACGACGGCCGGGTTCCGGTCTCGGACTGGAACCGGTCCGCCCACTCCCGGTTCTGCTTGTCGAAGTTCCAGTACCAGGCGTCGGTGTAGGTGGTGCCGGCCAGCGCGGCCGGGGTGAGCGAGTGGATGTCGGTGATGAACATCAGGCCGACGGCCAGCCCGACGCCCTTCTCCCGCAGCTTGAACTCGTTGTACTGCTTGACCACGTTGACCAGCTCCGCGCCGGCCTGCATGGTGCCGAGCACCTGCGGCTTCGGGTTCAGCGTCGGCGCCTTGAGCAGGAACGACGAGTAGTCGCCGCTGGTGTTCGGGAACGGCGCGCCGTCCTTACCCACGACCTGCCCGCCGGCCGCGCCGATGGCGGCCGTGAAGCTCTTCTCCATGTCCTGTCCGAACGCGTAGTTCGGGTACAGGATGTACCAGTTCTTGCCGACCTGCTCGGTGGTCACCGTGCCGGTGCCGTGCGCCAGCATGTAGGTGTCGTACGCGTAGTGGAACGTGTACCTGTTGCAGCTCTTGCCGGTCAGATCCGTCGTCGCCGCGCCGATGTTGAAGTAGAGCTTCTTCTTCTCCTTTGCCACGTCGGCGACCTTCAACGCGGCCGACGAGGTCGGCACGTCCAGGATCGCGTCGACGCCCTTGCGGTCGACCATCTCCTGGGCCTTGCTGTTGGCCACGTCCGGCTTGTTCTGGTGGTCGGCGGTCTCCACGCTGATGTTCTTCGTGACCGCGTCGTCGCCGTGCTTGGCCTTGAAGTCGGCGATGGCCATCTCCACGGCCTTCACCGAGTTGCGCCCGGACAGCTCCGAGTAGGCGCCCGACTGGTCGTTGAGCACGCCCAGCACGATCTTGTCGCCGGTCAGCTTCGAGTCACCGCCGGACTGCGGGCCACCGCCGCCGCAGCCGGCCACCAGCAGCGCCGCCGCCGAGGCGGCGGCCACACCCACGCTCCTACGCATGGTCATCCCCTTCGTCGCCGCGCGGTAGGCGCGGGTTCGGCCGTCGACTGTCAGATCCCGAGGTACGCCAGCAGCTCGCGTTCCCGCGAGCGCACCTCCGTGTTCTCCATCGCCTCCGCGATCCGGCCCTCGGCCAGCAGGTAGTGCCGGTCGGCGACGCCGGTGGCGAAGTGCAGGTTCTGTTCCACCAGCAGCACGGTCACGCCGTGCCGCTTGGCCTCCCGCAGCAGGTCGCCGACCTGCTGCACGAGCAACGGCGACAGCCCTTCGGTGGGCTCGTCGCAGAGCAGCAGCCGGGCGCCCATGCGCAGCACCCGGGCCAGCGCGAGCATCTGCTGCTCGCCGCCGGAGAGCATGGTCGCGGCCGAGTCGCGCCGGGCGTGCAGCGCGGGGAACGCCTCGTACACCCGCGCCAGCGGCCACGGGTCCGGGCCGACCCGGGGCGGCAGCGTCAGGTTCTCGGTGACCGTGAGCGTGGCGTACGCGCCCCGGTCGTCGGGGACCCAGCCGAGCCCGGCCCGCGCCCGCTTGTACGCCGGCAGCCGGGAGATGTCCCGCCCGTCGAGGTGCACCGTGCCGCGCTGGCCGGGGTGCAGCCCCATCACGGACCGCAGCAGGGTGGACTTGCCGGCGCCGTTGCGCCCGACCAGCGTGACCACCTCGCCGGCGGCCACCTCCAGGCTCACCTCGCGCAGCACCTGGGCCTCGCCGTACCAGGCGGACAGGTTCTCAATGCGCAGCATCGCTGGCTCCCAGGTAGGCGGTGATGACCCGCTCGTCGGCGCGGACCTGCTCGTACGGCCCCTCGACCAGCACGGTGCCGGCCTGGAGGACGGTGACCGTGTCGGCGAGCCGGCCCACCACGCTCATGTTGTGCTCGACCATGACCACGGTCCGTCCGGCGCGGACGGTGGCGATCAGCTCGACGGTGCGGTCGACGTCCTCCAGACCCATCCCGGCGGTCGGCTCGTCGAGCAGCAGCACCTTCGGGTCGAGGGCGAGCGCGATGGCCAGCTCCAGGGCCCGCTTGCGCCCGTACGCGAGCGCCTCGGCCGGGGCCTCGGCGAGGTCGGCGAGACCGACCATGGCCAGCAGTTCGTCGGCCCGGTCCCGGTAGCGGCGCATCAGCTTCGCCGACCGCCAGAACCGCCAGCCCAGCCCGCTGGGCGACTGGAGCGCCAACTCGACGTGCTCGCGCGCGCCGAGCTGCGGGAAGAGGCTGGTGATCTGGAACGACCGGGCCACGCCGAGCCGGGCCACCCGCTCCGGGGGCAGCCCGGTGACGTCCCGGCCGTCCAGCTCGATCCGGCCGCCACTGGGCGGCAGGAAGCCGGTGAGCAGGTTGAACAGCGTGGTCTTGCCGGCGCCGTTCGGGCCCACCAGGGCGTGCACGGTGCCCGACGCCACGTCCAGGTCGACGCGATCGACGGCCCGGAAACCCCGGAAGTCCCGGGTCAGCCCACGGGCCGACAGGATCGCTTGCCCGGCCATCGCCTCACCCTCCGCAGGTCCGTCCGCCACGGCCGGGTCGGTGACCGGGGTCACAGGGCCGTCGCGTGCAGGAAACCTACGGGGCGTCGAACGGGTCGAACCATGTCGATGCGCCACACATTCCCCCCGCCCGGCACGGGGCGGACCTCCACAGGCGCCGGGCGCTCCCGACCCGTCGGCGGCCGTCGACATGTGGCCCGGCGCCGTGCCCGGGCCGGCTCCCGCGACCGGGCCGGCTCCCGGCAACCGGGTAGCGGACCCGGCCCGGCGACCGGATGACGGGCTCACCGGCCGACGGCGTACTCCGGCAGGTCGAGCCCGTCGGCGTGGCTGAAGAACAGCCGGGTGGCGAGCCCGCGCATCGGCCGGGACGCCAGCACCCGCATCGACGCGTCCCGCATCCGGATCGCGGCCCGGCCGGCCGGCAGGAACCCGGCGAGCCCACCGCCCGGGATCTCCTGCCCCTTCGCCACGTGCGCCCGCAGCCGCTCCTCGAAACGCCGGTAACCGGTCCGGTGGTCGCCCCCGGCGGCGGCCAGCTCGCCGGCCAACAGGTACGCGCCGACCAGCGCGAGGCTGGTGCCCTGCCCGGTCAACGGGGACGGGCACCAGGCCGCGTCGCCGAGCAACCCGACCCGGCCCGCGTGCCACGAGTCCATCCGCACCTGGGCGTACCTGTCGAAGTAGAAGTCGGTGGCGGCGGGCGCGGCGGCCAGCAGCTCGGCCGCGCGCCAGCCCACGTCGGCGAACCGCTCGGCCAGCAGCCGCTGCTGGGCGGCCCGGTCCCGCCGGTCCACGTCGAGCGCGTCGGAGCGGAAGCTGAACAGCGCCGCGGTGCGGCCGTCCCGGGTCGGCCGGACGCCGACCACCCGACCGCCGGGCGCGTTGTGCATCAGGAACCACCCGTCGGCGTCCGGACACGGGGTGGAGAAGTACGCCAGGTACGCCCCGAGCGGCCGGACGTACGCCGACTCCGGGCCGAACGCCAACGCCCGGGTGCGGGAGTGCGAGCCGTCCGCGCCGACCACCAGGTCGACGGTGCGCGGGGCGGAGCGGTCGAAGGTGAGCCGCACCCCGTCGGCGTCCTGCGCCAGGGTCTCGATCGAGTCGTCGAAGACGTACTCGACGTGGTCGCGGGTCGCCTCGTACAGCAGCCGGGCCAGGTCACCGCGCTGGATCTCCAGGTCGGCGACGATGCCCTCCCCGCCGAACGCCGCCACCGGCAGCCGGGCCCGGGTCCGGCCGCGCGCGTCCACGTACGCCATGCCGTGTTCGCGGACGCCGACGGCCCGGACCCGGTCGGTCAGTCCCATCCGGTCGAGCACGGTCCGGGCGGTCCCCCGCACGTCGACCGCCTGCCCGCCGGGACGCAGCCCCGGCGCGCGTTCCACCACGGTCACCGCCCAGCCGTGCCGGGCCAGCCAGAAGGCGAGCGCCGGGCCGGCCACGCCGGCCCCGGAGATGAGCACTGTCGGTTCGTTCATCGGGTCTCCCCTGTTCGCACCCGTCGGTCGGGTCGGACGCTAGGTCCGCCCGGCCGGCGGGACGCGCGGCGACCTAGTACGCCGCCCGCGCACGGCCCCCGGGCCGCCCACCGCACTAGTACGCTTCGGCGCGGAGGTGCCGGGATGCCAGCGCAGCACGGGCCGCGGCCGCAGCCGCCGTACCAGCGGATCGCCACCGAGATCCGGCACCGGATCGAGCGGGGCGAGCTGCGACCGGGCGACCGGGTGCCCTCGGCCCGGCAGCTCACCCGCGAACACGGCATCGCCATCGCCACCGCGACCCGGGTGCTGGCCCGCCTGCGCGACGACGGCCTGGTGCTCACCCGGCCGGGCGCCGGCACGGTGGTGGCCGAGCCCACCGGTCCGGCCCGACCGGCGCGGTCGCGACCCGAGCTGAGCCGCGACCGGGTGCTACGGACCGCGGTCGCGCTGGCCGACGCCGGCGGGCTCGGCGCGGTCTCGCTGCGGTCGGTCGCCGCCGAGCTGGGCGTACCCACGCTCTCGCTGCACCGGCACGTGCGCAGCCGGGACGAGCTGATCCTGGCGATGATCGACGCGGCGCTGGCCGAAACGCCGCTGCCTGCGGTCGAGCCGGCCGGTTGGCGGGCCCGGCTGGAGGCGCTGGCCCGGGCGCAGTGGGCGATCTACCGGCGGCACCGCTGGGTGCCGCACGTCATCACCATCGCCCGGCCGCAGCCGCTGCCGCACGGCATGGCGCACACCGACCGGGCGCTGCGGGCCACCGCCGGCCTGGGCCTGGACCGCCACGCGCGCTGGCACGTGGCGATCACGCTGATGGCGTACGTGAAGGGCGTCGCGGTCAACCTGGAGGCCGGCGCGCAGGCGGTGCAGGACACCGGGCTCACCGACGAGGAGTGGGTGGACCGGCAGCAGGACACGTTCCACCGCCTGATGGCCGGCGGTCGGCTGGCCACCATGGACGCGCTGACCGCGGGCGGCGTCAACCTGGACCTGGAGACGGTCTTCGACTTCGGCCTGCGACGGCTGCTCGACGGCGTGGCGGTCCTGGTCGAGGGTGGGGCTCAGTCCGGGAACGTGACCACCCAGCGGGCGCCCTCGCCCCGGGCCAGCCGGTCCAGCGCGGCGGGCGCCTCGGCCAGCGACACCGTGCCGCTGACCAGCGGCGCCAGGTCGAGGTCACCGGCGGCGAGCGCGGCGGCCAACTCCGGCACCTCCCGGTCCGGGTCGGTCGAGCCGTAGACCGAGGAGCGCAGCGTACGCGCCGAGTGGAAGATCTCCATCGCGGAGAGGCTGAGCAGGTCGTCCCGGCCGCCCATGCCGACCACGGTGACCGCGCCCCCGCGCCGGGTCGCCCGCCAGGCGGCGCGGATGGTGGCGGCCCGGCCGACGCACTCGAACGCGTGGTCCACCCCGCGCCCGTCGGTGCGGGCCCGGATCTCCCGGCTCAGCGCGTCGTCGGCGGGCAGGAAGTCGGTCGCGCCGGCGGCCAGGGCCAGCTCCCGTTTGGCCGCCACCACGTCGACGGCGAGGATCGGCGCCGCGCCGGCCCGGCGCGCGGCGGTGAGCACGGCCAGCCCGACGCCGCCCAGCCCGATCACCGCGACCGACTCGCCGGCGGCGACCCGGGCGGTGTTGCGGACCGCGCCGGTGCCGGTGAGCACCGCGCAGCCCAGCAGCGCCGCCTGCGCCGGCGGCAGCCCGGCCGGCACCGGCACGGCCGCCCGTTCCGGCACCACCACCTCCTCGGCGAGCGCGCCGAGCCCGAGCGTGACCTGCATCGGCTCCCCGTCGGCGGTCTCGCCGCGCGGCACCGAGGCGGCGCCGTTCGCGACGCAGAGCCAGGGCTCGCCGTGCCGGCAGTGCCAGCAGTCGCGGCAGGCGGGCGCCCAGTTGAGCACCACCGGCGTGCCCACGGGCAACGCGGTGCCCGGCCCGATCTCGACCACCACGCCGGTCGCCTCGTGCCCCAGCACCAGCGGGTACCCGGGCGTCAGCGTGCCGTGCACCATGGCCAGATCGGAGTGGCACAGGCCGGCGGCGCGGATCCGGACCCGCAGCTCACCCGGGCCCGGGGCGGGCAGGCGCACCTCCTCGACGGCCGGGGTCGCGCCCGGGCCGCGTACCACGAGCGCCCTCATCGCCGGACCGCCGGCAGCGGGCGCGGGACGGGCGGTGTGGCGACGGGATCCATGGCGTCCTTCGAGGGCGGAGATCGACTGTGGGTCCTCGACGCTACCCGACCAGCTTGGAGCCGACGCCGACCCGAGGATCGGTGGCCACCTGGCCTGAGCCGGGGCTCAACCCGTCAGCGCCTCCAGTGCCAGGTCGACGTCCGCCTCGGTGGTGTAGAGGTGGAACGAGGCGCGCACCCGGCCGGCCCGCACCGCCGCCCGCACCCCGGCCCGGGCCAGCTTCTCCTGCGCGTCCGGCACCTCGACGGTGACGATCGCGCTGTCGCCGGGCGGTCGCCCCAGCCCGGCCAGGAACCGGTTGGCCAGCGCCACGTCGTGGTCACGCACCGCCACCGGGTCGAGTTCGGCGAGCAGCTCCAGCACCGGGGCCGCGCCGGCGTAGCAGAGCCAGGACGGGGAGATGTCGAACCGGCGGGCGTCGTCGGCCAGCCGCAGCGGCAGGCCGTAGAACGAGGCGCTCGGGTCGCGGCCGGCGTACCAACCGGCGGCGTCGGCACGCATCCGCTCGCGCAGCGCCGGCGCCAGGTAGGCGAAGGCCGCACCACGCGGCGCCATCAACCACTTGTACGCCCCCACCAGCACCGCGTCCGCCCGGTCCGCCGCGAACGGCAGCCACCCGCAGGCCTGGGTGGCGTCGACCACCACGAGCGCGTCGTGTGCCCGGGCCGCCGCGACGATCTCGTCGTACGGGGCGACCGTGCCGTCGGCGGACTGCACCAGGCTGAACGCCACCAGGTCGGTGTCGGCGTCGATGGCGTCGACCAGGCCGTCGAGCGGGACGGTGCGTACCCGCACGCCGCGCTCCTCCTGCACCAACCAGGGGAACAGGATCGAGGTGAACTCGACCTCGGGCACCACCACCGTGGTCCCCGGCGGCAGCGCCGCCGCGATCGGTGCCGCCAACTGGGAGACGGCCGCGCCGATGCTCACGTCGGCCGCGTCCACGCCGACCAGCCGGGCGAACGCGGCCCGGGAGCGCCCGACCGACTCGTCCCACACCTCGAACGACACCCGGCCGCTCCGCCACTCGGCGAGCACCTGCTGCACCGCCGTCCACACCGGATCGGGCGGCAACCCGTAGGTCGCCGTGTTCAACCAGCCCGGCTCCGGTTGCCACAACTTCCGTGCCTGCTCCAGCTCCATACCACCGACGCTAACCACCCCCACCCCCACCCAACACCGCCAATCCCACCCCCGTGGCCCACCCCGTCCCTCCCCTCCCCTCCCGTCCTCCCCTCCCCCACTCCCCTCGCCGATCTTGCGGTTTCGGCCCCTTCGATGGGCGCTTCGTCCGTTTCGCCGGGGCAGGAAGTGCAAGATCGCGCGAGGGGGGGTGGGGTCAGGGGGTGGTGGAGGTGGTGAGGGGGCGGGTGGGGCGGGGTGAGGGGGCGGTTTCGGGGGAGGGCTCGTCGTCGTCCTCGTCGAGCATGCTGGTCTCGTCGAACGGGCGGTCGCCGGAGAGCACGGCGCGCGCCTGGTCCCGGTCGAACTCCCCGGTCCAGGTGCCGACCAGCACGGTCGCCACCGCGTTGCCGGCGAAGTTGGTCAGCGCCCGGGCCTCCGACATGAACCGGTCGATGCCGACGATCAGGCCGACGCCGTCGACCAGGTCCGGCCGGTGCGACTGGAGGCCGCCGGCCAGCGTGGCCAGCCCGGCGCCGGTCACGCCGGCCGCGCCCTTGGACGCGATCACCATGAACACCAACAGCGAGATCTGCTCCCCGACCGCGAGCGGCTTGCCCAGCGCGTCGGCCACGAAGAGCGCGGCCATGGTCAGGTAGATCGCGGTGCCGTCGAGGTTGAACGAGTACCCGGTGGGGACCGTGATGCCGACCACCGGCCGGCTGACGCCGACGTGCTCCATCTTCGCGATCAGCCGGGGCAGCGCCGACTCCGACGACGAGGTGGACAGGATCAGCAGGAACTCGCGGCCCAGGTAGCGCAGCAGCGAGAAGATCGAGATCCCGGCGATCAGGCGCAGCAGCAGGCCGAGCACCACGATCACGAAGATCAGGCAGGTGGCGTAGAAGCCGAGCATGATCTGGGCCAGGCTCTTCAGCGCGTCCACGCCGGTGGCGCCGACCACCGCCGCCATCGCGCCGAACGCGCCGATCGGCGCCAGCCACATGATCATCGCCAGCACCTTGAAGACCAGGCGCTGGAGCACGCCGATCGCCCGCAGCACCGGCTCGCCCCGACGGCCCATGCCCTGCACCGCGAAGCCGACCAGCAGCGCCACCAGCAGGGTCTGCAACACCTCGCCCTCGGTCAGCGCGGAGACCAGCGTGGTCGGGATGATGCCGAGCAGGAAGTCGACGGTGCCGCCGCCCTCCTCCCCGGCCGCGGACCGGCCCGCGTCGGCCACGTCCGGCCCCAGGTCCAGGCCGGCGCCGGGGTGGATGACGTTGCCGACCACCAGGCCGATCGCCAGCGCCACGGTGGACATGACCAGGAAGTAGCCGAGCGCGAGACCACCGACCTTGCCCACCTTGGCCGCCTGCCGGACCGAACCGACCCCGAGCACGATGGTGCAGAAGATGACCGGGCTGATCATCATCTTGATCAGGTTCACGAAGCCGGTGCCGAGCGGTTTCAGCGCCTTTCCGACGTCCGGTGCGAGCAGGCCGACCACGATGCCGGCGACGACGGCGGCGATGACCGCCAGGTAGAGGTACCGGGTCCGGTCCCGGCGGGCGGGCCGGACGTCCTCGGGGGCGGGGGTGGTGTCCATGCCCATACTGTGACGCAGGTCTCAGCGAACCGCACGAGGGGCGGGCAGGTCAGCGAGCGCGGCCACCAGCTCCGCCCGGACCCGGTCCAGCGGCCAGGCGGCCAGCTCGGGCAGGCCGTGCCGCGCCCGCAGTCGCCGCACCGCCGCCAGGCCGACCAGGTAGCCGCAGCGCGCGGGCAGGTCGCCGCGCAGCGGCGAGTCCCGTTTGAGGAAGTAGGCGGCGTGGTGGTCCGGGTCGGTGGCGTCCAGGTCGGCCCGGACCCGGCCCAGGATCTCCGACCACCGGTGGCGACACTCGTCCAGCCAGGCCCGGTGGCCGGGACGACCGAACCACAGGTACGCCTCCGGCGGCCGGCCCGGGTCCAGTTCGGCGGTGACCTGGGTGGCCAGCCCTTCGGCGAAGAGATGGGTCGCCACCCCGTGCTCGGGCCAGCGGCGGATGCCGGCCCGCCGGTCGTGCACCACGTGCGCGACCTCGTGCCGCACCAGCAGCCCGACGTCCTCCCCCGGGCCGAGCAGTTCCACGGCGAGGAAGAGCGCGTAGCGACCGCCCAGGTCGTCGGCCCAGCCGTTGGCCTGGTGCAGCCCGACCAGCACCACGCACTCGACCGGTCCACCCTGACCCGACCAGCCCAGCGCGCCGGCCACGTCCGCGACACCGGCGGGCAGCAGTCCGCGTACCGCCTCGGCGCGGGCGGCCAGGTCGGCGGCCCGGTCGCGGAGCCCGGCCACGGCGGCCGTCACGGACGCCGGTTCGGACCAGTCGCCGTCCCGGTCGAGCACCCGGAACACGTCCGGGTGCCGGTCCAGGTAGCCGGACCGCCAGTGCCACGGCCAGCGGTCGGCCGGCGCGGACCGGCATTCGCGCAGGCAGGCCAGCGCGTCGGGCACGAGGTCACGTACGCGCAGCAGATGATCGGGCGGCATCCCGTCGATGCTGCCCGATCATCGGCCGGGCCGCTCGGTCAGCTCACGTTGGCCGGGCCCAGGACGCTCTTCAGGTCACCCATCAGCGCGGTGGTCGCGGCGACCCGGAACGGCCCGAGACGCAGCGTGGTGACCTTGCCGCCGTTGAGCAGCTTGACGTGCACCTCGGTGTCGCCGGGGTGCAGCACCAGCGTCTCCTTCAGCCGCTCGACGAGCGGCGGCGTGCAGCGGTGCACCGGGATGGTCAGCGTGACCGGCTTGGTCCCCGGGTTGCTGGTGACGTCCGGCATGGACATGTCCATCGCCATGATCCGGGGGGTGTCGTCGCGGCGGTCCACCCGGCCCTTGACCACCACGATCGCGTCCTCGGCGATGTACTGCCCGATCACCTCGTAGGTGTTGGGGAAGAACAGCGTCTCGACGCCGCCGGCGAGGTCTTCGAGCGTGGCCGAGGCCCAGGCCCGGCCCTGCTTGGTGACCCGGCGCTGCACGCCGGACAGGATGCCGGCGAGCGTGACCACCGCGCCGTCGGGCACGGTGCCCTCTTCGGACAGCGCGGCGATGGTGGTGTCGGCCGCCGCGCCGAGCACGTGTTCCAGGCCGAACAGCGGGTGGTCGGAGACGTACAGGCCGAGCATCTCGCGCTCGAACGCCAGCTTGTCGCGCTTGTCCCACTCGCTGTCCGCGATGACCGGCATGACGGTGGTGCTGCCGCCGGCGTCCGCGTCGCCGAACCCGGCGCCGAACAGGTCGTACTGGCCGACCGCCTCCTTGCGCTTGACGTCGGCGTACGCGTCGATGGCGTCGGCGTGCACGGCGAGCAGGGCCTTGCGCGGGTGCTTCAGCGAGTCGAACGCGCCGGCCTTGATCAGCGATTCGATGGTCTTCTTGTTGCAGGCCACCGCGTCGACCTTGGACAGGAAGTCGTAGAAGTCGGCGTACTCGCCCTTCTCCTCGCGGCAGCGCATGATCGAGGCGACCACGTTCGCGCCGACGTTGCGGACCGCGCCGAGGCCGAAGCGGATCTCCTTGCCGACCGGGGTGAACGGGCCGGCGGAGGTGTTCACGTCCGGCGGCAGGACCTGGATCCGCATCCGGCGGCACTCGGACAGGTAGAGCGCCATCTTGTCCTTGTCGTCGCCCACGGAGGTGAGCAGTGCCGCCATGTATTCCGCCGGATAGTGCGCCTTGAGGTAGGCGGTCCAGTACGACACCAGGCCGTACGCGGCGGAGTGGGCCTTGTTGAACGCGTAGCCGGCGAACGGCACCAGGACGTCCCACACCGCCTGGATGGCGTCGTCGGGGTAGCCGCGCTCGCGGCAGCCGTCCCGGAACGGGACGAACTCCTTGTCCAGGATCTCCTTCTTCTTCTTGCCCATCGCGCGGCGCAGCAGGTCGGCCTGGCCGAGCGTGTAGCCGGCGAGGATCTGCGCGGCGCGCTGCACCTGCTCCTGGTAGACGATCAGGCCGTAGGTGGGGGCGAGGATCTCGCGCAGCGGCTCCTCCAGCGCCGGGTGGATCGGGGTGATCTCCTGGAGGCCGTTCTTGCGCAGCGCGTAGTTGGTGTGCGAGTCGACGCCCATCGGGCCGGGCCGGTAGAGCGCCAGCACGGCGGAGATGTCCTCGAAGTTGTCCGGCTTCATCATCCGCAGCAGCGAGCGCATCGGCCCGCCGTCGAGCTGGAACACGCCCAGCGTGTCGCCGCGTGCGAGCAGCTCGTACGCCGGCTTGTCGTCCAGCGGCAGGCCGAGCAGGTCCAGCTCCTTGCCGTGGTTGAGCTGGATGTTCTTCACCGCGTCGTCGATGATGGTCAGGTTGCGCAGGCCGAGGAAGTCCATCTTCAGCAGCCCGAGCGACTCGCAGGTCGGGTAGTCGAACTGCGTGATGATGACGCCGTCGGCGTCGCGCCGCATCAGCGGGATGTGCTCGATGATCGGCTCGGCGGACATGATGACGCCGGCCGCGTGCACACCGGTCTGCCGGATCAGGCCCTCGATGCCCTTCGCGGTCTCGATGACCTTCTTGACGTCCGGGTCGGTCTCGTAGAGGCCGCGGATCTCACCGGCCTCGGCGTAGCGCGGGTGCTTCGGGTCGAAGATGCCGGAGAGCGGGATGTCCTTGCCCATCACCGCCGGGGGCATGGCCTTGGTGATCCGGTCGCCGACCGCGTACGGGAAGCCGAGGACCCGGGCCGAGTCCTTGATCGCGGCCTTCGCCTTGATCGTGCCGAACGTGGCGATCTGCGCGACCTTGTCCTCGCCCCACTTGTCGGTCACATACTTGATCACCTCGCCGCGCCGACGCTCGTCGAAGTCGATGTCGACATCCGGCATCGAGACGCGCTCGGGGTTGAGGAACCGCTCGAAGATCAGTCCGTGCGGGATCGGGTCCAGGTCGGTGATGCCCAGCGCGTACGCGACGAGCGAGCCGGCCGCCGAGCCACGGCCGGGGCCGACCGCGATGCCCTGGCTCTTCGCCCACTGGATGAAGTCGGCGACCACGAGGAAGTAGGACGGGAAGCCCATCTGGATGATGACGCCCAGCTCGTACTCCGCCTGGACGACGTGGCCCTCCGGGATGCCGTTCGGGAAGCGGCGCTTGAGCCCGGCGAACGTCTCCTTGCGGAACCAGGACTCCTCGGTCTCGCCGTCCGGGATCGGGAACCGCGGCATCAGGTTGTGGAACGTGAACATGCCGGTCGGGTCGACCTTCTCGGCCACCAGCAGCGTGTTGCGGCAGCCCTGCTGCCACAGCTCGGACGAGTCGACCGCGCGCATCTGGTCGGCGGACTTGACGAAGTAGCCGCCGCCCTCGAAGCGGAACCGGTTGGGGTCGGCGACGTTGCTGCCGGTCTGCACGCAGAGCAGCACGTCGTGCGCCTCGGCCTGCGCCTCGTGCGTGTAGTGCGAGTCGTTGGTGACCACCGGCGGGATGTCGAGCTTGTGGGCGATCTCGGTGAGCCCGTCGCGGACCCGGCGCTCGATGTCGAGGCCGTGGTCCATGATCTCCAGGAAGTAGTTCTCCTTGCCGAAGATGTCCTGGTACGCGGCGGCGACCTTGAGCGCCTCGTCGAACTGGCCGAGCCGCAGCCGGGTCTGCACCGCGCCGGAGGGGCAGCCGGTGGTGGCCATGATGCCCTCGGCGTGCTCGGCGATTAGCTCCATGTCCATCCGGGGCCACTTGACGTAGTGGCCCTCCATCGAGGCGCGGGAGTTGAGCCGGAACATGTTGTGCAGGCCGGTGCGGTTCGCCGCCCACATGGTCATGTGGGTGATGGCGCCGTTGCCGGAGACGTCGTCGCTCTTCTGCTCGGGCCGTCCCCACTTGACCCGCGCCTTGTGGAAGCGCGACTCCGGCGCCACGTACGCCTCGACGCCGAGGATGGGCTTGACGCCGGCGGCCATGGCCTGCTTGTAGAAGTCGTTCGCGCCGTGCATGTTGCCGTGGTCGGTGATCGCCACGGCCGGCATGCCGAGCCGCGCCGCCTCGGCGAACAGGTCCTTGAGGCGGGCCGCACCGTCGAGCATCGAGTACTCGGTGTGTACGTGCAGATGCGCGAACGAATCGCCCATGCGTGGCGCCCCCCGGGTTGTGGATCAAGCTGCGTCGGAGTCGACCGACCCACCCTACCGAGGTGATCTCGGCGGCTCCATTGGCCACGCGGGCGGTGGTGGTGGCCGTCTCTCCGACGACCGGCAGGTACGCCACACGATGCTGTATCTAGTTGCCATAGTGTGTGCCACACAGTATCGTGTGACGCATGGTCAGCGACGAGGTCCTCCGGACCCATCTCCAGGAGCTGCGGCGCGGCACGGTCGTGGTGGCCAGCCTGGTCGCCCTGCGCCGCCCCGACTACGGCTACGCCCTGCTGCAACGATTGGCCGCGCACGGCTTCGCGGTCGACGCCAACACGCTCTACCCGCTGCTGCGCCGGCTCGAGGAACAGGGCCTGCTCACCAGCGAGTGGAACACCGAGGAGAGCCGGCCGCGCAAGTTCTACCGCACCAGCGACGACGGCGAGACGGTGCTGGGTCGCCTGCTCGACGACCTGACCGCGGTGCGGACGTCCGTCACCCAGTTGATCGAAGGAGTAGGGCGATGAGTTCCCTGACCGACCGTTACCTGGCGGCCACGCTGCGGACCGTGCCCGCGCCGCGCCGCGCCGAACTCGCCGAGGAGCTGCGCGCCTCCATCGCCGACATGATCGACGACCGGACCGCCGGCGGGCAGGACCACGCCGCCGCCGAGCGCGAGGTGCTCACCGAGATGGGCCGCCCCGAGCAGCTCGCCGCCCGCTACAGCGACCGCACGCTCCAGCTCATCGGCCCGCGCTACTACCTGCTCTGGTGGCGGGTGCTGCGCACCCTGCTCACCTGGATCCCGGTGGCGGTCGGCGTGATCACCGGTCTCGTCACGGCCACCGTCGGCGACGAGCCCGGCCGGGCCATCGGCGCGGCGATCTCGGTCGCGCTCCAGACCGCGGTGCAGGTCGCGTTCTGGGTGACGCTGAGCTTCGCCGTCCTGGAGCGCACCCGGGCGCCGCTCGGCCTGCCCGAGTGGACCGTCGACCAGCTCCCGGAGGACACCCGCGACCGGCAGATCAGCCAGCCGGACAGCGTGGCCTCGGTCGTCTTCCTGCTCGGCACCGTCGCGGTCCTGGTCGGGCAGCACTTCCAGCGGTGGGCCACCGACGACGGCTCCCGGCTGCCGGTGCTCGACCCGGCACTGTGGAGCTTCTGGCTCCCCGCCCTGATCGTGGTGCTGCTGGCCACCGTCGGCCTGGAGGTCGCGAAGTACCGGGCCGGCCGCTGGACCTGGCCGCTGGTGGCGGTCAACGCGCTGCTCAACCTGGCGTTCGCGGGTCCGGTGGTCTGGCTGCTGCTCACCGACCGGTTGCTCAACCCGGAGCTGATCGAACGGTTCACCTGGCTGCGCGACGGCGGGGCGGACGACGTGGCCCGCGTCGCCGCCGTGGTCACCGTCTTCATCGCGGTCTGGGACGTGGTCGACAGCATGGTCAAGGCGCGGCGCGCCGCCCGCTGAGACCTCCGCCGGCCCGGCGCCGCCCGTCGAGGGCGCGCCGGGCCGCCCGGTACGCCGGCCGTCAGCCCGCCGCCCGCCACTCCCGCGCCAGCAGGGCGTAGACCGCCTCGTCGGTCCACTCGCCCTTGACGAACTCGTTCTCCCGCAGGTGCGCCTCGCGACGCATGCCCAGCCGTTCCAGCACCCGGGCCGAGGCGGTGTTGCGGGCGTCCAACCGGCCGACGATCCGGTGCAGGCCCAGGCCCTCGAAGCCCAGCCGCAACAACTCCCGGGCCGCCTCCGTCACGTAGCCGTGGCCGGTGTGGTCGGGATGGGCCACGTAACCGATCTCGCCCTGCCGGTGCTCCGCGCTGGTCCAGGTCAGCAGCACGTCGCCGACGAACACGCCGGTGTCCGCCAGCGTCACGGCCAGGTTGAGCACGTCGCCCGGCGCGCGTAACGCGGTGCGCCGGACCAGCCGGTCGATCGCCGCCCGGGCGGCGGCGTCGTCGTACGGCTGGTGGTAGAGGAACCGGGTGACCTCCGGGCGGCCCCGGTAGTCCCGGACCACGGCGAGGTCGTCGGCGGTGAAGGCACGCAGCACCAGGCGCGCGGTCCGCAACGGCAGATCGGGTACGAGCACCCCGGCAGGCTACGGGCTGCCAGCGCCCCGGTCAGCCCGGTTTCGGCGGGCGTGACGCCAGGGGGTCAGGCGACCGACTTCGCGTGGCAGACGAACGCCTGCCAGGAGCGTGGCGTGAAGGCCAGGACCGGGCCCTGCCGATCCTTGCTGTCCCGAACGGCGACCACACCGGGGAGATTGTCGGCGACCTCGACGCAGTTCCCGCCGTTCGTCCCGGACTTCGTCGACGTACGCCACCGGGCGTTGGTCAGGTCCATGTCAGTGCCGCCTCCTTGATCAGTGCCAGGGAAAGCTTCCGGGGAAGCGCGTCCCGGACGACGCTCTCCCAGGTGCGTTGAAGCTCAGCAATCTCGGCCGAACCGCTGACCGTCTCCGATCGGACCTGGTTGTCGATATGGCCGAGGGCGGAATCGTCCGGCATGGTCGCCAGGATGAAGCCGCCTTGCAGCCCAGGGTAGAGCCGGGTCTCCTCGGGCACGACATGTATCCGGACGTGCGGCAGCTCAGCCGCCGCAGCCAGGTGTTCCGACTGTTCCCGCATGATCATTCGGCTGTCATTGACGGTGCGCCGCAGGACGGCCACGTCGAGCACCACCACGAGGCGAGGCGGATTTTCCCGATTCAGGATCGACTGGCGGTCGATACGGGAGCGAACCCGCTGGTCGATCTGCTCAGGGGTGAGATGGCCGCCCGCGTGCAGGATCGCCCGTGCGTACCCCTCGGTCTGCAGCAGTCCCGGCACGAACGCGGGTTCGTACCAGCGCAGGGCCGTTGCCTGCTCCTCGACACTGATCCATTCGCGGAGCCAAGGCGGCGCCAGGTCCAGGACTGACAGCCGATCGAGCAACCGTCCGAAGATGCCACCCGTCTGCAACGCCCTGTCGATAGCCGCCGCATAGTCGGTGGTGGGCGGCCTGCTTCCGGTCTCCACGGCACTGACATGCGTGCCGGAGTAGCTGATCAGTCGACCGAACTCCTCCTGGTTGAGCCCTCGCGTCGTCCGGAGACGGCGCAGCTCGTCGAGCAGGATTTCCGCCGCAGTCATGGTCACGCTCCCCAACCTTTCCCCAATCCGCAGCCCCATGTCCTCAGCGCCCCTCATCGGTGGAGAAGCCTCCCGCCAGCGTCACTCCACAAGCACCGGATTGCTTCCGCGACCGATCTGTCAACACGCAGAGTTCCATACCGAAGACCAGCAGTGAAGGCCGGCTTTCGGCCAGCTACCTCACCGGAGAGGGACATGGGGCGGTGGAAGTGGTTCCAACGGCAGGACGGACCCGTCGACGTGGTGCAGCGCCCGGCGTACGCGCACCGGGGCGGCGCCTACGGCACGCACCACCCGGAGGCGTCGACCGACGACCCTCCGACGGACCGGCCCGGGGACGGACGAGCCGGCCACGGCACCGGGCACTCGCGGGGCGCGTCGTGACGGGGGCGGAGCAGCGGCTGCCCGAGCCGCCGTTCGCCGTCGTCCTGGCCGGCTACGTCGTCGACCTGCACCATCGGGACGCGTGTTCCCGGTGCCGGCCGGACGGCGGCTGCGATCGGCTCGCCCGGGCCGGGGAGACGCTCCGGGCGTGGCGGGACCGGAAGCGCGGGTGAGGCCGCGCGCCGGTGAGTTACTGGAGATCAGCCGGACGGCGTCGGTCCAGTTCGTCCGGCCCATCATGTTCCGCGTCATCAGGACACTGGACTGGACCACGTACGACGGGTGGGCCTGGCTGGAGGGTTACGAACTGGACGCCACCGGCGACGCCGTCGCCCGCCGGACCGTCTTCGTCCGGCCGGCGGGCCTGCGCCGACTGTCGCCCACCAGCGATCAACCGAAGCGGTGACGCACCGGTACGGCGTAGTGGCGGTATCCCGGGTCCTGGATACCGCCACTACGCCGAACTGGTGTCGATCCGGAAGGGTCAGCCGACCGCGGCCATGACCTCGTCGGAGACGTCGAAGTTGGCGTAGACGTTCTGCACGTCGTCGCAGTCCTCCAGCACGTCGATCAGCTTGAAGATCTTGCGGGCGCCGTCCTCGTCCAGCGGCACGTTCACGCTGGGGATCAGGGAGGACTCGGCCGACTCGTACTCGATGCCGGCGTCCTGCAACGCGGTCCGGACCGCGATCAGGTCACCCGGCTCGGAGATCACCTCGAACGCCTCGTCGAGGTCGTTGACCTCCTCGGCGCCGGCGTCGAGGACCGCCATCATCACGTCGTCCTCGGAGGTGCCGGTCTTCGGCACGATCACCACGCCCTTGCGGGAGAACATGTAGGACACCGAGCCGGCGTCGGCCAGCGAGCCGCCGTTGCGGGTCAGCGCGGTGCGGACCTCGGTGGCGGCGCGGTTGCGGTTGTCGGTCAGGCACTCGATCAGCATCGCCACGCCGCTCGGGCCGTATCCCTCGTACATGATCGTCTGCCAGTCGGCGCCGCCGGCCTCCAGGCCGGAGCCCCGCTTGACCGCGCGGTCGATGTTGTCGTTCGGGACGGAGTTCTTCTTGGCCTTCTGGATGGCGTCGAACAGCGTCGGGTTGCCGGCCGGGTCGCCGCCGCCGGTGCGGGCCGCCACCTCGACGTTCTTGATCAGCTTGGCGAACATCTTGCCGCGCTTGGCGTCGATCACGGCCTTCTTGTGCTTGGTGGTCGCCCACTTTGAGTGGCCGGACATCTGATACCTCCGTCTGTTGACCCACGCCTGCGTCGACTGCTCGCGCCGGCACCCCACTGCCCGGGCGCCGCGAGCCGCAGCACCCCGACGGCTCCGCGTGAAGGGCTGGGGCGGTGACGGCCCTGCCGAACCGTCGGCAATCCTACCGAGGTCGCACCCCGGGCGTCGCACACCCGCCGGCCGGACGCGGCAACCGGGCCGGAGTGGCCGCCGCGCCGGGCGGATGACGGAGATCCGACAATCATTCGGGTACGCCCCCGGCCGCCGCGTCCGACCGGCGTCACGCCCCGCGCCGGATGGCGATCGGCTCGCGTATTCGCGTCGACCTGCGCCTTTGGGTCGACCTGGTGCACACGCTCAGCCGAACAGCCATCCGGGCCCAACGACGGGTCAGTCTCTCCTGCCTTGTCCGCTCCTACGGAGCTGATTGGCATTCCGGCTAGCCTGCAAATCTCCGAAAGCGATGAGCGGAGGAAACGTGCTCGAGACGTTCGACGAATTCTCCGCCGGAATCGACATGTTGGGGCCGCACGGTGTGGACGCCCTGAATGGTTTCTCCCTCATCGTCGAACTGCCCGCGGCGCGGGACCTCCAGGGACTGGACGCGTTGCGGCGCGAACTGGGCGCGCGACTCTACCGGGCGGTGGCGGAGGTGCTGGAGGCCAGCGAGCTGCACGAGGTGGACACGCTGCGGCTGGACTGGAGCGACGGGGACGTCGGCGTGGTCTACAAGGAGCCCTCGTTCGGTTTCCGCATCGACATCCGGCGGGACCTGCGGATCACCCTCAGCCGTTCGGGCTCGTCGCTGCGGTTGTTCCACAACTGGTACCGGCTCCTGATGCCGTACCTCCGAGGGCTCGTCTCCCGAATCGCGATCGACCTGTCCGAGGTGTTGCACTCGGACTTCGATCTGCAACCCCTGCGCGCCGCCTACCGCTTCTCGATGATCGTCTACGACTTCATTCCGGTGCACCGGCAGAAACCGGTCAGCAGCCATGAACTGATCGGACCGCTGCTGTCCCGTCGGCCCGACGAGGACGGCCGGTTCCGGCCGGTGCCGACCGGTCAGGACGCGGCCAGCTCACTGCGCACCGGTCGGCTCGACATCAAGATCTCCAATTTCCGGGAGGCCGCCCCCGGCGTGCACCTGCGCGAGGTCTACGACATCCAGGCGCCGGCCAATCAGGGTTACCGGGGCATCTGGCTGGACTTCCACTCCATCGCCGAGACGATCGGCTCGGACAATGCGGAGCCGGGTGCCCGCATCGCGCCCCGTCCGGATTTCTTGCTGGAGAACTACGAGGTGCCGTACCGCGACTTCTTCCGTGACCGGGTGGTGAAGGGTTTCATGGCGGACTTTTTCCGGGAATGGAACTTCTCCTGCGCCGTCGGCACGATGCCATGAGTCAGGAATCGCTCAACACGCTCCAGGTCGTCGGGTTGGCCGTCACGCTCACCCTGAGTGTCATCGCCCTGATCCTGTCCTGGCAGAACAACCGCGCCACGGCCCGGGAGGCGCGGATCGCCGGCGAACAGCTCGAGGCGTCGGTGGTGCCGGTCGCCATGATTCAGGACTCCCGGCTCACCTGGCGCGGGCAGGAGCTGGTGGTGCTCTCCGTCCGGCTGCGCAACGTCGGCGCCGGCCCGCTGCTCGGCCTGCGGATCGAGCAGATCACGCTGGACCAGTCGGCGCTGGGGTTCGTGCCGTTGGGCGAGCCGAAGGCGGACGCGGTGCAACCGATGACGGACATCGAACAGCGGCTGCGGTTCAGCGACCCGCCGCACATCCCCGAGCTGGGCTCGCTGGTGCTCCGGATCCGCTACTTCGACGTGCTCGGCAACGAACACGACAAGCCCCTCAACCTCCGCATCTCGGCCGGGTCCGGCAGCGGCACAATGACCGGTTTCACGCCCGCCCACATCACCCGTCGTCGAGCGTGAGGGGATCCCGGTGTCCAAGCTGATCATCGGACGCTTCCTGGCCCGCCACCTCGATCCGGAGTCGAAGTCGAGGAGCCAGTTCGCGCCGCGTCGAGCGAGCGTCACCGACGCCCGGATCCGGCTCGGCCTGCGCGAGGAACACATCATCGCGGACGACGCGCTGGGCCCGGTGGTCGCCTCGGACGACGACAGCCATCTCATGACCATCGCGCCCACCGGCGCCGGCAAGGGCCGCGACGTGATCATCCCGAACCTGCTCAGCTACGAGGGCTCGGTGGTGGTGCTCGATCCGAAGGGGGAGAACTACGACGTCACCCACGCCCACCGGCGCGACGCGCTGGGGCACGAGATCGTGCTGCTCGACCCGTTCGGGGCCAGCAACGGCACCCGAGCCGACCGCGGCGCCCTGAACCCCTTCGACGTGTTCGCCGAGCTGGTTCGGGACAACGAGGACGCCGAGGAGCCGGAGGACTTCGGGCGGCTCCTGTCCGACCTGCTGATGGGGGGCGAGAAGTCGGCTGTCGAGCCGTTCTGGGACGAGATGGCCCAGCTCCTGATCGCGGGCCTGACCACCCACCTGATCACCGCGGAGGCGACGGCCGAACCGACGGGGGCCTCCTCGCTGACCCTCCAGAAGCTGCGCAGCCGGCTGTTCCAGAGCGACCTGGTGATGTATATGGCCCAGGCGTTGGACAACGACCGGGACGGCCGGATGCCGGCCGGCACCCGGCAGGAGTTCCAGATGCTGCTCGGCGTCGACCGGGAGAAGACCTTCCCCAGCATCGTGGTCACCGCGGCCCAGCAGCTCGCGCCGTTCAGTTCCCGGCGGACGGTGGAGGCCACCGACCGTACGAGCTTTCCGCTCACCCACCTGGTGGACCCGGACCGCCGGATCTCGATCTACGTGGTCGTACCGCCGCACAAGCTCCGAACCCACCAGCGCCTGCTCCGGGCGTGGATCGGCTGCCTGCTCTACTACGTCATGAACAGCCGGACGATCAACCAGTCACGCCTGCTGTTCCTCATCGACGAGGCGGCGCAACTGGGCCGGTTCTCCCTGCTCCAGGACGCGATCACCCTGCTGCGCGGCTACGGGCTGCGCACCTGGACGTTCTGGCAGGACCTGGCGCAGCTCACCAGCATCTACCGGGGCGTCGGCGAAACGATGATCAACAACTCCGGCGTACTCCAGGTGTTCAGCCCGGCGAACTTCGGCGCCGCCGCCGAGCTGTCCCGACGGCTCGGCGTCAACGTGGGCGAGCTGTTGCAGTTGTCCCCCGGAGAGCAGGTGGTCGCCTTCAAGAGCGAGCAGCCGACCCGGATACAACGCTTCAACCACCTCACCGACCCGGTGCTCCGGGAGTGGGCCGCACCCAATCCGCGACACCACTGACCGACGTCGGGTGGACGCGTCAAGACGCCGCCCGGACCAGGTCCACGAAGAGGCGGTGCAGGCGCAGGTCGCCGGTCAACTCGGGATGGAACGAGGTGGCCAGCAGGTTTCCCTGCCGGACCGCGACGATCCGGTCGGCGGCCGGGCCGTCGGTGACCCGGCCGAGCACCTCCACGCCCGCGCCGACCCGCTCCACCCAGGGCGCGCGGATGAACACCGCGTGGAACGGCTCGCCGTCGACCCCGGTGATCGTCACCGGGGCCTCGAACGAGTCGACCTGGCGGCCGAACGCGTTGCGCCGCACGGTCATCTCGATACCGGCGAATCCACGCTGGTCGGGGCGGCCGTCCAGCACCTCGGCGGCCAGCATGATCATGCCGGCGCAGGAGCCGTAGACCGGCATGCCACCGGCGATCCGCTTGTCGATCGGCTCGCGCATCTCGAAGATGTCCACCAGCTTGCTGATCGTGGTGGACTCGCCGCCGGGCACCACCAGGCCGTCGACCGCGTCCAGCTCGCCCGGCCGGCGGACCGGCCGGGCCTCGGCGCCCGCACCGGCCAGCGCCGCGACATGCTCACGCACGTCGCCCTGGAGGGCCAGCACCCCGATCACGGGTACGCGCACCCGGTCGCTCCTCTCACAGGTGTTAGGCGGGGGCCCCGCCTATGCAGAATGCGTTAAGAAGGGGCCCCTCCTTACAAGCTCACCAGCCGCGGTCGGCGAGGCGGTGCGGGACGGGGATGTCGTCGACGTTGATGCCGACCATCGCCTCGCCCAGGCCCCGGGACACCTTCGCCAGCACGTCCGGGTCGTCGTGGAACGTGGTCGCCTTGACGATGGCGGCGGCCCGCTGGGCCGGGTTGCCGGACTTGAAGATGCCCGAGCCGACGAAGACGCCCTCGGCGCCGAGCTGCATCATCATGGCCGCGTCCGCCGGAGTGGCGATGCCGCCGGCGGTGAACAGCACGACCGGCAGCTTGCCGCGCTCGGCGACCTCCTTGACCAGCTCGTACGGGGCCTGGAGCTCCTTCGCCGCGACGAACAGCTCGTCGGCCGGCAGGTTCTGGAGCCGGCGAATCTCCTGCCGGATCTTCCGCATGTGGGTGGTGGCGTTGGAGACGTCCCCGGTGCCCGCCTCACCCTTCGAGCGGATCATGGCGGCGCCCTCGGTGATCCGGCGCAGCGCCTCACCCAGGTTGGTCGCGCCGCACACGAACGGCACCGTGAACGCCCACTTGTCGATGTGGTTGGCGTAGTCGGCCGGGGTCAGCACCTCGGACTCGTCGACGTAGTCCACGCCGAGCGCCTGGAGGACCTGCGCCTCGACGAAGTGGCCGATCCGGGCCTTGGCCATCACCGGGATCGAGACGGCGGAGATGATGCCGTCGATCATGTCCGGGTCGCTCATCCGGGACACGCCGCCCTGGGCGCGGATGTCCGCCGGCACCCGCTCCAGCGCCATCACGGCCACCGCGCCGGCGTCCTCGGCGATCTTCGCCTGCTCGGGGGTGACCACGTCCATGATCACGCCGCCCTTGAGCATCTCGGCCATGCCCCGCTTCACGCGGGCGGTGCCGACGGTGGGGTCGGTGGTCGGTGCGGTGGGTTCGGACACGGTCATCGCTCCTCGGCAGGCGGTCGGGGTGGCTGCGCGGAAATGCTACGGCCGCCACGACGCCGCTCCGACAGCCAATCGCACCCCTGGTGGCCTGCCCTGTGGCCGCCGTCACGGCCCGCCCGGCGCCCGCCTCAGCCGGTGGTGACGTCCGCGTGCGGGACCAGCGTCGGGTCGTCGATGTCGAAGTAGCGGGGCCACTCGCGCCCACGCCCCATCCGGAACAGGCGCACCACCGGACGGCCCCGCGCCGAGCGGGCGTCCCGGACCAGATCGGTGTGCACCTGCCGGGCCAGCGCCAGCCGCCGGCTCGCCGCGATCACCGCGCCGCAGGCCGGGTCGTCCGGGTCCAGCCGCACCGCGCGCAACTGCCGGGTCAGGTCGTTCTCGGCGGCCTCACGCTCCTCCGGGAGCGCGTCCAGCGCGATCCGGGCGGCGGCGTACAGCTCCACGCCGTACCGCTGCTCGGCCAGGACCGCGGCGGCGGCCGCGCGGCGCAGCAGGTGCGCGTCCAGCGCGCGGGCCGCCGACTCCGCGCGGACCTGGAGCCGCTGCACCCGGCCGGCGGTCCAGATCAGGTACGCCGAGACCAGCCCGAGCACCAGTGCCGTGCCCACCACCCACCACATGCCCGGCATCGTAGTGCTGCCCCTCATCCCGGCCGGCCGGCGTGGGCACCGGTCGACGCGCTCGTCACAGCGGCCCCACCGGCCACCGTGGTCAGCCCAGCCCCGCCCACTCCTGGTCCATGACCCGGCCGTCGGTGGCCTCGATCGCCGCTGCGTATACCTCCAGAACGCGGCGGGCAACCACGGGCCAGTCGAAATTCGCCACCACCTGGTCGCCCCGGCCGGTCAGCGCGGCCCGCCCATCGGCGTCGTCGAGCAACTCGGTCAGCGCGGCCCGTAGGCCGGCCGCGTCCCCGGTCGGGAACAGTCGCCCGGCCCGCCCGCCGTCCAGCACCCGGCGGAACGCGTCCAGGTCGCTGGCGACCACCGTGGTCCCGGCGGCGAGCGCCTCGGTGAGGATCATCCCGAACGACTCCCCGCCGGTGTTCGGTGCGACGTAGAGGTGCACGCTGCGCAGCATGCGCGCCTTGTCCGCCTCGGAGACCAGACCGAGGAACGTGACCCGGTCACGCAGCTCGGCCGGGAACCGGCCGTACAGCTCGTCGGCGTCACCCGGGCCGGCCACCAGCAGGCGCAGCTCCGGACGGTCCGGGGCGAGCGCCACGAACGCGTCCCGCAGGATCGGGAAACCCTTGCGCGGCTCGGTGAACCGGCCCAGGAAGCCGAGCGTGCCGCCGGCGCCCGGCGCGCACTCTCCCGGCCAGCCGGGCAGCGGCTCGACGCCGGCGAACTTCGCCACCGCCACGCCGTTCGGGATCTCCACCGCGCCACCGTCCATGTGCTCGACCTGCACCTTGCGGGCGAGCGCGCTGACCGCGATCCGGGCGGTGATCCGTTCCAGCAGGATCTGGAGCACGCCCTGCGCCGCGGAGAGCACCCGGGACCGGGTCATCGCGGTGTGGAACGTGGCCACCACCGGGCCCCGGGCGCAGAGCACCGCCAGCATCGACAGGCTCGGCGTGAGCGGCTCGTGCACGTGCAGCACGTCGAAGTCGCCCCGGTTGATCCAGCGGCGCACCCGGGCGGTGGAGACCGGGCCGAACGCGATCCGGGCCACCGACCCGTTGTACGGCAGCGGCACCGCCCGTCCCGCCGACACCACGTACGGCGGCAGCCTCGCGTCCTCGTCGGCCGGGGCCAGCACGCTCACCTCGTGGCCCAGCCCGAGCAGCGCCTCGGCCAGGTCCATGACGTGGTTCTGCACGCCGCCCGGAACGTCGAAGGAGTACGGGCAGACGATGCCGATCCGCATGGCGTCCCCCTAGACCGTCCCGGTGGTGGCCGGCGGCTGCGCCGACGTCGGTGCCCCGGCCGGTCCCTGGTCCAGCCACATCCGCTGCAACATGTGCCAGTCTTGCGGATGCCGGGCGATGCCCGCCGCCAGACCGTCGGCTATCCGCTGGGTCACCAGCTTGACCCGGGCGTCCAGCGGCGCGCTGTCCGGCTCCGGCAGCGCCAGCGGGCCCTCGATCGAGGCGCAGGCGGCGTCCGGCTCGTACCACATCGAGGCCACGTAGAGCGGCGCGCCGGTGCGCAGCGCCAGCAGCGCCGGGCCGGCCGGCATCCGGGTCCGGCCGCCGAAGAAGTCCACCTCGACGCCCCGCGCGGAGAGGTCCCGGTCGGCCAGCAGCGGCACCACCGCGCCGGCCCGCAGCCGGTCGGCCAGGACGTCGAACGGCGGACGCGGGCCACCGTGGGTGGGCAGGATCTCCATCCCCAGCCCCGCCCGGAACGCGACGAACCGCTCGTAGACGCCCTCCGGCTTGAGCCGCTCCATCACCGTGGTCATCGGCCAGCCGGTGGCCGCCACCCAGGCGCCGGCCGCGTCCCAGTTGCCGGCGTGCGGCAGCGCCACCACCGCGCCCCGCCCGGCCGCCACGTCCGCGGCGAGCTTCTCCGCGCCGTCGAGGCGGAACCCGGCGAGGATCTCCGCCCGGCTCAGGCCGGGCAGCCGGAACGCCTCCAGCCAGTAGCGTGCGTACGAGCGCAGGCCGGCGCGGACCAGCGCGTCCAGCTCCGCCTCGGGCAGTTCCGGGCCGACCACCCGGCGCAGGTTGGCGCGCAGTCGACGCGTACCGCCGCCGTCCTTGCGGTGGGCGCGGTCGGCGCCCACCCGGAAGGCCGCGGCCGCGACGGGCCGGGGCAGCGCCCGGACCAGGCGCCAGCCGGCGACGTAGCCCACCTCGGTGAGGTTCACTCCGTGCCGACCCGCTGGGCCTGCCGGTACACGTGCGCCATCCGCTGCCCCACCGTGAAGATCGAGACGGCGGCGAGCAGCCAGAGGGCGACCTCCAGGGCCCGGTCCAGACCGACGCCGGTGAGCACGCCGCCGACGCCCACGATGAGCAGCCGCTCGGTGCGCTCGGCGATGCCCACGTTGCAGGTCATGCCGAGCCCTTCGGCGCGGGCCTTGACGTAGGAGACCAGGCCGCCGGCGGCCAGGCAGACCAGCGCGGCGGCCACGCCGGAATACTGCTGCTGGGTGGCCAGCCAGTAGGCGACCGCGCCGAACACCGCGCTGTCGGCGACCCGGTCCATGCTCGAGTCGAGGAACGCCCCGAACCGGGTGGAGCCGCCGCTCATCCGCGCCATCGTGCCGTCGAGCAGGTCGGTGAGGGCGAAGACCGTGACGATCAGCGCGCCGGCGACCAACTGGCCGCGCGCGCCGAAGCCGAGCGCGCCGACGAGCACGCCGACGGTGCCGGTCACGGTGACCGCGTTGGGGGACACACCCGCGCGGAGCAGTCCGCGCGCGATCGGCTCCACGACGCGGGTCATCCCCGCTCGGGCCGTCACTTGGAAGATCTTCGCCATGGCGGTCCCACGATAACGGCCGGCCGGGACCGGGGACACAGCCGGGCGGACGACCCGCGCGGCGGACCTTGTGCCGGCACCGGCGCGGGTGTGAGATCGAGCGTGGGAGGTGAGCCAGTTCACCGGATCACGGTCGGCGTTCCCGTCCCGCAGGAGTCCACCGGAAGATATCGCCGCGGCGCCCACCCCGGGGGTCCGCTCCCGTCGCCCGCGGCGGTCGCCACCACCACCGGTTGAGGGAGGTGCGCCGCGATGGCGCAGAAGAGTCACGAGAAGGGTGTCACCGGCGGCGTGCCGGTGGTGACCGAGCCCGGCAGGGTTCGCAACGTGGTGCTCGTCGGGCACTCCGGCGCGGGCAAGACCACGCTGGTCGAGGCGCTGCTCGCGGCCAGCGGCACGATCGGCCGGGCCGGCGCCGTCACCGAGGGCACCACGGTCTGCGACCACGACCCGGCGGCGGTCCGCCAGCAGCGCTCGGTGAGCCTGGCCTGCGCCCCGCTGGTCCACCGCGACGTCAAGGTCAACCTGCTGGACACGCCCGGCTACGGCGACTTCGTCGGCGAGCTGCGGGCCGGCCTGCGCGCCGCCGACGCCGCGCTGTTCGTGGTCTCCGCGGTCGACGGGATGGACGCCGCCACCGCCGCGCTCTGGGAGGAGTGCGCCGCGGTGGACATGCCGCGCGCGGTGGCGGTCTCCCGGCTGGACCACCCGCGTGCCGACTTCGACGAGGCGGTGGCGCTCTGCCAGCGCGTCTTCGGCGACAACGTGCTCCCGCTCTACCTGCCGATGCTGGGCGACGACGGCGAGTCGGTGGCCGGGCTGATGGGCCTGATCACCCGCCGGGTGTTCGACTACTCCGGCGGGCTGCCGCCGGCGGTGCGCGAACCGGACCCGGAGCACCTGCCGGCCATCCAGGAGGCCCGCGACGAGCTGATCGAGGGGATCATCGCGGAGAGCGAGGACGAGACCCTGATGGACCGCTACCTCGGCGGCGAGCAGATCGACCCCGAGGTGCTCATCGCCGACCTGGAGACGGCGGTCGCCCGCGGCCACTTCTACCCGGTGGTGCCGGTCTGCGCGGAGACCGGCGTCGGCCTGGACGCGCTGCTCGACGGCCTGGTCTCGGCGTTCCCGTCGCCGCTGGAGCACGACCTGCCGGCGGTCACCGGGCTGGACGGCTCGCCCCGCCCGCCGCTGACCTGCGACCCGGACGGCCCGCTGGTCGCCGAGGTGGTCAAGACGACGGTGGACCGGCACGTCGGGCGCGTCTCGCTGGTCCGGGTCTTCTCCGGCACGCTCCGCCCCGACCAGGTGGTCCACGTGTCCGGGCACGGCCTGGCCGAGCGCGGCCACCCGGACCACGACGCCGACGAGCGGGTCGGGCACGTCTACAGCCCGCTCGGCGCGACGCTGCGCGAGGTGCCGGTGTGCGTCGCTGGCGACCTCTGCGCGATCACCAAGTCGGGCAGCGCGGAGACCGGCGACACCGTGTCCGCCAAGGACGATCCGCTGCTGATCGCACCCTGGGAGATGCCCGAGCCGCTGCTGCCGGTGGCGATCGTGGCGCGCAGCCGGGCCGACGAGGACGCGCTGGCCCGCAACCTGTCCCGGCTGGTCGCCGGCGACCCGACGCTGCGCCTGGAGCGCAACCCGGAGACCCACCAGTTGGTGCTCTGGTGCATGGGCGAGGCGCACGCCGACGTGGTGCTCGACCGGCTGCGCGGCGGCGGCGTCGAGCTGGACACCGAGCCGGTCCGGGTGTCGCTGCGGGAGACGTTCACCGTGGCCTCCCGGGGGCACGGCCGGCACGTCAAGCAGTCCGGCGGCCACGGCCAGTACGCGGTCTGCGACCTCGAGGTGGAGCCGCTGCCCCGGGGCGCCGGGTTCGAGTTCGTCGACCGGGTGGTCGGCGGCGCGGTCCCGCACAACTACATCCCGTCGGTGGAGAAGGGCGTCCGGGCGCAGATGGAACGCGGTCTGGTCGCCGGCTTCCCGGTGGTGGACCTGCGGGTGACGCTCGTCGACGGCAAGGCGCACAGCGTCGACTCGTCCGACGCCGCGTTCCAGACCGCGGGCGCGCTGGCGCTGCGCGACGCCGCCGAGAAGGGCCGGCCGACGCTGCTGGAGCCGGTCGACGAGATCGTCGTCCGGGTGCCCGACTCCTCGGTCGGCGCGGTCATGGGCGACCTGTCCGGCCGGCGCGGCCGGGTGCTGGGCACCGAGCCCGACCCGGACGCCGAGGGCCGCACGCTGGTACGCGCCGAGGTGCCCGCAACCGAACTGCTGCGGTACGCGGTCGAGCTGCGCGCGATGACCGCCGGCACCGGCACGTTCCGCCGCGAGTTCGCCCGCCACGACCCCATGCCCCCACACCTGGCCGACCAGGCCGTCAAGGAGTCCACCCCCCACCCCTAACCCCCACCCCACCCCCTTTCCGTGAATCTGCGCGGGGGTCAGCGGGGGGAGATGGGTCAGGGGCGGACGGTGGGGACGGGGGGCATCGGCCAGTGCGGGCGGTCGGCGTCGCGGCGGGCGGCCGTTCTGACCGCCGCGAGTCGGCGCTCGACCTCGGCGAACTGGTCCGGGGCGAGCGGGCCCCGGGCCAGCGCGGCGGCGTTCTCCTCCACCTGGGCGACCGTACGGGCGCCGGGGATCGGCACCGCCCGGGCGCTGCGCGCCCAGATCCAGCCGAGCGCGCCCTGGGCCAGGGTGCGGCCGTCGGCGGTGAGCGCGTCCCGGACCGCGGCCACCCGGCGCAGCCACTCCGGGGCCGGCCGGCCGCTGCGGAACCACTCCAGCCAGGTCGTCCCGAGGCCGCGCACGTCGTCGCGGGGCAGCGTGGACTCCGGCGTGTACTTGCCGGTGAGCAGCCCCATCCCGAGCGGCCCCCGGGCCAGGCTGGCCAGGTCGTGCTTGTCGCAGGCGGCCAGCATGGCGGGGGCGTCCCGCAGCACCGACAGCGCGTGCTGCAACGCGGCGGCACCGTGGGCCACCTGGGCGAAGGCGCCGGCCCGGTCGGCCCGGTCGGTGCTCCAGCCGTACGCCCGGATCAGGCCGGCGGCGACCAGCTCGTCCAGCGTGCCGACCAGCGCCTCGGCGCGGGGCAGTGGCAGGTCGCCGAGGTGGAGTTGATAGAGGTCGATCCGGTCGGTGCCCAGCCGGCGCAGCGAGTCGACCACCGCCCGGCGCAGGTACTGCGGCGAGGCGTTCTCGCCGGTGGCCTGCCGGGTGCGCTCGTCGAACGTGTAGCCCCACTTGGTGGCGATCACCGCCTCGTCGCGCCGGCCGGCGAGGGCCCGCCCGAGGACCCGCTCGCCGTGCCCGGCCCCGTACGTGTCGGCGGTGTCGAAGAGCGTCACCCCGAGGTCGAGCGCACGGCGGACGGCCCGGACCGACTCGTCGTCGTCGACGGCCCCCCAGCCCAACGGGCGGGCGCCCTCGGCCCACGGGCCGCCGATCGCCCAGCACCCCATGCCGAGCGCGCTCACCTCGATGCCGCTACGGCCGAGCGGCCGCGTGCTGACTGCCATCGCCGAATCCTGTCACCTTCCCGGCACGGGCGGGCCCGTTCGTCACCGGGTGCGCCGGCATTTCGTCACACTCCGTGACGCCAGCGGGAAAGTGTCGCCGAGTAACCGACATACCGCAGAGTCATAATTATGACTCCTCGTCATATTGCTCCGGAGCAATCGCTCGTCGAGCGCGCCACACCGTCGCGCACGCCACCCCGTCGAGCACCGCACGTCGAAGCGGGCCGGAACGCCGGCACTCGGCGCCCGGCCGCGAACCGCGGGCCCGCAACGGCCGGGAGTCAGCGGGCGTAGGCCAGCAGCACCGGCGCGTCCCGGCCCGGCCACGCGCCGGTGAGCCGGCCCGCCGCCTGCGTGTCGGCCGGGGCGGGCCGGCGGACCAGGGCCAACTCCACCCCGTCGACGCGGATCACCGTGGGATCGCCGTCCACCACCTCGTCGGCCGGGCCGGCCGGCAGCGCGCGGTCGGTGCGGCTGCCCGACACGGTCATGCTCGGGGCCCGCACCTCCCGCTCGCCGTCGACCTCGAAGTGCTCCTCTGCCTGGCCCGCGTCGGCGAGCACCGCGGCGGCCAACGCCGGCGGGTAGACCGGGTCACCGCAGGCGTCGTACACCCAGCGGCGGCCGAGCACCGAGTGCTCGACCACGCCGACCAGGAACCGCTCCGCGCCGGGCAGCGGGGCACCCCGGTAGGTCAGCGGCACCTGGAGCACCGGCCCGTCTCCGGCGCGCACGAGCAGCGTCTCCATGCCGACCTCGCCGGCCGGGTCGTCGAACCGGTAGGCCGCCACCCGGGTCACCGGCCCGTCGGCGCCGCCGGAGAACCAGGGCCGGCCGGGCAGCCACCCGGCGAGCAGCTCCAACTTCGAGGGGCGCAGTTCCGCGCGGTGCAACAGGGCCATGCGCAAGATCGTACTGTCGAGGGGTGACCGTCGGGGTTTGCCGAGCCCGGTGGCGCGGGCACCACCGGGGCCGGGAGGCGCGCATGGAGACGTCGGTGGATCAGGTCGACGAGGCGGCGCGGGTACGCCCGGCGCCCCGCTGGGTGGCGCCCACGTTCGTGGCGCTGGCCGTGCTCACCCTGCCCTGGATCGGCTACCTGGCGTTCACCCTGCCCCGGCACCAGGTCACGGTGCACTACCGGGCCGCCTGGGTCGGCTTCGACCTGGGCCTGGTGGCGCTGCTCGGGCTGACCGCCTGGCACGCGTACCGGGGAAACCGGCAGGTGGTGCTCGCGGCCGCCGCCACCGCGACCATGCTCGCGGTGGACGCCTGGTTCGACGTGACGACCACGCCGCCCGGGCCGGACCTGGTGGTGTCGGTGGTGCTGGCGGTGCTGGTCGAGCTGCCGTTGGCCGGGGTCTGCCTGTGGATCGCGCGGCACGGCGACCGGATGGTGCAGCGTCGGCTGCGTCAGCTCGCGGTCCGCGCGGAACTGGCCGCGGACCGGGCCGCGGCGGCCCAGCGGACCGCCACCGGGGCCCGCCGCCGACTCGCCCGGGTGCGGGGCCGACTGCGCTGAGTCGGGCCGGTGCGGGGCCGGCCGCGCCGAGTCAGGCCGGGCGGGGCCGGCCGCGCCGAGTCAGGCGGGCCACGCCTCGGCGAGCAGGGCGCGGGTGTCGGCGAGCAATTGCGGCAGCACCTTGGTGCGGCCGATGACCGGCATGAAGTTGGCGTCGCCGCCCCAGCGCGGCACCACGTGCTGGTGCAGGTGCGCGGCGATGCCCGCACCGGCCACGCCACCCTGGTTCATGCCCAGGTTGAACCCGTGCGCGCTGGAGGTGCGCCGGACCACCCGCATGGCGTCCTTGGTGAACGCGGCCAGCTCGGTCGTCTCCGGCGCGTCCAGCTCGGTGTAGTCGGCCACGTGCCGGTAGGGGCAGATCAGCAGGTGGCCCGGGTTGTAGGGATAGAGGTTGAGCACCGCGAAGACGTGCTCGCCCCGGGCGACCACCAGGCTCTCCTCCGGCGGCCGGCCCGGGGCCAGGCAGAACGGGCAGCCGGTCGGCTTCTCGTACCCGCCCTCGGGCCGGTCGTCGCCGGAGATGTAGGTCATCCGGTGCGGCGTCCAGAGCCGGTCCAGCCCGTCCGCCAGGCCACTGTCCGTGTGCCGCTCCACCCCTGTCACACCGGCGATCCTACGATCCGCGCCCCACCGCCGCTGAACAGCGCCGCCGCTCAGGCGGCGCTGGGGCCGCTGTTGGTGCGGGACTCCGTCACCTCGCGGACGTGCGCCACCGCCTCGGCCAGCGGCACCCCGTTGCGTTGCGAGCCGTCCCGGTAGCGGAACGAGACCGTGCCGGCGGCCACGTCGTCGTCGCCGGCGATCACCATGAACGGGATCTTCTGCTGCTGCGCGTTGCGGATCTTCTTCTGCATCCGGTCGTCGCCCAGGTCGACCT
The DNA here is from genome assembly GCF_055586805.1 of Micromonospora sp. NPDC049201. Taxonomy (NCBI): domain Bacteria; kingdom Bacillati; phylum Actinomycetota; class Actinomycetes; order Micromonosporales; family Micromonosporaceae; genus Micromonospora; species Micromonospora sp. NPDC049201. The sequence continues at coordinate 276,901 of NZ_JBVJHM010000007.1, read as the reverse complement.
CGGCCCGGATCCCGTGCCGGCGCAGCGTCGCCGCGAACTCCTCCAGGTAGTCGCCGTGGTCGTCGCGGATCGGGATGCCGACCACCTGCACCGGCGCGAGCCAGGCCGGGAACGCGCCCGCGTAGTGCTCGGTGAGCACGCCGATGAACCGCTCGATCGAGCCGAACTTCGCGCAGTGGATCATCACCGGCTGCTGCCGGGTGCCGTCGGCGGCCTGGTACTCCAGCCCGAAGCCCTTCGGCTGGTTGAAGTCGTACTGGATCGTCGACATCTGCCAGGTCCGGCCGATGGCGTCCTTGGCCTGCACGGAGATCTTCGGGCCGTAGAAGGCCGCGCCGCCCGGGTCGGGCACCAGGTCCAGGCCGGTCTCCCGGGCGCACTCCTCCAGCACGGCGGTGGCGGTGGCCCAGTCGGAGTCGGTGCCGACGAACTTGTCCGGCCGGGTGTCGTCGCGGGTGGACAGCTCCAGGTAGAAGTCGTCGATACCGAAGTCACGCAGCAGGCTGAGCACGAAGCCCAGCAGGTGCTTGATCTCCGCCGGCGCCTGCTCGCGGGTGCAGTAGGAGTGCGAGTCGTCCTGGGTGAAGCCGCGCACCCGGGTCAGCCCGTGGATCACGCCCGACTTCTCGTACCGGTAGACCGACCCGAACTCGAACAGCCGGATCGGGAGCTGCCGGTAGGACCGCCCGCGCGACCGGTAGATCAGGTTGTGCATCGGGCAGTTCATCGCCTTGAGGTAGTAGTCGCTGCCCTCCATCTCCATCGGCGGGAACATCGTGTCCTTGTAGTAGGGCAGGTGTCCCGAGGTGTGGAAGAGACCTTCCTTGGAGATGTGCGGCGTCCCGACGTACTGGAAGCCCTCCTCGATGTGGCGGGTGCGGACGTAGTCCTCCATCACCCGCTTGAGCACGCCACCCTTGGGGTGGAAGACCGGCAGGCCGGAGCCGATCTCGTCGGGGAAGCTGAACAGGTCGAGGTCCGCGCCGAGCTTGCGGTGGTCGCGCCGGGCGGCCTCCTCCAACAGCTTGAGGTACGCCTTCAGCTCGTCCCGGGTCGGCCACGCGGTGCCGTAGACGCGCTGGAGCTGCGGGTTCTTCTCGGAGCCCCGCCAGTACGCGGCGGCGGAGCGCATCAGCTTGAACGCGCCGATCAGCCGGGTGTTCGGCAGGTGCGGGCCCCGGCACAGGTCCGACCAGCAGACCTTCTCCTCGTTCGCGGCGAGGTTGTCGTAGATGGTCAGCTCGCCGCCGCCCACCTCCATCACCTCGGAGGAGTCCAGCCCTTCGCCCTTGACCTCGATCAGCTCCAGCTTGAACGGCTCGGCGGCCAGCTCGGCCCGGGCCTCGTCGAGGCTGGCGAAGCGCCGCCGGCGGAACCGCTGGCCGGACTTGACGATCTCCTGCATCCGCTTCTCGAGCTTCGCCAGGTCGTCCGGCTGGAACGGCTTGTCGACGCCGAAGTCGTAGTAGAAGCCGTTCTCGATCGGCGGGCCGATGCCGAGCTTCGCCTCCGGGAAGACATCCTGCACGGCCTGCGCGAGCACGTGCGCGGTGGAGTGCCGCAGCACCTCCAGGCCGGCCGGGCTGTTCAGCGCCACCGGCTCGACGGTGGTCTCCTCGGCCGGCACCCAGTCCAGATCGCGGAGCTGGCCGCGCGGGTCGCGGACCACCACGACGGCCTTGGGCCCGGTCGTGGGCAGGCCGGCCGCGGCCACCGCGTCGGCCGCCGTGGTCCCGGCGGCGACGACGACGGGGTCGGCCACGGCGGGGGTACGGGGTGCGGACACGGTGACTCCTGTCGTCGACGGTACGGATCTGCCGGGGACCGGCCCCTGCGATGCTATCGGTCACCCGGACCACGCCGACGCCGACGCCGGCCCGCCGGTCACGACTTCCCCGCCGCGTTGAACCTTTCCGTCCTCCCGGCCGAACTACCGGGTGGGGCCGGAGCCGGAACCGGCCCCAGTCGACGAGGATGGGGACGACCATGAGGATGACCCGTCAGGGTCGGTGGGCGGCGTCGCTGCTGGCCGCCGCGCTGGCCGGCGCGGTGAGCTGGCCGGGCCCGGCCGCCGCCGCCGGCGTGACCGTCACGACCTCTCCCGGCGAGGTGCGCCAGGGCGACGCGATCGAGCTGTCGGTGGTGGTGCCCGCCGACCGCCCCGGCACCCGGACCAGCAAGATCGAGCTGACCATGCCGGCGGACGCGCCGATCGGCGAGGTCTACCCGCTGTCCGTGCCGGACTGGGCGCCGACCATCACCACCCGCACCCTGGACCAGCCGGTGGCCGGCATCCATGCCGCCGAGCTGAACCAGGTGACGCACGCGGTGACCTGGCTGCGGGTGCCCGGCGGCGGCACCGGGGCGGTCCGGCTGCCACTGGGCATGGGCCCGATGCCGGCCACCGACCGGCTGACCTTCACCGTGGTGCAGACGTACGCCGACGGCACGGTGGTCCGCTGGGCGGACCCGGCCGGTGGTGCGCACCCGGCGCCGACCGTCGCGTTGCTGCCGCCGTTGTCAGGGGCCGCCCCGCACGGCGGCGACGCCGGTGCGGTCGGTGGCGCCGGTGCGGTCGGTGGCGTGCACGGCGGCCACGGCACGCCGGGCGACCCGGCGCCGGCCGACGTGACCGCCGCGGCGCCGGCGGCCGACGACGGGCCGAGCGCGGACCTGCTGCTCGGCGGTGGCCTGCTCGCCGGCCTGGCCGGCGGCGGGGCGATCGGCTGGCTGCTCAGCCGCCGCCGAAGCGGCACCATGACCCTGTCGCCCGGACCCGACTCCCCCACCGCCGAGGCACCCCCGGCCGGCACCGCGCACCGGAGCGCGACGGGCAACGGCGACGGCGACGGCGACGGCGACGGCGACGGCGACGGCGTGACCATGGTCGAGCCCGTCCCGGTCGGCGGCGCGCGCCCGCCCGCGTGAACGCGCGGGCGTGTCGGGACGGCACTTCGTCGGCGTGTCGCGCCGCGGGGATAGTGAGTCCGCCAAGCGATATACCTCAGCGTCATAATTATGACGCTGAGGTATATCGCTTCGTCGCACCACGCCCCTCCGGCACGTCACTGACGGTGATGGTGGGGCTGGCGGCAGCCGCCGGCGGCACCACCCGCGGGCGGCACAGCGGACGCGACGGGCACGGGCGGCACAGCGGGTGCGAGGAGCCCGCCGGCGACGGCCGCCGGGCCCAGCCGGGACGACGTCGTGACGGGCGCGGATCGGCGCCGGGCACGCCCCGCCGGAGCGCCGACGGGGCGGGGTCAGGCCGGGGCGGTGAGCCAGCCGGGCAGGGGCTCGCGCGCCGTCAGCCAGCCCTCCGGGACGCCGCCGGGCGTGCCGACCCCGGCGTACGCGGCGACGACGCCGCCGACGATCGCGGCCGTGGTGTCCACGTCGCCACCCGCCTCCACACAGGCGCGGATCGCGGCCGGGTAGTCGGCCAGCAGCGTGGCGGCGACCCAGAGCGTGAAGGGGACGGTGTCCTGCGCGGTGACCCGCGAGCCGTTGCCCACCGCGTCGACCACGTCGGCGGCCGGGCGACCGAGCAGCGCGGCGGCCCGGCGGACGCCCCGGTGCACCTCCCCGGCCGGGTCGAGCGCGCCGGCCACGGCGTTGAGCAGGCGGGCCGGTTCGGGCCGGTCGCCGTCGAGGCGGGCCCGGGCGGCCAACGAGGCGGCCACCGCCACGGCCACCGCGCCGGCGATCCCCTCCGGGTGCGCGTGGGTCACCTCGGCGCAGGCCCGGGCCTGGTCGGCGGCGCGCCGGGTGGAGTCGGCGTGCCAGGCGCCGAGCGGGGCCACCCGCATGGCCGCGCCGTTGCCGCAGGAACCCTGCCCGTCGAACGCCGACGCGGCGGCCACCGGCCACGGCGTGCCGGTGCGGATCAGCCGCAGGACGGTCACCGCGCCCGGGCCGTAACCCCGGTACGGCTCGCAGCGCTCGGCGAACGCCAGCGCCAGCCGGTCCCGGTCGATCCGCCCGGCGGAGGCCAGCTCGGCCACCACGGAACAGGCCATCTCGGTGTCGTCGGTCCACTCCCACGGCGGGGCGGGGAGCCGGCCCTCGGCGAGGTCGGCCGGGTGCCGGCCGGGCACGAAGAACTGGGAGCCGAGCGCGTCGCCCACCGATAGGCCGGCCAGCGCGTCGCGGGCGAGCGTGAGGCGGGCGTCGGGGAAGAGGGTGAACGTCATCGCCGTTCCAGCTTGCCCGGTTCCCCGGCCTGCCGCAACGCGACCGACTTGCCACGCCGAGTACGGTGCTGACGTGGCAACCGTCCTGCTGGTCGAAGACGACCACGTCGTCCGCGGCGCGATGCTGCGGTCGCTGACCGACCGGGGCCACGCGGTGCACGCGGTCGGCACGGCGCTGGACGCGTTGCGCCGGGTCGCCGCGGAGACGCCCGACCTGGTGGTGCTCGACCTGGGCCTGCCGGATCTGGACGGTTCGGACGCGCTGCGGATGCTGCGCGGCATCACGGACGTGCCGATCATCATCGCCACCGCCCGCGACGACGAGCAGTCGGTGGTCCGGTTGCTGCGGGCCGGCGCGGACGACTACATGGTCAAGCCGTTCACCGGCGCGCACCTGGACGCCCGGATCACCACCGTGCTGCGCCGGGCCGGTCGGGCCAGCCGTACCGTGCAACCGGCCGTGCACACGGTCGGCGGCCTGCGGGTGGACGTGGGCGAGCGCAGCGCGGTACTGGACGGGGAGGCGCTGGCGCTGACCCGCAAGGAATTCGACCTGCTGGCGTATCTCGCCGCGCGTCCCGGCCGGGTAGTGTCCCGGCGGGAACTCTTGGAGGAGGTATGGCGGCAGCCATCGGTCGGCGAGGACCAGACCATCGACGTTCACCTGTACTGGCTCCGCCGCAAAATGGGCGAGTCCGCGGCGAAGCCGCGCTACCTGCGCACCGTGCGGGGGGTCGGCTTCCGGCTGGTGGCACCGGACTGAGGACGGCGCTGGCCTGGCTCACCGCCGGCATGTGCAGCCTGGTCGCGCTCGCCTTCCTCGTCCCGCTCGGGATCACCCTGTCGGACCAGTCCCGCGAGGAGAAGCTGGCCGACGCCGCCCGGCGCGGTGCCCTGGTCACCGGCGCGCTGGCGGTCAGCACCGACCCGGAGGTGGTCCGGCGGGCGGTGGCGGCCAGCGGTGACGACCCGGCGCTGCGGCCGGTCGTGCACGGCGTCGGCGCCGACGAGTCCGCCGGCCGTGCCGACTCCGCCGCGCTGGCCGACGCCGCCGCGCAGCGGCGCTCGGTGGTGACCGAGGTGGACGGTGGCGTGCTGCGGCTGGACCCGGTGGTGCTCGGGGACCGGGTGGCCGTGGTGGAGGTCTTCGTCCCCGACGAGGTGCTCGACGCGGGCAGCGGTGGGCGGTGGCTGCTGCTGCTCGCGGTGGCGCTGGCGCTGGTCGGCGCCGCGGTGATCGTGGTCGACCGGGTGGCGGCCCGGGCCGTGGACGCCACCGGCGACCTGGTCAAGGCGGCGCTCGCGGTGGGCGACGGCGAGCTAGGCGTACGGGTCGAGCCGGCCGGGCCCCGGGAGCTGGCCGAGGCGGGGCACGCGTTCAACCGGATGGCGGAACGGCTGGTGGCGCTCCGCGCCGACGAGCACGAACTCGTCGCCGACCTGTCGCACCGGCTGCGTACCCCGCTGACCGCGCTGCGGCTGGACGCGGAGGCCCTGGAGTCCGACGACACCAGCATCGGCACGTTCAGCGAGGCGGAGCTGGACCGGCGACGTGGCATCCGGCGCATCCGGCAGGCCATCGTCACGCTGGAGGGCGAGGTCGACCAGCTCATCAAGACGACCCGCAAGGCGGTCAGCCAGGAGACCGCCCCGGCGTCCTGCGACGTCAGCGAGGTGGTGCGGGACCGGATGGTCTTCTGGTCGGCGCTGGCCGGCGACCAGAACCGGCCGCACCGGGTGGTCGGGGCGCAACTGCGCATCCCCGCGCCGGTGCCCCGGGCCGAGCTGGCCGCCGCGCTCGACGCGGTGATCGGCAACGTGTTCCGCTACACGCCGCAGGGCACCGCGTTCGAGGTGGCGGTGAGCCGCCGGGACGGCTGGGTGGCGATCCGGATCGACGACGCCGGGCCGGGCATCGCCAACCCGGACCGGGCACTGCGCCGGGGCGAGAGCGACAAGGGCTCCACCGGGCTCGGGCTGGACATCGCCAAGCGGGTCGCGTTGCAGGCCAACGGCTCGGTGAGCATCGACCGGGCCCGGCTCGGCGGGGCCAGCGTGGTGATGTTGCTGGCCGATCCGGACGCGGCGCCCCGGCAGGTCAACCGGTTCGGGCTGGTGGGTCGGATGACCCGGGAGGCCCGGGAGCCACGCGCCGGACGGCGCTGGCCACGCCCGCGCTGACCCCTGCTTGTGGGCCGGCGCAAGTTCTCCTTAGGACTGGTTTAACGACCGCCCCGACACCGCCGCGAAATGCCAGGATCTCTGACAGAACCCATCAGTTCCGTCGGCCGGGACGCCCCGTAACACCTTCCGGCCGGCGGATCCGTGCGCGCGGCGGGAGTCCGGTCCCCCCACACCTCGCTCCCGTCGCGCGCCGCTCTCCGTCCGGTCGGTCAGCGCGCCGCGCCCGCCGCGTACGCGTCGATCTCGGCCTTGATCCGGGCCGCCTCGGCCGGTGCCAGGAACGCGGCGTCCACCGCGGCGCGGGCCAGCGCGGCCACCCCGTGCGCGTCGAGTTTCAGCAGCCGGGCGGCGACCGCGTACTCCTCGTCGAGCGTGGTGCCGAACATCGGCGGGTCGTCGGAGTTGATGCTGACCGGCACGCCGGCCTCGACGAGCTGCGGCAGCGGGTGCTCGTCCAGGCTGGCCACCGCTCGGGTGCGGACGTTCGAGGTGGGGCAGACCTCCAGCGGGATCCGGCGCTCTGCCAGGTGGGCCAGCAGCGCCGGGTCGAGCACGGCGGAGATGCCGTGGCCGATCCGCTCGGCGCCCAGCTCGCGTAGCGCGTCCCAGATGGTCTCCGGCCCGGTGGTCTCACCGGCGTGCGGCACCGACCGGAGCCCGGCCGCGCGGGCCTGGTCGAACCAGGGCTTGAACTGCGGCCGGGGCACGCCGATCTCGGGGCCGCCGAGACCGAAGCTGATCAGCCCGTCCGGCCGCTCGTCCAGCGCGATGCGCAGCGTCTGCTCGGCGGCCGGCAGCCCGGCCTCGCCGGGGATGTCGAAGCACCAGCGCAGCGCGATGCCGAAGTCGGCCTCGGCGCGCTTGCGGGCGTCCTCGATCGCCTCGCAGAACGCCGGCGCGGGGATGCCCCGGTGCACGTGCGAGTACGGGGTGACGGTCAGCTCGGCGTAGCGGACCTGCTGGCGGGCCAGCTCGCGGGCCACCTCGTGGGTGAGCAGCCAGACGTCGTCGGCGTCCCGGATCAGGTCCACCACGCTCAGGTAGATGTCGATGAAGTGGGCGAAGTCGCGGAACGCGAAGTAGTCGGCGAGCGCCTCCGGGTCGGCCGGTACGGGGCTGCGCCCCTCGTGCCGGGCGGCCAGTTCGGCGACGATCCGGGGCGAGGCGGAGCCGACGTGGTGCACGTGCAGCTCCACCTTGGGCAGGCCGGCGATGAAGGTGGACAGATCGGTCACGGGTTCTCCTCTGCGCGGGCGCCGGTGCGGGCCACCACGAAGATCCGGCGGAATGGGAAACACACCTGACCCTGCCGCACCGGGTACGCCTCGGCGAGGCGGGCCCCCAGCTCGACCCGGAAGTCGGCCCAGCCGGCGGCGTCCAACACGGCCCGGACGGGGCGCAGCGCGGTGCCCTCCATCCAGGTCAGCACCGGGTGGTCCGCGCCGGCGACCGGGAGCAGGTGCACGTAGGTAGTCTCCCAGGCGTCCACCGCGCAGCCCGCCCCGGTCAGCAGCGTGGCGTAGTCGACGGGTTCACCGACCGGCGCCTCGCGCAGCAGCCCGGCGAGCGGCTGGCGCCACCGGTCCCGGCCGGCGACCTCGCGCAGCGCGCGGTGCGACGGCGCCGGGAAGTTGCCGGGGACCTGGAACGCCAGCCAGGCGTCCGGCGGCAGCTCGACGGCCCAGCGGTTGAGCAGCTCGCGGTGGCCAGGCACCCACTGGAGCACCGCGTTGGCCACCAGCACGTCGACGTCCGGCGCCGGCCGCCAGTCGCGGGCGTCGCCGACGGCGAACGTGACCGGCGCGGCCAGGGCGGCGGCCCGGGTGATCATCTCGGGCGAGGAGTCGAGGCCGGTGATCCGGCTGCCGGGCCAGCGCTCGGCGAGCCCGGCGGTGAGCGTGCCGGGCCCGCAGCCGAGGTCGACCACCGCGCGCGGGCGCTCGGCGCCGACGCGGGCCAGCAGGTCGTGGAAGGGCCGGGAGCGTTCGTCGGAGTAGCGCAGGTAGGTGCTCGGGTCCCACATGACAAGCCTCCAAACCGTACGTACGTCTTGTTAAAGACCGTACGGCCCGGCGAGCGCCACGGCAACCCGCTCACTAGGCTCGACCGGATGGAACAGCGCAACTTCGACCGGCTCGGCCGGCACGTGGGCATCATCGGACTCGGCGCCTGGCAGCTCGGCGCCGACTGGGGCGAGGTCAGTGAGGACACGGCGCTCGACCTGCTGGCCGCCGCCGTCGACGCCGGCGTCACCTTCCTGGACACCGCCGACGTGTACGGCGACGGCCGCAGCGAACAGCTCATCGCGCGGTTCCTGCGGGCCCACCCGGGCCACGGGCTGACCGTGGCCACCAAGATGGGCCGGCGGGTGCCGCAGACGCCGGAGGCGTACACGCTCGACAACTTCCGGGCCTGGACCGACCGGTCCCGGGCCAACCTCGGCGTCGACACGCTCGACCTGGTGCAACTGCACTGCCCGCCCACCGCCGTCTTCGCCGACGACCGCGTCTTCGACGCCCTGGACACGCTGGTCGCCGAGAAGCGCATCGCCGGGTACGGCGTCAGCGTGGAGACCTGCGACCAGGCACTCACCGCCATCGCCCGGCCCGGCGTGGCCAGCGTGCAGATCATCCTCAACGCGGTCCGGCACAAGCCGCTGGAGCGGGTGCTGCCGGCCGCCGCCGCGGCCGGGGTGGGCGTCATCGCCCGGGTCCCGCTCGCCAGTGGCCTGCTCTCCGGCCGCTACGACGAGCACACCACGTTCCCGGCGGACGACCACCGCACCTACAACCGGCACGGCGAGTCGTTCGACGTCGGCGAGACGTTCTCCGGCGTCGACTACGACCTCGGCCTGGCCGCGGTACGCCGGCTCGCGCCACTTGTCGGCGACGACCGCACCATGGCGCAGTTCGCGCTGCGCTGGATCCTCGACCAGCCCGGCGTGACCGTGGTGATCCCCGGCGCCCGCTCCGCCGAGCAGGCCCGGCGCAACGCCGAGGCGGCCGGCCAGCCGCCGCTGACCGAGGTGGAGCTGGCCTCCGTGCGGGCCACCTACGACGAGCTGATCCGGCCGCAGGTGCACGACCGGTGGTGACCGCACCGGCCCGGCCCGTCGGCGCGGCGTCGCCCACGACCGGCGTCGGCGGGCATGCTGGGGTGGGGCGGACGTCGTCGGAGGGGGCGCGATGAGGGGTTGGTTCCGGCTCACCATGGGCCTGCTGGCGGTGGTGATCGGCGCGCTCTGGACCGTGCTGGGCCTCGGCTACGTCGAGGGCAGCGTGCTGACCGACCGGCGGATCTGGGCACTGGTCGGCCCGGTGGTCGTCCTGGTCGGGTTCGTGGCGCTCTGGCTCGGCATGCGGGCCCGGCGCCGCTGAGGCGCACCGGCGCGCCTGCCGGGCGGGACACGGAGAAGCCCCGCCTCCCGTACGGGATGCGGGGCTTCGTGCACCGGCCGGCGCGGCCGGCGCGGTGTCAGCTCAGATGGGGCGGACCTGCTCGGCCTGCGGACCCTTCTGACCCTGGGCGATCTCGAACTCCACCCGCTGGTTCTCCTCCAGCGTGCGGTAGCCGCTGGACTGGATGGCCGAGAAGTGGACGAACACGTCTGCACCCCCGCCGTCGACGGTGATGAAGCCGAAGCCCTTGTCAGCGTTGAACCACTTCACGGTTCCCTGCGCCATGTGCAACTCCTTCTAAAACTGGCGGCCGAGCACGCCGTGCGGCCGATTGGCCGTTTTCGAGCAGCGGCGCCTGAGGCGGCCCCATGCAGGGAACGTCCCTCAACCCACGCGTCTCGCAACAGCGTGAGACAGCAAACCACGTACGCAAAAACTTCGCACAGCCTACCGGACGAAGTTCTCCGACATGTGACCTGAAAGTTGTCCGGAGATCGACGGATGGCCGGGGTCCGGAAACGCGAAGGGCCCCTCTCCCACGCCATGGGAAAGGGGCCTTCGATCGAGCTGGTTCAGTCCGGCCAGTGCCCGGTCAGCCGGCGTACGCCGACCGCGCCGCCCCGGTCCACGGCGGCGCGCACCGCCGAGAAGATCGCGCCCTGGAGCGCCGCGGCGGCCAGGACCTCGCCCCACCCGCGGTCCTCGTCGGTGGCGCTCGGCGCGTCGCCGTCGCCCGCCGTCAGCTTCCAGACCTGCCGGAAGATCATCCCGGCGACCGTGCCGGCGGCCAGGCCGAGCAGCACCCCCACCGGCTTGTAGGCCGCCTTGCCGATCCTGCCGCTCACCTGCGCCTCCCTCGGACCACCAACAGCACCACCACGGTCACCACCGCGCCGGCCGCGACGACCGCCCACGGCAACGGGTTGCGCCCGACCGCCTCACCCGACTCGTACGCCTGCGCCCGCACCTGCCGGGCCCGCTCCGTGGCCCGCGTGCGCACCCGGGCGACGGTCAGCGACGCCTCCTGGCGCACCTTCGCCTTGGCCTGCTCGGCGGAGTGCCGCACCAGCGCCTTCGGGTCGGCCCGGGCCGCCAACAGCTCCACCGTCTCACCGAGTTCCACCCGGGTCCGGCGGATCTCCTCCCGGAGCGCCGCCACGTCCGGGGTCCCGTTCCCGTTCTCTTTCTCGTTCCCGTTGCCGGTCACGCCCGCCTCCCGTCCTTCACCGCGGCGGTGACCGTGTCGACGTCCGCCCGGACACTGCGGACCGTCGCCTCCGGCACCGGCGGGACGGCACGGCTGACCTGCTTCTTGCCCACCAGCGCCAGGATCCCGGCGAGCAGGAACAGCACCACCGCCACGATCAGGGCGGCCAGCCACGCCGGCATGACCAGTGCCAGCAGCAGGATCACGGTGGCGACCAGCGCGCCGGCGCCGTAGAGGGCCATCACCCCGCCGCCGCCGAACAGACCGATCCCGATCCCGGCGTGCTTGCCCTTCTGGGTCAGCTCCGCCCGGGCCAGCGTCAACTCGTCCCGTACCAGACGGGTGACCTGTTCGGTGGCCCGCTGCACCAGTTCCGCGGTGGACGGCTCGTGCCCGGTCCGGGACGTACTGTGACTCGCGACGTCAGCCATGCTGTCCTCCTTTCTTCATCACCGCGCTGTATGCCCGGAGTCGCCGCCCGTCAATCCTGCGCGGGGCGGCCGGTCGGCCCGGCCGCGCGCCACCGGCGCCCGGCGTCAACCAGCCGGAATCCGGGGCGTGCGCAGCAGGTCCCCGGAACTCGGCCGGGCAAACCCGTCCGGCCCGGCCCGCTACGAACCCCGGACGCCCGGCCCAGGCTCGGCACGCACGGAGAGCCCCGGCGCCACGCGTGCGGCCGAGGGCTCCGATCGGGGTACGACGGCTCAGCGGCGGGCCTCGGCGTGGTCCTCGCGGCCCACGAACACCTCGCTGCGGGCGTCCCCGTCGTCGCTGCCGCCGAAGACCCGCGCGTCGTCGTGCGCCTCGGTGTCGGCCGGCCGGCGGGCCGCCCGGCGCGGCTGCACCGCCTGCCAGGGCAGCGGGCCGGTCGCGTCGCCCACCTCGGCACGCAGCCGGGGCAGGGCGGTCGGGCGGTGGTCGCGGACCCAGGTCACCAGGTGCTCGCGGACCAGACAGCGCAGGTCCCAGAGGCTGCCGGCGTCGGCGGCGCTGACCAGCGCGCGGACCTTGACCATCCCACCGGTCGCGTCGGTCACCTGGAGCACGCAGACCCGGCCGTCCCACAGCTCGGTGCCCTCGCAGAGCCGACGCAGCTCCTCCCGCATGGCCTGCACGGGGATGGCCCAGTCGAGGTCGAACTCGGCGGTGCCGAGCACCGCCGCCTCGGTGCGGGTCCAGTTCTGGAACGGCTTGCTGGTGAAGTACGAGGTGGGCAGGATCAACCGGCGGTCGTCCCAGATCTGCACCACCACGTAGCTGAGCGTCAGCTCCTCGATCCGGCCCCACTCCCCCTCGACCACCACCACGTCGTCGAGGCGTACCGCGTCGCTGAAGGCGAGCTGGAGGCCGGCGAAGACGTTGCCGAGCAGGCTCTGCGCGGCGAGCGCGGCGACGACACCGACCACACCGGCGGAGGTGAGCACGCCGGCGCCGACGCCGCGTACGGCCGGGAACGTCATCAGCATCACGCCGACGGCGAGGATCACGATCACCGCGATGGTCAGCCGGCGCAGCAGCACCACCTGGGTCCGTACCCGGCGGGCGTGCCGGTTGTTCGGCACGTCCACCCGGAACCGGGCCAACGCGGTGTCCTCCGCCACCACCAGCAGCGAGGCCACCAGCCAGGCCGCCGCGGCGATCATCGCCAGCACCAGCGTGTGCAGGACGAACTGCCGCCACGGGCTGCCCACCGCGTAGAGCGTGGTGAACCGCACCGCGAGTTGGACGCCGACCACGGTGGCGGCGGCCTGGAACGCGCGGTGCGAGTGCTCGGTCAGCTCGGTCATCAGCAGCGAGCGGCGACCCAGCCGGCGGGTGAGCCGGTGCACCACCTCGACCAGCACCAACGCGACCGCCGCCGCGGCGAGCGCGGCGGCGACCGTCACCAGATAGCTCTGCACGACATTCTCTCCCTCCGGCCCGCGCGGATTCGGGCACAAAGGCCCCATGGTGCCCCGCGGTCCGGATATCGACCAGGCTCAGACCTTGCGATACCGGGACTGGAAGAAGCAGTAGACACCGAACGCGGCGATGCCGAGCGCCATCAGCGCCAGCAACCACGGCCCGTACGCCTGGTCGCGCAGCGTCCGCAGGGCGGCGTCCAGGCCGCGCGCCTTCTCCGGGTCGTACTTGACGGCGGCGACCACGATCAGCAGGCCGGCGATGGCGAAGACGGCGCCCCGGGCGGCGTACCCGGCCATGCCGAGGCGGCGGGTGAGCTGGCGGGTCTTCGGGCTCATCTCACCGGTCTTCAGGTTGCGCTCGAACTTCTTCTTCAGGCCGTAGATCACCATGCCGATACCGACCGCGGCGAGCACCACACCGGCGAGGCCGACCAGCCACCGGCCGCCGTCGGAGGCCATCAGCTTCTCGGTGAGCTGCTGCTGCTGGTCCGAGGAGTTGGAGCTGGCGTCCTGGACGACCTTGATCGCGGTCCAGCCCAGCCAGACGAAGATGATCACCCGGACGACCGAGGCGATCCGCTCGAAGGTGCGCTCCTTGCCGGTCCTGGACTGGTGACCGACAAGCGCCTCGGAGGCCTGCCAGATGGCCATGGCGAAGAGGCCGACGGCGATCACCACCAGCACGAACTTGCCGAGCGGCTGCTCGCCGAGCGTGCGCAGCGCGCCGTTCTGGTTGCCCTCCTCCCCGGAATTCCCGAAGGCGATCTGCACCGCCAGCCAGGCGAACAGGAGGTGGACGATTCCGTAGCCGATGAAACCGGCGCGAGTCAGCAGTTCGAGCCACCGGCTGTTCTTGGCCTGGGCGGCGGTGGCTCCGGCGTTCCGGGAGAGAGACATGGGCCCTCAATCTCCCGACGTGCAGTTTTCCAAACGTCACCGCCCGCCGCCGCCGACCGCCGCCCGGCCGAATCCGATCAGTTGTTGGGGTTGCGGGCCACCCGCAGCGTGACGTTCTGGTCGGTGACGCTGTCCAGGCTGACCTGGAAGCCGCCGACCTCGGTGGCCTGCTGGCCGGTGGTGAGCGAGAGCTGCTCCCCGGCCACCTCGACGGTGACCTGGTCGTCCTGCGCGCCGATGAGCTTGGCCTCGATGCCGAGGACGGTGGCGCTGGCGTCCACGCCACGGTCGAAGGTGATGGTGCAGGCGTCCAGGCCGCAGTCGGTGTCGGCGCCGTTGGAGCTGCAGCCGGCGAGCAACGCGGCGCCGAGGGCGAGACCGGCGAGCAGCCCGGCGGCACGACGGGTGGGGGTCGGGGGGAAGGTGGCGCGTCGGTTCGTCACCTCCCCAACGGTACGTGCTCGCCACCACCGCTCCCGGTCCCGCAGGCTAGGGTGCGGGGATGGCTTTTGATGTTGCCCGGGTGCGGGGGTCGTATCCCGCGCTGGGCGAGGGCTTCGCCCACTTCGACGGCGCCGGTGGCACCCAGACCCCGACCGGGGTGATCGAGGCGGTGGCCGACGCCATGCGCGCCGCCATGGGCAACCGCAGCACCGCCTTCCGGCCCGGCCGGCGCGCGCTGGAACTGGTCGCCGACGCCCGGGCCGCGGTCGCCGACCTGCTCGGCGCGGACCCGTCGGGCGTGGTGCTCGGGCCCAGCGCCACCGCGCTGAGCTACACGCTGGCCCGGACGCTGGGCGCCGGCTGGCGACCGGGCGACGAGGTGGTGGTCTCCCGGCTGGACCACGACGCCAACGTCCGGCCCTGGGTGCAGGCCGCCGAGGCGGCCGGCGCGACGGTGCGCTGGGCCGAGTTCGACCGGGCCACCGGTGAGCTGCCCGCCGGCCAGTACGCCGACCTGGTCGGCGAGCGCACCCGGCTGGTCGCGGTGACCGCCGGCAGCAACGCGGTCGGCACCGCGCCGGACGTGCCGGCGATCGCCAAGACCGCGCACGCGGTCGGCGCGCTGGTCTGCGTGGACGGGGTGCACTCGGTGCCGCACGGCCCCACCGACCTGGCCGCACTGGGCGCGGACGTGCTGGTCACCAGCGCGTACAAGTGGTCCGGCCCGCACCTGGCGGCGATGGTCGCCGACCCGGCGCGGTGGGCGGCGCTGCGCCCGGCGAAGCTGCTGCCCTCCGCCGACACGGTCCCGGACCGCTTCGAGTACGGCACGCCCAGCTTCCCGCTGCTGGCCGGCGTGACCGCCGCGGTGGACCACCTGGCGTCGCTCGACCCGGCCGCGACCGGCGACCGCCGGGCGCGGGTCCGCGCCGGCCTGTCCGCCGCCCAGGCGCACGAGGAGGCGGTCTTCGACCGGCTGCTCGCCGGGCTGGCCTCCCGACCCTTCGTCACCGTGTACGGCGCGCCCGCCCGGCGCTGCCCCACGGTGTCGTTCCGGGTGGCCGGGCGAACCCCGGCGGAGACCGCCGCGGCGCTCGGCGAGGCGGATCTCTGCCTCTCCTCCGGCGACTACTACGCGTACGAGTACTTCCAGGCCATGGGCCTGCGCGACAGCGGCGGCGCGGTGCGGGCCAGCGTCTACCACTACAACACCGTCGACGAGGTGGACCGGCTGCTGGCCGAACTCGACCGGCTGGCCGACGGCGAGGGGACAATGGTCCGGTGAGCTTCCTGGTCGAGGAGAACCCCGCCAAGCACCGCTTCGAGATCCTGGTCGACGACGCGCTGGCCGGCTTCACCGCGTACCTGCCGCGCGGTGAGGTGCTGGTCTTCACGCACACCGAGGTCGAGGACCGCTACCAGGGGCAGGGCGTGGGCGCCGCGCTGATCCGGGGCACGCTGGACCAGGTGCGCGCCAACGGTGGCCGGGTGGTGCCCCGCTGCCCGTTCATGGCCGCGTTCATCGAACGGCACCCGGACTACGCCGACCTGGTGGTCGACGCGCCCTGAGGCCCGGCCCGACCGGGGGACCTCCCCACCCGGCCGGGCCGGGAGTTCAGCGGACGCCGGCGAGCAGTTCGGCGGCGGCCCGGGCCGCCGCCGCGGTGGCGCCGTGGGTGGCCAGGTGCACCCGACCGGCGGCCAGCTCGGGCACGCCCAGCTCGACCACCACCGCGTCCGGGCGGGACGCCAGCGCCCGGGTCACCGCGTCCCGCATCCAGCCGTGCCGGTGCAGGTCGCGGACCACGAGCACCAGCGGCCGGTCGGCCGGGCCGGTGGCCGGGTCGGCCGGGACGGCGTCGGCGGCGTACCGGGCGGTGGTGGTGCCCGGCGTCAGGTGGGCCAGCGGCGCGGCGATCCCCCACGGGGTCTCCTCACCGATGGCGATGTTGCGGGGTGGCGCGAACTCCACCACGTGCGCCGGCCCGGCCAGCGGCAGCAGCCCGGCGTCACCGGTGACCCGGACGGCCCGGCGGGCGGCGGCCAGCCCGATCGGCGACCCGTCGGCGGCCGGCCGCCCACCGCTGCGGTGGGCGCGGGCGGCGACGCTCCACGCGGCGAGCTGACCGACCCGTTTCGCCGCCTCGGCCAGCCGCTCCTCCGGCAGCTCGCCGCGCACCACCGCGGCCACGATCGCGTCGCGCAGCTCACGGGCGTCGGCCTCGGTGGCCCGTTCCCCGCCCACGCAGATCGCGTCCGCGCCGGCGGCGAGCGCCCGCACCGCCGCCCCGGCGAAGCCGTACCGGTCGGACACCGCGCGCATCTCCACCGCGTCGGTCACCACCACGCCGTTGAAGCCCAACTCCTCGCGGAGCAGCCCGCCCAGGATGCGCGCGCTGAGCGTGGCCGGCAGTTCCTCGTCGAGCGCCGGCACCAGCAGGTGGCCGGTCATCACCGCCTGGACCCCGGCCGCCACCGCGGCGCGGAACGGGGCCAGCTCGACCGCGTCCAGCCGGGCCCGGTCGCCGCCGATGCGGGGCAGGTCGAGGTGGGAGTCGACCCGGGTGTCGCCGTGCCCGGGGAAGTGCTTGGCGCAGGCGGCGACGCCGCCGGCCTGGAGGCCGCGCACCCAGGCGGCGGTGTGCCGGGCGACCAGCTCGGGGTCGGCGCCGAACGAGCGCACCCCGATGACCGGGTTGGCCGGGTTGGAGTTGACGTCGGCGTCCGGGGCGTAGTCGAGCGTGATGCCGACCGCGGCCAACTCGGCGCCCAGGTCGCGGGCGACGTCCTCGGTCAGCGTCGCGTCGTCCACCGCGCCGAGCGCGAAGTTGCCGGGCCGCGAGCTGCCCCGGGCCGACTCGATCCGGGTGACGTCGCCGGCCTCCTCGTCGATCGCCACGATCACGTCCGGCCGCTCCGCCCGCAGGTTCGCCGTCAGCGTCGCGACCTGCTCGTGGTCGACGACGTTGCGGGCGAACAGGACCACCCCGCCGAGCCCCTCGCCGAGCCAACGGCAGACCCAGGGCGGCGGGGTGGTGCCGACGAACCCGGGTTGCAGGACGGCGGCGGCGAGCGCCGCCAGGTCTCCGGTCGCACCGACGATCCGCTCGCTCATCGGGCCGCCCTCATTCGCGACTGCGGGGCTCGCAAACCCGGCTCACTCCTCGCGCTCACGCTGTCGTACCCCCGTATCCCCACGGACCCGCCGGGGATCGACGGGTGCTGACATGGTCACACCGCGCAGCTAAATAGTCAACAATCCTTACTGTTAGCTGTTGGCGTCCCGACCCGCCCCGTGGGAGAGTTCGTCCATGCCCGCCCTGCCGCTCGCGGACGCCGCCGGCGCCGCCGACATCCCCGGCGTACGCCTGCTCGGCCTGGTGGTGGGCGCGATCTTCCTGCTGATCGCGATCCGCGCGATGTTCCGCCGCTGACACCCGGTTCGACAGGGGCCGCCGGGGTAGGGGTGTCGGTGTCCCGACACGGCGGAGGGTGAGGCGCATGAAGATCGGTTACTTCCTGTCCAGTGAGGAGTACACCCCGGCCGAGCTGCTGGCCCAGGCGCGCGGCGCCGAGCAGGCCGGCTTCGAGGCACTGTGGATCTCCGACCACTACCATCCGTGGGTCGACGCACAGGGCCAGAGCCCGTTCGTCTGGTCCACCATCGGCGCGCTCAGCCAGGTCTGCCGGCTGTCGGTGACCACCGCCGTCACCTGCCCCACCGTGCGCATCCACCCGGCGGTCGTCGCGCAGGCGGCGGCCACCAGCGCGGTGCTGCACGAGGGGCGCTTCGTGCTCGGAGTGGGCACCGGGGAGGCGCTGAACGAGCACATCCTCGGCGACGCCTGGCCGCAGACCGACGTGCGGCTGGAGATGCTGGCGGAGGCGGTCGAGGTGATCCGCGAGCTGTGGCGCGGCGACTTCGTCAACCACCGCGGCAGGCACTACACCGTGGAGCACGCCCGGATCTACACCCGCCCGGAGACGCCGCCGTCGATCTACGTCTCCGGTTTCGGGCCGAAGGCGATCGAGCTGGCCGCCCGGATCGGCGACGGGTACGTCAGCATGATGCCCGACGCCGAGATGGTGCGCCGGTTCCGCGACGCCGGCGGCGGCGACAAGCCGTGCCAGGGCGGCTTCAAGGCCGCGTACGCCGACACCGCCGACGAGGGCGCCCGGATCGCGTACGAGCGCTGGCCCAACGCGGGCGTGCCCGGCGAGCTGTCCCAGGTGCTCCCCTCGCCGCGCCACTTCGAGCAGGCCGCCGAGCTGGTCCGTCCGGAGCAGGTGCGGGAGGCGTTCGTCTGCGGCGCGGACGCCGACGCCCACCTGGAGATGATCGACAGGTACGCCAAGGCCGGGTTCGACGAGGTCTACGTGGCCAACACCGGCCCGCACTGGCAGGGCCTGTTCGACCTCTACCAGCGCGACGTGCTGCCCCGACTGCGGTGATCAGGGCAGCCGGTTTCGGGGTCGGAGTCCGGGGGTAGCTGAGGCGCTTGATGAAACTGACCAGGCACGCCACCACTCTGCGCCGCGCGGCGAAGAACCTGTTCGGCTGGACCGCGTTGCGGCCCAACCAGCTGGCCGCCATGCGCGCCGTCATGCAGCGCCACGACGCCCTGGTGGTGCTCCCCACCGGCGCCGGCAAGTCGGCGATCTACCAGATCCCGGCCAGCCTGATCCCCGGCCCGACCGTGGTCATCTCCCCGCTGCTCGCGCTCCAGCAGGACCAGATCGCCGCGCTCAACGAGCGGCAACGGCCCGAGCTGCGCGCGGTCCGGATCAGCTCGGACGAGAGCGCCGCGCAGCAGGCCGAGGCGATCGAGGACGTCCGGGCCGGCCGGGCCGAGTTCCTGTTCATCACGCCCGAGGCGCTGAGCAACCCGGACCGGCTGGCCGAGGTCCGCTCGCTGTCCCCGGCGCTGGTGGCGATCGACGAGGCGCACTGCATCTCGTCCTGGGGCCACGACTTCCGGCCGGACTACCTCGCGCTCGGCCACCTGATCGACGGGCTCGGCCGGCCGCCGGTGGTGGCGCTGACCGCCACCGCCTCGCCCCCGGTGCGCGACGACATCATCGCCCGGCTGCGGCTGCGCGAGCCCGAGGTGGTGGTCTCCGGGCTGGACCGGCCGAACCTGTTCCTCGAGGTGGCCCACTGCCCGACCGAGGACTACCGCTGGCGGCGGCTGGTCGCGCTGCTGCGCGACGACGAGCGGCCCGGCATCATCTACGTGCCGACCCGGCGCGCGGCCGAGGAACTGGCCGAGCGACTGACCAAGGCGGGCTTCCCGTCCGAGTTCTACCACGGCGGCATGCCCACCGCGGCGCGGCACGAGCTGCACGAGGCGTTCCTCGCCGACCGGGTGCCCATCATGGTGGCCACCTCGGCATTCGGCATGGGCATCGACAAGCCGAACATCGCCTGGGTGGTGCACATGGCGCTGCCCGACTCGCCGGACAGCTACTTCCAGGAGATCGGCCGCGCCGGCCGGGACGGCTCCCCGTCCCGGGTGCTGCTGCTGTGGCGCTCCGAGGACGTCGGCCTCCAGCGCTACTTCAGCGGCGGGCTGCCCGACGAGAAGGAACTGTCCGACCTGGCCGCGGTGCTGCGGAGCAAGGCCCGCACCCGCAAGGAACTGCGTGAGCTGACCGGGCTGGGCCCGCGCAAGCTCGGCCAGTACCTCTCCCTGCTGGAGCAGATCGGCGCCGCCGAGCCCCGCGCCCGGCAACGCGTCGGGGTGCCCCGCTACGCGCCGGACGCCGCCGAGGCCGGCCGGGCCGCGCGCGCCGAGGCCGAACGGCAGCAGACCGTGACCCGGTCGCGGACCGACATGATGCGCGCGTTCGCCGAGACCACCGGCTGCCGCGGGCAGGCGCTGCTGGCGTACTTCGGTGAGCAGATGAGCGAGGTCTGCGGCCACTGCGACAACTGCCACGCCGGCACCAGCGTGGCCAACGACGGCGCGGTCGGGCCGTTCCCGGTGCACAGTCAGGTCCGCCACGCCGAGTGGGGGTCGGGCCTGGTGCTCAGCTACGAGGAGGGCCGGATGACGGTGCTCTTCGACGAGGTGGGCTACAAGACGCTGTCCGTGCGCGTGGTGTCCGAACAGGGCCTGCTGGAGCTGGACTAGCCTGATCCGGGCACCGCGACGGTGCCCGTCGACAACGACGACCGCGGCGAAAGGAACCTGATCGTGATCGAGCAGCCGGCGTACACCCGGTTCGGCGTCTCGGACGAGGAGTGGGGGCTGCTGGTGGGGTTGCCGCAGTCGGTGCTCACCGCGGCGGCGGCCGCCGAGTCCGACGGCACCCGGCGCACCATGGCCGAGAACGCCGCCGGGCTGGAGACCATCGCCGCCGGCCGGGAGTCGGCCAGCCCGCTGGTGGCCGCCGTGGCCGGCGAGATCGTCTCCCGGGTCGGCGACCCGGAGACCGGCGCGGAGCTGCCGGTCATCACGCCGGACGACCCGACCGCGATGATCGAGGACGTGCTCACCCGGGCCGGCCAGGCCTCCGCCCTGCTCACCGGCAAGGTGGACGAGGGGCAGGCCGGAGCGTACCGGCACTGGCTGGTGGAGATCGCCGAGCAGGTGGTGGGCGCCGCCTCCACCGGCGGCATCCTGGGCATCGGCGGGGACGTGGTGAGCGACTCCGAGCGCCGGTTCCGGGACCGACTCTCCCACGTGCTCAACGACTGAACGTAGAGTTAACAGAGGCTTCCACGTTCGTCAATGACGGACGTCACGCCCCACGGGTGCCGCATTTCGGCCCCGTGGGGCGTCGTGTTTGTGGAGGGATGTCGACAGACCACGGGGGTCGTTCATGGACACACCGATGCAACCGCAGATCTTCGACACGGCGCAGATACCCGCCGCCGACCGTTTCGGGCTCTGGTTGGAGATGCTCGCCCGGACGCCCACGCTGATGCGGATCCGCACCGAGCACGCCGACAACTTCGAGGCGCGGGCCGAGTTCCTCGAACTGGGGCCGATCCAGCTCATCCGGCACCGCTACCCGCCACTGCACGGGATCCGGACCCGCAAGCTGATCAGCCGCTCCGACGCCGACTGCTACCTGCTGGCGCTGACGCTCAACGGCACCGGCATCGCCGACCAGGACGGGCAGCGGGGCATCTGTCCGCCCGGCGACCTCACCTTCTACGACTGTGCCCGGCCCCAGGAACTCACCCACCACGTCGACGGCGCCGACGACCGGTCCGCCGCGTCGATCGTGGCGCTCATCCCGTACGACGCGCTGCCGCTGCCGCACCGCCGGCTCACCCCGCTGTTCGCCAGCCGGATGTCCGGCGCCGAGGGGATCGGCGCCCTGCTGGCCGACTACCTCATCCGGATCACCAGCCATCCGGACCAGTACCACGCGGTCGACGCGGACCGGCTGGGCGGCGTCGCGCTCGACCTGACCGCCACGCTGCTCGGTCGCCACCTGGTCTCCGAGGAGGCGGTGCCGACCGAGGTCCGGCGCCGCGCGCTGCTCGCCCAGGTGCACGCGTACGTCCGGCAGCACCTCGGCGACGTGACGCTGGGCCCCGGCACGATCGCCGACGCCCACCACCTGTCGGTGCGGTCCCTGCACCGGATCTTCGAGGACGAGGAGACCACCGTCGCGGCGTACATCCGGGACGAGCGGCTGGCCCGGTGCCGGCGCGACCTCGCCGACCCGGCGCTGGCCGACCGGTCGATCCAGGTCATCGCCGGCCGCTGGGGGTTCCGGGACAAGGCCCACTTCAGCCGCGCCTTCCGGGCCACCCAGGCGGAGACACCGCAGGCGTTCCGGACGCGTCACCTCGAACAGGCACGGATCGTCAACAGCACGGCATCCGAAGTCAACTCGACCCGGACACAATGAACCCGGGCCGGCACCGGCGACGGTGACGACCCGCTGGTAACGGGGGGCCGTGGCGTGGCGCCCGCGGCAGTCCAGCCGCGGGCGGCCGCCCGGTGACCCCTCGCGCCGCATCGGACGGCACCCGGGTTCCGGCCCCGTCGTTTTCCCCCCAGGACCGACGGGGCCGGTCGGGGGATCAGTCGGCCGCCTCCTCCTCCAGCAGCGCCAGCACCGACTTCTCCACCGCCTCGCGCGGCATCTCCGGCTGTACCGGCGCCAGCACCCCGTCGTGGTACAGGTCGACCACGCGCGGGTCCACGTACGACGTGCGGGCCACCGTCGGCGTGTTGCCGAGCAGCTCGGCGACCGAGCGCATCACCTCCGTCACCGCCCGGCGGCGCGCGGTGACGGACCGCTGCGGGCCCACCGAGGCCAGCTCGGCGGCGGCCAGCACGGTAGCGTGCCAGGTGCGGAAGTCCTTCGCGGTCATCTCCCCACCGCTCGCGTCGCGCAGGTAGTCGTTCACCTCGTCGCTGCGCACATCGCGCCACGCGCGACCGTCCCAGTAGCCGAACAGCCGCTCCTGGGCGCGACGCCGCCGGCGCAGGTTGAGCAGCACCTGGCAGAGCTCCGCGTCCTCGACGCGGCGGACCTGGTCGATGCCGCCCTTGGCCGGGAACTCGAACACCACGCACCCGCCACGGGAGCGGGCGTGCTCCGGTCGCAGCGTCGCCACGCCGAACGTGGGGTCGTCGCCGGTCGCGTACTGGTCGCTGCCCACCCGGAACGCGCCCATGTCGAGCAGCCGGGCCACGGTGGCCAGCACCCGCTCCCGCCGAAGCCCACGCAGCGCCAGGTCGTGCGCGACCCGGTCCCGCAGCGCCGGCAGCCGGTGGGCCACCTCCAGCACGTGGTCGAACTTCGCCTCGTCCCGCTTGCGCCGCCACTGCGGGTGGTAGAGGTACTGCTTGCGGCCGGCCGCGTCGATGCCGGTGGCCTGGATGTGCCCGTTCGGGTGCGGCGAGAGCCACACGTCCCGCCAGGCGGGCGGGACCACCAGCTCGCGCAGGCGGGCCAGCACGTCGGCGTCGCGCACCGGTTCGCCCTTCACGTCCAGGAAGAGCCAGCCCTTGCCGCGCCGCCGCCGGGCGTACCCCGGCCGGCCCGGGTCGCTACGCCGCAACCGCACCGGAGACCCGTTCCACCTCGGCCACCGCCGCCACCACCTCGTCGATCCCGATGGCATCCAATGTCGGATGCGTTCCTACCCCGCCGGAACCGGTCGAATCCGGGTCGGATCCGGCGGCCTCGACGCGACCGAGCACCAGGTGCCGGCGGCGGTCCGGCGGTGGACCCCAGCGGGCCGCCGGCACCGGGCCGAACAGCACCACCGAGGCGGTGCGGTATCCGGTGGCGAGGTGCGCCACGCCGGTGTCGCCGCTCACCACCACGCGGGCGGCGGCCACCAGCGCGGCCAGCTCGGTCAGGCCGGTCCGCCCGGCCAGCACCGCCGTCGGCGGCAGGCCGGCGTCACGGGCCACCCGGGCGGCCAGCGCCCGCTCGTCGGCCGAACCGGTGAGCACCACCCGGTGGCCGGCCGTGGTCAGCGCCCGCGCCAGCCCCGCGAAGCGGTCCGCCGGCCAGCGCTTCGCCGGGACCTTGCTGCCCGGGTGCAGCACCGTCACCCCGGCCGGTACGCCGACCGCGGCCGGCCGCCGCAGCGCCAGGTCCCCGGCGTCCGCCGGCAGGCCGTACGCGTGCAGCAGCCGGCACCAGCGACGCACCTCGTGCTCGTCGGCGTCCCAGGCCGGGCCGTCGAGGTGGCCGGCCGGCGGGTTCCGGAAGGCGAGCAGCCGGCCCGGCCGGACGGCGGCCAGTGCCCGGTGCGACTCCGGTCCCCGACCGTGCAGGTTCACCGCCACCTCGGGCGGCGGCCCGGTCCACCGGATCCGGTCCGGTCCCGTGGTGGGCAGCACCCGGTCCACCGCCCCGGTCAGCGCCGCCAGCGGCGCCAACCAGGCCGGGGCCGCCAGCACCACCTCCCGGCCGGGCAGCCCGGCGCGCAGGCCGCGCAGCGCCGGGACCGCGGTGGCCAGGTCACCGACCCCGAGCGCGCGCAGCACCAGGATCACGGGTACGACGACTCCCGCTCGGCGCAGACCACCAGTTCGCGGACCGCGCAGCCGGCGGGCTGGGAGAGCGCGAACAGCACCGCGGCGGCGGTGTCGGCCGGCTCGTTGAGCACGGCGTCCGGCCCGGGCCGGTACTGCTCGTCGCGCTCGTCGAAGAACGCGGTGCGCATGCCGCCGGGGATCAGCAGCGTCACCCCGACCGCGCCGGCCAGTTCGGCGGCGAGCGCCCGGGTGAACCCGACCACCCCGAACTTCGCCGCGCAGTACGCGGTCGCGTCGCCGACCGCCTTGACGCCGAGCGTGGAGGCGACCGTGACGATGGTGCCCCGGGACTCCTCCAGGAAGGGCAGCGCGGCCCGGATCACCGCAGCGGTGGCGAGCAGATCCACCGTGACGATCCGTTCCCAGGTCTCCGCCGGCACGTCGGCCAGCTTCCCGGGCACGTCCAGGCCGGCGGCGGTGACCACGGCGTCCAGGCCGCCGGAGCGTTCCGCGAGGTCCCGGGTGGCGGCCTCGGCGGCCCGGGTGTCGGCCAGGTCGCACTCGACCCACGGCACCCCGTCGGCGGGGCGCTGCCGGTCCAGCACGAGCGGCCGGCCGCCGGCGCCGGCCACGGCCGCGACCACCGCCGCGCCGAGGCCACTGGACCCGCCGGTGACCAGCACGGTCGGCCCGGCACCGGGCCGGTTGCGAGGCGCGTTCATCGTGCTCCCTTCGCCGTGGACCGGACGACCGGCTCCGGACCGGTCTCCGCGACCGGGCCGGCCGGCCAGCCGGTGCTGCCGCGGCCGGCGCGGGCCGCGGCGATCATGTCGGTGGTGGACCGCCCGGCCAGGTACGGCACCACCACCGTGTGGCCGCCCCAGCGGGCCAGGATCGCCGACTCCGGCAGCGTCTCCGCGCCCCCGCCGCTGGCGTAGTCACCGCCCTTGACCCAGATGTCCGGACGCACCCAGGACAGCGCCGCGTGCGGGGTCGGCTCGTCGAAGACCAGCACCGCGTCGACGCAGCCGAGCGCCGCGAGCAGCCGGCTGCGGTCGCCCTGCGGCACCACCGGGCGCTCCGGCCCCTTGAGCCCGGCCACGCTCGCGTCGGAGTTGAGGCAGACCACCAGGCAGTCGCCGAGCTGCCGGGCCGCCTGGAGCGTCGCCACGTGCCCGGCGTGCAGCAGGTCGAAGCAGCCGCCGGTGGCCACCACGGTGCCGCCGGCGGCGCGTACCCGGGCCAGCACCTCGCCGGCGGCGACCGCGCCGATCCGGTCCCCGCCGGCGGCGACCGCCGTCGGGGCGACCGCCCGGACCGGCGCCGGCAACGCCGTGGTCACGCCCCCGCCGGCCACGTACGCGGACGCCTCGGCGACCGCCTCCTGCACCGCCTCGGACACCAGCGCCCCCCGGGCCAGCGCCAGCGTGGCCGCGGCGGCGAACCGGTCCCCCGCGCCGCAGGTGTCCCCCTCGGCGGGCGGCGCCGGAACCACCAGCGGGGTGGAGCCGGCGTGGCAGAGCAACGCGCCGTCCCCGCCCAACGTGACCGCGACCGCGCCGGCCTGCCAACGCCGGCGCAACGCCTGCGCGCTCCGGGACGCGTTCGCCAGCCGTGACCCGCCCGGCGGCGTCTTGGCCAGGTCCCGGGCCTCCGGCTCGTTCGGGGTGGCCAGGTGCACCCCGGGCACGGCCGCCGGGCCGCGCGGGTGCGGGTCCCACACCACCGGCGCCCGGGTGGCGGCCAGCGCGGCCCGCAACGCGGGCTGCCCGGCGACGCCCCGGCCGTAGTCGCTGACCAGCACCGCGGACGCGCCGGCGAGCAGCCGCCGCACGGCCTCGCCCGGCTCCCCCGGCACCCCGGCCGACCCGCCCCGGTCGTGGCGCAGCAGCACCCGCCCGCGCGCCCGCAGCCGGACCTTCTCCGGCGTGGCCCCGGCCAGCGGAAGCGCGTAGAGCTGCACCCCGGCGGCGGCGAGCAGGGTGCCCAGCCGGGCCCCGCCGGCGTCGTCGGCGACGGCGGTGACCAGCGCGACCTCGGCGCCCAGCGCGGCCGCGAACACGGCGGCCAGGCCGGCCCCGCCGGGGCGGTCGACGGACGCGGTCTCGTCGAGCACCGGCACCGGGGAGTCCGGGCAGAGCCGGTTCACCGCCCCCTCGACGTCCCGGTCCAGCAGCGTGTCACCGAGCACCACCACGGGTCCCGCCATGCTCGACCTCCTCATCGGGCCTGCACCTCCGGAGCCGGGTCGCCGAGCACCACCTCGACGCCGGTGCGCACCGGACCGGCCGGGGTCCGGGCGGCCAGCGCCGCCGGCAACGCCCGGTCGACGTACTCGCAGAGCACGTGCACGGCCACCAGGTGCAGTTCCTGCACCACCTGGGCGTCCGGTGAGTCGACCGCCAGCCGCTCGTGGCAGAGGTCGGCGAGGGGGTTGGGGGCGGGTCCGGTGAAGGCCCAGCAGCGCAGGCCGGTGTCGTGGGCGGCGTGGGCGGCGGTCAGGAGGTTGGTGCTGGTGCCGCTGGTGGAGAGCAGGAGGAGGTGGTCGTCGGGTCGGCCGTGGGCGCGGACCTGGCGGGCGAAGGCTTCGTCGTAGCCGTAGTCGTTGGCGATGGCGGTGAGGGCGCTGGTCTCGGCGTGCAGGGCGATCGCGGACAGGGGCTGACGGTCGTGGCGGAGCTTGCCGACGAGTTCGGCGGTGAGGTGTTGGGCCTCGGCGGCGCTGCCGCCGTTGCCGGCCACCAGCAACCGGCCGCCCGCGGCGAGGCGGTGCGCCAGCTCCCCGCCCCAGCGGGCGAGCAGGTGTTCCGCCTCGCGCAGCGGCGGCAACGCGCCGGCCAGCCGGGTCAGGTGGTCCGCCAGCACCGTCGCGCCGGCCGTCGGGGCGGCCGTCATCAGGCGACCACCCGGGTGGGTCGACGCACGCCGGCCACCTCGCCGTACAGCGCGCCGAGGCGCTCGGCCGCGGTGGCCCACGAGTAGCGGGTCCGGGCCCGTTCCAGCGCCGCCGTGGCGTAGGCGAAGCGGCGGATCCGGTCCCCCAGCAGGCCGCGGATCGCCGCGCCGAGCGCCGCCGGGTCGCGGGCCGGCACCAGGTCGCCGGTGCGGCCGGGCACCACCGTGTCGATCAGCCCGCCGACCGCGGTGCCGATCACCGGTACGCCGCAGGCCATCGCCTCCAGCGGGGTGAGCCCGAACGGCTCGTACCAGGGGGCGGCCACCAGCACGTCGGCGGACCGGTACCAGCGGCCCATCTCCTCCCGCGGCACGGCGCCGACCAGACGTACCCGGTCGGCGATGCCGAGCGACCGGGCCAGCGCCCGCAACCGCATCGCGTACGGGTCGGTCTCCAGCAGCCCGGCGGGCGGCCCGCCGACCACCACGCACTCGGCGTCCGGCACCAGCGCGGTGGCGCGGATGACGTCCTGGAAGCCCTTGCGCTCGACCAGCCGTCCGACGGTGAGGATGCGGGCCCGGCCGCCGTCGGCGTCGGCGACCGGGCCCAGCGGGTCGAAGGTGGACAGGTTCACCCCCGACGGGACGACGGTCATCCGGGACCGCGGCACCCCGAGCCGCACCAGTTCGGCGACCTCGTCCTGGCACTGGGCGACCACCCGGTCCACCGCGCGGCCCAACTCCCGTTCGTGGTCGACGCGGCCCGGCGGGCTGGTGTCCTGGGCGCCCTGGTGGCGGCGTTTGACGGTGCCGAGCGCGTGGTACGTCTGCACGATCGGCACGCCGGTGCGCCGGGCCGCCGCGAGCCCGGCCAGCCCGCTCATCCAGAAGTGCGCGTGCACCACCTCGGGCTGCCAGTCCTCGGTGCGCCACCGGTCCGTCAGCCAGTCGGAGAACGCCGGCATGTACGGCAGCAGGTCGTCCTTGGCCACCGGCTCGGCCGGGCCGGCGGGCACGTGCACCACCTCGTACCCGTCCGGGGCGGCCACGGTCACCGGCAGGTCCACCGCGTCGCGGCGGGTGTGCACGCGGACGTCGTGTCCGGCTGCCGCCAGCGCGGCGGAGAGTTCGGCGACGTGCGTGTTCTGGCCGCCGGCGTCCTCCCCGCCGAGGACGGCGAGCGGGCTGGCGTGTTCGGAGATCATCGCGATGCGCATACTTCCTCCTCCAGCAGCCGGTCCCAGTCGGCGAGGAAACGCTCCAGGCCGTAGCGGTCGCGGGCGGCGGCCCGGGCCGTGGCTCCCGCCCGGCGGGCCGCCGCCGGGTCGTCCAGCAGGCCCCGGGCGGCGTCGAGCAGCACGTCGACCCGGGTGGAGAGCACTCCGGCGTCCGGCGGTACCGCCTCGACGGCCTCGGTGGTGGCCAGCGCGACCACCGGCATGCCGATGGTCATGGCCTCGATCAGGCTGAGGCCGAGCGAGGTCCAGCGGCACAGGTGCAGGTAGGCGCGACGCTTGGCCAGCTCGGCGTGCATGGCGTGCTGCGGCACGTCGTCGTGGCTGGTCAGGCGGTCCTCGGGCAGCCCGAGGTGGGCGGCGAGCCCGGCCACCCGCATACCGTAGACGTCCAGCGGGGCGACCGCGGCGAACCGGGCGAGCAGGTCGGTGCCGGTGACCCGCCAGCGGCGTACCGGTTCGTTGATCACCACGGCGAGGCGGTCGAGTTCGCCGGTCCATTCGACGGCGGGTGCGACGACGCCGTGTTCCACCACGGTGGTGCGGGTGGCGCCGTTGTCCCAGAACAGTTCGTTGAATCCGGTGACGTGGGTGAGCAGCAGGTCGTCGCGGTCGGCCATCGGGTGGCGGGTGTTCGGCACGTCCCCCTTGGGGGTGTTGTGTTCGACGTAGACGGCCGGCAGGTCGCGGCCGGGCCGGCGGCCGAGCCACCGGGCGGCCAGGTCGAGTTCCTCGGGGCGTTGCAGGACGACCACGTCGACGTCGGTGGTGCGGAGCTGCTCCGCGGTGACCTCGACCGCGCTGTCGGGCCAGGGGTAGGTGCGCGCCCGGCCGAGTCCGTAGGCGTCGCGTGCCGGGTTGACCGGGATGAGGTAGCGGTGCTTGCCGTGCACGAACGAGGTGGTCCAGGACCCGTGCACGTGCCACAGCAGGATGTTCATCCGGCCACCCCGAGCAGCCGCAGCGCCTCCAGCACCCGGCCCGGCTCGACCGCGGAGAGGCAGGGGTGGCCGGGGACCGGGCAGGTGGTGGCGCGGGTGTCCCGGCAGGCCGCGCCCGCGTCGCCGAGGCGGACGGTCGGAACCCGGTACGGTCCCCACTGGCCGAACGGGACGGTGGGGGCGAACAGGCTGACCACCGGCACGCCCAGCGCGGCGGCCAGGTGCGCCGGACCGGTGTTGCCCACCACCAGCGCGGCGGCCCGGGCGATCACGGCGGCCAGCCCGGCCAGCCCGGTCCGACCACCCAGGTCGACGCCGCCGGCGGCGGCCACCCGCGCGGTCAGCTCCCGCTCGTCCGGCCCGCCGGTGACCACCACCCGGTGGCCGGCGGCGCCGAGCACCCGGACCACCCGGGTGGCCAGCTCGACCGGGCAGGCCCGGGTCTCCACCGAGGAGCCCGGGTGCAGCACCACGTAGCCGGGCGCTCCGGCCGCCGCCGGGACGGGCGGCAACCGGTCCGTGCGCAGGCGCAGCGCGGGTTCGTCATCCTCGGGCAGCGGGTAGCCGGCCGCGGCGGCGAGGGAGAGCGCGCGTTCGGGTTCGGGCACGCCGACCGGGACGCGGTGGCGCACGTCGAGCAGGGCGCCGGGGTAGTCGTCGCTGACGGCGCTGATCCGGGGCACGCCGGCCAGGCGCAGCAGCAGGGCCAGGGGCAGCGGGGACTGGTGGAAGCTGGTGAAGACGACCGCCTCGTCGGCGCGCACGGCGGCGAGCCGGTCGGTGAGCGCGCGGATGGCGGTGGGGTCGACCGGTGGGGCGGGGGCGTCGATCCAGGGCAACGGCCATTCGACGATCTCGTCGACGCCGGGCAGGAGCTCGGCGGCGGCCCGACCGCGGGGGCCGCAGAGCAGCACCACCCGGCGGGCGCCGGCCGCGACCGCCCGGATGCCGGGACCGGTGACCAGCACGTCCCCGGCCGCGTCGCTGCGGACCACCAGCACGGTGCCGGCGCGACGCCGAACCTCGGGCGCCGGCGCGGCCACCAGCCGCATCCGGGTCAGCACGGTGTCCACCGCGTCCGGCAGGTCGGCGGCGACGGTGGGCGCGGCGGCCACCTCGGCGGCCCGGGTGGCGGGCGTCGGCACCAGGACGCCGGCGGCGCCGGCCGCCGCGGCGGCGGCCATGTCGGCGCCGATGTCCCCGATCAGCACGCACCGGCTCGCCGTGGTGCCGAGCGCACGCGCGGCGGCGTGCACCAGCCCCGGCGCCGGCTTGCGGCAGCCGCACCGGTCCGGCTCCGCGTGCGGGCAGATCTGCCAGCTGTCGAACGGGCCGAGCAGCTCCTCGACCCGGGCGTTGACCCGGTGCAAGTCGTGCGCCGTGAAACAGCCCCGGGCCAGGCCGGACTGGTTGGTGACCACGGCCAGCCGCAGGCCGGCCGTGCGCAGCCGGTCCAGCGCCTCCCGGGCGCCCGGCACCGGCCGGACCTTCTCCGGGTCACCGTTGTACGGCACGTCCTCCACCAGCGTGCCGTCGCGGTCCAGCAGCACCGCCTCGTACAGGCCGGACGGGAGCCGGTCAGCACCCGGGTAAACCCGGGCTGACCTGCACTGATCCCGCTCGTGGTCCCGTCGCACGGGCGGCGGGTTCCCGACCCCCCGAGGAGTAAACGTCAGCCCCGGTTACCCGCCGCCTCCGAGAAGCTAACCCGGCTGCCGTTAGCGACGGCCGGCCCGGGGTACCGGACACTCGTGGCGGTTGTGGAAAAAGTGATCGATGCGTCCCCGGACCGGGTCTTCGAGGTGCTGGCCGACGGCTGGACGTACAGCGACTGGGTGGTGGGCACCGCCCACGTGCGGGACGTGGACGACACCTGGCCCCGGGTGGGCAGCCGGTTGCACCACCGGGCCGGCCCGTGGCCGTTCTCCCTCCAGGACAAGTCCACCGTGCTGGAGTGTCAGGCGCCGCACCGGCTGGTGCTGCGCGCCGGGCTCTGGCCGGCCGGCGAGGCGGTCGTGGCGTTCGTCCTGGAGCCGTTGGACGACGGCCGGACCCGGGTCATCCTCGGCGAGGACTTCGCGGCCGGACCGCTGCGGTGGGTCCGGACCAAGCTGAACGACCTTGTGCTGCATCTACGGAACCGGGAGACGCTGGCCCGGCTCTCCGACATCGCGACGCGGCAGAAGTCGGAGCGGTGAGCGGTCGATCGCGGGGCGTCTGTGCGGACGCCGGAAAGCGGACTGGCTACCCTCTGAGGTGAACCTGTCGGCCGACCGAGGAAGTCCGTGATGATCGAACCCGTGCACTTGCCCTCCCCGTGGGCGGACGCGCGCCTGACCGTCGTCGTTCCGACCTACAACGAGGCGGGCAACCTCCCGGTGCTGGTCGAGCGCCTCCTCGCGCTGCCGCTGCCCGGGTTGAAGGTGCTCGTCGCGGACGACAACTCCCCCGACGGCACCGGCGAGGTCGCCGACAAGCTGGCCATCGAGCACCCGGACCGGGTGCTGGTGGTGCACCGCCCCGGCAAGGAGGGCCTCGGCCGGGCGTACGTGGACGGCATCGGCCGCGCGATCGACGACGGCGCGGAGTACGTCGCCCAGATGGACGCGGACATGTCGCACCCGCCGGAGGCGCTGCCCGGCATGCTCGGCGCGCTGCTCTCCACCCAGGCGTCCGTGGTCATCGGCTCCCGCTACGTGCCCGGTGGTGAGCTGGACGAGAACTGGCCGCTCTACCGCCGCGCCCTCAGCGGCTGGGCCAACCTCTACGTGCACACGCTGCTGCGGGTGCGGATCCGCGACCTGACCGCCGGCTTCAAGATCTGGCGGGCCGACGCGTTGCGCGCCATCGGGCTGGACCGGGTGCAGTCCAACGGTTACAGCTTCCAGGTGGAGATGCACTACCTCGCCACGAAGCTGGGTCACACCATCCTGGAGGTGCCGATCCGCTTCGAGGAGCGTCGCGAGGGCGACTCGAAGATGACCACGGCCACCAAGATCGAGAGCGCGCTGATGCCCTTCAAGCTGCGCACCCGTCACCGCGACATCGGCTCCTGACCCCTCCCCCCTCCCTCTTCTCCCGGCAGATTCACGGAAAGAGTGCCTATCCGGACCGCGATGGGCACTCGTTCCGTGAATCTGCGCGCTACAGGGGCGGGGTGGGGGGCGCGGGGCGTCAGGGGTAGAGGGTGCGGTGGGCGGCGGCGATCGTTCGGGCGTACACCTGGCCGGTGAACGCGCGGTCGCGGGCCAGCGCGGCGCGGGCGGCGTTCGCGCCCGGCGCACCGTGCACCCCGCCGCCCGGGTGGGCCGAGGCACTGGCCAGGTAGAGCCGGTCCACCGGGGTGTCCGCCCGGCCGAGTCCCGGGATCGGTCGCAGGAAGAGCTGCTGGTACGCGGCCGCGGTGCCGCCGCCCAACGCGCCGCCCACCAGGCTCGGCTCGGCCGCCTCCAGATCGGCCGGACCGGCCACGTGCCGCCCGACGACGGACGCGCGGAAGCCCGGCGCGGCGGCCTCCAGCACCTCCTCCATCCGCTCCACGTGCCCGGCGATCTCCTCGGCCCGCCAGTTCCGGCGGAACGGGAGGTGGGTGTAGGACCACAGCGACTCGGTGCCCGGCGGCGAGTGGCTCGGGTCGGCCACCGTCATCTGCCCGACCAGCAGGAACGGATCCGTCGGGACCTCGCCCCGGGCCAGTGCCGCGGCGTACGTGGTGAGGCCGTCCAGGTCCGCGCCGAGGTGCACGGTGCCGGCGCCGGCGACGTCCCGGTTCCGCCACGGCACCGGTGCCGACAGCGCCCAGTCGACCTTGAGCGTGGAGCCGTCCCACTTGAAGTGCGCCAGGTCCTCGACCAGCCGGGGCGGCAGCGCCGCCGCGCCGACCAGGTCCAGGTAGAGCGCCGGGGCGGGGACGTCGGCGAGCACGGCGCGGCGCGCCCGCCAGTCCGCCCCGTCCGCGGTCCGCGCCCCCATGGCGCGGCCCCGGGCGGTGAGCACCCGCTCGACCCGGGCGTCGTACTCGATCCGGCCGCCGCGCGCCACCAGCCGGGCCACCAGCGCGTCGGTGATCCGCTGCGCGCCGCCCACCGGCACCGGCCAGCCGACCTGCTGGCCGAGCATGGCGAGCAGCCAGCCGTACACGCCGGAGCCGGCCTCCTCCGGGGACAGGTCGGTGTGCAGCGCGCAGCCGGCCAGCAGCGCCGGCCCGCCCTCGCCCTGGAAGAGTTCCGCGCCGAGCTTGCGCACCGGCAGCACGAGCCGGCGGGCCAGCCGCAGCGCCCCGGCGACCCGCAGCCGGCGCAGCAGGCCCACCCCGCCGCGGACCGGTGGGAACGGGCTGGTGATGGCGTCCAGCATCGGCTCCGCCACCTGGAGCCAGTCGGTGTACGCGTGCCGCCAGCGCTCCCCGTCGCCGGGGGCGAACGCCTCCAGCGACGCGGCGGTGGTGTCCAGGTCGCGGTTGACCACCGCGGCCCGCCCGTCGGGGAGCAGGTGCGCCAGCACGTCGGGCGCGTTGGTCCAGGACAGGCCGTGGCGGTCCAGGTCCAGCCCGCGCAGCACCGGGGAGGCGAAGCCGAGCGGGTAGAAGGAGCTGTACAGGTCGCTGAGGTAGCCCGGGGCGGTCACGTGCGCGGAACGCACCGCGCCGCCGGGCGCCTCGGTGGCCTCCAGGACCAGCACGTCCCAGCCCGCGTCGGCCAGGAGGTTGGCCGCCACCAACCCGTTGTGCCCGGCCCCGATGACGACGGCGTCGGCGGTGGAAGTCATCCGATCCGCCTACCCGGCCGGTGACCGGGCAAAACGCGTTTGTCCGGCCCGGACCGGGGCAACCACGGGCATGTACACGGTTGCGCAGCTCATAGGTGGGGTGTGGGGCGCCGGGGGCGAGGGCGGCGAGCTGGTCGTCCACGACCCGGCCGACGGGACGCCGGTGACCCGGGCGCCGGTGGCCGGCGTGGACGAGGTGGCCAAGGCGGTGGAGGCGGCCCGGGGCGCGGCGGCGGAGTGGGCGGCGACCGCCCCGGCCGAGCGGGCCGCCGCGCTGCACCGGGCCGCGGACGCGGTCGAGGCGGCGGCCGACGAGCTGGCCGAGGCGACCACTGCGGAGATGGGCAAGCCGCTCGACGACGCCCGCGGCGGCGTGGCGGCGGGCGTCGGCACGCTCCGGCAGTACGCCGAGCTGGCCCCGCTGCGGGGCGGCCGGACGCTGCACGGCGGCCACGCGGCGGTGGACTTCATGGCCCCGGAACCGCGCGGCGTGGTCGCCGCGATCACGCCGTGGAACGATCCGGTGGCGGTCTCCTGCGGCCTGCTCGGCGCGGCGCTGGTGACCGGCAACGTGGTGGTGTTCAAGCCGAGCGAACGCACCCCGGGCACCGGCTGGCTGCTGGCCCGGGCGCTGGACTCGGCGTTGCCGGCCGGCGTGCTGTCGTTGCTGACCGGCGGCGGCGAGGTGGGCGCGACGCTGGCCGGGCAGGAGCTGGACGTGGTGGCCCACGTGGGCTCGACCGCCGCCGGCCGGGCGATCGCCGCCGCGGGCGCGCGGACCGGCGCCAAGGTGCTGCTGGAGAACGGCGGCAGCGACCCGCTGCTGGTGGACGCCGACGTCGACCCGGTCTGGGCGGCCGAGCAGGCGGCGCTGGGCTGCTTCGCCAACGCCGGGCAGATCTGCGTCGCGGTGGAACGCGTCTACGTGCACCGCGACGTCGCGGCGGAGTTCGTCGACGCGTTGGTGGCCCGCGCCGAGGCGCTCGTCGTGGGCCCCGGCCGCGACCCGGGGACCCGGCTCGGCCCGCTCGTCGACCGGCGGCACCGGGACCACGTACACGGGCAGGTCACCGCCGCGGTGGCGCAGGGCGCCCGGATCCGCACCGGGGGCGCGGCGCCGGACGGGCCGGGCGCGTTCTACCCGGCCACGGTGGTGGACGGCTGCCGGCACGAGATGGCGCTGGTGCGCGAGGAGACGTTCGGCCCGGTCGCGCCGGTGGTGGTGGTCGACTCGTTCGACGAGGGACTGCGGTGCGCGGCCGACTCGCCGTACGGGCTGGCGGCCACCGTGCTGACCGGCTCGATGAGCCACGCGCAGCGGGCCTGGCGGGAGCTGCCGGTGGGCACCGTCAAGGTCAACGCCGTGTTCGGTGGCGCGCCGGGCGGGGCCGCCCAGCCGCGCCGGGGCAGCGGCCAGGGCTTCGGGTACGGCCCGGAGCTGCTCGACGAGTTCAGCACCGTGAAGGTGGTCCACCTGGAGGCGCCGGGCGGCGGCCACTGGTGAGCACCCGCACGACGGGCCCGGGACCGCGCGGTCCCGGGCTCCCTCGTCGTACCCCTGGCGGGTCAGCGACCGCCGCGGGCCTTACGGGTGGCGGTGTTGTTCGCCTTCTCGATCGCCTTCACCAGCTCCGGCTTGGTCATCCGGGAGCGGCCCCGCACGTCGAGCTTCTTCGCCACCGACATGAGGTGGTCCTTGGTGGCGTTGGCGTCCACCCCGCCGGCCGTGGGCGCGCGCCGGGCCGGGCCGCCGCCGGCGGCCTGCTTGTCGCTCGGCCCCTTGCGGCCCTTGGCCTCCCAGTGGTCGCCCACCTTCTCGTACTCGTGTTTGACCGCGGCGAAGGCGACGCGGTGCGCGCGTTCCCCCTCGCCGTACGTCTCGACCGCCGAGTCGTGCGTCTTCTCCCAGGTCCGCTGCGCCTTGGCCGGGGACCGTCTCAACGTGCTGGGCAACACCTCGCGCCCGGGCATCTCGTCCACCTCCGTCTCGATCGGGTGTCAGGTGTCGTTCCCTCCGGTCCGGGGGACAAACCGGTGCACGGTTTGTCGATTTCCACCGTGGGGTACCGCCCGGCCACGCCCCGGTGGCGCACCCGGCGCGTGGAGGAGGCGGTCATGACGGCGACGACACCACCCACTGTCGACGGCGCGGCCCGCGCCCGCTTCCCCCGCCGGATGCGCCAGCTCGACTGGCGCACCTGGCGGGGCGTGCTGATGCGCAGCGGCCAGGGCTTCGTCAAGGACAACTGCGCCGACTGGGCCGCCGCGCTCACCTACTACGGGGTGCTGGCGCTCTTTCCGTCCACGATCGTGGTGGTGGCCCTGGTCGGGCTGGTCTCCGACGGCCCGCGCACGGTGGACACCGTGATCGACCTGGCCCGGGAGATCGGTGCCGGCTCGGTCGTCGGCAACGACGCGTTCGTCGGCGTGGTGCGCACCGTGGTCGAGCAGCAGGGCCCGGCGAAGGCGCTGCTGAGCTTCGGTCTGCTCGGCGCGCTCTGGTCCGCGTCCGGCTTCATCGGCGCGTTCACCCGGGCCTCCAACGCGATCTACGGGGTCCAGGAGGGCCGGCCGTTCTACCGGCTCCGCCCGCTCCAGATCGGCATGGCGGCGGTGACCATGCTGCTGCTGGCGGTGGTGGCCACCGGGCTGATCGTCAGCGGCCCGGTCACCGACGCGGTGGGCGACCGGCTGCACGCCGGCGGCCTGGCCCGGACCACCTGGTCGGTGACGAAGTGGCCGCTGCTCGCGCTGGTCGCGATGACGTTGCTGTCGCTGCTGTTCTGGATCGCGCCGAACGTGCGGCAGCCGCGCTTCCGCTGGCTCACCCCGGGCGGCGGGCTGGCGCTGCTGGCCTGGGTGCTGGCGTCCTTCGGTTTCGGCCTCTACGTGGCGAACTTCGGCTCGTACGACGTCACCTACGGCAGTCTCGGCGCGGTGATCGCGTTCCTGGTCTGGCTCTACCTGTCGAACTGCGCGCTGATGCTCGGTGTGCAGGTAAACGCGGAGTTGCAGCGGGGCCGGGCGATACAGGCCGGCGTCGAGGACCCGACGGAGCCGGTGCTGCCGCCCCGCGCGCCGGCCGACTCCTGACACCGCACGCCCGGTTGCGGGCCGGATGACCGGCCCGCCGGACCGGCTCCGGTTTACCGGCGGTCCCCCGGGGCATCACTGAGGGCATGGAACGTGGCAGCAGCAAGCACTCGCCCAGGGTCGACGACCAGATGAGCAGCGAGGTCAGCGGCCTGGTCCAGGGTCCGGGCACGGGTGGTGCCCGGGTCGACGAGTTCCGCCAGGCCGAGCCGTCCGGCGAGGACCAGCCGGAGGCCACCACGGCGCCGGCCGGCGACCTGCGCACCGGCTCCCCGCAGGGGATGAGTTCCACGGACGTGGAGGCGCGCAGCCGGCTCGGTCGGTTCATCGGCATGGCGGCGCTGCCCGGCGACCGCGACACGCTGGTGGCCAACGCCCGGGAGAACGAGGCGCCGGCGGACATCGTCGCCGCCCTGGAGGGCCTGCCGGACGACACGCGTTACCAGACGGTTTCCGAGGTGTGGGCCGCACTCGGGCACAGGAACGAGACGACGCGCTGGTGAGCGGACCGGCCCACGGTTCGCGACAGCACACCGGCGGAACAGGAGGAACCCCGACATGAGCGGCGTAATGGAACACGTGGATGTGGACGTCCCGATCCGGACCGCGTACGACCAGTGGACCCAGTTCGAGGAGTTCCCGCACTTCATGGAGGGCGTGCAGGAGGTCCGGCAGCTCTCCGACACGATGACGCACTGGACCGTGGAGATCGCCGGCGTGAAGCGTGAGTTCGACGCCGAGATCACCGAGCAGCTCCCGGACGAGCGGGTGGCGTGGCGGTCCACCGGCGGCACCCAGCAGGCCGGTGTGGTGACCTTCCACCGCCTCGACGAGGGGCACACCCGGGTCACGTTGCAGATGGAGTTCGAGCCGCACGGCGTGGTCGAGCAGGCCGGCGACAAGCTGGGCGTGGTGGACCGCCGGGCCAAGGGCGACCTGGCGCGGTTCAAGCAGTTCATCGAGCGGCGCGGTCAGGAGACCGGCGCCTGGCGCGGCGCGGTCGACCGCCCCACCCCCTGAGCGTCTCCCCCGCACGAACCCCGATGGCCGCCGGCTCCGCCGGCGGCCATCGCCGTGCCCGTGGACCGTTTGCGATCATCCGGCCCGGGTACCGCAGGGGAATGACCGACAACGACCGCCAGTGGCGCGACGAGGACCGCACTCCCCTGCACGAGCTGGACCAGGCGATCGCCCGGTCGACGCTGGACGGCCAGGCCGACGACGCCACCGGGAACGACGCCGGTGAGGAGGCCGCGTTCGGCCACGGTCCGGAGGCGGTGGACCGGGGCGCCGGCGCGGAGGCCGAGCGCCGGGAGATGACCGACGCGGATCGGGCGTACCGGCCGTCCACCACCGGCCGGACCGGACCGGACAGCATCTGAGCACCCCGGTTCCGGGCACCGTCGAGTGCCCGGAACCGGGAACGCGCATCGACCGAAGCGACAAGAATTATCGTACGGACGGCCGGGAAAACGGACAGCGCATCCAGAATCGGCCGAACGGCTGGCAGCACTCCGGGTCCGGCGCGTAAGAATTTCGGAATGGATCAGGGCTCCGCTTTCCTCTCCAATCGTCAGCGCCGCCTCGCCTGGCTGGGCTTCCTGCTCGCCGCCGTCCAGGCTCCCGTGGCGGCGAAGTTCAGCGACGACAGCTCCTGGCTGTTCAGCGTGGTGGTCGCCTTGATGGTCGCGACCGTGATCATCGCCGACGACGGCGCCCGGCGCCGCCGCCCGGCGCAGGCCCGCTCCTTCGACTGATCACCGTTCGGCCGGGCGCGCCTCGTGCCCCGGCCGCCCCCGGCTGCGGCGTCGCTCCTTCATCTCCGCCTCGTAGAGGTGCCGCCGGCCGCCCACCAGTTCGTCCCGGGCCTGCCGGTCCACCTCCCGGAAGAGCGCGTGGTAGCCGTCGTCGAAGTCCTCGACGATCTGGAACGTCCACCGACCCGCGATCACGTTGCGGCCGAGCAGGTCCCGGTCGATCCGCTCGGCGATGGTCGGGTGGCCGGCGGAGCGGAACCGCTCCACCGCCTCGTCCAGCATCAGATCGGCGTGGCCGATGAGCTGGTGCAGCTCGTAGAGGTGGCCGCGGGCCCGCTCGACGCACTCCAGCGCCTCACCGAGCTTGCCCAGCGCCTCGACCGTGGCGTCACTCACCCCGTCCGGCCGGCGGTGCGCCCGGTCCGGTCCGTCGACCTGCTGTCCCATCGTGTGCCTCCGCGGACTCGGCTGCGTCGTCTGCGTGGTTCCCTTCTGCCCCGCCGCGGGCGGCTCAATCCCCGG
This sequence comes from Micromonospora sp. NPDC049201, assembly GCF_055586805.1. Taxonomy (NCBI): domain Bacteria; kingdom Bacillati; phylum Actinomycetota; class Actinomycetes; order Micromonosporales; family Micromonosporaceae; genus Micromonospora; species Micromonospora sp. NPDC049201. The sequence goes on along the minus strand of NZ_JBVJHM010000007.1, from coordinate 237,502 downwards.
GGACGAGGCGGTCGGGTCGCCCGGACGAGCCCGGGCATCGTCCGGTCGGCCGAGGCCGCCCCGGTCCGCGCGGGGCTAGCCTCGGTCCCCATGCGCGTGCCGAACAACCGGGTCGCGACCCCGTCCGCGGCGGTGGCCGCACGGTCGACCCTCACCACGCTCACCGCCGCCGTCGGCACCGCCGGCCTGGCCGCGGCCCGGCTGAACCCCGGGCTGCTCGCCGAGGTCGACCAGCACGCCGCCGGGGTACGCGACAGCCTGCACGGTGACCGCCGACCGCTGACCGTGGCGGCGCTCGCCGGGTACGCCGAAGGGCTGCGGGAGGCGGCGTCCGAGCACGGCTGGACACCGCCGGTCGGGCCGGTCGACTGGTCGGCGCCGGGCTGGCTGCTCACCCGGCTGCTCGCGGTCTGCCTGCTGGCCCGCGCGCTGGACCCGCGCCACCTGGCCTGAGACACGGCGCGGGGCGTCCGCGATCGCCCCGCGGACACCCCGTCACCCGTGCTGCCGTCAGCCGCCCGGCCGACGGAACTGCTGCGTCTCGTCGCCCCGCTCGCCGGAGCGGTACGTGCCCGCGCCCGACATGGACGACTGCGGTCCGGTCGGGGCCGGCTGTCCGCCCCGGTCGGCCATCCGCCGCTCGTAGTCGCCGCGGCCGGTCTGCTGCCCCTGCCGCTGCTGCTGGAACGCCCGGGACTCCTCCGAGACCCGGTCCAGCCAGCCGTCCCAGCGGTTCTGCATCGGCTTGATCAGACCACCGCCGACACCGACGATCAGGATTCCCGCCACCGTGGCGAGGAACGCGACGAGCACCGGCGTGGTCACCGTGGTGGCGATGCCCACCTGGTTCAGCGCCGCGATGACACCGAGCGCCAGGATGAAGAACGCCGCCACGTCGGCCAGGATCCGACCGTACGAGAGCCCGCCGAGCGCCCCGGACACCAGCTGCCGGACGGCGTTGGCGATGGCGGCCGCGATCACCACGATGACGATCGCCACGAAGGCCCGTGGCAGCCAGGACACCACCCCGCGGATCAGGTCGCTGATCGCGTTGGGTCCCCACACCCCGAAGGCGAACTGCAGGGTGAACAACAGGACCGCGTAGTAGGCCAGTCTGGCCAGGATGTCGCTGGCGTCGTACTTGGTGCGTTCCAGGGCGCGCTTGATCCCGCCGCGTTCCACGGCGCGGTCGAACCCGACCCGTTCCAGTGCCGCGTCCACGATTTTGAGTACGGCTCGGGCGATGAGCCAACCCACCACGAGGATCGCGATGAACGCGATGGCCCTCGGTACGAAGAGCAGCACCGACCTCCAGAAGTCGGTCCAGGCCGCACTGATGTCGACCTGGCCGACCGCGAGGGTTTTCGGCATGATGTCCCTCCTGTCGCGTGAACTGCGCCGCCCGCATACCCGTCGCTCTGGGCAGCACGCCGGGCCGGACCGGGGCAATTTCCCGACATGACCCGCCGAACCGGCCCTGACCTGCCCTTAACGTTCGCGCCGACGGTGACCGGCGGCGACGGTGGCCGCATGATCGGAACCCGTCGGCCACCCGCCGGTTAGGCTGCGGTCATGCCAGGCACCGTCGGTCGGATTCCCACGCCGTCCGCCCCCACTCCGGGAGCGGCCGCCCACCCGTGGGCCGGTACGCCGTTGGGCGCTCCGGAGCGCTGGGACCCGGCGGTGCGCGCGGTGGCGGACGTGGTGCTGTCCTCCCCGGTACCGATGGCCCTCCTCCTCGGCGACGACCTGGTCCTGCTCTACAACGACGGCTACGCCGAGTTGATCGGCGACCGGCACCCGGACGCGCTGGGCCGGCCGGCGGCGGAGGTGTTCGCCGAGGTGTGGCGGGAGGCCGGCGCCGGCGAGGCGCTGGCGCGCGTCTACCGGCAGGGCGAGCCGTTCCTGGAGCGCGAGGCGGTGCTGCCGGCCGACCGGCAGGGCGCCGGCCCGGCCGAGCCGGCGGTGTTCACCCGCGGTCACTCCCCGGTCCGGGACTCCACCGGCCGCATCGTCGGCGTGCTCACCGTCTCGGCGCAGACCACCCAGCTCACCCGGCAGTTGCAGAGCCTCAGCGACTTCGCCGCGGCGCTCTCCGGCACGCTCACCCTGGACGACGTGGCCCGGGTGACGTTGCGCTACTGCCTGCACTCGTTCGACGCCGACCGGGTCTCCTTCGTGGTCGACGAGGGCGCCACCTGGCGGCTGGTCCGCCGTATCCGGGGCGAGCTGCTCGACGAGGCCGACGAGCGGCTGCCGCCGTTGTGGCGGCGGATGAGCGCCGACGCGGCGATGCCGGCGGTGGTCACCGCGCGCAGCGGCGTGCCCTCGTTCACCGCCGACGGGCAGCCGTTGCGCGACGTCGCGGTGGACCGGCACGACGAGAAGATCCGGGCGCTCGCCGCGCTGCCGCTGCGCTCGACCGTGGTCCGGGGCGCGCTCACCGTGGGCTACCAGGCGCCACGCCCCTGGTCACCGGCGGAACGGGCGCTGCTCGCCGCGTCCGCGGAGCTGATCGGCCAGGCCGCCGAGCGGGCCCGCCGCTTCGAGACCCAGCACGGCACCGCCCAGTTGCTGCAACGCAGCATGCTGCCGGAGCAACTGCCCGACCTGCCCCGGTTGCGCATCGCGGCCCGCTACGAGCCGGGCGTCGACGGCAACGCCGCCGGCGGCGACTTCTACGACGCGTTCCTGCTGCCCACCGGCGCGCTCGGCGTGGTGCTGGGCGACGTGGCCGGGCACGACGTGCAGGCCGCCGCCCGGATGGGTCAGGTCCGCGCCGCGCTGCGCGCGCTCGCCCTGTCCGATCCCCGGCCGGACGCGGTGCTCGGCGGTCTGGACCGGCTGGTGGCGAGCCTGGGCGTCGAGGGCGGCACGCACGAGCTGTTCGTCACCGTCGTGTTCGGGGTGGTCGACGCCGACCGGGAGCTTGTCACGCTGGCCAGCGCCGGCCATCCCGCGCCGCTGATCCGGCGCGGCCGGACGGACGCCGGCCCGGCCGCGGAGTTCGTCGAGGTGCCGCCCGGCCCACCGCTGGGCCTCGGTGGCGTCCCGCGCACGGTCACCGTGCCGTTCCGCCCCGGCGACACGCTGCTGCTCTACAGCGACGGCGTGGTGGAGCGACGCTGGCAGGACCTGGCTTCCGGGCTGGCCGGGCTGGGCGCGGCGGTGAGCGCCGCGAGCGGCAGCGACCCCCGGGCGTTGTGCGCGGTCGCGACCGCCGCCGTGCCGGGCGCCACCGAGGACGACGTGGCCGTGCTGGCGGTGGAGCACGCGGTCCGGCCCAGCCGGTCGGCCGGCATGGAGGTGCCGGCCGAGCCGACCGCGCCGAGCCGGGTCCGGCACTGGCTGACCGCCCAGCTCACCGAGTGGCAGGTGCCCGAGGCGGTGGTCGGCGCGGCGGTGCTCTGCACCAGCGAGCTGACCACCAACGCGCTGCTGCACGCCGGCACCGCCGCCCGGGTCGAGATCGACCTGAGCGCCGAGCGGCTGCTGGTGTCGGTCGCCGACTCGGGCACCCGGGGGCAGGTCACCCGCGCCCAGACCGACACGTTGAGCAGCCGTGGCCGCGGGCTCGGCCTGATCGAGGAGCTGAGCGACGCGTGGGGCACCGACCCGACCGTACGCGGCTCGACGGTCTGGTTCGAGATCCTCATTCCGGCCGGGTGAGCCGCGCGTCGCCCGCGTCCGTCCCGGGTAGGAGGCACGCCATGACCGACGACACGCGCCACGGCGTCCTCTTCGACGTCGACGGGACCCTGATCGACTCCACCTACCTGCACGCGGTGAGCTGGTGGGAGGCACTGCGCCAGGCCGACCACCGGGTGCCGATGGCGCGGATCCACCGGTCCATCGGCATGGGCTCGGACAAGCTCCTCGACCACCTGCTCGGCGCCGAACGGGACACCGACGCCGACGGGCGTCTGCGCGACGCGCACGACGCGCTCTACGCGGAGTACTGGGAGCGGCTCGCGCCGCTGCCCCGGGCCCGGGAGCTGTTGCACGCCTGCGCGGACCGGGGCCTGCGGGTGGTGCTCGCCACCTCGGCGGCCGAGCACGAGGTGGCCGTGCTGCGCGCCGCGCTGGACGCCGACGACGTGATCGACACGGTCACCTCCTCGGCCGACGCGAAGGAGAGCAAGCCCGCCCCCGACATCCTGGCCGCCGCGCTGGAACAGTCGGGGTTGGCCGCCGAGCGGGTGGTGTTCGTCGGCGACTCGGTCTGGGACGTCGCCGCGGCCGGCAAGCTGGACATCCCCTGCATCGGCCTGACCTGCGGCGGCACCGGCCGGGCGGAGCTGGCGGGCGCCGGCGCGGTGGCGGTGTACGAGGACCCCGCCGAGTTGCTACACGAGCTGCCGGACAGCGCGATCGGTTCCCTCGGCTGAGCCACCGGTCAACACCACTGCGTCGAAAGGCTTAGCCGGCACCGGTTCGGGGCACTGCTGACCACCTCCGCCCGGCCGCCGGGCGGCCGAAGGGTGGGGTCGTGGAACCGGTCGATGTCGCGTTCGCTCTGCTGGGCGTCGGTGCGCTGCTGGCGGGCATCCTGCCCCGGGTGCTGGAGAAACGCCCACTGTCGATGCCGATCGCGTTCCTCGGGCTCGGCATGCTGGTCTTCGCGCTGCCGACCGGGTTGCCGACACCGGACCCGCTGCGCTCGCCGGAGCTGACCACCCACCTCACCGAGGTGGGGGTGATCGTCGCCCTGATGGGTGCCGGTCTGAAGATCGACCGGCCGCTGAGCTGGGCCCGCTGGTCGTCGACCTGGCGGCTGCTGGCCATCGCCATGCCGCTGTGCATCGCCGCGGTGGCGCTGCTCGGCTGGTGGTGGGCCGGCCTGGTGCCGGCGGCGGCGCTGCTGCTCGGGGCGGCGCTCGCGCCGACCGACCCGGTGCTCGCCTCCGACGTGCAGGTGGGTGAGCCGACCGACGTGGAGGACTCCGAGGACGAGGTGCGCTTCGCGCTCACCTCGGAGGCCGGCCTGAACGACGGGCTGGCCTTCCCGTTCGTCTACGCCGCCATCGCGATCGCCAGCACCAGCCTCGCCCCGTCGGACTGGTTGGCCGAGTGGGTGGCCGTCGACGTGGTCTACAAGCTCGCCGCCGGTGTGGGCGGGGGCCTGCTGGTCGGCTGGCTGCTCGGCAAGCTGTTCTTCCGAGCCCCGAGCACGCTGCGGCTGGCCAAGCACTCCGAGGGGTTCCTCGCGCTGGCCGCCACGTTCCTCGCGTACGGGCTGGTCGAGGTGATCGGCGGGTACGGCTTCCTGGCGGTCTTCGTGGCCGCCCGGGCGATCCGGGCCGCCGAGCGCACCAGCGAGTTCCACTCCGTGCTGCACGACTTCGCGGAGCAGGTGGAACGGCTGCTCACCGTGCTGTTGCTGCTGCTGTTCGGGGGCGCGGTGATCGGTGGGCTGCTGACGCCGCTCACCTGGCCGGCGGCGCTGGTCGGGCTGGGCCTGGTGCTGGTGATCCGACCGCTGGTCGGCTGGCTCTCGCTGCGCGGCGCGCCGGGCCGGCCGGCCGAGCACTGGGTGATCTCGGCGTTCGGCATCCGCGGCGTCGGCTCGTTCTACTACCTGGCGTACGCCACCAGCAAGACGGACTTCCCGCAGGCGGAGTTGCTCTGGGCCACCGTCGGCCTGGTGGTGGTGGTCTCGGTGGTGGTCCACGGGGTCGCCGCGACGCCGGTCATGCAGCTACTGGACCGGGCGGGCGACCGCACCCGGGACAGCACCGAGACCGGTGCGGGCAAGGAGCCGGTGCCGGCCGGCTGAACGATTCCCGGCGGCCGGCGGGTCAGTTCCCGCGCAGCCGGGCGGCCAACGCCCGACCGAGATCGTGGCCGGACCGCCAGGCGCTCTGCACCCGTGGCCGGCCGAACGCGTCGCCGGCCAGGCCGATCCCGTCGTCGTCCAGGTGGAACGGGCCGTCCGCGCCGGTCGCCACCGGCCGGGCGTACGTCCAGCGGTGGACGTGGGTCGACAGGGCCGGCTCGGGCAGCCCGAGCAGGTCCCGGACGGCCTGTTCGATCTCCGGCCGGGCGGCGGTCGGTTGCAGCAGGTGGCCGGCGGCGAACGCCGGCGTGGTGTGCGCGACCAGCACCGGGGCGCCGTCGCCACGCCGGTCGCCGTCGTCGCAGACCAGGCTCAGCACCGGGTGGTCGTTGACGAACGCGCCCCGGAAGTCGGACCAGCGGCGGGACGGGAAGTGCAGCACCGCGGAGAGCGTGGACGACCAGCGTTGGGTCGCCACCGCGCGGGTGGCCGTCTCCAGCGCCGGGTCGAGCAGCAGGGCGGCCTGCGGGCCCGGCATGGCGAGCACCACCGCCTCGGCGGCCCGGCCGTCCACCCGGGGTCCCGGCTCGACCATCATGATCAGCCGGTCGTGCGTGACCGGCAGGTCGGCGGCCAGGTGTTCGACGAGCGAGCGCAGCCCGCGGGGGGCGGCCCAGCGCATCGGGCCGGTCACCTGCTCCCGGCCGCGCGGCCCGTACGCGACGAGCGTGTCGGTCCACTCCCGGACCAGCCCGGCGGCCTGCCAGCCGGCGACCACGGCGGCGAAGTCCGGGTCGTCGACGGTGAAGTAGGCGGCGCCCAGGTCGGCGGGACGACCGTCGAAGCGCCTGCTGGCCATTCGCCCACCGGTCACCCGGGCGCGTTCGCGCACCTCGACCGGGATGCCGGCCCGAGCCAGCTCGGTCGCGCACGCCACCCCGGCGATGCCCGCGCCGACCACCACCACACCCGCCCGGTCCGCTGTCATCGGTTGATCGTAGGTGCCGGCCGGCATGAACCCGCCGGCACGGGGGTAATGGCACATCCGTTCGAGAAAGGGTGATCATCATGGCCGACCGCGCCAACGACCGCACCACCGTGAACGTGAACCCGGACGCCGCCGTCAAGGACCCGGACGACTGGGTGACCGGCGACGAGCCGCCCACCGCGGCCCAGGAGTCCTACCTGCACACCCTGGCCCAGGAGGCGGGCGAGCCGGTGCCGGAGGGGCTGACCAAGGCGGAGGCGTCCCGACGGATCGACGAGCTCCAGGCGGAGACCGGCCGGGGGCGCTGAGTCCGGCGATCAGCGCGGGGGGAGGCGGTGCAGCTCGACGCGGTCGAGCCGCCCCGCCGCCACCCTGGCGGTCAGGTAGGTCGCGTACGGCTGGGCCCGCCGGTCGGTGGGCGAGCCGGGGTTGAGCAGCCGCAACCCGCCCGGCGCGACGGTGTCCCAGGGGATGTGCGAGTGGCCGAAGACCAGTAGGTCACAGTCGCGGTACGCGGCGGCGCACCGCTCCTCCCGCCGGGTCTTCGGCCCGGTCTCGTGCACCACCGCGACCCTGAGCCCGGCCAGCTCGACGCGGGCCACCTCGGGCAGCCGGGCCCGCAACGCCGGCCCGTCGTTGTTGCCGTACACGCCGACCAGCCGGCGCGACCGGGCCTCGAGCGCGTCCAGCAGCGCCTCGTCCACCCAGTCCCCCGCGTGCACCACCACGTCGGCGGCGTCCACCGCCGCCCAGAGCGGTTCCGGCAGGTCCCGCGCCCGCTTCGGCACGTGCGTGTCCGCCATGACGACCAACTTCACCGCGCCATCCTCCCGCACCCGGCGCGGCGGCGCCGCTCAGGCGCCCTGGCCCTGGTTCTGCATCAGGCCGCCGTCCATGAAGTACGTCGACCCGGTCACGTAGTCGGCGTCGGCGCTGGCCAGGAACACCGCCAGCTTCGCGATCTCGGCCGGCTCGGCGGCCCGCTTCCACGGGATGCTCTGCACCTGCTCGTGCAGGTAATTCGGGTCGTCGATGGCCTCCTGGTTGAACGGGGTGAGCACCATCCCGGGCCCGATGTTGTTGACGTTCATGCGCATCGGGGCGACCTCCAGCGCCAGGCTCTTGGCCAGTTCCAGCATGCCGCCCTTGCTGGCGTCGTAGTCCGCGCCGCCGGCCCGGGCCACCTCCTGGTGTATCGAGGTGATGTTGATGATCTTCCCGCCGCCGCCGACGTCCCGGCGGTGCCGGACGAACCGCCGGCAGCAGAAGAACATGCCGTAGAGGTTGGTGCGGATGCACCGGTCCCAGGTCTCGGTGTCCAGGTCGGCGACCGGGATGCCGGAGGCGTCCACGCCGGCGTCGTTCATCAGCACGTCCAGCCTGTCGAACTCGGCCAGTGCCTCGTCGAACATCGCGTCGACCTGGTGCTCGACGCTGATGTCGCCCTGCACCACCACGGCCCGCCCGCCGGCCGACTCGATCTCGGCCCGGGTGTGGTTGGCCCCGGCGTGGTCGTGCAGGTAGTGCACCACCACGTCGGCGCCCTCCCGGCCGAACTCGATGGCGGTGGCCTGGCCGATGCCCGAGTCCGAGCCGGTGATCAGGGCGGTCTTGCCCGCCAGCCGTCCGGTCATCCGCGTGCTCCCTCCGTGCGGGCCGCGCCGGTCGGCACGGCCGGTCGGTCGTGCGCGAACCGCGCGGCGGCCTCGGTGATCCGGCCGGCGGCGTTGATCAGGCCGATGTGCGAGAACGCCTGCGGGAAGTTCCCGAGCTGCTCGCCGGTGACCTGGTCGATCTGCTCGGCGTACAGGCCGAGGTCGTTCGTGCGCGCGGCGAGCTGCTCGAACAACCGTCGGGCCCGGTCCAGCTCGCCCACCTCGGCCAGGCAACCGGCCAGCCAGAACGAGCAGATCACGAAGCCGGCCGGGTCACCGTCCCAGCGCCGCAGCAGGCCGTTGTGGGACAGCCGCCGCTCGATCACGTCCACCGTGGCGCGCATCCGCGGGTCGTCCGCCGGCAGGAACCCGACAAGCGGCATGATCAGCACCGAGGCGTCCAGGTCGTCGGAGTCGAACGCGCCGGTGTACGCGCCGACCCGCGCGTTCCAGCCCCGGGTGAGCACCGCCGCCCGGACCTCGTCCCGGGCCGCCGCCCAGCGGGTCACGTCGGCCGGGTCGCCGAGCCGCGGCCCGAACCGGACCGCCCGGTCCAGCGCGGTCCAGCACTGCACCTTGGACGAGACGTAGTGCCGCTCGGCGTCGCGCGCCTCCCACATCCCGGCGTCCGGCCGGTGCCAGTCGCGTACCGCCTGGTCGGCGAGCGTGCGGAGCAGGTGGCGCACGTCGGGTGACATCGGGTCGAGGTAGTGCCGCATCAGCCAGGCCGCGTCGAGCACCTCGCCCAGCACGTCGTTCTGCCGCTGCCGCCAGGCGTCGTTGCCGACCAGCACCGGCCGGCTGCCGGCGTACCCGGCGAGGTGGTCGAGGTCGTGCTCGGTCAGGTCCCGCTCCCCCTCGACCCCGTACATGATCGGGGCGGGGGCGTCGCCGAGCCGGCCCATCGCCCGGGCCACCCAGGTGAACTGCCGGTCCGCCTCGTCCGGGCAGGCGGCCCGCCAGAGCGCCTGGAGCGTCAGGCTGAAGTCGCGGAGCCAGACGAAACGGTAGTCGTAGTTTCGGTCCCCGCCGAGCTGTTCCGGCAGCGCGGTGGTGGCCGCCGCGACGACCGCGCCGCTCGGCCCGTAGGTCATCCCCTGCACCACGAGCGCGCTGCGCCGGACCAGGTCGCGGTACTCCCCCCGGTAGTCGTGCAGCTCGGCCCAGGACCGCCAGCCGGCGACCGTCCCGGCCACCACCTCGGCGGCGTCGGGCAGCGTCGGCGTCCCACCGGCGTACGTCGGGGCGTACCCGAGGGTGAAGTGGTGGGCGCTGCCGGCGCGGGCGGTGAACCGCCCGACGGCGGTCCCGTCGACGAACGTCAGGTCCACGTCGGCGCGCAGCTCCAGCCGGCACGCCCCGGCGGTGGCCACCACCACCCCGTCGCGCTCGGTGAGGTAGGCGCCGACCCGGCCGTACTCGAACCGCGGCGCGTAGTCCACCCACATCGGCACCTCGCCGTCGATCCCCTCGACCAGCCGCGCGAGCACCCGCGGCGACCGCAGCCCGACGTCGTGCCCCCGCGCGCCGGGCTCCAGCGCCAACGCGTCGGTGACCGCCACCGTCCCGGTCGGCGTGGTGAAGACGGTACGCAGCACCAACGCGTCGTCCAGGTAGGACCGGGTGCTGGTGAACTCGCCCTCCGGATGGATGGCCCAGTGCCCGGCGTCGTCGTCCAGCAGCCGCCCGAAGACCGACGGCCCGTCGAACCGGGCCGGACACCACCAGTTGACCGCGCCGGCGGTGTCCACCAGGGCGGCGCTGCGCCCGTCGGCGAGAAAGCCGTGCTCACTGATCCGTCCGGTCCGCACGTCACGGGCTACCCGGCCTCGCCGTCACCATGCCTCGCCGGATCGGCGCGGGCCGGCGCGTTACCGCTCGCCGGTGTCGGGAACGCGGCGGGTTGACGAAGGAGGATGCTCATGACCAGACCCTCGACTCCGACCGCGGCCTGGCGACCCGGGATGCCGGGCAGCGACAACCTCCCGTCCGGCCCGGGCGGTCGCCCGACGCCGCCGAGCGGGGACGGGCACGGGCCGCAGGCCGGCCCGCCGACCGTCACGATCGGCTCGTACCCGGACTATCCGGCCGCCCAACGCGTGGTGGACTATCTGGCCGACAACCGGTTCCCGGTGGAACGGACGTCGATCGTCGGCACCAACCTGACGCTTGTGGAGACCGTGATGGGGCGACTCACCACGGGTCGGGCGGCGCTGTTGGGCGCCGGCACCGGCGCCTGGTTCGGCCTGTTCATCGGGTTGCTCTTCGGCATCTTCACGGCCGGCAACTGGTTGGCGGTGATCCTGGTCGGGCTGGTGATCGGCGCGATCTGGGGCGCCGTGTTCGGCGCGGTCGCGCACGCCATGAGCGGTGGACAGCGCGACTTCACCTCGGCCAGCTCGCTGCGGGCCAGCCAGTACGCGGTCACCGTGGACGCGGAGCTGGCGGAGCAGGCCCGGCAGATGCTCGGCCGGATGCACCTGACGCCTACCGGGGCCACCGCCCGCTGAGGCGGCCGGCGGCCAGGCGCGGGAGGGTCCCGGTCGGGGCCCTCCCGTGCCGCGTCAGTCGTGGTACGCCCGCTCCCCGGCGCGCAGCGGCACGTCGAGGCGGTTCTCCGGCGGGGCGAGCGGGCAGGCCCACCTGTCGTCGTAGGCGCAACTCGGGTTGTAGAGGTAGTTGGCGTCCAGCCGGACCCGGTTGCCGGGCAGCACGGTCAGGCCCCGCCCGAACGTGCCCTTCACCGTGTCGGTCAGGTACCGCCCGCCGCCGTACGATCCGTCGCCGCAGCTCGCGTCGCGCAGCGGCACGAACAGCCCGCCCCCGTACGCGTCGATCCACCACAGGGTGAGCGGCCCCCAGGGTGTCTCGGCGACCGCCACCCGGCGGTAGTCGACCACCCCGTCGGGCCCGCCGGTGTCGATGCTCAGCGCGCCGGTGGCGGGTCGCAACGGCGCCTGCACCACGGCGGCCGGGTCCGGCGGGTACCAGCGCAGTCCGGTGAAGCCGGCCCGGTCGGCGGGTGGCACCGGGCTGCTCGGATGGCTGCGGAACAGCTCGTCCCGGGCGGCCCGGAACCCGCCCAGGTCGAGGTCGGACAGGTAGAGCCCGGCCACCCGCTCCCGCCAGTCGAGCACGTCGAGGTCATCCATCCCCCGACCCTAGCCGGGCGGTCGCTTCAAATTTCGACCGATCGACTTCCTACGGACGGGACTGTGCTGGCGGCCACGTCGAAGGCACTTGTTTAAATTTTAAATAGTGCTACCTTTGCGGCATGACGGAGAGCCTGGACGCGGAGCGGATGGCCTGCTGGCGGGCCTACATCGAGTCGAGCCAGCGGCTGTTCACCCAGCTGGAGGACGACCTGCGCGCGGCCCGCGAGCTGAGCTTCGCCGACTACCACGTGCTGGTGCTGCTCTCCGAGGCGCCCGGGCAGCGGCTGCGCATGGGTGAGCTGGCCGACCGGCTGGTGTTCTCCCCGAGCCGGCTGACCTACCAGGTCACCTCGATGCAGAAGCGCGGGCTGGTGGCCAAGGAGTCCTGTCCGGCCGACCGGCGCGGCAGCGAGGCCGTGCTCACCGCGGCCGGCCTGCTGGCCCTGCGCGAGGCCGCGCCGCACCACCTCCGCTCCGTGCGCGCCCACCTGATCGACGACCTCGACGACGCCGAGGTCGCCTGCCTCACCCGGGTCTTCGAGCGGCTCGGCCGGCGCCTGCGCGCCGACCGCGTCGCGTCGTCCACCCCGGCCGACAAGTAAAGGAGCCCGTGATGCCCGCGATCACCGTCGACGACGTCCTCGTCCTGCCCCGCCTGCCGAAGCTCGACGAATCCACCAGCTACCGCCCGGTCCGCCGGGTCACCACCGCGCCCAGCGGCTACGAGGGCGAGGGCTTCCCGGTCCGCCGCGCCTTCGCCGGGGTCTCCATGACCGATCTCGACCCGTTCATCCACCTCGACCAGATGGGCGAGGTGGACTACGCGCCGGGTGAGCCGAAGGGCACCTCGTGGCATCCGCACCGGGGCTTCGAGACGGTGACCTACATGATCGACGGGATCATGGACCACCAGGACTCGACGGGTGGCGGCGGCACCATCACCGACGGCGACACCCAGTGGATGACGGCCGGCAGCGGCCTGCTCCACATCGAGGCGCCGCCGGAGCAGCTGGTGATGAGCGGCGGCCTGTTCCACGGTCTCCAGCTCTGGGTCAACCTGCCCCGGGTGGCCAAGATGAGCGCGCCGCGCTACCAGGACATCCGCGGCCGGGAGTCGGCGCTGCTCACCACGCCCGACGGCGGCGGCCTGATCCGGGTGATCGCCGGCGAGATCGCCGGGCACCGGGGGCCGGGCTCGACCCACACGCCGATCACCATCGCGCACGTGACGTTGCAGCCCGGGGCCGAGCTGAGCCTGCCCTGGCGGCCGGACTTCAACGCGCTCGTCTACGTGCTGGCCGGCCGGGGCACGGTCGGCACCGACCGGCAGCCGATCCACCTGGGTCAGCTCGCCGTGCACGGGCCCGGCGACGCGCTGCGGATCACCGCCGACCGGACGCAGGACGGCAACACCCCGGCGCTGGAGCTCTACCTGATGGGCGGCCAGCCGATCCGCGAGCCGGTGGCGCACTACGGTCCGTTCGTGATGAACACCCGGGCCGAGCTGATCCAGGCGGTCGAGGACTTCCAGGCCGGCCGGCTCGGGGTGATCCCGACCGGGCGGTTGCCGCACAGCGACGGTCAGGGCGACCGCCCCTGACCGGGCGGTCAGCGGCACGGCCCCGCTCGGGCGCTCCGGTTCGCCGGGGCGCCCGGCGCGGCTCAGGAGACGGCGAAGATCCCGGCCACCCCGAGGATCACCATCAACAGGACCGCCACCAGCGCACCCCGCTCCCCCTCCACCGCCTGGTCGCGGCCGTCGGTCACGGTGTTCGTCGTCTCGGCGGGCATGTCTGTGCCTCCTTGGGTTTCGCGATCCAGGGGTCCGGGGTACCCCAGGCCCGTACCGCCGCCGACCTGCTGCGTCGTGGTGCGGGGCCCGTCCGGGGGTCCTACCGTGTCAGGACTGTCGTCGAACTCGGGAGGCTGGAACGTGACCCTGCGGGACTGGTTCCTCACCGCACAGGAACGCGCCAACCCGAAGTCTGAGTTACCCGTCTGGACGGATGGAAACCTCGCCGAGCCGCTGATTCACGGATCCGCGTACTTTGACCGGCTGGTCAGCGAGGTGGAGGCGCTGGGCGACGGCGACCACCTGTTCTTCACCGACTGGCGGGGCGACCCGGACGAACGGATGCGCCCCGACGGGCCGACCGTGGCCCAACTGTTCGCGCGGGCCGCCCAGCGCGGGGTGATCGTCAAGGGGCTGCTCTGGCGCTCCCACCTCGACAGGCTCTCCTACAGCGAGGCGGAGAACCGCGACCTCAGCGAAACGATCCGCGCCGCTGGCGGCGAGGTGCTGCTCGACCAGCGGGTGCGCCGCGGCGGATCGCACCACCAGAAACTGGTCGTGCTGCGCCACCCCGACGAGCCGGAACGTGACATCGCGTTCGCCGGCGGCATCGACCTGTGCCACAGCCGGCGCGACGACGCCACGCACGCCGGCGACCCGCAACCGGTGGGCATGTCCCCCCGGTACGGCCCCACCCCGCCCTGGCACGACGTGCAGCTCGCGGTGCGCGGCCCGGTGGTCGGCGCGTTGGACACCACGTTCCGCGAGCGGTGGACCGACCCGATGCCGTTGGACTCGGAGAACCCGCTGGCCTACCTGCGGGACCGGCTGCGCGGCTCGGACCTCACCCCGGACCCGCTGCCGGAGCAGCCCGCCGACCCGCCGCCCTGCGGTCCGCACCACATCCAGGTGCTGCGCACCTACCCGGCGGTCCGCCCGCGCTACTCCTTCGCCCCGGACGGCGAGCGCACCGTCGCCCGCGGGTACACCAAGGCGGTCCGCCGGGCCCGTCGGCTGATCTACCTGGAGGACCAGTACCTCTGGTCCACCGAGGTGGCCGAGCTGTTCGCCCAGGCGTTGCGCGAGCACCCGGAGCTGCACCTGGTGGCGGTGGTGCCCCGGCACCCGGACGTGGACGGCAAGTGGGCGCTGCCGCCGAACATGGTGGGCCGGGAGCAGGCGCTCTCGCTCTGCCAGCGGGCCGCCCCGGAACGGGTGCACGTCTTCGACGTGGAGAACCACGAGGGCAGCCCGGTCTACGTGCACGCCAAGGTGTGCGTGGTGGACGACGTCTGGGCCAGCGTGGGCAGCGACAACTTCAACCGCCGCTCCTGGACCCACGACAGTGAGCTGTCCTGCGCGGTGCTCGACGACACCCGCGACGAGCGGGCGCCCGTCGACCCGGCCGGCCTCGGCGACGGCGCCCGGGCCTTCGCCCGGGACCTGCGGCTGCGGCTGTGGCGTGAGCACCTGGACCGGGACCCGGACGGGACGCAGGACGACGACCTGCTGGACCCGGCGGACGCGGTGGCGGCGATCACCGCGACGGCGGACGCGTTGGACCGCTGGCACGACGGCGGACGCGTCGGTCCCCGCCCGCCCGGCCGGTTACGGCCGCACCGTCCCGAGCGACTGCCCTGGCGTACGCGGATCTGGGCGCTGCCCGCGTACCGGCTGGTCTACGACCCGGACGGCAGACCGCTGCGGGCCCGACGCGCCGGCACCTGGTGACGTGTGGCCGGCTCGCCCGGCGGACCCGGCCAGGCCGGGTAGGCGAAGGACACCCGGGGCGAGTAGAACCCCCAGCAGACGTCCAGCGGGTTGGCCGGGCGTAACGCGTGGACCGGGTGGTCGGGCGCCAGAAACTCCACCGACTCGACCTCGAACGGCGACACCGGCTCGGCCACGTACGGGTAGTCGGTGACGATCAGCTCCCCGTGGTGGCGGGTGAGGTAGCGGTGGTGGCCGCTGTACGCGTCGGTGCCGGTGTGCCCGACGCGGGCGGTGACCCGGATCAGCGGGCGGTCGCCCACCCAGGTCTCGGCCGTGAGCCACCCGCCCCGCAGGTCGAGCCGGGTCGTCCCGTCGGCGGCCGGGGCGCCGCGCGCGGCGGCGTACTGCCGGACGCGGTCGCTGGAGGCCAGGTAGTGCGTCCACCAGCCACCGGGGGTCTCCCGGTCCGGCGGCTCCATACCCGCCAGGGAGACACCCAGGTAGGTAAGCGAGTAGGCCCCGAAGCCGGAGGTCTGCGTGTCGTCGTCGACCACGTACTGGTTGAGGAAGACCTGCCGCTGCGGATGCGGGCGGAGCCCGGTCGGCACCAGCGCCTCGGCCGCGCCCGGGTCCGCCGGGAGCCAGCTGAACAGCAGCGTCCGGGCGTTGATGACGAGTTGCGGCGCGGCGGGATCGAGCACGGTGCCTCCGTAGACGTGTCCCCACGGACGCTACGGGCGGTCTCATTGGCGGGACAAGGACAGAAAGTCGACACTCCGTCCCGGCGATTCGGGCGGACTATGGCCCGATAAGAACCTTTCCTACCCCGATACACCGTAAGTGCATCGTACTTTCGGCTGGATTTCTGTTAGCCGATCAGGCTAGTGTTGCTCCCGAACGGACTACTTAAACCTAAACCACAGCGTCTCTTCTTTTTCTCCGCGGACGAGGTGCAGGGAGGACCACCATGACCGCCCCGACGACCAAGGCACCCGCGAAGCTCGACCCCCGCTCACTCACCGACAGCGCCGCCAATCTGCTCGACGCGATGGTCGCGCTGCCCCCGAACCACCCCTCGCGGGCCGCCCTGCGCGACCGCGCCATCGAGGCCTGGCTCCCGCTGGCCAACCACCTCGCCCACCGTTACAGCGGCCGGGGCGAGCCCACCGACGACCTGGCACAGACCGCCGCGATCGGGCTGATCAAGGCGATCGACAAGTTCGACCCGTCCCGCGGCGTCGACTTCGCCGGTTACGCCATCCCGACCATCATCGGTGAACTCAAGCGCCACTTCCGCGACCGCACCTGGGACATCCGGGTGCCGCGCCGGCTCCAGGAGCTGCGCCTGGCGATCTCCGACGCCAACAGCACGCTGCTCCAGACGCTCGGCCGGTCGCCGACGGTCGCCGACATCGCCGCTCACCTCAAGGTCACCGAGGAAGAGGTGCTGGAGGGCCTGGAAGGCGCCCGCGCCTACAACGCGGTGTCGCTGTCCACCCCCACCGGTGACGGCGAGCGCGCCACCGAGCTGGGCGACCTGCTCGGCGGCGAGGACGGCGAGTTCGAGCTGGCCGAGATGCGGGTCGCTCTCGGCCCGGCGCTGGCCACGCTCGACCAGCGCGAGCAGCGGATCCTCACACTGCGCTTCTACGGCAACCTGACCCAGTCGCAGATCGCCGAGCAGATCGGCGTCTCGCAGATGCACGTGTCCCGGCTGCTGGCACGGGCGCTGACCAAGCTGCGCGGCCAGCTCCACGGCACGTACTAGCGGCTCTCGGCCGGGTCGGCGGGCCCGGCGCGCGTTCCACCACGGCCCGGTCGGCGATGCGCCGACCGGGCCGTTCCCTACCCACCGGCCCGCCCCGGTCTAGACGTTCCGGCCCGCCGTTCGAGCGCCGTGCCGGCCGCCCGACTCCGACCTGGGCCGGCGGCGGTGTCACCGCAGCCTCGCTTTCGAGCTGAGTCGTCGGTGCTCTCGCCTCTCCTGGCGCGAGTCGATGGACGCCGCTCGGGTCGGACCGGTGCGATTGACTCGCGCGGCGGCGGCAACCACTGAGTCGTTTCTGCTATCAGCTCGAAAGCGCCGGGACCGAAGCCCCCTCTCCCGATCGGTGCGGGCCGGGCCGGGTGGCGACCGGTCGCGGCGCCGGCTGCGCCGCGCTGCCGTCGTGGGCGCTGCCCGTCGTCGGCGCGGACGACAGCGACCGTGCGAGAGTGGGGCCGTGCTCGCCGACGTTGCTCTCGACCTGCCGGTCCGGCCGGTGCTGCCGGCGCTCGTCGAGGCGCTGCGCACGACGGGTGCCGGGGTGCTGGTGGCGCCGCCGGGCACCGGCAAGACCACCACCGCGCCGCTGGCGGTCGCCGACGCGGTCACCGGGCGGGTGGTGATCGCCCAGCCCCGGCGGGTGGCCGCCCGCGCCGCCGCGCACCGGATGGCCGCCCTGCTCGGCGAGCGGGTCGGCGACCGGATCGGGTACGCGGTCCGGGGCGAGCGCCGGAGCGGGCCCCGGACCCGGGTCGAGGTGGTCACCACCGGCCTGCTGGTACGCCGGCTGCACCACGACCCGGAGCTGCCCGGGGTGGACGCGGTCCTGCTGGACGAGTGTCACGAGCGGCAACTCGACGCCGACCTGGCGTTGGCGTTCAGCGTGGAGGCCCGGGCCACCCTGCGTCCGGACCTCTGGCTGCTGGCGATGTCGGCGACCCCGCAGGCCGACCGGTTCGCCGCGCTGCTCGGCGGCGGCGTGCCCGCCCCGGTCGTCCGCGCCGAGGCCGCGTTGCACCCGGTGGACCGGGTGTGGGCGCCACCGCCGCGCCCGATCGCCCCACCCGGCGCGGGCCGGGTGGACCCGGCGCTGCTGGACCACGTGGCCGCCACGGTGCGCCGGGCGCTGCGCGAGCGGGCCGGCGACGTGCTGGTCTTCCTGCCCGGGGCGGGCGAGATCGCGGCCGTCGCCGGGCGACTGGCCGACCTGCGCGACACGGTCGCCGTGCTGCCGCTGCACGGCCGGCTCTCCGGCGCCGCCCAGGACGCCGCGCTGGCCCCACCGTCCGGCCGAGGAACCGCGCACCCGGGAACCGTCCGGCGGCGGGTCGTGCTGGCCACCGCGGTGGCGGAGAGCAGCCTGACCGTGCCGGGGGTGCGGGTGGTGGTGGACGCCGGGCTGAGCCGGGTACCGCGCACCGACCTGGCCCGCGGGCTGGGCGCGTTGGTCACCGTGCCGGTGTCCCGGGCGGCGGCCACCCAACGGGCCGGCCGGGCCGGGCGGGAGGCGCCGGGTGCGGTCTACCGCTGCTGGTCGGAGGCGACGCACGCCCGGCTCGCCCCGCAGCCCGAACCGGAGATCGCCACCGCCGACCTGACCGGGTTCGCGCTGGAGCTGGCCGCCTGGGGCACGTCGGACGGCAGCGGCCTGGCGCTGCCCGATCCGCCGCCGCCGGCCGCGCTGGCCGTGGCCCGGGAGACCCTGGGCACGCTCGGCGCGGTCGACGCCGACGGCCGGATCACGTCCCGGGGGCGGGCGATCGCGTCGGTCGGCGCCCATCCCCGGTTGGCCCGGGCGTTGCTCGACGGCGCGCGGCGGGTCGGCGCCGACCGGGCGGCCGAGGTGGTGGCGGTGCTCGCCGACGAGTCGTCGGGCGGCGTGGGGGACGACCTGCCGGGCCGGTGGCGCCGGCTGCGCGCCGGCACCGACCCGGCCGCCACCGCCCGGTGGCGCGCCGAGGTACGCCGGCTGCGCGCCGCCCTGCCCACCCGCACCGCCGACAGCCGGCCGGAGACCGAAGCGCCGACCGGCCAACCACCGCACCGGCCCGCCGGAGACCTCGGCGGCCGGCCGGAACAGCCCGGCCAGACAGCCGGCGGCCGGCCGGAGCGCCTGCCGGACGATCTGGCCGCGGGGCTGCTGGCCGGCTTGGCGTACCCGGAACGGTTGGCCCGGGTGCGGCGGCCCGGCGGGTCCGCGTACCTGATGGCCGGTGGCACCGCCGCGGAGCTGGCGGCGGGGTCGGGGCTGGCCGGGTCGACGTGGCTGGCCGTCGCGGTCGCCGACCGCTCCCCCGGCGCGCCGGCCGCCCGGGTCCGGCTGGCCGCGCCGGTCGACGAGGCGACCGCGCGCGAGGCCGGCGCGGTGCTGCTGCGCGACGGGCGGGAGGTCGCCTGGTCCGGCGGCGAGGTGGTGGCCCGGGAGGTGGTCCGTCTCGGCGCGATCGAGCTGGTCAACCGGCCGCTCGCCGCACCCGAGCCGGAACTGGTCGCGGCGGCGGTGCTGGACGGGCTGCGGCAGGAGGGTCCGGGGCTGCTGCGCTGGACGCCGGAGGCGACCGCGCTGCGCCACCGGCTGGCCTTCTGCCGACAGGCGCTCGGCGACGACTGGCCGGACGTGTCGGACGCCGCGTTGCTCGCCGCCGCGCCCGCCTGGCTCGGGCCGGAGCTGGGCCGGGCACGCCGCCGGGCCGACCTGGCCCGCGTCGACGTGGCCACGGCGCTGCGCCGGCTGCTCGACTGGCGGCAGGCGGCCCGGCTGGACGAGCTGGCGCCGGAGCGGCTGCCGGTGCCGAGCGGCTCGCGGATCCGGGTGGACTACGCCGATGCGGCGGCGCCGGTGCTCGCGGTCAAGCTCCAGGAGGCGTTCGGTTGGCGGGACGTGCCCCGGATCGCCGACGGGCGGGTGCCGGTGCTGCTGCACCTGCTCTCGCCGGCCGGACGGCCGGTGGCGGTCACCGCGGACCTGGCCTCGTTCTGGCGGACCGGCTATCCGCAGGTGCGGGCGGAGCTGCGCGGGCGCTACCCGCGGCACCCGTGGCCGGAGGACCCGACGACGGCCGAGCCGACCCGCCGGGCCAGCCCGCGCCGGCGCTGACCGGGCTCACTCCTCGACGACGTCGGCGATCACCACGGTGATGTTGTCCGGCCCGCCGGCGCGCAGCGCGAGGTCGATGAGCCGGGCCGCGCAGGCGTCCCGCTCCAGGCCCTCGCCGAGCACCTCGGTGAGGGTGTCGGCGCGGACCACGTTGGAGAGGCCGTCGCTGCACAGCAGCCAGCGGTCACCGGCCCGGGGCACCATGGTGGCGTACGCCGGGGAGACCTGGTCGCCCTGCAACGCCTGGGTCACCACGGCGCGCCGGGGGTGGCTGCTCGCCTGGTCGGGGGTGATCAGGCCCTGGTCGACGAGCATCTGCACGAACGTGTCGTCGCGGGTGACCTGCTTGAGCACGCCGTCGCGGAACAGGTAGGCCCGGGAGTCGCCGACGTGTGCCAGCGCCAGGCAGCTTCCGGTGCGGGCGAACAGCAACGCGGTCAGCGTGGTGCCCATGCCCTGGCGTTCCGGGTCCTCCTCGACCGCCCGGCGGATGCCCGCGGTGGCCTGCTCGATGGCGCCCTGGAGCGCGGCGACCAGCGCGTCCTCCGGGGTCTCCACGTCCAGCGGGGCGATCGCGTCGATCGCGATGCGGCTGGCCAGGTCGCCGGCCGCCATGCCGCCCATGCCGTCGGCGACCGCGACCAGCCAGGGGCCCGCGTGCTGGGCGTCCTGGTTGCCGCTGCGGATCAGCCCACGGTCGCTCGCTCCGACGGAACGAAGCTTCAGGGTCATGGGACGCAGCCTGCCAGGTTGAGGGCTCGGTTGTCTCTAGGAGATCACCACCATCGTACGTGGCGCGGTGAAATCTCACTGCGCGTGGGCGCGCTACCGCCATCGGACCGGATCGATTGACAGCGACGGAACGCGATGGAAACATCGGCCTGATATTGGGAGCGCTCCCAGCTCCCGCCACTCCCCCACCGTCACTCCCGAAGCACGGAAGGAACCCTCCGTGACCCGTTCCCGTCGTCGGCTGGTCGCGCTCGCCGCGACCGCCACCCTGGCGATCACCGGCCTCACCGCCGGCCCGGCCCTCGCCGAGGTGCCACCGGACGCCCCCGAACAACTCCGCAACGGCGACTTCAGCGCCGGCGTCTCCCCCTGGTTCTCCTACGGCACCGGCGAGCTGGCGGTCACCGACGGCCGGCTCTGCACCACGGTCGCCGCCGGCACGGCCAACCCCTGGGACGCCGGCATCGGCCAGGACGCGGTGCCGCTGATCTCCGGCGCCGAGTACGAACTCTCCTTCGACGTCTCCGCCACCCCCGGGGCGGCGCTCAAGGCGGTGCTCCAGCTCGGCAGCGCCCCGTACACCACGTACGCCAGCGTGGACGCCACCGCCACCGGCACCGCGAAGCACGTCACCACCACGTTCACCGCGCCGGCCGACAACGCCGGGGCGCAACTCATCTTCCAGGTCGGCGGCAGCGCGCAGGCGCAGACGTTCTGCCTCGACAACGTGTCGCTGCGCGGCGGCGAGGCCGCCCCGCCGTACGAGCCGGACACCGGCCCCCGGGTCCGGGTCAACCAGGTCGGCTACCTGCCCGGCGGCCCGAAGCACGCCACCGTGGTCACCGAGGCCACCGGGGCGCTGCCCTGGCAGCTCACGTCCGCCGCCGGGGCCGTGGTGGCCAGCGGCGAGAGCACGCCGCGCGGCGTGGACGAGGCGTCGGCGCAGAACGTGCAGACCGTCGACTTCTCCGCGTACCGCACGCCCGGAACCGGCTACACGCTGACCGTCGACGGGGAGACCAGCCACCCGTTCGACATCTCCGGCACGGTCTACGACCGGCTGCGCGCGGACTCGCTCCAGTTCTTCTACGCCCAGCGCAGCGGCATCGCGATCGACGGCGACCTGATCGGCGACGAGTACGCCCGCCCCGCCGGCCACCTCGACGTCGCCCCCAACAAGGGCGACACGGACGTGCCCTGCCAGCCCGGCGTCTGCGACTACAAGCTTGACGTGCGCGGCGGCTGGTACGACGCCGGCGACCACGGCAAGTACGTGGTCAACGGCGGCATCGCCACCTACCAGCTCCTCAACACGTTCGAGCGCACCAAGACCGCGGAGACCGCCGACGGCGGCGCGGCGCTCGGCGACGCCACGCTGCGGGTGCCCGAGCGCGGCAACGACGTGCCGGACGTGCTCGACGAGGCCCGCTGGGAGCTGGACTTCCTGCTGCGCATGCAGGTGCCGGCCGGCAAGCCGCTGGCCGGGATGGTCCACCACAAGATCCACGACCAGAACTGGACCGGCCTCCCGCTCGCCCCGCAGGACGACCCGCAGGTGCGTGAGCTGCACCCGCCGTCCACCGCGGCCACGCTCAACCTGGCCGCCGTCGCCGCCCAGTGCGCACGGCTGTTCGCCCCGTACGACGCCGCGTACGCGACCCGCTGCGGCACGGCCGCGAAGACCGCGTACGCGGCGGCCAAGGCGCACCCGGCGATCTACGCCTCGGCCAGCGACGGCACCGGCGGTGGCGCGTACGAGGACAACAACGTCACCGACGAGTTCTACTGGGCCGCGGTCGAGCTGTGGCTGACCACCGGCGACAAGGCGTACCTGGCCGACGTCACCGGCTCGCCGCTGCACACCGCCGACGTGTTCACCCCCAACGGCGCGTTCGGCTGGCAGAGCGTGGCCGCGCTGGGCCGGCTCGACCTGGCCACCGTGCCGAACACGCTGCCGGCGGCGGAGAAGACCCGGATCCGCGCGTCGATCACCGCCGCCGCGGACCGCTACCTGGCCACGATCGCCGACCAGGCGTACGGGCTGCCGATGCCCGGCACCGCCGACGCGTACGTCTGGGGCAGCAACAGCAACATCGTGAACAACACGATCGTGCTGGCCACCGCGTTCGACCTGAGCCGGAACGCGAAGTACCGGGACGGCGCGGTGCAGGCCGCCGACTACCTGTTCGGCCGCAACGCGCTGAACATGTCCTACGTGACCGGCTGGGGCGAGCAGAACGCCCACAACCAGCACAGCCGGATCTTCGGCCACCAGCTCAACCCGGACCTGCCGACCCCGCCGGCCGGCTCGCTCGCCGGCGGCCCGAACGCCGCGCTCCAGGACCCGTACGCGGCGAACCTGCTCGCCGGCTGCGCGCCGATGTTCTGCTACGTCGACGACATCAACTCGTACGCGACGAACGAGGTGGCGATCAACTGGAACTCGGCGCTGGCCTGGCTCGCCTCGTTCCTGGCCGACCAGGGTGACGCGGCGGCCGTGCCGGCGCCCACCTGCGCGGTCACCTACACCACCCACGGGAGCTGGCCGTCCGGCTTCACCACCCAGGTGACGGTGCGCAACACCGGCACGTCGGCGGTGAACGGGTGGAGCCTGCGCTGGGCCTTCACCGGCGACCAGAAGGTGAGCCAGTCCTGGTCGGCGCAGGTCGCCCAGAGCGGCGCCACGGTGACCGCGAAGAACCTGGCGTGGAACGCCAAGCTGGCACCGGGCGCGTCCACCACGTTCGGCCTGAACGGCACCGGCTCCGGGGCCCCCAACCCCGATCCCACCCTGATCACCCTGAACGGGAAGGCCTGCACCATCTCCTGACACGTTCCCGTCCCCGCGACCGTGCGGTGGCGGCGCCCGTCCGGCGTCGTCACCGCACGGTCCGCGACGTCGGCGGGTACGGTCCTCCGATGGCGTACCTGCTCCTGGCCCTCGCGATCACCGCCGAGGTGATCGGCACCAGCCTGCTCAAGGCCAGCGACGGCTTCACCCGGCTCTGGCCCACGGCCGGCCTGGTGGCGTGCTACCTGGCCGCGTTCGGGCTGCTCGCCCTCGTGGTGCGGGACGTGCCGGTCGGCGTGGCGTACGCGATCTGGTCCGGGCTCGGCACCGCCGCCATCATGGCGGTCGGCGCGGCGTTCCTGGGCGAGCCGCTGAGCGTGACCAAGGTGGTCGGGGCGGCCCTGGTCATCGCTGGCGTGGTGGTGCTCAACCTGGGCGGCGCCCACTGAACGTGGCCTCGTGAGAGCGCCGTAATCCGGTGGACGTGCGTCGAGGCGTACGCGAGGGTGAGCGCGTGGCCGCAGACGCAGAATCCCGTGTGTGGTCGGCGATGCCGGCCGGCACGCGCGCGGCCCTGGCCGGTCTCCCCGCGGCGGATCTACGGACACTTCTGCTCGCCGTGGCCCGTGACCGCGCCACGGCCGTCCGTCCCGCACAGGTGCTGCGGCGTTGGCAAGAGGATCGGTTCGTCCGGCCGTCAACCGCCGACCCGCGCGCAATGTCGCGACTGGAGGGACGAATCTGGGCGTTGCTGCCCACCGACGTGCATGGTGTCGAGCTGTCACCGGTTGCGCCGCTCGGCACCTGCGCCGCCGTCGCACCGGTCAGCCAGCACCGGATCGTCTCCACCATGCGGGGCACCGAGGTGGTCAGCGACCCGACGAACGCCCTGGCGGTCGAGGCGGCGAACCGCCGTCGGCACGCCGACGAGGTGCATCTCGCCTCGATGCACCGGGTGCTCCGCGCGCAGGACTTCGGCCCCGGCCGGCCCGCGCACTTCCGGCTCTGCGCGCTGGTCTCCACCGCGCGGGACACCGGATCGGGTCGCACCGAGGCCCGGTTGCTGACCCGACATCTCCGCTTCTGGCGTACGGTCCTGGCCGACCTGGCCCCGACCGCCGCGCCCCGGATGCACGTCACGGCCCTGGAGCCGGTGGTCGCCGAACGGCTCGCCGACACGGTCCGCCCGGCCCTCGGCCACGGCCCGGTTCCGCTGCGTGACGAGCCGGACCGGCAACGCGGGCGCGGCTACTACCGGGCGGCCG
This sequence comes from Micromonospora sp. NPDC049201, assembly GCF_055586805.1. Classification (NCBI taxonomy): domain Bacteria; kingdom Bacillati; phylum Actinomycetota; class Actinomycetes; order Micromonosporales; family Micromonosporaceae; genus Micromonospora; species Micromonospora sp. NPDC049201. Next base: position 212,773 of record NZ_JBVJHM010000007.1, on the reverse strand, counting down.
CGCTGCGTCTCACCCTGTCCGACGGCGTGGACGAGGTCGGCGACGGCGGCTTCACCGACTGGACCGCCCGGCTGCTCGGTGACGCCAAGGAACGCTGCCTCATCTCCTGCCTCGCCACCGAACGGCTGCAGCCCGGCTGACCGGGACACCCTCCGGCCGGCCGCCTCGCCGGCGGGCGGCTCAGTCGACCGGCCGGCGCATCGCCACCCGGTCGGTCGGGTCGAGTCCGAGCGCGGCCTCGGCCGCGAACAACCGGGCCAGCCCCGGGGTCAGCTCGGGTTCGGCCAGTTCGCGGAAGCCGCAGCGCGCGTAGTAGGGCGCGTTCCACGGCACGGACCGGAACGTGGTCAGCGTCAGCGCGGGCAGCCCTTCCGCCGCCGCCCACCGCGCCAGCTCGTCGAGCAGTCCCCGCCCGATCCCGCGTCGCGCGTACGCCGGGTCCACGCTGAGCTGCTGCACGTGCGCGGCCCCGTCGACGAGGTCGACAAGCGCGAACGCGATCGGCCGGTCGGCCCTGTCGACCGCGACCCGCAGCCGCCCGGCCCGCTGCCCGGCGGCCAGCGCCTCCAGCGGCAGCGGAGGCATGTCGGCCACCAGGTGCATGCCGATCTCCCGGAACGGGGCGCCGGAGGCGACCTCGATCCGCTGCACCTCGGTCAGCTCGTCGACTCGGGCGGTTCTGCTGCGCTCCACGGCGCCGACCCTGGCAGAGCGGGCGGGACGAGGCGAGCGGTTTTCCGCGTACCCTGCACCGGTGGTCCTCCCCCTGCCTTCCGGTGACTTCCGCGCGTACCTGTTCGACTGCGACGGCACGATCGTCGACTCGATGCCGGTGCACCACCAGGCGTGGTGCGCGGCGCTTGCCGAGTGGGACTGCGAGTTCCCGGAGGACCTGTTCTACGCCTGGGGCGGCCGGCCGGTCGCCGACATCGTCGTCGACCTCAACGCGCGGCATGGGCTGACCATGCCGGTCGAGGCGGTGACCCGTCGCCGGGAGGACCTGTTCCAGCAGCTGCTCCCCGGGGTGACCGCCGTGCCCGAGGTGCTGGCCCACATCGAGGACGCGCACGGGCGGGTGCCGTTCGCGGTCGTCTCCGGCAGCACCCGTGAGTCGGTGACCGCGTCGCTCACCACGCTGGGTCTGCTCGGCCGCTTCGAAACGCTGGTCTGCGCGGAGGACTGCACCCGGCCCAAGCCCGACCCGGAGGGCTACCTGCTGGCCGCCCGGCGCCTCGGCGTCGATCCGGCTGGATGCCTCGTGTTCGAGGACACCGACCTTGGCGTGGCGGCCGCGACGGCGGCGGGCATGGCGTCGGTCCGGGTGCCGCACCCCCGGGAGCGCGCGGCCAACCGCTGACCGTGCCGGAGGGCGCTACCGGCAGTAGTTGGCTCGGGAGTACGACCGGGGTGGGCACGCGAACCGGGAGTTGCGGACGGAGATTCTGAGGTTCGCGCCGGACGTTCGCGGCCGGCCGACCGGAAGGGCGAACACGCTTCATGACGACTCCACGAGATACTGCACTCGTGAGCGTCATGACTAACGGTCATAATTATGACTCTGAGTCATGTCGCTCTCCACGGCACTGTCTTTGCCGTCGGCGACACGCCCGAGAGGACGCGACGCCGGAGGGCGCCGATGAGGGCTGTCCCGCCGCCCGGCCCGCTGCGCACCCTGGCGCTCGCCACCCTGGCCAACACCGTCGGCACCGGGCTCTGGCTGGCCGGCGGCGCCCTCTACCTGACCCGGGACGTCGGCCTCTCCGCCACCTCGGTGGGCGCCGGGCTGATCGTCGCCGAGCGGGCTCGTGTAGCAGCATGGCGGGATGACCGACCAGCGGAGCATCACCATCCGGCCGGGCGGGCCGGCGGACGCGCCGGCCGTGCTGCGGCTGTTCGACAGCGCCATCGCCTGGCTGGCCGAACGCGGCCGGCCCGACCAGTGGGGCGCCGGCCCGGCCTCGACCGACCCACGCCGTATCGCCCAGGCCGACGGCTACGCCCGCGGTGACGGCCTGTGGTTCGCCGAGATCGACGGCACCGCGGTGGGCGCGCTGGTGGTCGGCGCGGCGACGGAGTACGTGCCACCGGCCACCGAGCCGGAGCTGTACGTCAACCTGCTGGTCACGGACCGGGCGTACGCGGGCCGGGGGGTCGGCGCGCGGCTGCTGGCGCACGCGGCGGAACTGGCCCGCGAACGCGGGCTCGGCCTGCTGCGGGTGGACTGCTTCCGGAGCGCCGACCGGGCGTTGGTGCGCTTCTACGAGGGCTGCGGTTTCACCGCCACCGAGCCGTTCACGGTGAGCCGGCCGGGTCGGCCACCGTGGCCGGGGCAGGTGCTGGCCCGCCGGCTCGACTGAGCGCCGCCGACGTCAGCCGATCTCCTCGTCCTCGAAACACCAGCGCCACGACTCCCCCGGCTCGATCGAGCGCATCACCGGATGCCCGGTGGACCCGAAGTGCTTACTCGCGTGCTGGTACGGCGACGAGTCGCAGCAGCCCACGTGCCCGCAGCTCAGGCAGGCGCGCAGGTGCACCCAGTCCCGGTTGCCGACCGCCACGCAGTCGGGGCACTCGGTGGTGGTGGCGGGCTGGGCGTCGCCCGCCCCGGTCAGGTGCGGACAGCTCATTCGAGAACCTCCTGTTGTAGCAGCGACTCCTCCAGGTCCAGATCCCGGTAGGCGCGGGTGAGCACCTCCTCCGGGATCTGGCCGGAGTCGCGGGCGGCCCGGAACACCTCCCGCTCGGCGTCGATCATCTCCTGCCGCAGCCGCGCGTACGCCTGGGAGGGGGTCTCCCGGTCGGTGCCGCCGAGCCGTTCCCAGGCCAGGTTGGCGCGGGACGTGGTCAGCCCGCGCAGCCGTTCCACCACCGCCTCGGGCGCGTCGCCGGCCAGCGCGTCGAGCCGTTCCCGGGCGGCGCGGCTGGCCCGCTGCTGCACCCCGGCGGCGGAGAGCGCGTCCTGCACCGGGTCGTCCGGGGGCAGCCGCAGCCGCCGGGCCAGCCACGGCAGGGTGGCGCCCTGCCCGACCAGGGTGGCCACGATCACCGCGAAGGCCAGCCAGATCAGCAGCGCACGCGGGTACGGCCGGTCGTCGGCGAGCGTGAGCGGCAGACCCAGGGCGGCGGCCAACGTCACCACGCCGCGCATGCCGGCCCAGCCGATGACGATGGGGAACTGCACGGGCGGCGCGGGGTCGCGCTGCCGGATCCGGGGCACCAGCCGGGCCAGGTAGGTGGCCGGGAACATCCAGACGAACCGGGACAGGAAGACGGCGGCGAGCACCGCGGCGGTGATCCCGACCAGCGAGCCGACCGGTTCGTCGAGGTCGCGCACCACCTCGGGCAGTTGCAGGCCGACCAAGAGGAACACCAGCCCCTCCAGCAGGAACTGGATCAGTCGCCAGAACGCGGTCACCTGGAGGCGGGAGCCGGCCGACATGAGCATCGGCAGCTTGTGGCCGATGCCGAGCCCGGTCACCACCACCGCGACCACGCCGGACGCATGGATCTCCTCGGCGGCGTACACCACCGCGAACGGCACGATCAGCGACAGTGCGTTGTCCAGCACCGGGTCGGTGATGCGCTTGTGCAGGTAGCCGAAGACCACCACGCCCAGCACCCCGACCACGATGCCGCCGCCGGCGGCGATCAGCACCTCCCGGGCCACGTAGCCGACGCCGACGCCGCCGGTGGTGGCGGTGGCCGCGACGATCGCCACCCGCAGCAGCACCAGCGCGGTGGCGTCGTTGACCAGGCTCTCGCCCTCCAGGATGGTGACGACCCGCCGGGGCAGGCCGACCCGCCGGGCCACCGCGGTGGCGGCGACCGCGTCGGGCGGCGCCACCACCGCGCCGAGCGCCACGCAGATCGCGTACGGCAGGTCGGGCAGGAACAGGTGCACCACGGTGCCGACCACGAACGCGGTGAAGATCACCAGCCCGACCGCGAGCAGCAGGATCGGCCGCAGGTTGAGCCGGAACGCCGGCACCGAGGTGTTCACCGCCGCCACGTACAGCAGCGGCGGCAGGATGCCGACGAGGACCAGGTCCGGTTCCAGCCGCACGTGCGGGAAGAACGGCAGGAAGGACAGCGCGAGGCCGAGCACCACCAGCAGGATCGGCGCGAGCAACCCGAGCCGGCGGGCCAGCGCCGCCCCGAACGTGGCGATCGCCAGGAACACCACGACCTCGAACAGAGCTTCCATGGGGTACGAGCCTAGGCGTCCCCGGGCCGGCCCGTGATCACGCGGTCGGGCGTACCTTCGGCAGCACCTCGGCGCCGAACGCGTCGAGGAACGCGCGCTGTTCCTGGCCCACGTGGTGCAGGGCGATCTGGTCGAAGCCCAGCTCGACGTACTCCTGGAGCCAGCCGACGTGCCGGCCCAGGTCGGCGGAGACGTTGACGGAGTCGGTGACCTTCGACATCGGCACGTCGGCGCTGACCACGTCGAAGTGCTCGGCGGTCTCCAGGTCCCAGCAGACCGGCGGCGCGAACACGTTGCTGCGCCACTGCTCGTACGCGATCGCCTCGGCCTCGGCCTGCTCGGGCGCCCAGCTCACGTGCACCTGGAGGTGCAGCGGCCCGCGCCCGCCGGCGTCCCGGTAGGCGTCGATCATCTGCCGGAGGTGGTCGACAGGCGCGTTGACCGTGATCAGCCCGTCCGCCCACTCGGCGCACCAGCGGGCGGTGGCCACGCTGACCGCGGCGCCGACCAGCGCGGGCGGCTCCTCGGGGCGGGTCCACAGCTTGGCCCGGTCCACGGTGACCAGCCCGTCGTGGCTGACCTCCTCGCCGGCCAGCAGCGCCCGGATCACGTCGACGCACTCGCGCAGCCGGGCGTTGCGCAGCTCCTTGCGGGGCCAGACGTCGCCGGTGATGTGCTCGTTGCTGGCCTCGCCGGTGCCCAGCGCCGCCCAGAAGCGACCGGGGTACATGGCGCCGAGCGTGCCGATGGCCTGCGCGATGATCGCCGGGTGGTAGCGCTGGCCGGGCGCGTTGACCACGCCGAAGGAGAGGTTGGTGGCCTGGAGCGCGGCGCCGAGCCAGGACCAGGCGAACCCGGACTGGCCCTGCCGCTCGCTCCACGGGGAGAAGTGGTCGGAGCACATGGCCGCGTCGAAGCCGGCCCGTTCGGCGTGGATCACCGCCTCCAGCAGCTTCGCCGGATGGATCTGCTCATGGGATGCGTGGAAGCCGAACGCCGTCATGGGCAGCACTCCTACCCATGGCGGCGGCCGGCCAACCGCACCTCACTCGGCGTGCGCGCCGGCGCCCGCGCCGGCCTCACCCTCGCCGATCCACACCGTCTTGGTGTTGCAGAACTCGCGCATGCCCAGCGCGGACAGCTCGCGGCCGTACCCGGAGTTCTTCACGCCGCCGAACGGCAGCTCCGGATAGGACGTGGTCATGCCGTTGACGAACACGTTGCCGGCGTCCAGGTCGGTGGCGAAGCGCTCCTGCTCGGCCGGGTCGGTGGTCCAGGCGTTCGAGCCGAGGCCGAAGCTGGTGCCGTTGGCCACCTCGATCGCCTCCTCGTACGAGCCGACCCGGTAGAGGCCGGCGACCGGGCCGAACACCTCCTCGCCCCACATCCGCATCTCCGGCCGCAGGTCGGTGACCACAGTCGGCGGGTAGAACCAGCCGTCCCCGGTCGGCTTCTCGCCGCCGCAGAGCACGGTGGCGCCCTGCCGCACCGCGTCGGTCACCTGGTCGTGCACCTCGTCCCGGCCGCGTTCGCTGGCCAGCGGGCCGACGTCGGTGCCGTCGTCCATCGGGTCGCCGACCCGCAGCGCCGCCATCCGGGCGGCGAACTTCTCGGCGAACGCGTCGAAGACGTCGGTGTGCACGATGAACCGCTTGGCGGCGATGCAGGACTGGCCGTTGTTCTGGCAGCGGGCGGTGGTGGCCACCTCGGCGGCCTGGTCCAGGTCGGCCGAGGGCATCACCACGAACGGGTCGCTGCCGCCCAGTTCCAGCACGGTCTTCTTGAGTTCCCGGCCGGCGATCTGCGCGATGGAGCGGCCGGCCGGCTCGCTGCCGGTGAGCGTGGCGGCGCGGACCCGGGGGTCGCCGAGGATCCGGCCCACCGCGTCGGAGCCGACCAGCAGCGTGGTGAACGCGCCCTCGGGAAAACCGGCCCGGCGGAACAGGTCCTCCAGGTAGAGCGCGGTCTGCGGCACGTTCGAGGCGTGCTTGAGCAGGCCGGTGTTGCCGGCCATCAGGGCCGGGGCGGCGAAGCGCATCACCTGCCACAGCGGGAAGTTCCACGGCATCACCGCCAGCACCGCGCCGATCGGCTGGTAGCGGACGTACGCCCGCTTCGCCTTGACCGCCGCGGCGTCGGCCGGCTCGTCGGCGAGCATCGCCGGCGCGTTGTCCGCGTAGAAGCGGCAGGCGGTGGCGCACTTGGTGACCTCCGCCTTGGCGGCGGCGTACGTCTTGCCCATCTCGGTGGTCATCAGCCGGGCGGTGGAGTCCCGCTCGGCGTCGAGCAGGTCGGCGGCGGCGGTGAGCCACCGGGCGCGCTGCGCGATCGTGGTGTCCCGCAACTGCCGGTACGCGAGGTCGGCCCGCTCGATCGCGGCGTCGACCTGCTCGTCCGACATCGCGTCGTACGTCTTGAGCACCTGTCCGGTGGCGGGATTGGTGGTGGCGATGGGCATGGCGACTCCTGTCACTCGAACAGCGAGTGCCGCACGCCCGGCTCCTCCCGGCGGCGGGCGGCGCGACGGCGCTGGATGACGATCAGATCGACCACGGCCACCACGGCGAGGATCGCGCAGACGACGCCCAGCCAGGCCAGGTCGGCGGCGAACGCGAACACCGCGAGGACGGTCATCACGACCACACCGAACAGGGCCAGCGCGAGGCGCAGGTTCAGCGCGCTGTTCGCGTGTCCGACCGTGCCACGGGCGCGGCGGGGCTGTGATCGGGTCATTCCTCCCGGCTACCCCGGCTCGGCCGGGGTTAACCGGTGCGGCCGGCGCGAGCGGTGATCCCGGCCACGGAGCGGGCACGCGGCGGATGCGACCGCCGGGTGGACGCGTTGGATCGGTCTGCCGGTTCCGGCGGAGATCCCGCGGCGGTGGAGAGGATGGCATGACCACGATGCAGGCGGTACCCGTGACCGTCGCCGTCTCGCGGCGCGCCGACCCGGCGCGTACCGGGGAGATGGTGGCGTGGATGCGGGCCGGCACGGCGCTCGCGGAGAGCTTCCCGGGGTTCCTGGGCGCCGGCTTCGTCCGCAGCGCCCCGGGTTCCGCCGAGTGGCACGTGATGTACCGCTTCGCCGACGCGGACACGCTGCGCGGCTGGGAGGACTCCCCGCAGCGGCACTGGTGGCTCAGTTCCGCGCAGGGCATCGTCGAGCACACCCGGGTGGAACGCCGTACCGGCATCGAGGGCTGGTTCGACCGGCCGGTGGACCACGTGGTGGAGACCGTCGGGGCGGCCGAGCCGGCGGCCCCGGCCGCGCCGCCGCGCTGGAAGCAGGCGGTCACCATCTGGCTGGCGTTCTTCCCGCTCAGCCTCACCGCCACGCTGCTGACCGCCCGGTTCGTCGCCGACGTGCCGCTGGCGGGCCGGACGCTGCTGATGACGCTCGTGCTGACCCCGCTGATGACCTACCTGGTGCTGCCGCGGATCACCCGGGCGCTGCACTGGTGGCTGCACGGCCAGCCGGCGCCCTGGCGGCGCTGAGCCCGCGAATGTGAACGACCGGTGTCAATGAAAGATGGGCGACAGACCTTCCGTACGGACGACCGAGGCGCATAGGGTCGACGCGCCGCCTCGCGCCACCGGACGGGGGAACCCGCATGCCTCGACGCTGGATCGCCGCGCTCGCCTGCGTCGCGGCGCTGGTGGCGCTGGCCTGCGACGGCTCCGGCTCGGCGTCGCCCCGCCCGTCCGACACGCCCCGGCCCGGTGACCCCCGGGTGCTGACCGCGCTCGGCGACTCGGTCACCACCGGCTTCGGCTCCTGCCTGGTGCTGGTGAGTTGTGAACGCAACTCGTGGTCGAGCGGGGACAGCCTGCGGGTGGAGAGCGTCTACCGCCGGCTGCGCGCGGACGCGCCGGCGCTGCGGGCGTACAACCGGGCCGAGCCCGGCGCCCGCGCGGCCGGGCTCGCCGACCAGGCCCGGTCCGCGGTCCGCGACAAGGCGGACCTGGTCACCGTGCTGATCGGCGCGAACGACGTGTGCCGGGCCGGGGTCGACGCGATGACCCCGGTCGACACGTTCCGGGACCAGGTCGACGCGGCGCTGACCGTGGTCCGCAAGGGCCGGCCGAAGGCGCGGGTGCTGGTGGTCAGCATCCCCGACCTCTACCGCCTCTGGCAGCTCGGGCACACCGAGTCGCGGGCCGTCCGGGCCTGGTCGCGCGGCGTCTGCCCGGCGCTGCTGGCCGACGCCACGTCGACCGCGCCGGCCGCGACGGCCCGCCGGGCCACGGTCAAGGCCCGGATCGAGGCGTACGACGACGAACTGCGCGCCGCCTGTCGCGCGTACGGCTCACGCTGCCGCTGGGACGGCGGCGCGGTGCACCGCCACCGGTTCGGCCTGGACCAGGTCAACGCGCTGGACTGGTTCCACCCGAACGCGGCCGGCCAGGGCCGGCTGGCCGAGGTGGCCTGGAACGCCTCCGGCTGGGCCCGCGACTGAGACCGACCGACCCGGTCAGGGTTGGCGCGGGCCCGGGAGCTGCCGGGGGCCGGCCAGCCGGTAGAGCGCGCGGGCCCGGTCGGCGAGTTCCTTGGTGGCCGACGAGTTGGCCCAGGTGCCGAGGATGATCGCGGCGCCGGGGACGACCTTGGCGAACATCCGCTTGGCGGCGCGGACCCCGGCCATCCGGGCCAGCCGCACGCCGAGCTGGAGCATCACCCGGCCCAGCGCCCGATTGCCGGCGGAGCCGAACAACGCGCCGGCACGTTCCCGGCCGGCGGCCACGCCCAGCGCCAGCCGGGCGGTCTCGGCGGCCTTGTGCACCCGCTGGAGCACCAGCAGGTCGGTGGCCCGGTCGGGATGTGTCGGGTCGACGCCGTAGGCGGCGGCGACGTGCAGCACCAGCCGGGCCTGGGTCCAGGCCAGCACGCCCACGTCGATCACCGCGCCGGGCAGCCCGGCGGCGCCGGAGACCGCGCCGGACAGCCGGGCGTGGTTGACGAACTTGCGGACCGCCTGGTCGGCCAGCTGCTCGGGGGGTGCGTCCGACCGCTCCGCCCGCGCCCGGGCGGCCCACTGCGCGGCCTCGGGGCCGAGCCGGCGCACCGCCTCCAGCGCCAGGTGCTCCGGCGCGTACTGCGGGTCCTCCCGCATCCGGTCCCACAGCGTGGCCGGCGGCGCTTCGGGCGCCTCCACCGGCGGGACCGGGGCGGCGGGGACGGCGGTGGGCTCCCCGTCGACGGGGGCGGGGTCGGTCACGGGACGCTCCGGGGCTCGTACGGCGGGGGGTGGGCCGGTCAGCGGCGGCGGGTCGACGACAGCCGGTTGGCGAGCTGCCGCAGCCGGGCCTGGTTCTCCGGCTTGGCGATCTCGCGCCGGCCCCGGTCGACCAACTGCTGACCACGCGGCGACCGCAGGAAGGTGGTGATCCGTTGCATCAGCGACATGACGTCCTCCTGTTCGCGGTCCCCCTCATGTGTACCTGGAACCGGCAACCTCCTGGTACCCGGACCGGCCACCCGGCAACCGTCCAGTTCGGTCAGCCGAGGACTTCCGCCACCACCTCGCCGGCCAGCCACTCGTGCTGCGCGTACGCGTCGGGGAACGCCGAGATCTGCACCGCCTGGGCGGCGACCGACAGCGGCAGGTCCTGCCAGCCGGGGATCTCCTCCAGCGCGGCCAGGAACGCCTGGGTGGCGTACTCCGGGTCCATCAGCTGGGCCACCGTGCCCCAGCCGCTGCTCGGCCGCTGCTGGAACAGCCCGACCGAGTCGTGGTCCCAGCCGACGGCCTGGTGCGGGTAGCTCTGCGACTCGGGCAGCACACCGCTGGCGTAGTTGAGCAGCGTGCTCTCCTGCATCGCGGTGGCCACCGCGATGACCAGCCCACGGCGCGGCACACCCATCTCCCGGCCGGCCCGCACGATCTTCGTGGCGTTGTCCATCTGGGTGCGGTTCAGGCCGGCGACCGGGACGATCCGGCGTGGCTTCGGCTTCGGCTTCGCCTTCGGCGTGGCCTTGACCTTCGGCTTCGGCGTCGCGGACGGGGACAGCGAGAGGGACGGGCTGGCGCTCGGGGTGGTCGGGGCGGCGCTCGGACGGGCCAGGCCGCGGGAGGCCGCGTCCAGCGCCGCGCGCTCGGCCAGCTCCACGGCGGGGGCGGGCTTGGCGGCGCGGTCCGGGGCGCCGAGGCCGAGCTGGCTGACGCCGACCAGGCCGAGGCAGCAGGCCGTGCCGGCGGCGACCGCCAGCCGGGCACGGGGGTTCAGCAGCGCCCGCAGGCGGGTACGCCGGGTACCCGTCGAGGCAGTGGTTGTCCATTCGGTTGAGGGGGTATCGTCCAAACGGTCAGTCGGGCGGCCGGGGTGGTTCGGGTCGTCGGGGGTGCCGTTGTCACGCATCCGACGAGGCTAGACAGGGCAAATAGGGATCACCCAGGCTCAACGGGTGGCCCTCGCCACACTTCGTGGGGACGCCGCGGGACATTCGCGTGCGGGCCCGCCCAGGACGGTGCCGACCTCGCGGAACGGGCCAACCGCCGGTCCGCCACGCGGCCGGTCGGCCGGGGCAGGAAGCACGCGGCCGGGGGCGGAGCGGCCGATGATCGACTAACTCGTCCGTTCGGGCGACCCCGCCATGGGCCGCCGGACCGAGCCGTGGCCGAATTGTGATCACGCTCCGGGCGGTCGACGGGTCCGTAACGGAATGGACCACTCCCCCCGGTACGTTTGCCGAATCGGGGACGCGTTCGCGCGACGCCCCCCGTACGCGTCGACAGGGAGGACCCACCGGTGCTCGACCCACACGAGCTCTACGAACTCACCGACGAGTTGCCCGACGACCTCGGCCAGCCGGTGCTGATCCAGGCGCTCACCGGCTTCGTCGACGCCGGCAGCGCCACCCGGCTGGCCCGGGAACAGCTGCTCACCTCCCTGAACGCCCGCACCATCGCCCGCTTCGACATCGACCAGATGTTCGACTACCGGTCCCGCCGACCGGTGATGACCTTCGTCGAGGACCACTGGGCCGACTACGACGCCCCGGAGGTCGAGCTGCACCTGCTGCACGACGACGACGAGACGCCGTTCCTCCTGCTCACCGGCCCCGAGCCGGACCTCCAGTGGGAGCGGTTCGTGGCCGCCGTCGCCGGGCTGTCCGCCCGCCTCGACGTCCGGCTCACCGTCGGGCTCAACTCGATCCCGATGGCGGTGCCGCACACCCGGCCCAGCGGCGTCACCGCGCACGCCACCCGCCCGGAGCTGATCGCCGGGCACGAGCCCTGGCTCCAGAAGGTGCAGGTGCCGGCCAGCGTCGGGCACCTGCTGGAGTACCGGCTCGGCGAGCAGGGGCGCGACGCGCTGGGCTTCGCCGCGCACGTGCCGCACTACGTCGCCCAGACCGAGTACCCGGCCGCCGCCGAGGCGCTGCTCGCCGCCGTGTCCAAGGGCACCGGCCTGCTGCTGCCGCGCGACGGCCTGCGCACCGCGGCCGAGGCGATCCGGGTGGAGATCGACCGCCAGGTGGCCCAGACCGACGAGGCGGCCACGCTGGTCCAGGCGCTGGAGGAGCAGTACGACACGTTCGCCCGGGGTCGCGGCGAGAAGAGCCTGCTCGCCACCGAGACCGGCCCGCTGCCCAGCGCCGACGAACTCGGCGCCGAGCTGGAACGCTTCCTCGCCGAGCAGACCCGCCCGGGCGACACCCCGGAACGCTGACCGGGCGGAGCGGGCCGGGATGCGGCAGGCTGGAGTCATGCGCCTGGCGACCTGGAACGTCAACTCGGTGAAGGCCCGCCTGCCCCGGCTGCTCGACTGGCTGGGCACCACGAAGCCCGACGTGCTCTGTCTCCAGGAGACGAAGTGCCCGGACGGGGCGTTCCCGGTCGCCGAGGTGGGCGCGCTGGGTTACGAGGTGGCCAGCCACAGCGACGGACGGTGGAACGGCGTGGCCGTGCTGTCCCGGGTCGGGCTGGCCGACGTGGCGGTCGGCTTCCCCGGCGAGCCCGGGTTCCCCGCGCCGGAGGCCCGCGCCATCGCCGCCACCTGCGACGGGGTGCGGGTCTGGTCGGTGTACGTGCCGAACGGCCGCGCCCCCGACGACCCGCACTACGCGTACAAACTGGCCTGGTTCGCGGCGCTGCGCGACGCGCTGGAGGCGGAGGTGGCCGCGGCTCGGCCGCTCGCCGTCTGCGGTGACTTCAACGTCGCGCCGACCGACGCCGACGTCTGGGACCCGGCGCTGTTCGCCACCTCCACCCACGTCACGCCCGCCGAGCGGGCCGCGCTGGCCGCGCTGCGCGACCTGGGGCTCAGCGACGTGGTGCCCACTCCGATGAAGGGCCCGCACCCCTACACCTACTGGGACTACCGGGCCGGCATGTTCCACCAGAACAAGGGCATGCGGATCGACCTGGTGTACGCCACCGCGCCGTTCGCCCGCGCGGTCCGCTCCGCGTACGTCGACCGGGAGGCCCGCAAGGGCAAGGGCCCCTCCGACCACGCCCCGATCGTGGTCGACGCCGACCTGACGCCCGCCGTCGAGGCGTTCTGAGTCGCCGTAGGCTGGACGGCATGGCAGTCGTGAAGATCAACGCGATCGACGTCCCGCCCGGTGCCGGCGAGGAACTGGAGAAGCGGTTCGCCGCCCGGGCCGGCGCGGTGGAGAACTCCCCCGGGTTCCTCGGCTTCGAGCTGCTCCGCCCGGTCGCCGGCGAGACCCGCTACTTCGTCTACACGAGGTGGGAGACGGAGGAGGCGTACCAGGCGTGGGCGCAGGGCTCGTCCCGGGCCGCGCACGCCGCCCCCGAGGGCACCGAACCGCGCAAGCCGGTGGCCACCGGCGCCACCCTCCTGGAGTTCGAGGTGGCCCTCCAGGTCCCCCACACCCCCTGACCCACCCCGTTGTCCCGCCCCGGTGATCATGAAGTTGGCGGCACTCGCCGTCCGCTTTGTCGCCGCCAACTTCATGATCACCCAACGAATCGCGCCCTTGCCCGCGCGGTCCACTCCGCGTAAAGATCAACGTGATCGACGGGTGTCAGCGCTTGGACTCCATTCTCGTGAAGACGCCGACGAACTCCATGATCGCCCAGTCCAGTTGAGCGCAGGTGGAGAAGTCGACGCAGCTCAGGCAGCCTGATCGTCGCGGCGTCATGCTGGCTGCCCGAAAATGGGCGTCAAGCGTCCGCCTGACTTCGAACAGCTTGCGGAACGTCGAGCCTTCGTCGGGGTCATCCATCGGCATCGCGAAACCACCCTCCCAAAGATCGCGGCGTTGTGGTGGGACACCCCGGGAAGGGTGTCTACGTCGCCCAGGACGAGTAGGCAAGGCTCAATTCGGTCGTCGGCCAGTACGCCTCCTCCCACCATCCGAAAGATCCCGGCCACTGCTCAGGATCGCCCGAGATCTTGGTACGAAAGGGCCCCCGGAGGGGCCGTTTCGTACCAAGATCTCGGGGGCGAGCGCCTCAGGCGGTGCGGGTGGCGAAGACGATCACGTTGTCCTCGTAGCCGGTGCGACCGCCGAGCCACGTGCCACCGCAGGTGATCAGGCGTAGCTCGGCCGGGCCGGAGTCGCCGTAGACCCGGGCGGCGGGCAGTTTCGCCTTGTCGAAGTACTCCACGCTGTCGACGGTGAACGACACCACGCTGCGGTCGGCGCGGGTCACCCGGATCAGCGCGCCGGGCTTCAGCTCACGGAGCCGGTAGAACACGGCCGGCCCGCGCTTGCTGTCGACGTGACCGACGATGATCGCCCGCCCCGGCTCCCCCGGCACCGCGCCCCGGTTGTACCAGCCGGTCTGGTCGGTCTCGGTCAGCGGCGGCACATCCACCGACCCGTCCCGCGCCTGACCGACCGGGGTGACCGGTGCGTCGACCTTGATGGCCGGCACGGCCAGGCGGACCGGACGGCCGACCGGCTTCCGGGCCGGTGTGGTGGCCGGCGCGGGTGCCGCCGCGCTCGACCCGGCCGACGCCTCGGCCCAGTCGAACGGCCCGGCGGTGCGGCCGAGGCCGGCCCCGACGGCGAACACGCCGACCAGCACCAGCACCACGGCCAGCGGCTTCGACCAGGGGCTTCGGCCCCGGTCCCGCCTCGGCGCAGAGCCGGGCGGCGGACCGGCCGGCGACCCACCGGACGGCGACGCACCGGCGGGGGGCGGACCGGCGGGCCGGGAGCGCACGGCAGGCGGCCCGGCCGGGGGCGGGCTCCACGGCCGGGCGGCGGCGGGCGGCGGCATCCACGGTCGCGACCCCGTCGACGACGTCGTGGCCGGACGGGACCCGGCGGGCGGCACCTCGACCGACGGCGGGCCGGCCGGGGGCGGGCTCCACGGCTCCGAGCCGCCGGAGGGCGCCGGGGCCGACCGGGAACCGGTGGCCGGCGCGGCAGAGCGGAAAACGCCGAAGTGCGGCGGGGCAGCGCCGGAATGCGGCGGGGCGGCACCGGAGCGCGGCGGGGCGGCACCGGAGCGCGGCAGGGCGGATAGCGGTGGTGCGGCGCCGAATCGCGGCGGGGCGGCGGGTGGGGGCAGGGCGAGGAACGGCCAGCCGGAACGCCGGGAACCGGCGGGCGGCGGGGCGGCGTGGTCGGCCATGGCCTGCCTCAGCGCCCGGCGGCGTGCCGACGGGAGGCGGCCACACCGAGACCGGCGCCGACCATGGTCAGCGCCAACCCGATCGGCACCAGCAGGCCGCCGAGGCCGGGGCCGGCGGTGCCGCCGAAGCCGGTCGCCGGGCCGCGGCTGGGGAAGTGGCTGGGCGGGTGACTCGGCGGCCGGGTGGGCTGGGCCCGCTTGACCACCTGGAGCATGGTGGACGCGGTCTCCCCGCTCGGGCACTCCAGTTTGACCCGGTAGTTGCCGGGTCGGGTGCGCTCGTTGACCATCGGCGAGGCGGTGAGCAGGCCGCGCTGCGGCTGCACCTGGATCTTGCCGAAGGCGTCGGAGGCCACGATCGCGGGCACCGAATTGTCCCGGCAACTGGCCCGGATGCCGACCAGGAAACCCGGCTCGACCGTGCCCGGGGTGACCTCCACGAAGATAACGTCACCGGCGGGCTGCTCGGGCACCGGTTCGGCCCGGGCGGGCACGGCGCCGAGCAGCGGGAAGGCGCACGCGCCGACCGCGACAAGCAGCGCCGCGCGTCCCCTGACTGACCCCATGACCCCTCCCGGCGTACGGGAATGAATCCTCTCACCCCCGGCCGCACCTCACATCCGAACGGCCGCGTCGGTCGCGTAGGCTCGGGTCGCTGTGACCACCACCGACGTCTCCACCGCCCGCATCCGCACCTTCCATCCGCGTCGCGGCCGGATGAGTGACCGGCAGCGCGACGCGTTGACCCGGCTCTGGCCCGCGTACGGCCTGGAGATCGCCGCCCTCGACGGGCCGTGCGATCCGGCGGCGCTGTTCGGACGGCGGGCGCCGCTGGTGCTGGAGATCGGCTCCGGCATGGGCGACGCCACCGCCGCGATGGCGGCGGCCGACCCGAGCCGACACTATCTGGCGGTCGAGGTGCACACGCCGGGAATCGCCAACCTGCTGGACCTCGTGGAACGGCACCGGCTGGACAACGTACGGGTCGCCGAGGGCGACGCGTTGGACCTGGTCCGGGCCATGCCCGAGGGGTGCCTGGACGCGGTGCACGTCTACTTCCCGGACCCGTGGCCGAAGACCCGGCACCACAAGCGCCGGATCATCGCGCCGGCGCACGTGGCGCTGCTGCGGTCCCGGCTGGCGCCCGGCGGCACGCTGCACTGCGCCACCGACTGGGCCGAGTACGCCGAGTCGATGCGGACGACGCTGACCGCCGACCCGGAGCTGGTCGACGTGCACGGTGGCTACGCTCCCCGCCCGGCGCACCGGCCGGTGACCAAGTTCGAGCGGCGCGCGCTGACCGCCGGCCGGGACGTCTTCGACCTGGTCCACCGGCGGCGCTGAAGCCGGGGCGCTGAACCGGGGGCGCTGACGCCGCAGCGCTGAACCCGGTTGGCGCGGCAGGGCACCGCCCAGGCACGATGGGAGCCGCCATGACTCTCACCGCCGCGCTGCCGAAGACCGCCGACCCCGACACGCTCTACGACGCGTTCGCCTCCTGGGCGTCCGAGCGCGGTCTCGACCTCTACCCCCACCAGGAGGAGGCGGTCATCGAGATCGTCTCCGGCGCGAACCTGATCATGAATACGCCGACCGGCTCGGGCAAGAGCCTGGTGGCGATCGCGGCGCACTTCGCGGCCCTCGCCAGCGACCGGACGACGTTCTACACCGCGCCGATCAAGGCGTTGGTGTCGGAGAAGTTCTTCGCGCTCTGCGAGGTCTTCGGCGCGGAGAACGTCGGCATGCTCACCGGCGACGCCAGCGTCAACGCGGACGCGCCGATCATCTGCTGCACCGCGGAGATCCTGGCCAACCTGGCGCTGCGGGAGGGCCGCCGCGCCGACGTCGGCCAGGTGATCATGGACGAGTTCCACTTCTACGCCGAGCCCGACCGGGGCTGGGCCTGGCAGGTGCCGATCATCGAGCTGCCGCAGGCCCAGTTCGTGCTGATGTCGGCCACGCTCGGCGACACCACCCGCTTCGTCGACGACCTGACCCGGCGCACCGGGCGGCCGACCGCCGTCGTCCGCTCGGCCGAGCGGCCGGTCCCGCTCCTCTTCTCGTACGCGACCACGCCGCTGCACGAGACGCTCGAAGAGCTGCTTGAGACCAAGCAGGCCCCGGTGTACGTGGTGCACTTCACCCAGGCCGCCGCGCTGGAACGCGCCCAGGCGCTGATGAGCGTGAACGTCTGCACCCGCGCCGAGAAGGACATGATCGCCACCGCGATCGGCAACTTCCGGTTCACCTCCGGCTTCGGCAAGACGCTGTCCCGGCTGGTCCGGCACGGCATCGGCGTGCACCACGCCGGCCTGCTCCCGAAGTACCGCCGCCTGGTGGAGACGCTCGCCCAGGCCGGCCTGCTCAAGGTCATCTGCGGTACGGACACGCTCGGCGTCGGCATCAACGTGCCGATCCGCACCGTGCTCTTCACCGGCCTGAGCAAGTACGACGGCATCCGCACCCGGCTGCTCAAGGCGCGCGAGTTCCACCAGATCGCCGGCCGGGCCGGACGGGCCGGCTTCGACACCATCGGCCGCGTCGTGGTGCAGGCGCCCGAGCACGTGATCGAGAACGAGAAGGCGCTCGCCAAGGCCGGCGACGACCCGAAGAAGCGCCGCAAGGTGGTGAAGAAGAAGCCCCCGGAGGGCTCGATCGGCTGGGGTGAGCCGACGTTCCAGCGCCTGGTCGAGGCCGAGCCGGAGCCGCTCACCTCCAGTTTCCAGGTCAGCCACTCGATGCTGCTCAACGTGATCGGCCGCCCCGGCGACGCGTTCGCCTCGATGCGGCACCTGCTCACCGACAACCACGAGGACCCGGCCGCCCAGCGACGGCACATCCGCCGGGCCATCGCGATCTACCGGGCGTTGCGCGCCGGCGGCGTGGTCGAGGAGCTGCCCGAGCCGGACGAGGCGGGTCGCCGGGTACGCCTCACCGTCGACCTCCAGCTCGACTTCGCGCTCAACCAGCCGTTGTCGCCGCTCGCGCTGGCCACCATCGAGCTGCTCGACCGGGAGTCCCCGGCCTACGCGCTGGACGTGCTCAGCGTGATCGAGGCGATCCTGGACAACCCGCGGCAGATCCTCTCCGCGCAGCAGTTCAAGGCCCGCGGCGAGGCGGTCGCCGCGATGAAGGCCGACGGCATCGAGTACGAGGCCCGCCTGGAACTGCTCGACGAGGTGACCTGGCCCAAGCCGCTCGCCGAGCTGCTGGCGGGCGCGTACGAGATGTACCGGCAGGGCCACCCGTGGGTCGCCGACCACGAACTGGCCCCGAAGTCCGTGGTCCGGGACATGTACGAGCGGGCCATGACGTTCCCGGAGTACGTCCAGTTCTACGGGCTGTCCCGCTCCGAGGGGCTGGTGCTGCGCTACCTCGCGGACGCGTACAAGACGCTGCGGCAGACCGTGCCGGAGGACGCCAAGACCGAGGAACTGGTCGACCTCATCGAGTGGCTGGGCGAGCTGGTCCGCCAGGTCGACTCCAGCCTGATCGACGAGTGGGAGCGGCTGCGCAACCCGTCCGACGTGGCCGAGGTCGCCGCCTCGCTGGACGACCGGCCGCCGGCGGTGACCCGTAACGCGCGGGCGTTCCGGGTGCTGGTGCGCAACGCGCTGTTCCGTCGCGTCGAGCTGGCCGCGTTGCGCCGCTGGGACCTGCTCGCCGAACTGGACGCCGGGGACGGCTGGCACGCGGACGCGTGGGCCGACGCGCTGGAGCCGTACTTCGAGGCGTACGACTCGATCGGGGTGGGGCCGGACGCGCGCGGGCCGGCGCTGCTGATGATCGAGCAGGGCCGGGAGCGGTGGTCCGTACGCCAGATCCTGGACGACCCCGACGGCGACCACGACTGGGGCATCAGCGCGGAGGTCGACCTGGCCGCCTCGGACGAGGTGGGCGCGGCGGTGGTCCGGGTCACCGACGTCGGCCAGCTCTGACCCGCCCCGGCCGGCCCGGCCTTCTCCTGGCCGAGCCGGCCGCTGCCGGGCTGAGCCAGCCGGTGCCGGGCCGACGGGTCAGCCGACGCCGTCGGGCGGGGTGAGGTCGGCGGCGTCGACGACGGCGGTCCGGCCGTCGTCGAAGGTGACCGCCGCGCGGCCGTCCGGCCGGGCCTGCGCGGTGCCGACCCGCCCGTCCCGGGTGCGGACCGGGGGCCGGGGCGGCTCCGGCGGCGCGTCGTCGAACCGGGCGGGCGTGGTGCCGCCCGCGACGGTGGCGGTGGCCGCGAACCCGCTGATCCGCACGAGGCCGCGCCCGGCGAAGGACACGTAGAGCGCCGGGTCGGCCGGGTTCGAGACCCGATCGTAGTAGCAGTTCGCCGGCCGGCCCCGGAGCGCGCCGGTGTCGAGCAGTCGCGTCCAGTGCTGCCCGTCCGCGGTGGTGAACGCGCCGGCCAGGCCGACCGCGAAGCGCCGCCCCGGATCGGTGGGGTCGAACTGCATGTCGTTGAGGATGCCGCCGTAGTGGTCGCCCTGGCCGTCGGCGTCCTCGTCGCGGTCGACCTCGATCCGGCCGCCGCAGGTGAGCATCTGCTCCAGGGCGGTGTCGACCTGCCAGGTGACGCCGCCGTCGTCGGAGCGTCGCACGTGGTCGGAGTCCAGCAGGTACAGCAGGCGGGGCCGGTACGGGTCGACGAAGAACCGGCGGGCCGCGCCGGCGCCCCCGCCGGGAACGAGCTGCTGCCAGGTGGCCATCCCCTCGGTCCACCTCCAGAGCCGGCGCGCGGAGTCCCCACCGACGTAGAACACCGTGTCGCGGTGCCCGCCGGACGCCTGCACGAGGCCGACGTTCGGATCCGGCAGGAACGGCCCCTGCTGGGTGACCGGCCCGCTCGGGCCGGCGCCGAAGCCCGGGATGACGAAGAGGGGACGCGGCGCGAACGTGCCGTCGCCCTTGTTCACGGCGACGAGCACACCGGCCTCACCGAAGCCGACCAGGTCGGCGTGGCCGGTGGTGGCCACGTCCGCCACCAGGCGCGGGTGGCGTTCGACCCGCCAACCGCCGGCCTGGTAGCCGAAGTCGGCCAGGACCGGCGTGGGCGTGAACGCGAACGACCCGTCGCCCTGACTACGGGCGACGTACACGCCGGCGTCCCCGAACCCGACGATGTCGGCCGTCCCGTCGCCGGTGAGATCGGCGAGCACCCGGATGTGCCTGTCCACCCGCCAGCCGGCGTTGAACCCCAGGTCGGCCAGCACGAACCGCGGCTCGGCGAACGTGCCGTCGCCGTGGTTCAGCGCCACCCACACCCCGTCGTCGCCGAACCCGACAATGTCCGCCCGACCGTCACCCGTCACGTCCACCGCGAACCGCGGATGCCGCTCCACCCGCCAGCTACCCGCCGCGTACCCGAAACCCGCCACCGCCGGCACCGGGTTGAACGCGAACGACCCGTCGCCCTGACTGAGCGCCACGTAAACCCCGGCGTCGCCGAACGCCACGATGTCCGCCCTGCCGTCACCGGTCAGATCGGCGAGCACCCGGACGTGCCGGTCCACCCGCCACCCGGAGTTGAACCCGAGGTCCGCGAGCACGAACCGCGGCTCGGCGAACGTGCCGTCGCCGTGGTTCAACGCCACCCACACCCCGTCGTCCCCGAACCCGACAATGTCCGCCCGACCGTCACCCGTCACGTCCACCGCGAACCGCGGATGCCGCTCCACCCGCCAGCCACCCGCCGCGTACCCGAACCCCGCCACCGCCGGCACCGGGGAGAACGCGAAGCTGCCGTCACCGTTGCTCAGCGCGGTGTAGACACCCGCGTCGCCGAACGCCACGATGTCCGCCCTTCCGTCACCGGTCAGATCCGCGAGCACCCGGACGTGCCGGTCCACCCGCCACCCGGCGTCGTAGCCCAGGTCGGCCAGCACGAACCGGGGGTCGGCGAACGAGCCGCCGGACGTGCTCAACGCCGTCCACACGCCCGCGTCGCCGAACCCGACGATGTCGGCGTGGCCGTCCGCCGTCAGGTCCGCGAGCAGGCGGGGATGCCGGTCCACCCGCCAGCCGCCGGGCGTGTCCCAGTCCGTGCGCTTCCGCACGTCGCGGAGGTTCCGGACGCGCAGCAGCACGGCCAGGTTGTTGGGGAGGCTGGGCCGGCCCGGGGAGGAGAAGTTGCCGAAGAAGCGGATGAAGACGTGGTCGTCGGGCTGCGGGGCGTCGCCGGGCAGGTCGAGCACGATCGGGCGGTAGCCGCGGATGACGAACCCGCTGACCGCGTTCCAGAGTGTCGAACCCGGGCGCAGCGGCGGGCCCGGGATGATCTGCCGCCGCGCGGTGCCGGTCACGTCCGGAAGCTCACCGTCGGCAGCCCCGTACACGGCCAGGGTGTTCCCCGTACCGCCGACCGCGACGCCGCCGTCGGTGTTCCACCGTGGCGTGAGGACCAGCATCTGCGACGGCCGCAGCGGGTCGGCGAACGAGCAGTCGTTGTCGCCGCCGCCGTAGTCCTGCGGGCGCCACGTCCGCCCGCCGTCGGGGGACGCGAAGCCGTCGTTGTCACCGGTGTTCAGCGAGATGACCGGGCCCCGGCCGGGCAGCGCCAGGCCGGCGACGTTCACCACGGAGAGCGTGCTGATGCTGCCGGCGGCGTCGACGTGCCGGCCGCCGTCGGTGCTGCGGAAGATGCCGCCGTCACTCGCCATCCAGACGGTGCCGGCGGTCGGCGCGTACGCACCGTCGGAGAAGGTGGCCGCGAAGTCGCCGGAGAGGAAGACGCCGTGCAGGTCGACGTGGGCGTGCTGCCCGTCGTCGAGTTCCTGCCAGTCGGCGGCGGAGGCCGGGTCGAGCGGCGCCGCGAACACCTTCGCGCGTTGCGGCCCGTAGAACAGCACCTCGCCGTGGCCGGGCCGGGTGGCGGCGACGAACACGTTGCCGCTGTACTGCTGGCCCAGCGTCGGCAGCGGCAACGGTGTCCACTGGGCCGCGCCGGTCTGCGCGAACCGGGCGTAGTCGCCGCGCCAGAGCTGGGGCGGGTCCAGGTTGGCGTCGCCGGTGGCGAACACCTCGAGCGGTGAGCGCGGGGACACCACCATGACGCGTTCGTTGGGGGCGTTCCACAGGCCCGTCGCGCCGCCGATGGTCGCGGGGACCGGGCCGGCGTCGCGGACCCAGGTCGTGCCGGCGTCGACGGAGACGAAGACCTGCCCGCTGGCGAGCGCGTACACCGTCGAGGGCTGGAGGCCGCCGACGGGCGTCTCGGCGACCGCCACGTGGTTCACCGGTTGGCGGCGACCGCCGGGCTGGCGCAGCACGTCGGTGAACGTGGCGCCGCCGTCGGTGCTGACCGCCAGCGAGCTGCCGCCCGCGGCGTACACCAGGTTGGCGGTGCCGGGCGCCCAGACGAGCTGGCCGGCACCGGGCAGCCGCGCCTCGCCGGCGGCCCGGGGGAACGTGTGCACGCGGGCCCAGGTCGCCCCCCGGTCGGTGGACCGCCAGACGCCGGCGTCCTGTGTCTCCCGGTCGCTCTGCGTCAGGGCGAGCACGGTCGCCTCGGCGCCGAAGTTGGGCAGCACGAAGCGCGGCGGGTCGAACCCGGTCCCGTTGGCGAGGCTGACGTAGACACCGGCGTCGCCGAACCCGACCACGTCGGCGCGGCCGTCGCCGGTCACGTCGACCAGGAACCGGGGATGCTTCTCCACCCGCCAGCCCTGGTCGTGACCGAAGTCGGCGACCGCCAGCCGGCGTGGCGCGAACGTGCCGTCGCCGTTGTTGCGGGCGAGGTGGACGCCGGCGTTGCCGAAGCCGACCAGGTCGGCGTGCCCGACGCTGGTCACGTCCGCGACCAGGCGGGGATGCCGCTCGACCCGCCAGCCGCCGGCGGCGTAGCCGAAGTCGGCAAGCGTGGGCGTGGGGATGAACGCGAAGCTGCCGTCGCCGTTGCTGCGGGCGGTGTAGACCCCGGCGTCGCCGAAGGCGACGATGTCGGCCCGCCCGTCACCGGTCAGGTCCGCCAGGAACCGGGGGTGCTTCTCCACCCGCCAGCCGGCCTGATAGCCGAGGTCGGCGAGGGCGAACCGCGGCGGCGCGAACGTGCCGTCGCCGTGGTTCAACGCCACCCACACGCCGTCGTCGCCGAACCCGACGATGTCCGCCTTCCCGTCCCCGGTCACGTCCACCGCGAAGCGGGGATGCCGGTCGACGCGCCAACCACCGGCCTGCGCCCCGAAGGCCGCCACCGCCGGCACCGGCGTGAACGCGAACGAGCCGTCCCCCTGGCTGAGCGCCACGTACACCCCGGCGTCGCCGAACGCCACGATGTCGGCCGTCCCGTCCCCGGTCAGGTCCGCCAGCACCCGGACGTGCCTCTCCACCCGCCAACCGGAGTGGTAGCCCAGATCGGCCAGCACGAACCGCGGCGGCGCGAACGTGCCGTCGCCGTGGTTCAACGCCACCCACACGCCGTCGTCGCCGAACCCCACGATGTCGGCCCGACCGTCACCTGTCACGTCCGCCAGGAACCGGGGGTGCCGGTCCACCCGCCAGCCCCCGGCCTGCGTGCCGAAGTCCGCCGACAACAGCCGGGGCGCGGCGAACGTGCCGTCGGATCCGCTCGTCGCCGTCCACACGCCGGTGTCGCCGAAGCCGACGATGCCCGCGCCGGCGGCCGCGGAGATGACCCCCGGCAGGCGGGGGGTGCGCTGCACCGACCAGCGCGCCACGTCCGGCGCGACGGCGATCGAGGTGACGCAGTAGCCGCCGATCGCGCCCGGCACGCCGAACTGGTCGGCGGCCGGCTCCGGTCCGGCGATCTGCGCCCACGACTCGCCACCGTCCTCGGATCGCCAGAGGCCGCTGGAGAAGGAGCCGGCGAAGACCAGCCGGCCGTCGTCGGAGCTGTCGAGCGAGAGCATCCGCCCGGTGGTGAACTGCCCCGACTTGCGGTGCGGCATGGTGGCGCGGGTGGGGCTGACGTCGTC
The DNA here is from genome assembly GCF_055586805.1 of Micromonospora sp. NPDC049201. Lineage (NCBI taxonomy): Bacteria > Bacillati > Actinomycetota > Actinomycetes > Micromonosporales > Micromonosporaceae > Micromonospora > Micromonospora sp. NPDC049201. The sequence continues at coordinate 189,099 of NZ_JBVJHM010000007.1, read as the reverse complement.
GATCGTGGTCATGACGACCTCACCGGGCCGGAGCCGTCCGGCGCCACTCCAGCCGGGCCGAGACGGCGCACCCGACGGAGAGTACGAACAGGCCGGCGACCAGCAGCCACTCGACGGTGCCGTCGTGGTTGTCGGGCTCGATGCCGAACGCCTCCAGCCAGTCCCGCCAGAACAGCGTCAGCAGGAAGAGCGCGCCGAAGAGCGACGCCGAGACGACCTCGGCCCAGAACCGGGCCCGGAACCTGCGGTGCGGAGTCTTCATGGGGTGCTCCTCGACGTCGTCCGACCAGGTCAACCGGGGGTGACGGCGCTCAGCGTAGGCCCGTGCCGGGCCCGGTGCCGTCGCCTGAGCGACAGCACCGCAGAACGCGGTCGTCGGGTCGGGTCGGCGTGGTCAACGCGGGCGTCGGGTCGCGTCGTCGGGTTCGTCCTCGACCGGCTCAGCGCACCGGCGCGCGGAGCCGGCCGGCCGCCAGGGCCACCTCGACGCCGGTCCAGCGCCTCCGGAACATCCGGTCGTGCGAGACCACCACCACCGCGCCCGGATACTCGGCCAACGCCTGCTCCAGTTGCTCGACCAGCGCCGGCGACAGGTGGTTGGTGGGCTCGTCGAGCAGCAGCACGTCGGCCTCGCCGGCCAGCAGGCGGGCCAGCGCCAGGCGGCGGCGCTGCCCGACGGACAGCGCGCCGACCGGCTTGCCGAAGTCGGCGACGCGGAACAGGCCAAGCGACGCCAACCGCTCGGCCTGCTCCTCCCGGCTGCCGGCGCGGCCGGACGCGAACGCCGAGAGCAGGTCGCACGACGGCACGCTGAACGTGCTCTCCTGCGGCAGGTACCCGAGACGCCCGCGGCGCGCCACCGACCCCTCGTCCGGGGTCAGCACACCGGCCAGCACGTCGAGCAGGGTCGACTTACCGGCGCCGTTCGGCCCGGTGACCACCACCCGCCCACCGGCGCTGACGGTCAGCGCGGGCACCCGGAGCCGGCCGGCGACCCGCACGCGGTGCGCCGCGAGCACGGTGCCCTCCCGGACCGCCGCGTCCAGCGGCGCGTGCAGGCGCAGCGGCTCCGGTGGCCGGGGCACCGGCTCGGCGCGCAACCGGTCGAGCCGTTCGGCCGCGCTGCGTACCCGGGTGGAGATCGACGCCTGGACCCGGCGGCCGTCGCCGTTGTACTTGCACTTGTTGTGGTCCGTGATGGCCCGGCCGGGCGCCACCCGGTACGCCGTCGTCGCCCCCCACCCGGTCCAGTGCGCGATCTCGGCGGTCCACGCCGCGTAGGACTGCTCCCACCGCTGCCGCGCCGCCCGCTTCTCGGCGAGGTAACCGGCGTACCCGTCGCCGTGGCGCACCACCGTGGCCCGGTCCCCGTCGACCTCCAGGATGGTGGTGGCCACCCGCCGCAGCAGCAGCCGGTCGTGGGTCGCCACCACGAGCGTGCCCCGATGCCGGCGCAGCCGGTCCTCCAGCCAGGCCAGCGACGCCTCGTCGAGGTGGTTGGTGGGCTCGTCGAGCAGCAGCAACTCCGGCTCCGCCGACAGCACCCCGGCCAGCGCGAGCCGCGCCCGCTGCCCACCGGAGAGCGTGCCGAGCGCACGCTCCGGCGCCAGCTCGCCGATCCCGAGGGTGGACATGGCCGCCCGGACCCGCGCGTCGGCCCGGTATCCGTCGCGCAGTTCGAAGGCGGTCGACAGTTCCCCGTACGCGGTGAGCAGCCCGTCCTCGCCGGCGCTCAGGGCCTGCTCCGCCTCGGTGATCCGGCGCTGAAGGTCGCGCAGGTCGGCGAGGGCGGCGTCGACCGCGTCCCCGACCGTGGCCGCGTCCGGCAGGTCGAGGACCTGGCCGAGATGGCCGATCCCGCCGTCGGCGGTGACCACGACCTCGCCCTCGTCCGGTGCCTCCTGCCCGGCCAGCAGCCGCAGGAGGGTGGACTTCCCGGCGCCGTTCTCACCGACCACGGCGGCCCGTTCGCCGTCGCGGACCGTGCCGGACACCGCGTCCAGCACCTGGCCGTGGGCGTACGCCTTGCTCACCGCGCGCAGCGCGAGCTGGGTGGACATGGGACTCCTTCCCGGTGATCCGCGCCCGTCGAGCAGTGGCCGGTTCGGGGACGTCTCCGGCGTCGGCGCAGCCACCGGTCGCGGGAGCGACGACGACACCGTCGCCCGCGCACGGGCATGCGAAGCACAGACACCCTGGACACGCGAACACCAGTGGTCGAATCGAAGGGGATCGACTGCCCGCCCGGGCGCAACGGCCGCAGGACAGGGGGCGGGCTGGGTGCGCGTCAGTAGATCACGCCGTCATGTTGTCACGAACCGGACGAACCGACAACCCGGTTTGCCCGCGGTATGCCGGCGGTTTGCCGCGCCGACAGGCCGGCCGCGACGGGGCGTGCCGCCACCGCGGGCGTTCTGCGCCATCCGCGTACAGGGGTGCCGTCAAACCCTGGGCGATGTCACACCCGTCGATTAGAATGTATGTACTAAACGAGCTTTTGACCTGGGAGGATGCTCGTGACTGCGCCCACCTCAGCCGCCCCTCTCACCCCCTACGCCACCCTTCTCGGCTTCACCCGCTACGTCGACCGGACCGGCCCCACCAAGGCGACGTTCGTCGGCGGCCTGCGCCGGCAGCGGGCGAGCCGGCACGGCTTCAACCCGCACGGGCAGTTCGTCAAGGCGCTCAAGGCCGACGTCGCGTTCCACACCGGCGGCACCCACCTGGCTCAGGTCGCCGACGTGGTCAAGCCACGCTGGCGCCCGCTCTACGAGGCGCTCGTGCCGGGCGCGACGCGCTGGCTGCACTCGCTCGGCGAGCCGACCGGCGTCGACCTGGCCCAGACCCGGGATGCGCTGGCGATGCTGGGCGACCTGCCCGTGAAGATCAACCCGCAGTTCGGCGTGCGTTTCGCCGACGGCCGGGCCGAGGCGATCCGGCTGCACTTCGACGAGGCGCCGCCGAGCGAGGAGGCGATGCTTGCCACGCTGCACCTGATGGCCCGGCACATGGACGCGGTGCTGCCGCACGCCGAACCGGTGCTGGTCGACGTGCGGCGCGGCGAGGCGCACCGCATGCCGGCCGACGCCAAGCCCGAACGGATCGAGCAGTGGCTGGCCGGCGAGGCCGCCGCGTTCCGCGCCATCTGGTCCACCGCCGCCTAACCCTCCCCCTCCCCCGCGCCCTCCCCTCCCCCCGCCCCGCCAGCGTGCTGATTCACGGAAAGAGTGGCTATTCGACGTCGAATAGCCACTCTTTCCGTGAAAGCGCAAGGCGGCGGGGAGGGTTGTCCACAGGGGGTTTCGGAAGGGGTGGGAAGGCGGGAGGGTTGGGGGGTGCCTCGTCCTCCTCGTCGGCCGGCCGAACTGGTCGGCAAGATGTTCTTCGCGCGGGAAGCGGTTCATCTCGGACTGCTCACCAGGAGCGACCTCCGGAGCAGCGCCTGGCGGCAGTTGTTCCACAACGTCTACGCCGACGCGCGACTGGAGATCTCGCACGTCATGCGCGCCCGGGCAGCCGCGTCGTGGCTGTTCCCTCCGGGCTGCGCCATCGCCGGCCGTTCGGCGGTCGCTCTGCTCGGTGGGCCCCAGCCCCGTCCCGACGAACCCGTCGAGGTGCTGGTGGATCCGTCGGCCCGCTTCGGACCGGTGGCCGGCCTGCGCATCCACGTGGCGAACTGGCGGGAGGGTGAGGTGTTCCGGGTCGACCGGGCGCCGGTCACCACACCGGTACGCACCTGCTGGGACCTCGCCTGCTGGCTGGACGCCGTGGAGGCGGTGGCGCACCTCGACGCGGTGCTCCGTCGGGGCGTCACCGATCACGCCGAGCTGACGGCGTACCAGCGACGACGTGGTGGGGAACGCGGCGCCCGCCGGTTCGCCGAGGCGTTGCAGCTCGTCGACGGCGGCGCGGAGTCGCTACCCGAGTCCCGGCTGCGAGTTCGACTGATCCGTGCGGGACTCCCCCCGCCGGTGACCCAGCACGTCATCTCGCGGCAGGGACGGTTCGTGGCGAGGGTCGATCTCGCGTGGCCCGACCACAGGGTGGCCGTCGAGTACGACGGGCTCTGGCACCACGACGCCGAACAGTTCCACCGGGACCGCCGTCGCCTGAATCAGATCCTGGGCGACGACTGGCTCGTCCTGCACGTCACCGCGAAACGCATGGCCGAGGACTTCGACGGCGTGCTCACCGAAATCCGTACCGCCCTGGCCACCCGTCGCCCCCGTTGACCGCACGGCCGCTGCGCTTTCACGGAAAGAGTGGCTGTTCGACGTCGAACAGCCACTCTTTCCGTGAATCAGCGCCCCCGAAAGGGTGGGGGGTCAGGCGGGGAGGTGCTTTTCGAGGTCGTCGAGGATCTTGTTGGCGGCGGTGACGCCGATGCCGGTCATCCACGTCTCGTCGGAGACCACGTGCGCCTTACCCGCCTTGACCGCGGACAGGCCCTGCCAGAGGCTCCCGGCGGTGACCTTCGCCTGCTCGGCGGCGGCCTTCTCGCCGTACGCGGTCACGAACACCACGTCGCCGTCGACCTCGTTCACCCGCTCGGCGCTGACCAGGTCGAACCGCTTGTCCTCCTTGCCGTCCAGGCGCTGCCGCTCGGGGCGGCCCAGGCCGGTGTCACCGACCACGATGCCGGAGAACGAGTCCGGCCCGTACACCCGGATGTTGCCCGGGATGAAGCGCACGATGGAGACCTTCCGCGCGCCCGGGTCGCCGAGCTTCGCGCCGACGTCCTTCGCCCGCTTCTCGTACGTGGCCAGCAGGTCCTTGGCCTCCTGCTCCTTGCCGAGCGCCCGGCCGTCGAGGAGGAAGTTCTCCTTCCAGGTCACGCCCACCTTCTCGGTGAACACGGTGGGCGCGATGGCGGACAGCTCGTCGTAGAACTTCTCCTGGCGGAACTTGCTGCCCAGGATCAGATCCGGCTTGAGCGCGTTGATCGCCTCCAGGTCCGGCTCGGTGAGCACGCCGACCTCGGTGATGCCGGTGAGCTTCTCCTCGCCGAAGTAGGTGGGCCAGCTCTTCGCCTCGCCGGCGGTGGCCGCGCCGACCGGCGTGACGCCCAGCGACAGCGCGGTGTCGATCTTGTCGGTGTCGAGCACCACCACGCGCTTCGGCGCGGCCGGCACCTTGGTGGCGCCCATCGCGTGGGTGATCTCCCGGGTGTCCCCGGTGCCGGCGTCGGCGACGGGGTCGCTCTCCCCGCAGGCGGTGAGGCCGACGCCGAGGGCGAGAGCGGTGGTGAGTACGGCGGCGAGGCGACGCATCAGGTTCCTTTCCGTGGTGCGGGTGCGGTCGGCACGCTCAGGCGTCGCCGACGGGGGCGCCGGCCGGGGCCGACGTGCCGGCCGGAGCGGCCGAGGTCTGGGTGCCGGCCGCGGGAACGGCCGGGGTCCGGGTGGGGGCGGCCGACGTGCCGGCCGGAGCAGCCAGGGGCCGGGTGGGGGCGGCCTGGGTCTGGGTGCGGGCGGCCTGGGTCTGGGTGCGGGCGGGCACCACAAGCGGCGCGCCGGTGACCGGGCAGGGCACGACCACGCAGTCGAGCCCGAACACGTCGCGGACCAGGTCGGCGGTGAGGATCTCGCGCGGCGGGCCGACCGCGACCACCGCGCCGTCGCGCATGGCCACCAGGTGATCGGCGTACCGGGCGGCCTGGTTGAGGTCGTGCAGCACGGCCACCACGGTCCGGCCCCGTTCGGCGCGCAGCCGGTGCAGCAGGTCCAGCACCTCCACCTGGTGGGCCAGGTCCAGGAACGTGGTGGGCTCGTCCAGCAGCAGCGCGTCGGTGTCCTGGGCGAGCGTCATGGCGATCCACACCCGTTGGCGCTGCCCGCCGGAGAGCGTGTCCACCGGGCGGTCGGCGAGCGCGGTCACGTCGGCCAGCCGCATCGCCTCGTCGACGGCCCGCCCGTCCTCGGTCGACCACTGCCGCCACCAACGCTGGTAGGGCTGCCGGCCGCGCCCGACCAGGTCGGCCACGGTGATCCCCTCGGGCACCAGCGGGCTCTGCGGCAGCACGCCGAGCCGCCGCGCCACGTCCCGGGTGGGCAGGTCGCGGATCTGCGTACCGTCGAGCAGCACCGCGCCGCGGCGCGGGGTGAGCAGCCGGGCCATGGTGCGCAGCAGCGTCGACTTACCGCAGGCGTTCGGGCCGACGATCACGGTGAACGCGTCGGCCGGCAGGTCGAGTTCCAGCCCGTCCAGCACGGTCCGGCCCTCGTAGCCGACGACCAGGTCGCGGGTGGACAGCAGCGCGGTCACGACCGCCTCCCTCGGGTACGCAGCAGCACGAAGATGAGGTACGGGCCGCCGATGGCCGCGGTCAGCACACCGGCCGGCAACTGGGTGGGCGCGAACAGGCGCCGGCCGGCCAGGTCGGCGAGGACCAGCAACAGCGCGCCCAGCAGCGCGGCGCAGAGCATCGGCGGGCGTTCCGCGCGGACCAGCCGGCGAGCCACCTGCGGCGCGACGAGCGCCACGAAGTCCACGGCGCCGACCTGGGCGGTGACCGCGGCGGCGGCCAGCACGCCGGTGCCGGCCAGGCCGATCCGCCGGGCCACCGGGCGCAGCCCGATCCCCCGCGCGGTGTCGTCGTCCAGGGCGGAGCCGCGCAGCGCCCAGCCGGCCCAGAGCAGCACCGGCAGCAGCACGGCGAGCGTGCCGGCGATCCAGGCCGCCTCGGTCCATCCCTTGCCGGCCAGCGTGCCGATCAGCCAGAGCTGGGCGCGCAGGCCGTCGATCGGGTCGGCGGTGAGCATCACCACCTCGATGAGCGCCCGGAACGCGAACGCCACCGCCACGCCGGCCAGCACGAACCGCTGGGCGGCCAGGCCGTGCCGCGCGCCGAGCGCGAACACCAGCACCGCCGCGGCCAGGCCGCCGAGCAGCGCCGCCGGGGCCACCAGGACCGCCGCCGCCCCACTGGTCAGCGCCACCGTCGCGGCCAGCCCGGCGCCCTGCGTGACGCCGATGACGTCGGGGCTGGCCAGGGGGTTGCGGGCGACGCTCTGGATCAGCGTGCCGGCCACCCCGAAGGCCGCCCCGGCCAGCGCCGCGAGCACCGCGCGGGGCAGTCGCAGGTCACGCACCACGAGGTCGTACGGCGTGCCCGCCCCGGACAGCGACCGCAGCACGTCACCGGGTGCCACGTACGGCGTCCCGAGCGAGAGGCTGACCACCATCGCCCCGAGAAGCAGCACCAGAAGCACCCCCGCCACGACCACCGCCCGCCACCGGAACGGCACCGCCACCGGCCCCACGCGCAGCAGCGCCTTCCCGGCCAGCGCCCCACCCCGCCCTCGGCGATCTTGCGGTTGTGGCCCGCCCGGCGCGGCACTTGTCCGCTTTGCCGGGGCAGCAACTGCAAGATCGCGAGTGGAAGGAGGGGGAAGGGAGGGGGCGGGGGTGGGGGTGGGGGTGGGGGTGGGGGTGGGGGTGGTCATGAGGTGACGACCTTGGCGCGGCGGACCAGGATGGCTAGCAGGGGGGCGCCTAGGAGTGCGGTGATGATGCCGGCGGGGATCTCGCCGGGTGGGGCGACCAGCCGGCCGGTCACGTCGGCGGCCAGCACCAGCGCGGGGCCGAGCAGCGCGGCGACCAGCAGCGTCCAGCGGTGGTCGGCGCCGACCAGGGCCCGGGCCAGGTGCGGCACGGCCAGCCCGACGAACGCGATCGGACCGGCGGCGGCCACCGCGGCGCCGGTGAGCAGCACCCCGCCGCCGCCGGCGGCCAGCCGGACCAGAGCCACCCGGTGCCCCAGCCCACGGGCGACGTCGTCGCCGAGGGCGAGCGCGTCCAGGCCCCGGGCGGCCAGCGCGGCCAGCAGCACACCGGCCAGCACGAACGGGAGCACCTGCCCGGCGACACCCACGTCCCGGCCGGTGAGCCCGCCGACCACCCAGAAGCGGTACTCCTCGAACGTGCGGGCGTCGATGCTGAGCAGCGCGTACACGATGGCGCCGAGACCGGCGTCGAGCGCGGCGCCGACCAGCGCGAGCGTGACCGGGCTGGCGCCGTCGCGGGTGCGGTTGGCGATGGCGAACACCAGCAGCCCGGCGAGCAGCGCGCCGGCGATACCGAACCAGACGTAGCCGGCCAGCGTGCCGACCCCGAACACGGCGATGGCCAGCACCACGCCGAAGGACGCGCCGGCGCTGACGCCGAGGATGCGCGGCTCGGCGAGCGGGTTGCGGGTGACGGCCTGGAACAGCACCCCGGCCAGCGCGAGCGCGAGCCCGACGACCAGCCCGAGGGCGGTACGCGGCACCCGCAGCTCGCGGACCACTGTGGTGGCGTCGCCGTCGTCCGGCGCCACCAGCGCGTGCCACACCTGGTCGACCGGCAGGTGGCGGCTGCCGAGCGCCAGGCTGGCCAGCAGCGCGGCGACGAGCAGGAGCGCCGCCGCGAACGTGACCGCGACGCGGCGGGACGCGCCGGGGCGGGCGGGGGCGTCGGCCCGGGCGGGCCGGACGGCGACGGTGGTCACGGGGGTGTTCGCCTTCCGATTAGGTACGCCTTACCTTAACTGACCAGGTAAGGCACGGCTAACTCGACGTTGTCGATGGGCTTGCGCCTCCACCTGGGGGAGGCGGCAGGGTGGGCGACATGGACGGTGGAGAGCGCTACTCGATCGGCGACCTGGCCCGGCGGACAGGCGTGCCGGTGAAGACCATCCGGTTCTGGTCCGACCGGGGGATCGTGCCGGCGACCGACCGGGGCCCGACCGGTCACCGCCGCTACGGTCCCGAGGCGGCGGCCCTGATCGACCTGGTGCGGACGCTGCGCGAGTTGGGCGTCGACCTGGCCACGGTGCGCCGGGTGGTGGCCCTGGAGGTCACCCTGCCCGAGGCCGCCGCGACGCACGCGGACGCCCTGACCGCGCAGATCCGCGTGCTGCGGTCGCGTCGTGCGGTGCTGGCCATGATCGCCCGACGGGGGTCCACCCCGGTCCAGGCCGACCTGCTGCGCCGGCTGGCCGAGCTGACCGAGCGGGAGCGCCGGCGGCTCGTCGACGAGTTCCTCGACGCCACCTTCACCGGCCTGACCGATCCCGGTTTCGTGGGTGTCCGCCGCTCGCTCACCCCGGAACTGCCCGCCGACGCGGACGACGCCCGGTTGGAAGCCTGGGTGGAGCTGGCCGAGCTGGCGCTGGACCCGGGCTTCCGGGCCGCCCTGCGCCGGCTGGCCGAGTTGCACGCGGCCGACCGCGGGGGCATCGATGGCGTACGCCGGGACGCGGTCGCCGTGGTCCGGGAGGAGGCGGCCCCGGCGCTGGCCGCGGGCGTGGACCCGGCCTCGCCCCGGGCCGACGCTACCCTGGACCGGGCGACGGCCCGCTACGCCCGGCTCTGCGGCCGGCCGGACGACGCGGGCCTGCGGCAGCGGCTGCTGGACCGGCTGGAGGCTGCCCGCGACCCTCGACGGGAGCGGTACGAGCACCTGCTCTCGGTGGTGAACGGGTGGCCACCGGCCGAGAGCCTGGCGCCGGTGCTGGGCTGGACGATCCGGGCACTGCGCGCCCGCGCGGGCGACGGCTGACCCGGCGGGCCTACTCCGCGCCCATCACCAGTCCTTCGATGGTGTGCTTCTGGCGGATCGGGACGAGCGTGTCCACCACCGGGCAGCGCAGGTGGTCGCGGACCAGGTCGGGCAGCGCGTCCCAATAGGGGCGGGTGACGGCCAGGTCGTGGTGGGCCGCGTTGCCCGCGCCCGGGGCGTCGACGCCGAGCACCAGCACCGGGCGGGCCCGGTCGCTGACGTTCGGCGTGCCCCGGTGGACGGTGAGCGCGGAGCGTGCCGAGAGGTCGCCGCGCTTCGGGTACTTGCGCACCGCGCGGGCCTCGTAGCGCGGGTACCGGTCCTTCGGCGGGAACATCTCGTGGTCGAACGCGCGGCCGTCGTCCCACTGGGTGCCCGGGGCGATCTCGAACGGGCCCATCTCCTCGACCGTGTCGACGGTGGTGAGGTTGAACGCCAGCGAGGTGAGCCGGCGGCGCAGCCGCGTCTCCTCGGGCATCGGGAAGTCGCGGTGCCAGGGCTGCGTCTTGGCGCCGGGGAACGGGATGTCGAAGCCCAGCTCGACGATCTCGTACTCCGGGCCGAGCACGGCCCGGCACACCGAGACCACCCAGGGGTGGGTGACCAGGTCGACGAAGCCGCGTAGCTGTTCGGGGTGGATCTCGACGTACCAGCGCTCGGGGCCGCGGCCGACCGCGCCGTCGGGCCGGGACCGGGCCTCGGCGAACGCCGCCTCGACGTCCTCGCCGACCCGCGTCACCCAGTCCACCTCGAAGGCCCCCCGGCAGGCGGTGATGCCGTCGCGGTACAGGTCGCCGAGCGCCTCGACAGGGGTCTCGTCGTCGGGCGCGGAACAGGGCGTCATCGGGCCTCCTGAGGACGGGACCCGAGTATTCCAACGTTGGAAAGCGACCGCAAGCGCGGAACTCAGTCCTCCGCGGACTGGCGACTCACCGGCACCACCGGCTGCGGCCACACCCCGGTACGCGGCACGGCCGGCGCGTCGAGCTGATGGTCCGACCAGACGTACGTCTCGGGCAGCAGCTCGGCCACCGGCACCGCGCGCAGCCCGTCCAGCGGCCCGACGATCACCCGGATCGACGGGAAGTAGTCGAGCAGCACCTGCCGGCAGCGCCCGCACGGCGGAATGACGCCCCGCCCCCGGTCCCCCACCGCGACGATCGTCTCCAGTTCGCCGGCCCCCTGGGTGGCCGCCGCGCCGAGCGCCACCACCTCGGCGCACGGGCCACCGGTGAAGTGGTAGACGTTCACGCCGCTGAACACCCGCCCGTCGGCGCTGCGCACGGCCGCCGCGACGGTGTGGTTCTCGCTGCGGCAACGGAGCTTCGCGACGGCGGTGGCGGCCTGCACGAGCGCCCGGTCGGTGTCCCGCATGATCATCCCCGCCCCTCGTCGACCTCGTCGGCGGCAACCCTATCCGGGCCGGGGCGTCGCGCCCGGACGGCACGCCCACGCGCGGGTAACCCGGGAGCGGTCCGCCGCGCGGCTGCCTATCCTTGGCGACGACATGCAGAATCCAGCCGTACCCGCCGCTCCCGAGACCACCCGCGACCTGCACCGCCGCCTCGGCCCCCTGATGTTCCGCGACCAGCGCCGGCTCCAGCGGCGGCTCGACGGCGCGCGGAAGCTGCGGGACCCGCAGCGGCGGGAGGCGGCGCTGGCCGAGATCGGGGCCGAGGTGGCCCGCGCCGAGGCGCGCCTGGCGGCCCGGCGGGCCGCGGTGCCGACCGTCACCTACCCGGCGCAGCTTCCCGTCAGCGAGCGCAAGGACGACATCGCCGCCGCCATCCGGGACCACCAGGTGGTGATCGTGGCCGGCGAGACCGGGTCCGGCAAGACCACCCAGCTCCCGAAGATCTGTCTGGAGCTGGGGCGCGGTGTCACCGGCCTGATCGGGCACACCCAGCCGCGGCGGCTGGCCGCCCGGACGGTCGCCGACCGGATCGCCGAGGAACTCGGCACCGAGCTGGGCGGCGTGGTCGGCTACAAGGTCCGCTTCTCCGACCAGGTGGGCGAGAACAGCCTGGTCAAGCTCATGACCGACGGCATCCTGCTGGCCGAGTTGCAGACCGACCGGATGCTCCGGCAGTACGACACGTTGATCATCGACGAGGCGCACGAACGCAGCCTCAACATCGACTTCATCCTCGGCTACCTGCGGCAGCTCCTCCCCCGCCGGCCCGACCTCAAGGTGGTCATCACCTCGGCGACCATCGAGACCGACCGGTTCGCCAGGCACTTCGCCGACGCCGACGGCAACCCGGCGCCGGTGGTGGAGGTCTCCGGTCGCACCTACCCGGTGGAGGTGCGGTACCGGCCGCTGGTCGAGGTCACCGAGGCCGACGGCGAGGACGAGGCCGACGAGGAGAACGTCCGGGACCAGATCCAGGCCATCGGCGACGCGGTCGAGGAACTGGCCGCCGAGGGGCCGGGCGACATCCTGGTCTTCCTCAGCGGCGAGCGGGAGATCCGGGACACCGCCGACGCGCTCGGCAAACTGGTGCAGTCCAGACGCTCGTTGCTCGGCACCGAGATCCTGCCGCTGTTCGCCCGGCTCTCCACCGCCGAGCAGCACCGGGTCTTCGCCGCGCACAGCAACCGCCGGGTGGTGCTGGCCACCAACGTCGCGGAGACCTCGCTGACCGTCCCCGGCATCAAGTACGTGGTGGACCCGGGCACCGCCCGGATCTCCCGCTACTCCAGCCGGCTCAAGGTGCAGCGGCTGCCGATCGAGCCGGTCTCCCAGGCCAGCGCCAACCAGCGCAAGGGGCGCTGCGGGCGCACCTCCGACGGCATCTGCGTCCGCCTCTACGACGAGGCGGACTTCGACTCCCGCCCGGAGTTCACCGACCCGGAGATCCTGCGCACCAACCTCGCCTCGGTCATCCTCCAGATGACCGCGATCGGGCTCGGCGACGTCGCCGCGTTCCCGTTCATCGACCCGCCGGACCGGCGCAACGTGACCGACGGCGTCAACCTGCTGCACGAGCTGGGCGCGCTCGACCCGACCGAGGCCGACCCGGCGAAGCGGCTGACCGCGCTGGGCCGGCGGCTGGCCCAGCTCCCGGTCGACCCGCGACTGGCCCGGATGGTGATCGAGGGCGAACGCAACGGCTGCGCCACCGAGGTGGTGGTGATCGCCGCCGCGCTCTCCATCCAGGACCCGCGCGAACGCCCGGCCGACAGGCAGGCCCAGGCCGACCAGGCGCACGCCCGGTTCGCCGACAAGGAGTCGGACTTCGTCGCGTACCTCAACCTGTGGCGGCACCTGCGGGAGAAGCAGCGGGAGCTGTCCTCCAGCGCGTTCCGCCGGATGTGCAAGGCGGAATACCTCAACTACCTGCGGGTGCGCGAGTGGCAGGACATCGTCAGCCAGGTGCGCCAGGTGCTGCGTACCTCGGAGAAGGGTGAGGGCCGGCGCGGCGCCGGCGCGGACCTGCCGGAGGAGATCGACACCCCGAAGGTGCACCAGTCGCTGCTGCCCGGCCTGCTGTCCCACCTCGGGCTCAAGGACGCGCAGAAGCACGAGTACCTCGGCGCGCGCGGCGCGAAGTTCGTGATCTTCCCCGGCTCGGCGCTGTTCCGGAAGCCGCCGCGGTGGGTGATGGCCGCCGAGCTGGTCGAGACGTCCCGGCTGTTCGGCCGGGTCGCCGGGCGGGTCGAGCCGGAGTGGGTCGAACCGCTGGCGCAGCACCTGGTCAAGCGCAGCTACAGCGAGCCGCACTGGGAGAAGAAGCAGGCCGCGGTGATGGCCTACGAGAAGGTCACGCTCTACGGCATCCCGCTGGTCACCTCCCGCAAGGTGACCTTCGGTCGGATCGACCCGGCGTTGAGCCGGGAGCTGTTCATCCGGCACGCGCTGGTGGAGGGCGACTGGCAGACCCACCACCAGTTCTGGCGGGACAACCAGAAGCTGCTGACCGAGGTCGAGGAGCTGGAGAACCGGGCCCGGCGGCGCGACATCCTGGTCGACGACGAGACCATCTTCGCCTTCTACGACCAGCGGATCCCCGCCGACGTGGTCTCCGGCCGGCACTTCGACACCTGGTGGAAGAAGACCCGCCGGGAGCAGCCGGACCTGCTCACGTTCACCCGCGAACTGCTGGTCAACGCCGGTCGCGGCGGCGTCGACGAGGAGGACTACCCGGACGAGTGGCGGGCCGAGGGCGTCACGCTGCCGCTGACGTACACGTTCGACCCGACCGCGCCCACCGACGGCGTCACCGTGGACATCCCGCTGCCGCTGCTCAACCAGGTGCCGGCGGAGAGCTTCGACTGGCAGGTGCCGGGGCTGCGCGAGGAACTGGTCATCGCGTTGATCCGCTCGCTGCCCAAGCCGGTCCGGCGCAACTTCGTGCCGGTGCCCGACTACGCGCGGGCGGCGCTGGCCGCCATCACGCCCGGCGAGGAGCCGCTGCTCGCCGCGCTGACCCGGCAACTGCGCCGGATGACCGGGGTGACCGTGCCGCCGGACGCGTGGGACGTGGGCAAGCTGCCGGCGCACCTGCGGGTCACGTTCCGGGTGCTCGGCGACGACGACAAGCCGGTCGCCGAGGGCAAGGACCTGCCGGCGCTGCAACGCCGGCTCCGCCAGGAGGTACGCCAGGTCGTCGCCGCCGCCGCGCCGGACGTGGCCCGCAGCGGGCTCGCCGAGTGGTCGATCGGCAGCCTGCCCCGCTCCATCGAGCAGGTGCGCGCCGGTTTCGCGGTGACCGCGTACCCGGCGCTCGTCGACGAGGGCACGACCGTCGGGGTGAAGGTGTTCGACTCCGCCGGCGAGCAGGAGGCCGCGCACTGGGCCGGCACCCGTCGACTGCTGCGGCTGACGCTGCCGTCGCCGGCGCGGTTCCTCCAGGGTCGGCTGAGCAACGAGGCGAAGCTGGCGCTGTCCCGCAACCCGCACGGCGGGGTGCCGGCGCTGATCGAGGACGCCACCGGCGCCGCCATCGACAAGCTGATGGCGGACGCGGGCGGCCCGGCCTGGGACGCCGCCGGCTTCGCCGCGCTGCGTGAGCGGGTCCGCGCCGACCTGGTCGACACCGTGGTCGAGGTGATGGCCCGGGCCCGGCAGGTGCTGGCCGCCTCGTACGCGGTGGAGCAGCGGCTCGGCGCCACCCGCAACCTGGCCGTGGTGGCCGCGCTCGCCGACATCCGCGCCCAGCTCACCGGCCTGGTGCACGCCGGCTTCCTCACCGAGGCCGGCTACGCCCGCCTGCCCGACCTGCTGCGCTACCTGACCGCGATCGAGCGCCGGCTGGACCGGTTGCCCGGCAACCCGCAGCGCGACAAGCAGCAGCAGGACCGCATCGCGGTGGTGCGGAAGGAGTACCAGGACATGCTGGCCGCGTTGCCGCCGGCCCGGCGCGGCTCGACGGCGGCCCGCCAGATCCGCTGGATGATCGAGGAGCTGCGGGTGAACGTGTTCGCCCAGGCGCTCGGCACCCCGTACCCGGTCTCCGAGCAGCGCATCTACCGCGCCATGGACGACGCCGAAGCCCGCTGACCCGCCCGCCCGCCCGTCCGGGAGGGGCTGGGGTCAGGTGGTGACGCGGGTGATGAAGGCGGTGAGGTGCGACACGGTGCGGTCGATCTTCTCCGCCAGGGTCAGCGACTCGGGCAGGCGGGCGCCGGGGCCGGCGTCCTTGCGACCGCGCAGGTACAGCGAGCAGGCGAGGTCGTCGCAGAGGTAGATGCCCACCGAGTTGCCCTGCTGCCCGGCCTTGCCCGCCTTGCGCGCGACCATCAGGCTGACGCCGCCGGCCGGGTTGGTCAGGCACACCGAGCACATGTTGCGGCGCTGCTGGCGAGGGCCGGGGCTGGGGCGGCGCAGCGCGAGGCCGGTCGGGCGGCCGTCCACGGTGGCGACCAGGTAGGCCCGGTCGGGCGCCTGGGGATCGCGCCAGCCGAGGTAGTCGAGGTCGGCCCAGGGGCGGGCGTCGAGGTCGCGCGGCACGTGCATGCGCTTCGCCTCACCCTTGGTGCAGTTCACGAACGCGGCCCGGATCTCGGGTTCGGTCAGCGGGGTCATACACCCGAGGGTAATTTTCCTAAGGGTATTAGGCAAAGGCATAATGGGCCGTGGTGAGGGGAGGCACATGGGCCGCGTGGGACTCAGTCAGGAGCGTCTGATCCGGGCCGGGGCGGAGCTGGCCGACGAGGTGGGCTTCGACCAGGTGACCGTGTCGGCGCTGGCCAGACGGTTCGGCGTCACGGTCGCCAGCCTCTACTCGCACGTCCGCAACTCCCAGGACCTGCGGACCGGGATCGCGCTGCTGGCGCTGGGCGAACTCGCCGACCGGGCCGCCGACGCGCTCGCCGGGCGGGCCGGCAAGGAGGCGCTGACCGCCTTCGCGAACGCCTACCGCGACTACGCCCGCGAGCACCCGGGCCGCTGGGCGGCGGCCCAGTTGCGGCTCGATCCAGCGACCGCCGCCGGCAGCGCCGGCGTCCGGCACGCCCAGATGATGCGGGCGATCCTGCGCGGCTACCACCTGCCCGAGCCGGACCAGACGCACGCCGTCCGCCTGCTCGGCAGCGTCTTCCAGGGCTTCGTCGGGCTGGAGATGGGGGGCGGCTTCGACCACAGCCCGCCGGCTCCGCCGGAGAGCTGGGCGCGGGTCCTGGACGCCGTCGACGCCATGCTGCGCACCTGGCCCACGGCTGCCGCCAGCTAGGCCAGCGGCTCCACCCCGGCCGGGAGCCGGTCGGTGGCGGTCGCGTCGTGCACGTACTCCAGGAGGATCCGGCGCAGCTCGCGGCCGGCGTGGGTGGGCACCACGTCCCGGCGGCGGGCCACCGCGATGGTGCGGCGTACACCGGGCGGCGCGAGCCGGGTGACCCGGATGCCGGGCCGGCGGGCCACCACGATGCCGGGCACCAGCGCGACGCCGAGCCCGGCCTCGACGAAGCTGAGCACGGCGTCCATCTCCCCGCCGTCCACCGACAGGGCCGGTTCGAAGCCGGCCGCCCGGCACGCCTGGAGCGTGGCGTCGCGCAGGTCATAGCCCTCGCGGAACATGACGAGGGGCTGGTCCCGCAGGTCGGTGATGCGCAGCTCGCCGCCGGCCGAGACGCCCGGCAGCGGGTCGACCGAGGCGACCACCAGGCTCTCCCGCAGGATCGGGTCGACGCGCAACCCCGGATCGGCGCCGCCGGACGGCATGATGATCAGCGCGAGGTCGAGGTCGCCGCGGAGCATGTCGCGGACGAGATCCTGCGAGCCGCCCTCCTCCACGCGCAGGTCGACGGTGGGGTGGGCGTCGCGGAACCGGCGCAGCACCGGCGGCGCCAGCGAGGTGGCCAGGCTGGGCGTGGCCCCGAGCCGGACCCGCCCCCGGCGCAGCCCGACCAGCTCCTGCACCTCGCGGGTCGCGGTGTCCACGTCGGCGAGGATCCGCTTGGCCAGCGGCAGCAGCACCTCGCCGGCCGTGGTGAGCGAGATGTTGCCCCTTACCCGCTCGAAGAGCGGCGCCCCGAGGTCGGCCTCCAGGGCGTGAATTTGCTTACTCAACGAGGGCTGCGTTATGCCGACGACATCGGCCGCCTGGGTGAAATGTCGTACTTCTGCGACCGCCACGAAGTACCGGAGCTGATGGAGCTGCATCTCTATAGCTTACGGCTATCAAGACTGTGATTTCGATGCATTGGACGCCTGATCGAAGTGCTCCTAGCGTCGGTCGTGTGGTAATCACGAAAACTCGGTCGCCCATCCGCTCGAACGTCGGCCTGAAGGCCGTCATGGCGGTGACGGGCATCCTCCTGGTGCTGTTCCTGATCGTGCACATGCTCGGGAACCTGAAGATCTTCACGGGCGAGACGTCGTTCGACCACTACGCGCACTGGCTGCGGGACCTCGGTACGCCGCTGCTGCCCACCACCTGGTACCTGTGGATCCAGCGCACGATCCTCACCGTGGCGGTGCTGGCCCACATCGGCGCGGCCACCGTGCTCGCCGTGCGCGCCCGGGCCGCCCGCCCGGTGGCGTACGCGCACCGGCGGAAGATCCACGTGAACTACGCGGCCCGCACCATGCGCTGGGGTGGTGTGATCATCCTGCTCTTCGTGATCTACCACATCCTGGACCTGACCACCGGTCACCTGAACCCGCAGGGCGACCCGGCCAACCCGTACGGCAACGTGGTCGCCGACTTCGCCCCGGAGCGCTGGTACGTCACCCTCTTCTACACGCTCGCCATCGTGACCCTCGGCTTCCACCTGCGGCACGGCGCGTTCAGCGCGTTCCGCAGCCTCGGCCAGCAGACGCCACGGGTCGAGCGCCGGGCCCGCGCCGCCGCGCTCGTCTTCGCCGTCGTGCTCTGCGCCGGCTACCTGGTGGTCCCGTTCGCCGTACTCACCGGATTGGTGGCCTGACATGGATCTGTACACCGAGGGCGACCCGATCGCCGACACCCGGGCCCCGGACGGCCCGGTCGAGACCCGGTGGGACCGCCACCGCTTCGAGATGAAGCTGGTGAGCCCGGCCAACCGCCGGAAGCTGACCGTGATCGTGGTCGGCACCGGCCTGGCCGGCGGCTCGGCCGCCGCGACGCTGGCCGAGCAGGGCTACCACGTGAAGTCCTACTGCTACCAGGACAGCCCGCGCCGGGCCCACTCGATCGCCGCCCAGGGCGGCATCAACGCCGCCAAGAACTACCGCAACGACGGCGACTCGGTGCACCGCCTCTTCTACGACACCGTCAAGGGCGGCGACTTCCGCTCCCGGGAGTCGAACGTGCACCGGCTGGCCGAGGTCTCGGTCAACATCATCGACCAGTGCGTCGCCCAGGGCGTCCCGTTCGCCCGCGAGTACGGCGGCCTGCTCGACACCCGCTCGTTCGGCGGCGCCCAGGTGCAGCGCACCTTCTACGCCCGGGGCCAGACCGGCCAGCAGCTCCTGCTCGGCGCGTACCAGGCCCTCGAACGGCAGATCGGCCTGGGCACCGTGGAGATGAACGCCCGCCACGAGATGCTCGAACTGGTGGTCGTCGACGGCCGGGCGCGCGGCATCGTGGTCCGCGACATGGTCACCGGCGAGATCAGCACCGAGATGGCGGACGCGGTGGTGCTCGCCTCCGGCGGCTACGGCAACGTCTTCTACCTCTCCACCAACGCCAAGGGCTGCAACGTCACCGCCTCCTGGCGGGCACACCGCAAGGGCGCGTACTTCGCCAACCCCTGCTACACCCAGATCCACCCGACCTGCATCCCGGTCTCCGGCGACCACCAGTCGAAGCTGACCCTGATGAGCGAGTCGCTGCGCAACGACGGCCGGGTGTGGGTGCCGAAGGCCGAGGGCGACGACCGCAGCCCGCGGGACATCCCCGAGGACGAGCGGGACTACTACCTGGAGCGGATCTACCCGTCCTTCGGCAACCTGGTCCCCCGCGACATCGCCTCCCGCGCCGCGAAGAACGTGTGCGACGAGGGGCGCGGCGTCGGCCCCACCGGCCTCGGCGTCTACCTCGACTTCGCCGACGCCATCGACCGGCTCGGCCGCAAGGCCATCGAGGCCAAGTACGGCAACCTCTTCGAGATGTACGAGCGGATCACCGGCGAGGACCCGTACCAGGTGCCGATGCGGATCTACCCCGCCGTGCACTACACGATGGGCGGCCTCTGGGTCGACTACGACCTCCAGTCGACCATCCCCGGCCTGTTCGTGATCGGCGAGGCGAACTTCTCCGACCACGGCGCGAACCGGCTCGGCGCCTCGGCGCTCATGCAGGGCCTGGCCGACGGCTACTTCGTGCTGCCGAGCACCCTCGCGAACTACCTGGCCGCCAACCCGATGGAGAAGGTCGACGCCAGCCACCCGGAGGCGGTCGCGGCGCGTACCGACGTCGAGGACCGGATCACGCGGCTGCTCGCGGTCAACGGCGACCGCACGGTGGACTCGTTCCACCGCGAGCTGGGCCAGATCATGTGGGAGCACTGCGGCATGGAGCGCTCCGACGCCGGGCTGCGCAAGGCGATCGCCGAGATCCGGGCGCTGCGCGAGCAGTTCTGGCAGCGGGTCCGCGTCCCGGGCGACGGGGAGGGGCTCAACCAGTCGCTGGAGAAGGCCGGCCGGGTGGCCGACTTCTTCGAGCTGGCCGAGCTGATGTGCGTCGACGCCCTGCACCGCGAGGAGTCCTGCGGCGGCCACTTCCGGGCCGAGTACCAGACCCCGGACGGCGAGGCGCAGCGTGACGACGACCGGTTCGCGTACGTGGCCGCCTGGGAGTACACCGGCACCGGCGAGCCCGTGCTGCACAAGGAAGACCTGACCTTCGAATACGTCCACCCCTCGCAGCGGAGCTACAAGTGAACCTGACCCTGCGCATCTGGCGCCAGACCGGCCCCGAGGACAAGGGTCGGATGGTGACCTACCCGGTGCCGGACGTGTCCCCGGACATGTCCTTCCTGGAGATGCTCGACGTGCTCAACGAGCGGCTGATCCTCGACGGCGAGGAGCCGGTCGCGTTCGACCACGACTGCCGTGAGGGCATCTGCGGCATGTGCAGCCTCATGATCAACGGTGAGGCGCACGGCCCCCAGCGCGGCACCACCGCCTGCCAGCTGCACATGCGGCAGTTCTCCGACGGCGACACGATCGACATCGAGCCCTGGCGGGCCCGGGCCTTCCCGGTCATCAAGGACCTGGTGGTGGACCGGAACGCGTTCGACAAGATCATCGCCGCCGGTGGCTACGTCACCGCGCCGACCGGCAGCGCCCCGGAGGCGCACTCCACCCCGGTGGCGAAGGACAACGCCGACGCCGCGTTCTCCTCGGCCGCCTGCATCGGCTGCGGCGCCTGCGTCGCGGCCTGCCCGAACGGCTCCGGCATGCTGTTCACCGCCGCCAAGGTCACCCAACTCTCGCTGCTGCCCCAGGGGCAGCCCGAGCGCTACACCCGGGTGATCGGCATGGTGGACGCGCACGACGAGGCCGGCTTCGGCGGCTGCACCAACATCGGCGAGTGCGCCTCGGCCTGCCCGAAGGGCATCCCGCTGAACACCATCGGCCGCCTCAACCGGGACTACCTCAAGGCGACCACGAAGCGGGCCGGCACCCCCGGCTCCTGACCCGGCGACGACCCGCCGCCCACCACGACCGCCGCGCCCCGCATCCCCGGGTCGCGGCGGTCGCCGTCTCCGGGGGTACGCGGCGCGCGCCGACCGCCGTGGGCCCGCCGTTCCGGCCCGGGTCCGGCCGGGCCTGGCCCGCCGACAACATCAGAGCCATCCGCTGCCTTTCGAGCTGAGTCGTTTCTGCTATCGGGAGGTCGCCTCCTCCGGAGCGCGCGGCAGCACACCGCGCCGTAGGCTCGGCGGCCGGACCACGACGGTCGGTGTGCTTCCGCGCGGATCCCCCGCCGGACGCGCGACCGGTTCGGATCGCTCGGACCGACGCACGGCCGGTGAGTCGTTTCTGCCATCAGCTCGAAAGGCGTCGCCGGCCATGCCGTCCGCCCGCAGAGATGTCGGCGACGCCGGGCGGAACCGAACCGGTTCAAGTCCCTTCGCGCGGGTAGCAGTCCCATGGACGGCACCGAGGAGGGACATTCAGGCATGAAGGCACTGACCTGGCAAGGCAAACGCGACGTCCGGGTCGAGGACGTCCCGGACCCCCGGATCGAGGAGCCGACCGACGCGATCGTCCGGATCACCTCGACCGCCATCTGCGGTTCCGACCTGCACCTGTACGAGGTGCTCGGGCCGTACCTGAAGCCCGGCGACATCCTCGGCCACGAGCCGATGGGCATCGTCGAGGAGGTCGGCTCCGGGGTGACCCGGCTGAAGAAGGGCGACCGGGTGGTCGTCCCGTTCAACATCTCCTGCGGGCACTGCTGGATGTGTGAGCGGCAGCTCTACGCCCAGTGCGAGACCACCCAGGTGACGGCCGAGGGCAAGGGCGCGTCGCTGTTCGGCTACACCTCGCTCTACGGCTCGGTCCCGGGCGGCCAGGCCGAGTACCTGCGCGTCCCGCAGGCTCAGTTCGGCCCGATCAAGATCCCCGACACCGGGCCGGACGAGCGTTGGCTCTACCTGTCCGACATCCTGCCCACCGCCTGGCAGGCGGTGAAGTACGCGGACACCCCGCCCGGCGGCACGCTGGCCGTGTTCGGTCTCGGCCCGGTCGGCCAGTTCTCCGCCCGGATCGGCCGGCACCTCGGCGCCGGCCGGGTGATCGGCCTGGACCTGGTGCCGGAGCGGCTGGAGATGGCCCGCCGGCACGGCATCGAGGTGCTCGACGTCAGCGAGCTCGACGACGTGCCGGGCGCGCTCATCGACCTGGTCGACGGGCGTGGCCCGGACGCGGTGATCGACGCGGTGGGCATGGAGGCGCACGGCGCGCCGGTCGGCAAGATCGCGCAGGCCGCCGCCGGGCTGCTCCCGGACAAGCTGGCCCGGCCGATGATCGACGCGGCCGGCGTGGACCGGCTGGTGGTGCTGCACGCCGCGCTCAAGGCGGTCCGGCGCGGCGGCACCGTCTCGATCTCCGGGGTGTACGGCGGCGAGCAGGACCCGATGCCGCTGATGGAGATGTTCGACCGGGGCATCCAGTTGCGGATGGGCCAGTGCCACGTGCGCCGCTGGGTGGACGAGATCATTCCGCTGCTGGCGGGCGACGACGACCCGCTGGGCGTCGAGGACCTGCGGACCCACCGGCTGCCGCTGGCGCAGGCGCCGCAGGCGTACGAGATGTTCCAGAAGAAGGAGGACGGCTGCGTCAAGGTCGTGCTCGCACCGTGACCCGGACGGTGGTCGTCACCGGCGCGACCAGCGGGATCGGCCGGGCGGCGGCCCGGGAGTTCGCGGACCGCGGGGACCGGTTGGTCCTCGCGGCCCGCGCGCCCGAAACCCTGGAGCAGGTACGCCGGGAGTGCGTCGACGCCGGCGCGGCGGACGTGCGCGTCGTGCCCACCGACGTCACCGAACCGGGCGCGCTCGACGCGCTGGCGGCGACCGCGGTCGCCGGGTTCGGCCGGATCGACGTCTGGGTGCACACCGCCGCCGTGATGGCGTACGGGCGCTTCGAGGAGATCCCGGCGGAGGTCTTCGAGCAGGTGGTCCGCACCGACCTGCTGGGCTCCGCCGGGGTGGCGCGGGTGGCGCTGCGGCACTTCAAGGAGGCCGGTGCGGGCACGCTGGTCCTCACCGGTTCGGTGCTCGGTCACATCACCGCGCCCTACATGAGCGGGTACGTCACCAGCAAGTGGGGACTGCACGGGCTGGCCCGGGCGTTGCAGCAGGAGTCCCGGGACCTGCCCGGGGTCAACGTCTGCCTGGTCACCCCCGGCAGCGTGGACACCCCGGTCTACCAGCAGGCGGCGAACTACGTGGGACGGATCGGGCGGCCACCGCTGCCGATCACCACCCCGGAACGGGTGGCCCGGGCCATCGCGCACTGCGCCGACAAGCCCCGCCGGGAGATCTCGGTGGGCCGGGTCAACCTGGTCATGCGGGTCGGTTTCACCGCGCTGCCGGCCGTCTACGACGTGCTGGTCGGCCCGCTGATGCGGCTCGGCGGGCTCACCGGCCGGCCGGTGCCGCCGACCGAGGGCGTGGTGTTCACGCCCAACCCGGCCGGCGAGGCGGTCCGGGGCGGCTGGCTGCCCGACCTGTCGCGGGTGGTCCGGACCGTGGGCGGGGCGACCGCGATGGTCGGGTCGGCGGTACGGCGGCGGTTGAGCTGAGTCGGCATCCCCACGCCCGTCGTTCCACGGACGGGGACGGTGGTGGCTACCGTGTACTGCGGGACACGGCGGAGGGGACGACCATGCGGGCACCAACGGAACGCGAGTCGGGCACGGCAGGCGGCGGGCGGGGGTGGCGGCTCGCCGGGCTGGCCGCCGTGGCCGGGCTGGCGTGGGCGGCGCGTGACGTGCCGGCCCAGCTCGGCGGCCGGCTCACCGGCGCCCGGGCGGAACGCGCCGCCCGGTCACCGCGGTTCCGCGACGGCACGTTCCACAACCCGACCGGCGCGAACGCCACCATGGTCGCCGACCCGGGCCGCAACCTGGTCCGGGAGCTGATCTTCGGCAAGCAGAAGCGGCGGCCGGGCAGCGCCGTCCCGCTGCTGCGCCCGACCGACGCCGCGCCCACCGACCCGGCCGACGAGCTGAACGTGATCTGGTACGGCCACGCCTCCACGCTGGTGGAGATCGAGGGCCACCGGGTGCTGCTCGACCCGGTGTGGAGCGACAGGTGCTCGCCGTCGGCGCTGGTCGGCCCGCGACGCATCCACGAGCCGCCGGTCCGCCTCGACGAGTTGCCCCGGCTCGACGCCGTCCTGATCTCGCACGACCACTACGACCACCTGGACATGGCGACGGTCCGGGGGCTGCTGACCCACCAGACCGCGCCGTTCCTGGTGCCGCTCGGCGTGGGCGCCCACCTGGAACGCTGGGGCGTGCCGGCGGACCGCATCGTCGAGCTGGACTGGTCGGAGCACCACCGGGTCGGCGGCGTGACGCTCACCGCCACCGCCGCGCAGCACTTCTCCGGGCGCGGGCTGCGCCGCGACGGCACGCTCTGGAGTTCCTGGGTGGTGGCCGGCGCGCGGCGGAAGGTGTTCTACACCGGCGACTCCGGCTACTTCGACGGCTACGCCGCGATCGGCGCCGAGCACGGCCCGTTCGACGTCACGCTCATGCAGATCGGCGCGTACGACCGGGCCTGGCCGAACATCCACATGTTCCCGGAGGAGGCGGTCGCCGCCCACCTCGACGTCCGGGGCGAACTGCTGGTGCCGGTGCACTGGGGCACGTTCAACCTGGCCCTGCACGACTGGTCGGAGCCGGTGGACCGGCTCTGGGCCGAGGCGAAGGCGCGGGGCGCCCGGCTGGCGGTGCCGCGCCCCGGCGAGCGGGTCGTGGTGGACGAGCCGCCGGCGGTGGACGGCTGGTGGCAGGCAATCGCCTGACTTGGCGGAAAAAGACAGACAAGGCACTCTTCGGCCTATTTTTGCGTACTCTGTTCGCTGACGAGTCAGCGGCCGGAGGACAGCATGCAGGTTCGCCTCTCCCCAGGCGTGGTAGATCCCGCAACACCCACCTCACCCCGGGGCGGCGTCGCGGTCGTCAAGCGGGCCGTCGACGTCGTCGTCGCCTCGACCGCCCTGGTGGTCATGGCCCCGGTGCTGGCCGCGGTGGCGGTCGCGGTGCTGTTCGGCCTGGGCCGCCCGGTGCTCTTCCGGCAACGGCGGATCGGCTGGCGAGGCCGCGATTTCACAATCGTGAAGTTCCGTTCCATGGCGGGCGGCGGCCACGCCTTCTCGCCCGGCGACGACCAGCTCCGGCTGACCCCGTTGGGGCAGTGGCTGCGGTCCACCAGCCTGGACGAACTGCCCAGCCTCTGGAACATCCTGCGAGGGGACATGAGCCTCGTGGGCCCTCGCCCGTTCCCGACCAGCTACCGCGATCTCTACACACCGGAGCAGTTCCGGCGCCACGCCGTCCGACCGGGGCTGACCGGCTTGGCGCAGGTCAATGGCCGCAACGAGCTCGACTGGGAGAAGCGGTTCGCCTACGACCTCAGGTATGTGGACCACTGGAGCCTCAGCCTCGATGCCCGCATCCTGGCCCGGACGGCGGTGGCCGTGCTCCGCCGGCGGGGAATCAACGCACCCGGCACCGCCACCGCGCACGAGTTCCGCGGCACCGCCCCGGAGCAGCCCGAACCGGCGACGGCGGGACGGTAGCGGCGGTGGGTCTCGACCTCGTCATCGTCGGATGCGGCGGTCACGGCCGGGAGATCGCGCAGGTCGTGGCCGCGGTCAACGCCACCTCGGACCGGCCGCCCTGGCGGCTGGTCGGCTTCGTCGACGACGACCCGTCGGAGCGGAACCGTAAGCGCGTCGAGTCGACAGGTGTCCCCTACCTCGGGACCGTGGCCACGCTCGGGCGCCTGTCGCCGGCGACCCACGTCGTCCTCGGCCTCGGCGACCCACGGATCCGGCGGGTCGTCGGCACGCGGGTCGAACTGTTCGGCCTGCCCGCGGCCAGTCTCGTACACCCGGACGCGACCGTCGGCCCGGACCTGGTGTCGGCCGAGGGTCTGGTGGTGTTCGCCGGCGGCCGGATCACCACCGGAGTCGCCGTCGGACGGCACCTGCACGTCAACCAGAACGCCACCCTCGCCCACGACTGTGTGGTCGGTGACTACGTCTCCCTGCACCCTCTCGCGGCCGTCTCGGGCGACTGCCGCCTCGACACCGCAGCGCTGGTCGGAGCGGGCGCCGTGGTGCTGCCGGGCGTTCGGGTGGGGGCCGGCGCGACAGTCGGCGCCGGCGCCTGCGTGGTGCGCGACGTGGCGCCGGGCCTCGTGGTCAAGGGAGTACCGGCCCGCTGAGCGGGCCTCAGAGCACGAACGCGTCGGTCCACAACGCGCCGGAACGTCCGGAGAGCGCGTCCAGCATCGCCACCGCCTGACCGTCGGTGAGCTGCGCGACGAAGTCGACGATGGCCCGGCCCCGGGCCCGACCGATCCGGTCCGGGGTACGCGGGTGCAGCTCGGCCTCGGCCAGCTCCACCAGGTCGTGCAGCCGGCGGGGTAGCCGGGACTCCTCCTCCGGGTCCAGCAGCCACTCCCAGAGCGCCTCGACCAGCGTGTCCAGCAGTCGCGCCTGGCCGCGCTGGTGCAGCGCGAGGTCGGGGCGGGCCAGCACGAACCGGTGGTGGACGAACTTGAGCACCTGCACCTCGTGCCACTGCGCCTTGCCCAGCAGCACGTACCCGGAGCGGACGTCCGGCTCCGGGGTCACCGTGATGGCGTCCACGAAGCGGGTGGACCAGCGGGCGGAGAAGCGGGCGACGTACTGCTCCGCCTCGATCGAGCCGTCGAACGGCAGCGCCAGCAGCCCTTCCACCAGCTCCTCGCGGACGTGCTCGACCGCCGCGGCGAACGCCTCGTCGTCGGCGATCCAGCCGTCCTTGCGGTGCAGTTGGCGGCGCAGCCGCTCGATCGCCGCGCCGGGTCGCCGGCCCGCGGTGTCCAGCGCCGAGGCGGTGATCGACCGCAGGTGCCCGCACTCACGTTGCCAGGCCATCAGCTCGGCGGCCACCGCGCCCTGCTGGAGCACCCCGACGCGGTAGAAGTCCTCCACGTCGTGGATGGCGTACGCGATGTCGTCGGCGGTGTCCATCACGGACGCCTCAGGCGTCTGCTGCCAGTCCGGGATCCGCCCGGCGAACGGCTCCCGGGCCGCCCGCAGGTCGTCCAGCTCGGTGCGGTACGCGCCGAACTTCAGCGACCCGCTCTCCGGGTCGTCCGGCGGCGGCGCGGCGCCCCGGGGCGCCGGGTCGAGGTGTCGCGGATGCGGGTCGGGGTGGTCCAGCCGGGTCCACGGATACTTCAGCATCGCCGCCCGGACCGCGGCGGTCAGGTCCAGCCCGGTGGTCGCCGCGCCGCGGATCTCGGTGCTGGTGACGATCCGGTACGACTGGGCGTTGCCCTCGAAGCCGTCCGGCAGCCCCAGCCGCTGCCGGGCCAGCCGGTCGAGGACCCGCTCCCCCAGGTGCCCGAACGGTGGATGTCCGAGGTCGTGGGCGAGCGCGGCGGCCTCGACCACGTCCGGGTCGCAGCCGCCCAGCATCTCCAGCAGGTCCCGGTACGCCGGGTCGGCGGTCAGCCGCTCGGCGATCGCGCGGGCCACCTGGGCCACCTTCAGGCTGTGGGTGAGCCGGTTGTGCACCAGCAGCCCGGAGCCGCCCGGACTGATCACCTGGGTGACGCCGTTCAGCCGGGCGAAGAACGGCGAGCCGACGATCCGGTCCCGGTCGGCCCGGAACGGACCGGCGGCCAGGTCGCCGAGCGCCCGGGCGCTGCCCCCGAAGAGTCGCCGGGCCCGTGGATCCGCAGGTGCCTCCATGATCGCCACGCTAGCGCAGCCGTCGACGGTCGGGGCGGGGTGCTCCTAGAGCCGCTCCACGCTCGGTCCCGAACAGCGGTTCCGCGCGTCGAAGACGTAGCGGGCCCGGCCGGCCACCATCTCGTAGTCGAAGACGTCGTGGTCGGTCGCGACGATCACCGCGTCGGCGGCGTCGACCTCGTGTTCGGTCAGCGGCACGACCAGCACGCCGGCGGGGATCTGGTGCGGCTCGGCGTACGGCTCGGCGGCCCGCACGTCCGCGCCGAGGTCGCACAGCCGGCGCGCGACGTCCACCGCCGGCGAGTCACGCATGTCGCCGGTGTTCTTCTTGTACGCCAGGCCGAGCATCAGCAGCCTGGCGCCGCTGACCGCCCGGCCGGCCCGGTTGAGGCCGGCCATGATCCGCTGGGTGACGTGCTCGGGCATCTCGTGGTTGACGTCGTTGGCCAGCTCGATGAACCGGAACTGCCGGCCCAGCCGCCGCTTGACCTGCCAGGACAGGTAGCAGGGGTCGATCGGGAGGCAGTGGCCGCCGACGCCGGGCCCGGGCCGGAACGGCATGAAGCCGAACGGCTTCGTCTCGGCGGCGTCGATCGCCTGCCAGACGTCGATGCCGAGGTGGTGGGAGAGGACCGTGAGTTCGTTGATCAACCCGAGGTTCACCTGGCGGAACGTGTTCTCGATCAGCTTGGTCAGCTCCGCGACCCGGGTGGACGGCACCGGCACCGTCCGGGCCACGATCCGGCGGTAGAAGCCGTCCACCCGCTCCAGCGCGGCGGCGTCCACGCCGGAGACCACCTTGGGGGTGTTCTCCAGCCGCCAGGTCGGGTTGCCCGGGTCGATGCGTTCCGGGCTGTAGCCGAGGTGGAAGTCCCCGGGCGCCTGCAGTCCGCTGGCCGTCTCCAGGAGCGGGCGCAGCAGCTCCTCGGTGGTGCCCGGGTACGTCGTCGACTCCAGCACCACCGTGGCCCCCGGCCGCACGTACGGGCCGACGTGGTGGCCGGCCTGTTCGACGAAGCTCAGGTCCGGGGTGCCGTCCCGGAGCGGGGTCGGCACCGTGATCACGCAGACGTCGAAGCCCTCGGCGTCGGCGTACTCGGTGCTCGGACGGTAACGACCGCTGCCGAGGGCCCGGCCGAGGCGCTCGGCCGGGATGTCCTCCACGTAGGACTCCCCCGAGGCGAGCCGCTTGACCCGGTCGGCGTCCACATCCAGGCCCACCACGTCGAAGCCGGCCTCGACGGCGCGTACGGCCAGTGGCAGACCGACGTAGCCCTGACCGATGACGACCACTTTCTCCGTGTTCACCCGGTTCTCCAGACAGGAGTAGAAATTCCTGGTTGGAGGCTAGAGGCAGGGTTGGCAGCCCAGGGGCGCTTTCGTGTTATTCGTCGGCTTTGCCATCGGGCGGCTGCGCGGCTGTCGGCACCGGCGGGCAGAATGCACGACGAACTCACCGGGAAGAGGCGGAGCAAGATCGTGACTCAGTCTGTGCACCAGCGGATCGCCGAGGAACTCGGCGTCGCCGAGCGTCAGGTGCGGGCGGCCGTGGAGCTGCTCGACGGCGGCGCCACCGTGCCGTTCATCGCCCGCTACCGCAAGGAGGCCACCGGCACCCTCGACGACGCGCAGCTGCGCACGCTCGAGGAGCGGCTGCGCTACCTGCGGGAGCTGGACGAGCGGCGGGCCGCGGTGCTGGAGTCGATCCGCGGTCAGGGCAAGCTCGACGACGCGCTGGAGGCCCAGATCCTGGCGGCGGACTCGAAGTCCCGGCTGGAGGACATCTACCTGCCGTACAAGCCGAAGCGGCGGACCCGCGCGCAGATCGCCCGCGAGGCCGGGCTGGAGCCCTTGTCCGACACGCTCCTCACCGACCCGGCGCAGGACCCGCGCGCCACCGCGGCCGGCTTCGTCGACGCGGAGAAGGGCGTGGCCGACGCCGCCGCCGCGCTGGACGGGGCGCGGGCCATCCTGATCGAGCGCTTCGCCGAGGACGCCGACCTGATCGGCACGCTCCGCGAGCAGATGTGGTCGCGGGGCCGGCTGGTCTCCCGGGTACGCGAGGGCCAGGAGGCCGCCGGCGCCAAGTTCGCCGACTACTTCGACTTCGCCGAGCCGTACCCGAAACTGCCCTCGCACCGGATCCTCGCCATGTTCCGCGGCGAGAAGGAGGGCGTGCTGGAGCTGACCATGGCCCCGGACGCCGAGGACGACGCCGACACGGTCACCGGGCCCAGCCGCTACGAGGCCGCCGTGGCCGGCCGGTTCGGGGTCAGCGACCGGGGCCGGCCCGCCGACCGGTGGCTGGCCGACACGGTGCGCTGGGCCTGGCGTACCCGGATCCTCATCCACCTCGCCGCCGACCTGCGGACGCGGCTCTGGCAGGCGGCCGAGGAGGAGGCCGTCCGGGTCTTCGCCACCAACCTGCGTGACCTGCTGCTCGCCGCGCCCGCCGGCGCGCGGCCCACCATGGGTCTCGACCCGGGCCTGCGCACCGGCGTCAAGGTGGCGGTGGTCGACGCGACCGGCAAGGTGGTCGCCACCGACACGATCTACCCGCACGAGCCGCGCCGGCAGTGGGACGCGTCGCTGCACACGCTCGCCACGCTGGCCGCGACGCACGGCGTCGAGCTGGTGGCGATCGGCAACGGCACCGCCAGCCGGGAGACCGACAAGCTGGCCGGTGACCTGATCAAGCAACACCCCGAGCTGACGCTGACCAAGGTGGTGGTCTCCGAGGCGGGCGCGTCGGTCTACTCCGCCTCCGCGTACGCCTCGCAGGAGCTGCCGGGGCTCGACGTGTCGCTGCGCGGAGCGGTCTCCATCGCCCGGCGTCTCCAGGACCCGCTCGCCGAACTCGTGAAGATCGACCCGCGTTCGATCGGCGTCGGGCAGTACCAGCACGACCTGTCCGAGGTGAAACTGTCCCGCTCCCTCGACGCCGTCGTCGAGGACTGCGTCAACGCGGTCGGTGTGGACGTCAACACCGCCTCCGCGCCGCTGCTCACCCGGGTCTCCGGGATCGGTGCCGGGCTGGCGGAGAACATCGTGCTGCACCGGGACGCGAACGGGCCGTTCCGCACCCGGACCGCGCTGAAGAAGGTGGCCCGGCTCGGCCCCAAGGCGTTCGAGCAGTGCGCCGGCTTCCTGCGCATCCCGGACGGCGACGACCCGCTCGACTCGTCAAGCGTGCACCCCGAGTCGTACCCGGTGGTGCGCCGCATCCTCGCCTCCACCGGGCAGGACCTGCGCGCGCTGATCGGCAGGTCCGCGATCCTGCGCGGCCTGCGGGCGACCGACTTCGTGGACGACACGTTCGGCCTGCCCACCGTCACCGACATCCTGGCCGAGCTGGAGAAGCCCGGTCGCGACCCGCGGCCGGAGTTCCGCACCGCGACGTTCGTCGAGGGCGTCGAGAAGATCGGCGACCTGACGCCCGGCATGGTGCTGGAGGGTGTCGTCACCAACGTGGCCGCGTTCGGCGCGTTCGTCGACGTGGGCGTGCACCAGGACGGTCTGGTGCACGTCTCCGCCATGTCGCACACGTTCGTCAAGGACCCGCGCGACGTGGTGAAGTCCGGCGACGTGGTCCGGGTGCGGGTGCTCGACGTGGACGTGCCGCGCAAGCGGATCTCGTTGACGCTGCGTCTGGACGACGAGGCGCCGACCGGCGGCGGACGCCCGGCCGGCGGGGAGGGCCGGCGGGACCGCGACGGGCGAGGCGGTGCGGACGGCAGCCGAGGCGGTGCGGGCGGTGGCCGTCCGGGCCGCGGGCAGGCCGGCGGCCAGCGGGGCGGACAGACCGGCGGGCAGGACCGTGGGCAGGGCGGCGGCCAGGGCGGCGGCGGCCAGCGCGGCGGGCAGGGTGGCCAGGACCGTGGGCAGGGCGGCGGGCAAGGCGGAGGCGGCGGCCGTCAGCGTGGAGACCGGGGCGGTTCACAGCCGCGTCAGGGGCGCGGCGGTGGCGCCTCCGCGCCGGTCAACGACGCCATGGCGGAGGCGTTGCGCCGCGCCGGGCTGGCCTGACGGTCGCCGGTCGCGGCCCTGTCGAGCTGAGAGCACGAACGACTCAGCGGTGATGTCACGAACGACTCAGCTCGACAGCGCCGCGAGGCGGGTGGCGCCGCCAGACCCGAGCGGGCGCGGTCCACGCGGGCGGGGACCGCCCGACCCGGCGGTCGTGGGACGCGCGGGCGTACCCTCGCGGTCGTGGGTGTGGACGACGACGCGCAGTGGCGGGAGCGGCAGCGCCGGGCGATGGCGGCCCACGCGGCGGCCGACGCCCGGGAACGCGCCGCGGAGCAGGCGGAGGCCGCGAAGCTGGTGGCCGCGTTCGCCGCCGAGGCGCGGCGGCGCGGCCTGGCGACCGACCGGCTGGTCGCGACCGCCCACGACGGTCGCGGTCGCTACCGCACCCGGATCACCGGCTGGTACGTGGATCGGGCGCGCAGCCGGGCGGTGGACACCGACGGGCGTTTCTACCTGCTCAGCGTGCCACCGAGCCTGGGGTCGCGGCTGTTCGGGGCCGAGCCGCCGCCGAGCGCGCCCCCGCTGGTAATCGGGCGGGGCGGCCGGGACGGCGAGTCCGTTCCGCTGGCGACGCTGCTCAGCCGGCGTCTCGAGGCGGGCGACGACTGGCGGTGACCGGCGTCGGCCGGTCGGCCCGCTGCCGCGGCACCCCCCGCCCGGCCCGCCGCGCCACCCGCCGCCACCAGCACAACTGCACGACCAGCGTGAGCAGCCCGGCCAGCACGATGGCGGCCAGGTTGATCACCAGTTGGAGGGCGGAGCCGGCCGCCTCGTGCCACACCCCGTAGCCCGCCGCGACCGCCACGTTCGCGGCCGCCGGGACGGTGGTCACCGAGATCAGCACGCCGACGAGTGAGCCGGACTTCTTCGAGGTCAGGGACAGCATGCCGGCGACACCGGCGAGCAGCCCGACCACCCAGGAGAGCGCGTCCGGGCGCCAGATGAAGTCGGTGAGCGGGCGCTCGGCGAGCAGCATGTCCCGGCTGACCAGACCGGCCGCGGTGAGCGCCCAGGTGCTCAACATGGTGGCCACCATGGCGACGAGGAAGCCGACGGTCAGGGCCTGCACCGAGCGGCCGACGACGCCGGGCTGACGGCGCAGCAGCGCCACGCAGAGCGCGGCGAGCGGGCCGAACTCGGGACCGACCACCATCGCGCCGACGATCAGGATGGGCTGGTCGAGCAGCACGCCGATGCCGGCGATCATGGTGGCCACGGTGATCAGGGCGAGGAAGGTGCCGGTGAGCACCGTCTGCTCACCGGTCTTCGCCGCGATCTCGTCCCAGACCACCGCGTCCTCGCCGTGCCCCGGAGCCTCGTCGGCGGCCCGGTCGGCCGCCGCGGAGAGCGTCAGCTCCACGTCCTCGGCGGCGATCGCCCCGTGCGCCTCGACGCCGAGTTCCCGCAGCTTGTGCAGCACTCCGTCCGCGCTCTCCCGGACCACGTCGCAGGTGACGTAGTCGCCGGCCGGTTCGCGGGCGGCGCCGGGGAGCACCACGAGGTGTGTCACCCCGGGGTCGGCGGCCAGCAGGTCGACGACGGCCGACGACCGGTCGCCGGGCGCGATCACCCTCAGGTGCAGCACGGGCAAACTCCAGGACGGCCGGTCGGGACACAGGTCGTCGCACCCTACACCGCGCCGCCGGACCTCACCCGACCCCGAGTTCCCGCAGGATCAGCCGGACGTGGAAGTCGACCACGGACTGCCGTTCCCAGTTCCGCAGCACCTGGGCCGGAACCACCACCCGTTTGGCCCGCAGCTGGTCCAGCAGCGCGTCCGCCACCGCCTCGGCGCGGGCCGGCACCAACGTGAACCCCGCCTCCACCTGGTCGGCCAACGCGCGGCTGCCCCGGTTCCGCACCGCCACCACCGGCGTGCCGAGGCTGAGCGCCTCCACCTGGGTCATCGGCAGGCCCTCCCGGCCACTGGTGGAGAGCAGCACGTCGGCCCGGGCGAGTTCCGTACCCGGCCGGGAGGTCCACGGACCGACACTCACCCCCGGCTCGGCCGGCGGCGTCCACGCCCTCTCGCCGGGCGGCGACGACCCCACGATGCGTAGTTCGAGATCGGGCAGGTGGGACCGGGCCCGGCGCCACGCCGCGACCGCCAGGTCGAGGTTCTTGTCCGGGGTGAGGCGGCCGAGCACCAGCACCCGGGGTGGCCGGTCCCTCGGCGCCGCGTCCCCGGCGTCATCGAGGCGTAGTTGCGTCGGGTCCACACCGGCCGCGCCGCACGGCGCACGGTGGACCTGGCTCCAGGGCGCGAGACGACGGTAGCTGCGCTCGTCCTCCGGGTTCAGCGTGACGTAGGTGGGCGTGCACCACGCGGACGCCGCCTCGGCCACGGTGAAGACGCGGCCGGACAACCCCGGGACGCCGAAGAGGGTACCGCTCACCACCGCCAGATGGCGGGTCCGGCTGCTGCGGGCGACGAGCCGGCCCACCGCGATGCCGAACGGCGAGTGCAGGTGCAGCAGGGCCGCCCGTTCCTCGCGGACGATGCGACGCAGGTCTCCGGCCGCCCGTACGATCTCCGCCGGTCGCCCCCGGCGGAACGGCGTCACCTCGCGGACGTCGTCGAAGGAAGCCAGCAGGTCGGGGCCGACGGAACCACGCCCGGCCACCGCCACCCGCCGGATGCCACGGTCGGCGAGCGACCGCGCGACGGGCGCGACGATGTTGGTGAGCGTCATGCCGACGCCCGCCACGAAGACGACCGTGCGAGTGGCGGGTCGGCCAGCGGTCGGGGGCGTCGCCGCCGCGGCCCCGGTCGGGATGACGGTGGCCATCTCGGCCCTCCCTGCTGATCGTCACATACGACTCAACCTGGCTGGAGGGTAGAGGGAGAGGTCCGCGCACAAGGCCCTTTTCACGATTTCGGTTCGTCGCAGATTCCCTCACAACTTTCCACGCCTCGTTCCGTTAGCCATACGGCAGGCCGCGTCTGCGATCACGGTCGTCGGTGCGGCAAGGCGGCAGGACGCATACGGGGATGGCGCTGATGATCGGCAACAACGGCATGAAGGGGACCACCAGGGTCGGTGACCCGTGGCTCTTCGCCGTCATCCTGCCCACTCTGATCAGCCTGGTCCTCATGGCATTCGATGCCCGACTCCTGCACTGGTTCATGATCCCGGTCACCATCTGCGGCATGCTGATCGCGCCGGACGTGGTGAACTGGGCGGCGCGGCGACTGGACACATTCGACCCTCGGGCGCTGGTCGGCCTGTTCGGATTTCACTTCTTCTATCTGGCGCCGATCCTGCACGTCATGCTCGATTATTGGCCCAGGTTCATAGAGCCGCTTCCCGACTGGAAGGCCGGGCTCGGCGCGATGGCGACGCTGAACGCGCTGGGCCTGTGTGTCTACCGCGTGGTCCTGAACCTCCGGGTGCCGTCGACACGGAGCCCGCGCGTCGCACGGAAGCTGAACGATCGGGTGTTCGTCCAGCTCGGGTGGCTGGCATTCGCGGTCGGCCTGGCCGGGTTCATCGCCGTCATCGTCCATTTCGGCGGCCTGAGCGGTTACGTGTCGGCAGCAGCCGACGATCGCGATTCCTTCATCGGCTACGGGTGGTTGCTCCTCATCGGTGAGTCGTTCCCACTTGTCGGATTCGTCGTGGCGGTGGTGCGCTTCCGGGTGGCACTGACGGGGCGGCCAGCCGCCTTGTCCGCACTGTTCCTGGTGTTCGCGATCACGCAGTTCGCCGTCGGCGGCCTGCGGGGCTCACGCAGTAACACGATCTGGCCCCTGCTCATCGGGCTGATCGTCGTGCACCTGGCGGTGCGGCCGGTCACCCGACGCGCACTTGCCGCGATGGGCATCTCGTTCCTGGTCTTCATGTACGCCTACGGCGTCTACAAGAGCACCGGTAGCGAGATCCTGTTCGCCACCAGAGGAACCACCTCGGTCACCGAACTCGGCGACGAGACGGGGCGGACCATGCCGACCATGCTGCTCGGCGACCTCGGCCGGTCCGATATCCAAGCGGTACTTCTTCACCATGAACAGGCCGGATACGCGCCGTTGAGCTACGGTCTCACCTACGTCGGCGCCGCGGCGTTCATGATTCCCGACGCCTCGCGTCCGGAGTGGATGCGCGACAAGGTGCAGGCCGGGACCGACATGCTGATGGGCACAGGCGCCTTCGACTCCGGCTGGCGATCCTCCCGCATCTACGGCCTTGCCGGGGAGGCGCTGCTGAACTTCGGTCCGGCCGGCTCGGTAGCGTCGTTCGCCGTGCTGGCCGCCGTGGTCCGGACAGCCCGCCGCCGTTACCTCGGCGCCCGGTTGAGCAGAGAATCCGGGGTGGCGGTCATGAGTGGCATCGCCGGGGTGATCGTGATCCTTGCCCTCGGCAGCGACCTCGACAATCTGCTCTGGTACCTCGTGAAGATCGCGCTGCCGCTGGTCACCGTCGTCTTCTTCTCCCGTCGAACCCACCACACCACTCCCCACGAGCTCGCTCGCGTCTCGCCATCTCTACCGGGGCCCGTTCGCGACGAACTGGCGGGCCGGCACCGGCGAGAACCTGTCACGTCGGTCGTCTAGCCGCAGGGCCTGATGCCGTCGCGAGTGTCGGGCCGCCACGGAAGTGGGCCGATCATCTTTCGGTTACCCATTGGGCGAATTATGACCGGTTTCAAGGTATATGTCGGATAAGATCTGTTCATCCTTGCTATGAACCCCCGAGAGTGTCCACCATCGTGACGGGAGACTGCATGAGCGGCCGGGTCCATCTGTCCCCGCCCGACGTGGGGCAGCTCGAGGAGTCCTATCTCATCAACGCCCTGCGGTCCGGCTGGATCGCGCCGGTAGGTCCCGAGGTGACCGCTTTCGAGCGGGACATCGCGGAGCGAGCCGGGTGCGCCCACGCCGTGGCCGTCAGCTCGGGCACCGCGGCGCTGCATCTCGCGCTGCTCGCCCTGGGCGTCCGCCCGGGCCAGGTCGTCGTCGTACCCACCATGACGTTCGTGGCCAGCGCGAACGCGGTGGTCTACACCGGTGCCGAGCCCGTCTTCGTCGACAGTGAGCCCAACACCGGCAACATCGATCCCGCGCTTCTCGCCGCGCTGCTGGAGACGCTGCGGGCTGAGGGCCGAAGCGTCGCGGCGGTCATGGCGGTCGACCTCTTCGGCGCCTGCGCCGACTACACCCGCCTGGTCCCGGTGTGCGATGCGGCAGGCGTTCCGTTGCTGGAGGATGCCGCCGAGTCGTTGGGTGCGGCCCACGGCGGGCGCCCGGCCGGTTCGTTCGGACGTGCCGGAGTCTTCTCCTTCAACGGCAACAAGATAATCACCACCTCCGGTGGCGGGATGCTGGTCTCCGACGACGGCGAGTTGGTGGAGCGGTGCCGGCATCTGGCCACCCAGTCCCGGCAGCCGGTCGTGCACTACGAGCACCACGAGGTCGGCTACAACTACCGGCTGAGCAACCTGCTGGCCGCTCTCGGCCGGGCCCAACTGACCCGGCTCGACGAGATGAGGTCCCGCCGCCGGCAACTGCGCGAGCGGTACGCCAAGTTCTTCGCCGCCATACCCGGAGTGCGACTGCTCGGCGAAGGTGACGTCGAGAGCAACTGTTGGCTGACCTGCGTCGTGGTCGATCCCGAACGGTCGAGTTGGCCCGCCGCCGACCTCGCGGCGGCACTCTCCCGCGCCGACATCGAGACCCGCCCGCTGTGGAAGCCGATGCACCGCCAGCCGGTCTACGCGGGCGCCCGA
This sequence comes from Micromonospora sp. NPDC049201, assembly GCF_055586805.1. Lineage (NCBI taxonomy): Bacteria > Bacillati > Actinomycetota > Actinomycetes > Micromonosporales > Micromonosporaceae > Micromonospora > Micromonospora sp. NPDC049201. The sequence continues at coordinate 151,952 of NZ_JBVJHM010000007.1, read as the reverse complement.
GCAGCGTTGAACGGGGTGTCGGACCGACTCTTCGCCCACGGTCTCGCGCTGCCGAGCGGCTCGGCCATGGACGACTCACAGGAGGCACACGTCTTCCGGACCATCGAGCGGTTCCTGGAGCGTGGGTGAACTACGCCATGAGCGGTCTGCGCATCGCCATCATCGTCAAGACCAATGTGGGCGGCGCCTGGGTCGCCACGCAGGCAGCGACCCTGCGCGACCGTGGGCACGAGCCCATCGTCGTCCTTCCGGCCGGCCCCGGCCGACTCACCGAACGCCTGCACGAGATCGGCGTACGGACCGTGCCGTCCCCCTTCAGCTTCCGCTTCCGTCCGACCCCCGCCACGGTGCGCCAACTGTGGCAGCTCCGCCGGCTCCTGCGTGAGCTGCGGCCCGACGTGGTGAACCACCACCTGTACGCCGCCGCCCTCGCCGCCCGGATCGCCTCCCTGGGGCTCGGGTTCTGCCGGGTGCACACGGTGGTCGGCCCGCTGTTCCTCGAGTCGCCCGTGATCCGCGCGGTGGAACGGGTGCTCTGCCGCCTGGACCATCTCGTGATCTGCGGCACCGCCTACACCTCCCGACTGTACGGAGATCTCGGCCTGTCGAGCGAGCGCCGCCCCGCGGTGACGGTGGGGGTCGACATCTCCCGCTACCGGCCCCCGTCACACCGGGACCGGGAGCGGGCAAAGGCCCGGGCCGACCTCGGCCTGCCGCTGTCGGGCTTCGTGGTCATCATGGTCGCCTTCGTCTATCCACCACGGTGGGTGGGCACGAGTCGGCGGGGCATCAAGGGCCACGACGTGCTGCTGGAGGCATGGCGGTCGTTCCGGGCCCGCCGGCCCGACGCGCACCTCCTGCTGGTCGGCGGTGGCACCAACCGGATCGGGGTGGCGCATCGGGACGAGCTGATCCGGCGGTTCGACGTCACCGCCGATCCGAGCGTGACGTGGCTGAACTCGGTCGAGGATGTGCGCCCGGCCTACCGAGCGGCGAATCTCAGCGTCAGCCCGTCCCTGTCCGAGGGGCACGGGGCCCCGGTGGAGGCCAGCGCCATGTCGGTGCCGAGTGTGGTCAGCGATGCGGGTGGACTGCCGGAGACCGTGGACGGGCGGTCCGGCTGGGTGGTGCCACGAGACGACGTCGACGCACTGGCCGAAGGCCTGGAGGTGGCGTACCGCGAGTACACGGCCGGGCGGCTCGACGCCCGTGGCGACCATGCCCGCCGCTACGCCGAGCAGCATTTCGACAGGCAGCGGGCGGAACACCGGATGGTCGACCTCATCGAGGAGGCCGTCGAGCGACATGCGCCCGACCGCCCGCGACGCCCGGTAGCCGGCACTCGACGTGCTTCCCTGGAGACCGCCGAGTGAGGGTCGTGGTCACCACGGAGAGCAGGCTCATCCGGACTCCGGACGGCAGGGTGTGGACGTCCACGGCAGCCGACCACCGCTTCTGGCGACGCTACCTCAGCGCCTTCGACCGGGTCCGTGTCGTGGCCCGGGTCCGGGACCAGCGGGAGCCTCCGGCCGACCCACGACGGGTCGACGGCGAGGGCGTCGAGGTCCATGCGGTGCCCTACTACCTCGGTCCCTGGCAGTATCTCCGTCGACGTCGCCTGGTGAGCCGCGCCGTCGGGGCGGCCGCCACCGCGGACGACGCCGTGATCCTCCGGGTCCCGTCCGTCCTCGGAACGCTGCTGTGCGCGGCCCGCGTCCGCCAGGGACTACCGTTCGCCGTGGAGGTCGTGGGTGATCCCTGGGACGTCTTCGCCAAGGGCGTCATCCGGCATCCCCTCCGCCCGCTGTTGCGGCGCCGGGCAACAGGGCGGCTGCGGCGGGAGTGCCGCGCCGCGGCAGCCGTGTCGTACGTGACGGAGTCGCACCTCCAGGCCCGGTATCCCGGGGCGCCGGGCGTGCCGACCGTCGCCGTGTCCAGCATCGATCTGCCGGTCGAGGCATTCGTGGCTCGTCCCCGACGGTTCGTCAGGCAGGTCGGTGTCGTACCCACCATCGTCGCGGTGGGCACGCTGGAGCAGATGTACAAGGGGGTCGACACGCTCGTCCTCGCGGTGGCGCAGCTCGCCGCCCGGGGGGTGCGGGTGCGACTCGTGCACCTCGGTGACGGTCAGTACCGGAACCGGCTGCATCGTCTGATCACCGAGCACGGCGTGGCCGACCGGGTGACGCTCGCCGGATGGGTGGCCCCCGGTACCCCACTTCGGGAACAGCTCGACCGCGCGGACCTGTTCGTGATGCCGTCGCGGACGGAAGGGTTGCCGCGCGCGCTGATCGAGGCCATGGCACGCGCTCTGCCGGCCATCGGCACGCGGGTCGGCGGCATCCCCGAACTGCTGCCCGCGGCTGACACGGTGCTTCCGGGGGATCCTTCGGCCCTGGCCACGGCCATTGCCCTGATGCTCGACGATCCCGCTCGAATGGATGCGGCCTCGGCACGGAACCTGGCACGGGCCCGTCAGTTCTCCCGGGAGACCCTGGAGCCTCGACGCAACGGCTTCTACCGGCTGGTGAGGGACGCGATGTCCCGGCCGTCCTCAGGCGCGGATCCGTCCCCGCCGATGCTGCGGGCCGAGGTGACGGGTCCCACCAGGATCCGGACCTGACCGTCGGCCGGAATCCGGAGCCCTCGACCCGGGGCGGATCGAGAGCGACCGGATCAGCATCACGACCTTGATCAGGGTCTCGACGACGAGGGCGACCACCACCGTCCACGCGGCGCCGACGAGGCCGTACGCCGGAACCAGCAGGACGCTGACGGCCATGTTGAGCCCCAGCATCGCGACACTCGCCGTCAACTGGGTGCCGAATCGTCGGGCGGCGAGCAACGCGGTGTTGATGAAGAACAGCGTCCCGCTGAACGCGACCGCGACGGTGAGGATGACGAGGACGCGGGTGTAGTCGGCATACTCGGCTCCGTACAGCAACCTCAGCGCCGGCCCACCGACCACCGCGGCGACGAGACAGGCGCAGGCGCCGAGAACCAGGCAGGCGAGAACCAGCCGCCCGGTCAGCGCCGCCAGCCGGCGGTGGTGACCGGCCTGGTGGAGCTGAGCCATCCGGGGCAACACCGTCTGCGAGACCGCCGAGAAGAACGTGTTGGCGGCCAGCACAACGTAGCTGAGCGCGGCGAAGATTCCGAGTGCGGCGGTACCCTGCTGCCGCTCCAGAATGTATCGAGGAATGTTTGTGGTGAACGAGTTGAGCCCCACGGACAGCCCCACCGGAAAGGCGATCACCAGCAGCAGCCGAGAGCGCCGCCACGCCTTTCCGCCGACGCCCGGCACCGAGGGTCCGGTCAGTCGACGGGCCGCCCGGCGGGAGTAGGCGATCGAGCCGATGGTCGACCCGATGACCGAGCCGAGCGTCGCCCACGCCGCATTGCCGGTGAGCAGCAGCAGGCATCCCATCAACAGCAGCGTGAGAAAGCTGTTGACCATCATCGCGACACTGATCGTTCGAATGAGCAGCCGCCGCTGGAAGAACCCGAAATAGATCTCACCGATCCCGTCGATCGCCTTGGCGAGCCCGACGAGCATGATGATCACGCCGTCGGCGGATCCTCGCACACCGGCGATGAGGGTGAGCGGCACGAGCCCGGCCAGCGCCGCGACGACACCCAGCCGCAGGTAGTCGTCGAAGTCGAAGCGCCCCTGCGTCTCGGTGACCAGGACGGTACGCAGGCCGAGGCCGGCCACCAGCATCACCGGCGCGCTGACCGCGAGGCCGAAGGCGTACTGCCCCACCATGTGCGGGGTACCGAAGCGGGCGAGCATCGTGATGACCGCCCACTGGGCCACCGACGCCACGCCCAGGCCGAGCATGGCCCAGAGCACCTTGCCCGGGTCAGCTATCCGGGCTCCGTCGGCCCGCCGAGCGGCGCGGTCCCGCGGCGTGTCCGCCTCGGCGGCGGCGTGCGCGCCGACATAGCCCCGGTTCACGGCCTTCCTGGCAGTCCGACGAACGAGAACACCGAATTCCCCCTTGAACCCCCGAAATGGAATGTCGGCCATGCCCAGCCTGCCGCACCGTCCGGTGCAACGATCTTGCCGGGTGGAAAGTGACGGGCAGAACCGCAGGAATCGTCCAGGGGCGTGAATGTCCGTCCTGTTTCGAGGAAGCGACAACAACCGCCTGACTCTTCTGATAGAACGCTGGTGGCGCCCGGCGATAAGCCGGTCCGACTCTCGACGGGAGAACTGATGTCCAAAGTCGTCGTCACGTCGGAGTATCGGCTGCTGCGAACGCCCGACGGCCGCACCTGGGTCGAGGCCGGACCCGACCATTCGATCTGGTCCCGCTATCTGGCCGCCTTCGACGAGGTCCGGTTGGTGTCCCGGGTACGCCATGTCGACGCCGCGCCGCCCGACGCCGGCCGGGTGGACGGACCCGGCGTCGAGGTGTGGGCGGTTCCGTACTACGAGGGTCCGGCACAGTTCGCCCGGCACAACGTGGCGATCCGGCAGTCGATCGCCCGGGCGGTGGTGGACGCCGACTCGGTCATCCTCCGGGTGCCCTCACCGATCGCCGCGGTCGCCAGCAGTCGGTTGCGACGGCGGGGCCGGCCCTACGCCGTCGAGGTCATCGGGGATCCCTACGACCTGTTCGCCCCCGGCGGGGTGCAGCACCCGGCGCGGCCGGCCCTGCGCTACTGGGCCACCACCACCATGCAGCAGCAGTGCCGCTCCGCCGCCGCCGTCTCCTACGAGACCGAGCACACGCTCCAACGACGGTATCCGGCCGCCGCCGGCGCGCCCTCGGTCAGCATCTCGTCGGTGGACCTGCCCGCGGAGGCGTACGTCGACGAACCGCGGGTGCACACCGCGGCCCTGCCGGCGGCCCGGCTGCTCTGCGTCGGCTCGCTCGACCAGATGTACAAGGGCGTCGACACGCTGATCGACGCGCTCGTCGAGCTGAACCGCACCGGCGAACGGCACGAACTGACCCATGTCGGCGTGGGGCGGTTCGCCGAGCGGCTGCGCCGGTACGCCGACGAACGAGGAGTGGCCGGGCAGGTCACCTTCGCCGGTTGGGTGTCCTCCCCCACGGCCCTGCGCGAGGTCCTGGACCGGGCGGACGTGTTCGTGATGCCGTCGCGCACCGAGGGGCTGCCCCGGGCGTTGATCGAGGCGATGGCGCGGGGCCTGCCGGCGATCGGCTCGACCGCCGGGGGCATCCCGGAGCTGCTGGCCGCGGACGTCCTGGTCCGGCCGGACGACCCGGCGGCGCTGGCGGAGCGCATCCGGGCGCTGGTGGCCGATCCGGCGCGACTGACCGAGGCGTCGCGGCGGAACCTGCGGCGCGCCCAGGACTACCGCGCCGACGTGCTCGACACCCGCCGGTCCGACTTCTACCGCACGGTACGCGCGCTGAGCGAGCCGCTGGGGGCCACCTCGCCGTGAACCCGGGCGGTGAGCGGGCCGAGCCGGGACCGCAGCCAGTCCACCGTGTGGCGCAGGCCGTCGGCGAAGGGCGCCGGGCGGATGCCGGGGAACAGCTCTCGCAGCAGCAGGTTGTCGGCCTGGGAGTGCCGCACGTCCCCGGGCCGGGGCGGCTCGTGCCGGACGGTGAGCGTCCGGTCCACGAGCAGGCGGAGTTCGTCCAGCACGGTGCGCAGGTCGGTGCGGGTGCCGAAGGCGAGGTTCACCGGCTGCGGGTGCGCGACCCGACGGAGCACCGCGTCGATCAGCACCTGGCAGACGGTCTCCACGTAGGTGAAGTCCCGGGACTGGCCGCCGTCACCGTGCACGGTGAGCGGCTCACCGACGAGTGCCGCGTACGCGAACCGGGGGATCACCGCGGCGTAGGCGTGGTCGTGACGTTGGCCGGGGCCGTAGATGTTGAAGAAGCGGAAGGCCAGGGCCGGCAGGCCGAAGCTGGACTGGAACGCCAACGCGTACGCCTCGGTGGCGAGCTTGCTGGCGCTGTACGGGCTCAGCGGCCGGGTCCAGTCCGTCTCGCTCTTGGGCAGCGCCGGATTGCTGCCGTACACCGACGACGAGGAGGCGACGATCACGTGGCCCACCTGGGCGTGCCGGGCGGCGTCGAGGACCGCCAGCGTGCCGGTGGCGTTGGCGGCGTGCGAGGCCATCGGGTCGCGCAGCGAGCGCGGCACGCTCGGCAGGGCGGCCAGGTGCACGACGGCGTCCCGACCGGCCATCGCCAGGTGGAGCGCCGACGGGTCGAGGATCGAGCCGCGGATCACCTCCACGTCGCAACCGTCCAGGTTGCTCTCCAGGCCGACGGAGAAGTCGTCGATCACCCGGATGTCGGCGAACGCGCCCCGGGCCAGGGCGGCCCGGACGAGGTTGCTTCCGACGAAGCCGCCACCGCCGGTGACCAGTACGCGGGTCGTACTCAACAATGTCCTCCTTCGTCGAGGTGGAAGTCGGTGTCAGGAGGTGACCGACTCGAACGCGAGAGTGTCGTTCGGCGCGGCCGGGGCGCCCAACCGGCCGGCCCACAGCCCGGCCAGGGAGTCGGCCAGCGAGTGCCGGGGAGACCACCCCAGCGCGTCGGCGGCCCGGCTGATGTCGGCGCGGGTCCAGGGCACCGCCGCGGACCGCTCGGCGGCCGGTGATCGCAGCCCGTCGACGATGTGCCCGGTGAACCCGGCCTGGCGGGCGAGCATCTCGACGGCCTCCCGGACGGCGACCGCCCGGCCGCTGCCCACGTTGAAGACGGGTGCCGGCAGACGATCGGCCCGCAGCGCCGCCAGCACCGCCCCCGCCACGTCGCGGACGTCGACGAAATCGCGGTGTGCGTCGCTGAGCCCCAGCTCGATCTGTCCGGCTCCGCTGGCCGACGCGGCTTTCAACAGGTCGGCGGCCCGCCCCAGCACCGTGCCGTGGGGCGAACCCGGTCCGACGGGGTTGAAGACCCGCAGCACCACGGCGTCGACCTGGGGACGACCGGCGGCCAGCCGCACCAGGTCGGTCGCGGCGAGCTGACTGATCCCGTACTCGCTCACCGGGTGGGCCGGATCCGTCTCGGCCGCGTCGCCGCCGTACGGGATGATCCCGTACTCGGCCGCCGAGCCGATCCGGACCAGCCGGGTCCGCGGCGAGACCGCCTCGACCCCCTCGATCAGCTTGGCGGTGACCAGCGTGTGCGCCTCGATGAACTGGGCGGCGGTACCGACGATCCGCCCGGCGCAGTTGACCACCGCGTCGGGTCGTACCCGTCGCAGGAACGCGATCAGGTCCGCCCGGTCCAGTGCGACGAGGTCGCATTCCCGCCGGCTCGGCGCGACGACCGTGAAGTGCTCCGCGAGGACGACCCGGACCGCACGGCCGATGAAGCCGGACGCGCCGAAGAGCAGGATCCTGACCATGGGGCTCCCGTCGTGTCGAGATCAGCCGGACGAACGTGCCGATGTCGCCGCCGGGGACGAGCGACGGTCACTGGCGTCGCGCTCGCTCGGGGTGCCCATGAACTCGTGCCAGGTGACGGTGCCGGGTGCCGAGATGCCCTCCCGACGCAGCACCACCTTGACGGTCTCGGCGAGGATCCGCAGGTCCAGGGTGAGGGACCGCCGGTCGACGTACTCCAGGTCGTACTCGAACTTCTTCTCCCAGCTCAACGCGTTGCGCCCGCGCACCTGCGCGAGACCGGTCAGACCGGGGCGGACCTCGTGGCGGCGGGCCTGTTCCGGGGTGTAACGCTCCAGATAGCTGACCAGGTGCGGGCGGGGGCCCACCAGGCTCATCTCGCCGCGGAGCACGTTCCACAGCTCCGGCAGCTCGTCCAGGCTGCTGGCGCGGAGCCAGGCCCCGAGCCGGGTCAGCCGGTCGGCGTCGGTGACCAGGCCGCGGCGGGGATCCAACGGCAGCATGGTGCGGAACTTGACGACGTCGAACAACGCGCCGTCCAAGCCCGGCCGGGTGTGCCGGAACAGCACCGGACGCCCGTGCGTCGTCAGGATCACGCCCGCCACCAGAAGCATGAGCGGGGCCGCGAGGACGAGCAGCACGACGGCCAGCGCGACGTCCATCACCCGCTTGGCCGTGTCGTACGGGCGGGACCGCCGCTCCGGGGGGCGAGCGTGTGCAGTCATCGGCCGCGTCGGCGGCTGATCCCGCAGCGACCCACCGTCACCTGGCACGTGGACTCTCCTTGTCGTCTCCTGCGATGCACACCGTGGACATTCTGTGCGATTGGACGCCACCAAGTGGGGCAAAGCGGGAGTTTTGGTCCCCAAGAACGCTCATCCGTTCCCACCCGACCCACCACCTAACGACCACCGCGGCAGGAGGTCACGTCCGTCGGCGCGGGCGGCCGAGGCGGCACAACCGCGCTAAAGGGACAAATCATCCAGCCGCCCATCACCGGACCGGACGACGACCGTTGGTAGGACGACAGGAGCGGGTCGAACGCCACCCGCAGGTCGGACGGTGATCCACGCTCCGCATCGCGATCACCCGGAAGGAGCACGATGAGCGCGCGCACCCTCGCCAGGACCGTCACCAGGGCCGTCCGACGCCCCGTGCGTACCACCCGGGTCCTGCTGGACCGCCGGGCCTGGGCCGGCCTGGCCTGGTTCGTCCGCGACGCGCGGTCCTGGCAACCGGCGGACGCCGACCAGCTCGTGACCAGTCGCCGCTACCGCTCGTACAAGTCGTACGTGGCCCACCAACGCAGCAAGCTCGCGCTGCTGGACCTGTCGGAGTACGACCGGAGGTTCCGCGCCGCGTTGGCCGCGAGGCTGGCCGGGGAGGACTGGACGGGCAGATCGGTGCTCTGCCTCGCCGCCCGGCTCGGCACCGAGGTCAAGGCGTTCCACGACGTGGGCGCCTTCGCCGTCGGCATCGACCTGAACCCCGGCGAGGAGAACCCGTGGGTGCTGCACGGCGACTTCCACCATCTGGTCTTCCCCAACCGGTGCGTGGACGCCGTCTATTGCAACGCCCTCGACCACGCGCTCGACCTGGATCGCACGGTCGACGAGATCCGGCGGGTGCTCCGGCCCGACGGTCGGTTGATCGTGGACGCGCAGCAGGGCGTCGTCGACGCGGCCTTCGACGCGTGGGCCGCCACCGCCTGGAAGGAGACCGACGACCTGGTGAAGGCGATCGAGGCCCGCGGCATGACACTCCTGGACCGCCACGGCATCACCGAGCCCTGGCCCGGTGAGCAGCTCCTCTTCGTCACCTCCCACTGAGCCGCGCGGTCGCGGCCGTACACCCGGCGGGCCGCCCGCCGGTGTGGTGAGCTGTATCGGTGGCGGGGTATGTGTTCGGGCTGGTGCTGCACCCGACTCGGGACGTCTCCGAGGTGGTGGAGATGATCGTGGGCTGGGCCACCCGGCACGGCAAGACGCTTGCCGTACGTGTCGAGGACCGGCACCGCGTGCCGCCCTCGGTGGCGGCGGTGCCCGCCCACGCGCTGCCCGCGCAGAGCGACGCGCTGATCAGCATCGGCGGGGACGGCACCATGCTCGGCGCGTTGCGGCTGGCCGTGCGGGACCCGAAGCCGGTGCTCGGAGTGCACCTGGGCCGGGTCGGTTTCCTGGTCGAGGTGCAGCCGCCCGATCTGCCCCGGGCGCTGGAACGGCTGGTGGCGCACGACTTCACCGTCGAGTCGCACGCCTGCCTGGCCTGTGACGTGTGCGGCGACGACGTGGTGGCGTTCAACGACATCGCGCTGGTCCGGCAGCCGGGGGCCGGCTTCGTCACCGCCACGCTCGCGGTGGACGGTCAGCGGTACGGCTACTACCGGTGCGACGCGATCGTGGTGAGCACGCCGACCGGATCGACCGCGTACAGCTACGCCGCCGGCGGCCCGCTGGTCTCGCCGGCCACGGAGGCGCTGGTGGTGACGCCGTCGGCGCCGATGGCCGGGATCTCCCGGTCGGTGCTGCTCTCCCCGCACGAGAGCGTCCACCTGGAGCTGCGCCCGGACTCGGCGCCGGTGGCGGTGGAGATGGACGGGCTGCTGATCCGCGAGGCGGCGACCGGCGGGTCGGTGCACGTCCGGTACGTCCGCGACGCCGGCCGGGTGGTCCGCCTCGACCCGCGCCGCTACCAGGAACGCAACCAGCTCAAGCTGAGCCTGCTGGACCTGCCGCTGCTGCCCGACCAGCTCCGCGAGCTGCTGCCGGACGGGCTGCGGGAGCAGCTCAACCGCCGTGAGCTGCCCCCGGACCGCTGACCGTCAGGCCGTGCCGAGCACGCCGTCGACGAGTGACTTCGCCTCGTCCTGGATGCGGGCCAGGTGCTCCGGCCCCTGGAACGACTCGGCATAGATCTTGTAGACGTCCTCGGTGCCCGACGGCCGGGCCGCGAACCAGCCCGACTCGGTGGTCACCTTCAGCCCGCCGATCGACGCGCCGTTGCCCGGAGCGCTGGTGAGCGTGGCGGTGATCGGCTCGCCGGCCAGTTCGGTGGCGGTCACCTGCTCCGGCGAGAGCTTGCCGAGGACGGCCTTCTGTTCCCGGCTGGCCGGGGCGTCGATCCGGGCGTAGGCGGGCGCGCCGAACCGCCCGGCCAGCTCGGCCCAGTGTTCGCTGGGCGTGCGCCCGGTCACCGCGATGATCTCGGCGGCCAGCAGGCAGAGCAGGATGCCGTCCTTGTCGGTGGTCCAGGTGCTGCCGTCGCGGCGCAGGAAGGACGCACCGGCGCTCTCCTCGCCGCCGAAGCCGACCGTGCCGTCGAGCAGGCCGGGCACGAACCACTTGAAGCCGACCGGCACCTCCAGCAGCGGCCGGCCCAGGTCGGCCGCGACCCGGTCGATCATCGAGGAGGAGACAAGCGTCTTGCCCACCGCCGCGGCCGGGCTCCACCGCTCCCGGGTACGGAACAGGTGGCCGATCGCCACCGCCAGGTAGTGGTTGGGGTTCATCAGCCCGCCGTCGGGCGTGACGATGCCGTGGCGGTCGGCGTCGGCGTCGTTGCCGGTGGAGACCGCGAAGCGGTCCCGGGCGGCGATCAGCGAGGCCATCGCGTTCGGCGAGGAGCAGTCCATCCGGATCTTGCCGTCGCCGTCGAGTGTCATGAACCGCCAGGTCGGGTCCACCTCCGGGTTGATCACCGTGAGGTCGAGGCGGTGCCGCTCGGCGATCTCCCCCCAGTACGCCACGCTCGCCCCGCCCATCGGGTCGGCCCCGACGCGCACCCCGGCGTCCCGGATCGCGTCGATGTCCAGCACGGCGGGCAGGTCGTCGACGTACCGGGCGAGGAAGTCGTACTCCCCGGTGGTGTCGGCGGCGCGGGCCCGCGCGTACGGGATGCGCTTCACCTCCTTGAGCCCGGCGGCGAGGATGGCGTTCGCGCGGTCCTGGATCCACGTCGTGACGTCGGTGTCGGCCGGCCCGCCGTTGGTGGGGTTGTACTTGAACCCGCCGTCGGAGGGCGGGTTGTGCGACGGCGTGATCACGATTCCGTCGGCGAGCCCGCCGGCGCGGCCCCGGTTGTGGGTGAGGATGGCGTGCGACGCCGCCGGGGTCGGGGTGTAGCCGTCCCGGCTGTCGCGCAGCACGGTGACGTCGTTCGCGGCCAGCACCTCCAGCGCGTTCGCCTCGGCCGGCGCGGAGAGCGCGTGGGTGTCCCGGGCCAGGAACAGCGGCCCGTCCACGCCGTGCTCCCGCCGGTAGTCGCAGAGCGCCTGGGTCACGGCGAGGATGTGGTCCTCGTTGAACGCGTTGCGCAGGCTCGACCCGCGGTGCCCGGAGGTGCCGAAGGAGACCTGCTGCGCCGGGTCGTCCGGGTCCGGGTGCTCGGCGTAGTAGGCGGTGACCAGCCGGGGCACGTCGACCAGGTCGGCGGGCTCGGCGGGCTGCCCGGCACGGGGGTGGGCCACTGCGGGATCCTCCTCGGGTTGGATGGGGCCGGTCAGGGCTCGACGCGCTGGCCCTTGCCGATGACGACGATGCCGTTGTCGGAGACGGTGTAACGCTGGCGGTCCTTCTCCAGGTCGACGCCGATCTCGGCGCCCTCCGGAACGTAGACGTTCTTGTCCAGGATCGCGCGGCGGACGACCGCGTGCCGGCCGATCTCCACGCCCTCCATCAGCACCGCGCCGTCGACGTGCGCCCAGGAGTGCACCTTGGCCTTCGGCGAGACGACCGAGTTCTCCACCAGCGAGCCGGAGATCACCGCGCCGGGCGAGACCATCGAGCCGACCGCCCGGCCGACCCGCTCGCCCCACTGGTGGACGAACTTGGCCGGCGGGTACGGCGGCTGGTCGGTGTAGATCGGCCAGTCGAAGTTGTAAAGGTTGAACACCGGGTGCACGTTGATCAGATCCATGTGCGCGTCGTAGAACGAGTCGAGCGTCCCCACGTCGCGCCAGTAGCCGCGGTCCCGGTCGGTGCTGCCCGGCACCTCGTTGTCCTTGAAGTCGTAGACGTTGGCCTCGCCGCGCTCGACCAGCATCGGGATGATGCTGCCGCCCATGTCGTGCTTGCTCGTCTTGTCCTCCGCGTCGCGCTCGACCGCCTCGCAGAGCGCGCCCGTGGAGAACACGTAGTTGCCCATCGAGGCGTAGATCTGGTCGGGCGCGTCGGGCAGCCCCACCGCGTCGGTGGGCTTCTCCCGGAACGCCCGGATCCGCTTGCCGTCCTCGCCGACCTCGATCACGCCGAACTGGTCGGCCATGCTCAGCGGCTGGCGGATGCCGGCCACCGTCACCCCGGCGCCGGAGGCGATGTGGTCCTCCACCATCTGCCGGGGGTCCATCCGGTAAATGTGGTCGGCGCCGAAGACGATCACGTAGTCGGGCTGCTCGTCGTTGATCAGGTTGAAGCTCTGGTAGATCGCGTCGGCCGAGCCGGCGAACCACCACGGGCCGCGGCGCTGCTGCGCCGGCACCGGCGTGACGTAGTTGCCGAGGAGCGTCGACATCCGCCAGGTCTTGGTGATGTGACGGTCCAGGGAGTGGGACTTGTACTGGGTCAGCACGACGATCTTGAGAAAGCCGGCGTTCGCCAGGTTGGAGAGGACGAAGTCGACCATGCGGTACATCCCGCCGAAGGGGACGGCCGGCTTCGCCCGGTCGGTGGTCAGGGGCATCAGGCGCTTGCCCTCCCCGCCGGCCAGGACGATCGCGAGCACCTTGGCAGCCATGGTCAGACGCTATCCACCCGGACGCGACTTCACCACTCGGACGGCCACACTTGCGTACCGGGTGCGATCCGGCGGTCTGCACTAGGGTGCGGGCATGGCACCGATGCGCGTCGACCTGCTCACCCGTGAATACCCGCCGGAGGTCTACGGCGGGGCCGGGGTGCACGTGGAGTACCTGGCCCGCGAGCTGCGCCGCCTCGCCGACGTGCGGGTGCACTGCTTCGGCGCGCCGCGCGACGAGCCGGGCGTCACCGCGTACCCCGAGCCGGCCGGGCTGGCCGGCGCGAACGCCGCGCTGCGCGTCATGGGCGTCGACCTGGAGATGGCCGCCGGCACCGCCGGCACCGACGTGGTGCACAGCCACACCTGGTACGCCAACCTGGCCGGGCACACCGCGAAGCTGCTGCACGGGGTGCCGCACGTGGTGAGCGCGCACAGCCTGGAGCCGCTGCGCCCGTGGAAGGCCGAACAGCTCGGCGGCGGGTACGCGCTCTCCTCCTGGTGCGAGCGGACCGCGTACGAGAGCGCCGACGCGATCATCGCGGTGAGCGAGGGCATGCGGCGCGACGTGCTCACCGCGTACCCGGCGGTGGACCCGGACCGGGTCCGGGTGGTCTACAACGGCATCGACACCGCGCAGTACGCCCCGGACCGGAACACCGACGTGCTCGACCGGCTCGGCATCGACCCGGCCCGACCCAGCGTGGTCTACGTCGGGCGGATCACCCGGCAGAAGGGCCTGCCGTACCTGCTGCGCGCGGCCCGGGAGCTGCCCGCCGACACCCAGCTCGTGCTGCTGGCCGGCGCGCCGGACACCCCCGAGATCGGCGCCGAGGTCGAGGAGCTGGCCGCCGAGCTGCGGGCGAAGCGCTCGGGCGTGGTCTGGGTGGCGGCGATGCTGCCCAAGCACGAGGTGATCCAGGTGCTCACGCACGCCACGATCTTCGTCTGCCCGTCCGTCTACGAGCCGATGGGCATCGTCAACCTGGAGGCGATGGCCTGCGAGACGGCCGTGGTGGCCACCGCCACCGGCGGCATCCCGGAGGTCGTCGCCGACGGCGAGACCGGGTTGCTGGTGCCGATCGAGCAGGCCGCCGACGGCTCCGGCACGCCACGTGACCCGGAACGCTTCGTGGCCGACCTGGCCGCCCGGATGAACGAGCTGCTGGCCGACCCGGCGCGGATCGCGGCGTTCGGCGCGGCCGGCCGCCGGCGCGCGGTGGAGCACTTCTCCTGGCCCGCCATCGCCGACCAGACGCTCGCCCTCTACCACTCCGTGAAAGGCGGGGCCCCCTCTTAACGCCTCCGGTAGAGGCGGGGCCCCTTGTTGACAGGTGTCCCGGCCGGCAAACTCCGGCGACATCGGCGGCCGTCCCCGCCAGGATGGCCGACATGGCAGAGCCCGCCGGGACGTCCGGCACGCAGGACGTCGAGGTCGTCGTCGCCCACCGCCAGCGCGTGACGCTGCGCGTCGGCGACGTGTTCCTGAAGATCGACGGTGACCCGTCGCACGCCGACATCGAGGTGCGGGCGATGGCCCTGGCGCCGATACCGACCCCGGCGGTCCGCTGGCACGAGCCGCCCGTACTCGCGATCGCCGCCGTGCCCGGCACGGCGCTCGGCCTTCTCGGCGAACCGTCGGCCGCGTCGCCGGCGGCGTGGGCCGCCACGGGCGCCGCCGTCCGGCGGCTGCACGACGCGCCGTTGCCGCCGTGGCCGGGCCGCCGGCTCGACGACGTGGCGGCGGAACTCGACCGCGAGTGCGCGTGGCTGCTCGCCAACGCCGTCCTGCCCGCCGAGGTGATCCGGCGCAACCGGGAGATCGCCGGGGCGGCGCTCCGGCCGCGGAAACCGGTGTTCGTCCACGGCGACCTCCAGATCACCCACGTGTTCGTCGACGGCGACGAGGTCACCGGCGTCATCGACTGGTCCGAGGCCGCTCCCGGGGACGCCATGGCCGACCTCGCGACGCTGACGCTCGGGCACGAGGAACGCCTCGACGACCTGCTCGCGGGCTACGGCGCCGGCGCGGACCGGGAGGCGATCCGCGCCTGGTGGTCGCTGCGCAGCCTGGTGGCGTCGCGCTGGCTGATCGAGCACGGCTTCGACCCGGACGCGCCGGGATGCGAGTTCGACGTGCTCCGGGCCCGGATGCGGGAACCCTAGGCGGGCCGGGCGGTGGCGAGACGGGGCAGGCCGGGCGGGGCGGCCGGCGACCGCGCCACCACGGCGATCAGATCCCGCGCGGCCGGCCGGTCGTGGACCTCGCCGCGCGCGGTGCGTTCGGCCTCCAGCAGCGCCCGACCGGCGCGGAGCCCGTCGCCCACCGAGGCGTGCAGCCGCGCCACGTCGAGCAGGTACGCGGCCCGGTGCTCGGCCGGCAGCCACCGCCACTCGTCGCCGGCGGTCAGCCGCTCGTGGCGTACCGTCGCCGCCGTGACCTCGCCGAGCGCCGCCTCGGCGACCACCCGCGCGGCCTCGATCGCCGCCCGGCTGTTTTCCTTGTCGCCGGCCCGCTCCGCGCGGTCGAGCAGTTCGCGGGCGGCGGGCCCGTCCCCCTGGGCGGCGGCGGCGAGCGCGGCCTGCGTCAGCAGCGCGCCGCGTAGGCCGGGGTCGTCGGCGCGGCGGGCGGCGACGAGTGCGGCGTCCCGCGCGGACCGTCGCCGGCCGACCGCCCGCAGTGCCTGGACCAGCGGCACGGTCGCAATGGCGGTGAGTCGCACGTCGGTGGCCGACCGGGCGACGGCGATCGCCCGGTCGGCGGCCAGCCAGGCAAGCTCCGCCCGGTCGAGCTTCACCAGTGTCAGGGCGACCAGCCCGTACGCCGGCACCAGCAGCGCGTCGGCCGTCGGGCCCGCGGGGACGGCGCGAGCGTCGTCCACCAGGTCCGGCAGCAGGGCGAGCAGCGCCGGATAGCGGGCATGCCGGTAGCTCTGCTCCGCGTGTTCCAGCCGGGCACGCAGCCGCGTCGGGTCGGGCGGTGGAGTGGCGGTCGGGAGGTGGTAGCGGGCGAGCGCGGCACGCAGGCGCTCCACGTCGACGACGGGGGCAGGCGACCGGTCCGGCGACTCGACGAGCAGGACCTCCAAGTCGATCCGGAGCGCGTCGGCGATCTCGCGGAGGTTGGACACCCGTTCCAGCCGGCGTACCCCGCGTTCGACCTTGTCCACCCAGCTCTTCGACTTGCCGAGGCGGTCGGCGAACTGCTGCTGCGTCAGGTTGCGCCGCACCCGCCACTGGGCGACGCGGCGGCCCACCGGCAGCTCGTTCACCGCCGGCCCGTCCCGCTCACCGGAGCAACCCCAGCAGGAGCAGAGCGAGTACGAGCAACGCGACCGTCGCGCCGTAGGCGTACTGCCGTCGGGTCAGCGCCGCGCGTTCGGTTCGGGGTGGCCCGGGCACCCGGTCACCGTCCGGCACCCGCCCCTCATGCGGTAGCTCACGCATCCACGCCTCCTGAACGGTCGACCAGGAACTGAGAATCGGGAGGATCCGTTGCTGACGAGAGCACCCCGACCACTCCAACTTAGAAGGCATAGCCTGCACAGTCAACAGAGCATGCACGGCGCGTCACTCCGAGTGCGAAGATCGGATCGCTGACGAGAGGTGGCGCCCCCATGCCGCAGACACCGCTGTATGAGCAGATCATCGCCGATGTCACGGCCTCGATCCGTGCGGGCACCCTGCATCCCGGCGACAAGCTGCCGTCCATCGCCGAACTGCGTGAGCAGTACCAATCCAGTGCCTGGCCGGTCCGATACGCCCTGCGCATCCTGGACGAGCGGGGCTGGATCATCACCCACCAGGGCAAGGGCTCGTTCGTGGCCCCGAAACCACCCGCCTGAGCCGGGTGCGGGACTCCGCGCCGGCGGTGGGTTCGCTCGCGCCGCTACGAACTTGATGCCTTGGACGAGTCACGAGGCGAACCGTTTACGCCATCAAGTTGGTAGGGCCGGCACGCGGTAGGTGCCTGCGCACGCCGGAGACCCCGCCGCGCGGCGGTGGGCACCGACGGGGGCATCGGGGGCGCTGCCGAGCGCGAGACGATCTCGCGCAGTAGGTTGAGCGGGTGACTGGACGGTTCCCGATCGAAGACGTCTCCCCCGTCGTCGCCTGCGGTCGCTACCCGGCCAAGGCGGTGGTCGGCGAGGTCGTGCCGGTGTCGGCCCGCGCCTACCGCGAGGGCCACGACGCGCTCGGCTGCAACGTGGTCTGGCTCGGCCCGGACGGCGCGGCCCGCCCGTTCACCCGGATGCGTCCCGGCGAGCCGGGGCAGGACCGCTGGCACGCCACCATCTGCCCGGACGCGGTCGGCGAGTGGCGGTTCACCGTCGAGGCGTTCGGAGATCCGTACCTCACCTGGCAGAACGCGGTGACCAAGAAGCTGGCCGCCGGGCAGGGGCCGGCCGAGCTGGCCAACGACCTGGCCGAGGGCGCGCGAGTGCTGACCGCCGCGCTCGACCTGGTGCCGAAGGCCGACCAGGAGCGCGTGCGGGCAGCCGTCAAGGCGTTGCGCGACGACGCCAAGAGCCTGCCCCACCGGGTGAGCGCGGCGCTGGACCTCGCGCCGCTGCTCTGGGCGCACCCGGTCCGTGAGCTGGTCACCACCGGCGACGAGCGGACGCTGTGGGTGGACCGGCCGCGCGCGCTGTTCTCCGCCTGGTACGAGTTCTTCCCCCGTTCCGAGGGCGCGATCCCGGCCACCGTGGACGCGCCGGCCCGCTCCGGCACGTTCGGCACCGCGCTCGACCGGCTGCCCGGCGTCGCCGCGATGGGCTTCGACGTGCTCTACCTGCCGCCGATCCACCCGATCGGCCGGGTCAACCGCAAGGGCCGCAACAACGCGCTCACCGCCGGGCCGGACGACGTGGGCTCGCCGTGGGCGATCGGCGCGGCCGAGGGCGGCCACGACGCCATCCACCCCGACCTGGGTACGCCGGAGGACTTCCGCGACTTCGTCGCCGCCGCCGCCGAGCAGGGCCTGGAGGTGGCGATGGACCTGGCGTTGCAGTGCGCGCCGGACCACCCGTGGGTCACCGAGCACCCGGAGTGGTTCACCACCCGCGCCGACGGCAGCATCGCGTACGCGGAGAACCCGCCGAAGAAGTACCAGGACATCTACCCGGTGAACTTCGACAACGACCCGGAGGGCATCCGGGCCGAGGTGCTGCGGGTGGTCCGGCACTGGGTCGGCGAGGGCGTGAAGATCTTCCGGGTCGACAACCCGCACACCAAGCCGTTCGACTTCTGGCACTGGCTGATCGCCGAGGTGAAGCGCGTCGACCCGGACGTGTTGTTCCTGGCCGAGGCGTTCACCCGCCCGGCGATCATGCACGGGCTGGGCAAGGTCGGCTTCACCCAGTCGTACACCTATTTCACCTGGCGCACGACGGCGGCCGAGATGCGGGAGTACTGCGAGGAGCTGGTCGCCTCGGCGGACTGGATGCGGCCGAACTTCTGGCCCAACACGCCCGACATCCTGCACGAGTCGTTGCAGCACGGCGGGCCGCCGATGTTCAAGATCCGGGCGGTGCTGGCCGCGCTGCTCAGCCCCTCCTGGGGCATGTACGCCGGCTTCGAGCTGTTCGAGCACGTCGCGCGTCCGGGCGCCGAGGAGTACCTGGACAACGAGAAGTACGAGCTGCGGCCCCGGGACTGGGCCGGCGCGCTGGCGCGCGGGCGGTCGCTGGCGCCGTTCATCACCACGCTCAACCGGGTCCGGCGCGACAACCCGGCCCTGCACCAGCTCCGCAACCTGCGTTTCCACGACATCGACAACCCGGCGCTGCTGTGCTGGTCGAAGCACGACCCGGCGACCGGCAACACGGTGATCGTGGTCTGCTCGTTCGACTCCCGCACCGTGCAGTGGGGCAACACCACGCTCGACATGCCGGCGCTCGGGTTCGACTGGCACGAGCGGTTCACCGTGCGCGACGAGCTGACCGGCGCGGAGTACGACTGGGGGCAGCGCAACGCGGTGCGCCTCGACCCGTACCTGCAACCGGCGCACGTGCTCACCGTGCGCCGCCCGGCGCCACCGGCCGACGCCGAGCCGGCGCACCCGGCGACGCCCGACCTGACCGTCGAAGACGTACCCGCCGACCTCTCCGGCGGCACCGCACCGACCGCACCGGCCGAGAAGGACGACGCACGATGGACCAGCTGATCGCCGGCGAGGCGCACGACCCGCACGCCGTACTCGGCGCGCACCCGGCCGACGGGAGCACCACGATCCGCACGCTGCGCCGGGGCGCGGGTGAGGTGGCGCTGCTCGTCGACGGGGAACGGCACCCGATGAAGCGGGTGCACGACGTCGGCGTCTTCGAGTCGGTGGTGCCCGGCGAGGTGCTCGACTACCGGGTCGAGGTGGACGGCGCGACGCTCGACGACCCGTACCGTTACCCGCCCACGCTCGGCGACCTGGACCTGCACCTGATCGGCGAGGGGCGACACGAGCGGCTCTGGTCGGCGCTCGGCGCCCGGGTCTTCGACGAGGGCGTGGCGTTCACGGTCTGGGCGCCCAACGCCCGCGGCGTGCGGGTGGTCGGCGACTTCACCGGCTGGGGGCCGGACGACGGCTGGCCGATGCGCTCGCTCGGGTCCAGCGGCGTGTGGGAGGTCTTCCTGCCCGGCGTGCCGGCCGGCAGCCGCTACAAGTACCGCATTCTCGGCGCCGACGGCCGGTGGCGGGACAAGGCCGACCCGATGGCCACCCGCACCGAGGTGCCGCCGGCCACCGCGTCGGTGGTGCACCATTCGGCGTACGCGTGGGGCGACGCGGAGTGGCTGGAGCGCCGGGCGACGCGGCGACCGCACGAGGAGCCGATGAGCGTGTACGAGGTGCACCTGGGCTCCTGGCGGCCCGGCCTCGGCTACCGCGAGCTGGCCGAGCAGTTGACCGCGTACGTCACCGAGATGGGCTTCACGCACGTGGAGCTGCTGCCGGTGATGGAGCATCCGTACGGCGGCTCGTGGGGTTACCAGGTCACCGGCTTCTACGCGCCCACCGCCCGCTTCGGCGACCCGGACGACTTCCGCCACCTGGTCGACCGGCTGCACGCCGCCGGCATCGGGGTCCTCCTCGACTGGGTGCCGGGGCACTTCGCCACGGACGAGTGGGCCCTCGCGCGCTTCGACGGCGCCCCGCTCTACGAGCACCCCGACCCGCGCCGCGGCGAGCAGCCCGACTGGGGCACATACGTGTTCGACTTCGGACGCAACGAGGTGCGCAACTTCCTGGTCGCGAACGCGCTCTACTGGCTGGACGAGTTCCACGTCGACGGGCTGCGCGTCGACGCGGTCGCCTCGATGCTGTACCTCGACTACTCCCGGCCGGAGGGGCAGTGGGCCCCGAACGTGCACGGCGGCCGGGAGAACCTGGAGGCCATCGCGCTGCTCCAGGAGGTCAACGCCACCGTCTACCGAAACCATCCGGGCGTGCTGATGGTCGCCGAGGAGTCCACCGCCTGGCCGGGCGTCACCCGGCCGACCTCGGACGGCGGGCTCGGCTTCGGGTTCAAGTGGAACATGGGCTGGATGCACGACACCCTGCTCTACACCTCGAAGGACCCGATCTACCGCCAGCACCACCACCACCAGCTCACGTTCTCCCTGGCGTACGCGTGGAGCGAGAACTACGTGCTGCCGATCAGCCACGACGAGGTGGTGCACGGCAAGGGCTCGCTCGCGGGCAAGATGCCGGGCGACACCTGGCAGCGGCTGGCGAACGTGCGGGCGCTGCTGGCGTACATGTGGGCGCACCCGGGCAAGCAGTTGCTCTTCATGGGCTGCGAGCTGGCCGACGACCGGGAGTGGAGCGAGGAGCGCGGCCTCGACTGGTACCTCACCCACGACCCGGCCCGCGCCGGCGTGCAGCGCCTGGTCGCCGACCTGAACCGCGCCTACCGGGCCACCCCGGCGCTCTGGGCGCAGGACACCGACCCGGCCGGGTTCCGCTGGATCGCCGGCGACGACGTCGCCAACAACGCGGTCTCGTTCATCCGGATCGCCCCGGACGGCGGGACGCTGGTGTGCGTGGCGAACTTCTCCGCGACGCCGCTGGCGGACTACCGCATCGGCCTGCCGGCGGGCGGCACCTGGACCGAGGCGTTGAACACCGACGCCCACCACTACGGCGGGTCGGGGGTGGGAAACCTGGGCGAGGTGCACGCGGAGCACATCCCGTGGCACGGCCTGCCCGCCTCAGCGGCCCTCCAGGTCCCCCCGCTGGGCGTCCTCTGGCTCCGCCAGAACTGACGACGGAGCCGGCGCGGTCAGACCAGGTCGGCTTCGCGGAGGAGTTTCCACAGGCCGGCGCCGTCGGGGGCGCTGAGCCACTTCTGGCCGATCGGGCCGGAGGAGGACCGTCCCTGCGGCGCGGGGAGGCTGCCGGCGAGTACGGACTGCGTCGGCGACAGCCGCCGGATCGCCACGCCGGCCACGTTGTCCGGGTGGGCGGCGGCGAACTCCCGGTAGATCTCCGGGTCGTGCTGCCCGTCGTCGCCGATGAGCAGCCAGCGCACCTCGGGGAACTCCCGGGACAGCCGGGCCAGCGTGGCCCGCTTGTGCTCCCGCCCGCTGCGGAACCAGCGGTCGGCGGTCGGCCCCCAGTCGGTGAGCAGCAGCGGCCCGGCCGGGTAGAGGTGCCGGGACAGGAACCGGGTCAGCGTCGGCGCGACGTTCCAGGCGCCGGTGGAGAGGTAGAAGACCGGCGCGCCGGGGTGGGCGGTGGCCAGGCGCTCGTAGAGCACCGCCATGCCGGGCACGGCGTTGCGGGCGTGCTCGTCGAGCACGAACGTGTTCCACGCGGCGAGCATCGGCCGGGGCAGCGCGGTCACCATGACCGTGTCGTCGATGTCGGAGAGGATGCCGAACCGGACGTTCGGGTCGAGGACGCGCACCAGCGCCTCCACCGGCTCGGCGTCCGCCACGCTCAGCCGTACGCAGCCCCAGCCGGGCGTGAAGTCACCCTCGACGACGGTGTCGACGAAACCGCTGCGGTCCGCGGTCACCTCGTGGCGCACGCCGTTGACCTCGACGGTCACCCGGGCGTGCTTGGCCGGCAGGGTGGCGAAGCTGCGCCAGCCGCGCACCTTGTCCAGCCGGCCGCGGCGGCGGGTGTCCGGTCGGCCCAGCAGCACGCGGCAGAGCACCCGCGCCCAGCCCGGCGCGCCGTAGCCGGCGTACGCGATGATGTTGGGCTGCCACCCGGTGCGCCGCAACCGGCGCTCCACCAGGCCGTGCAGCGCGTCCTCGATGCGCGCGGCGCGGTGCAGTTGGGGCACGGCGAGCTGGTCCGGTGGTGTGGGCGGCACGTGCCAACCCTGCCACAACCGGCCGGGCCCGGCCACGCGAGTGATCTCCGCCGATCCGCCCCGGCACCGGGTGAGCGGCGTGTCAGACTGCGGTCGAGGGCGACGACGGGGGCCTGGGTCGTGTCGACAGCGAAGCGCAACCCGGACGCGCCGGCGCTGGTGGCGTTGCTGCTGGGCGCGGCCGGGGTCGGCTACCGGCTGGTGCTGACGCTGTTCACGGTGCCCGCCTCGAACAGTGACGAGGCCACGTTCGGCCTGGCCGCGCTGCACATCGCCGGCGGCCACGAGCGGCCGGTCTTCCTCTACGGCCAGCGTTACATGGGGATGCTGGAGTCGTACCTGGCCGCGCCGCTGGTGGGCGGGGCCGGGCCGAGCTGGCCGGTGCTGCGGCTGCCACTGCTCGCGCTCTACGCGGTCTTCCTGTGGTTGGCCTACCGGTTGACCCGCCGGCTCTTCTCCCCCTGGCTGGCGGTGGCCGTGGTGGGCCTGCTGGCGCTCGGCTCGGAGCGGGTGGTCCGGGACCAGCTCACCGTGGTCGGCGGCCGGCCCGAGGTCAAACCGACGGTCCTGGCGTTGCTGCTGCTCGCGGTCGCGCTCGGCGAGCGGCAGGTCCGGCACCGCTGGCTCGCCACCGGCGCGTTCGGCCTGCTCACCGGGCTGGCGCTCTGGTCGGACTGGCTGATCACGCCCTACCTGCTGGCGGCCGGCGTGGTGCTGGTGCTGGCCGCGCCCCGGGATCTGATCGGCTGGCCGGGCGTGCTGCTGGCCGTCGGCTTCCTGGCCGGCGTCGCGCCGATGATCAAGGACAACGTGGTGGCGCCGGACGGGCAGGACTCGCTGTCGGTGTTCCGGGAGATCAGCACGAAGGAGGGGGTCGCCCCGTCGCTCGCGGCGCGGCTGCACGGCGGGCTGCTGGAGGGGGTGCCGCTGGCGTCCGGGCTCTGCCCGATGGACGGCTGCGCGCGCTGGGCGCAGTGGTTCGGCGTGCTCTACCCGGTGCTGCTGGTGACCGCCGCCGGGCTCGGCGTGGTCGCGTACCGCCGGGCCGGGGACCCGGCCGCGCGGGTCCGGGCCACGGCGATCCTCGCGCTGGTCGCCGGCGCCGCGTTGACGCTGCTGGCGTACGTGCGCAGCCCGCTCGCCGCCACCGACCCGTTGGGCGACGCGCGTTACCTGTCGGTGCTCCAGGTGTCGCTGCCGGCGGTGCTCTGGCCGCTCTGGCGGGCCGCCGTACCCGCGCTGCGGGCCACCGCCGGCCGGGCGGACCGGCTGCGCGGCGTGCCGGCCGCCGTGGTGCTGGCCGGGCTGACCGCCGCCACGCTGGCCGGCACCGCGACGCTCCTGGTCGGCCTGCCCGGGATCCGCGCCGACGAGCGGGACGCCCGCCGGCTGGCCGGCGCGGTGCGGCGCGCCGGGCTGCACGAGGTGTACGGCGACTACTGGACCTGCAACCGGCTGATCTTCAACACCGGCGAGGCGGTGGCCTGCGGTGTGCTGGACGGCAACCTGACCCCGGGACAGAACCGCTACCCGGCGTACTGGCAGCGGGTGGCACGGGCGGCCCGCCCCGGGTACGTGGTGGCGGTCGGGTCGCCGGCCGAACGCGCCCTGCGGCGGCTGCTGGGCGGGCGGGCCGACGCGGCGGTGGTGGCCGAGGTGGGGCGCAGTCGCGTGTACCACCCGGAGCGTGCCGTGCGGCCGTGACGCTGACGCCCGCCCGTACGCTGTGCCGATGCTCATCCTGCTGCCCCCGTCCGAGGGCAAGGCCGACGCCGGCACCGGCCGCCGGCTGGACCTGTCCCGGCTCTCCCTGCCCGAGCTGAACCCGGCCCGGGACGCGGTGCTGGACGCGCTCGTCGCGCTGTGCGCCGGGCCGGACGAGGCCGCCGCCCGGGACGCGCTGGGGCTGAGCGAGGGACAGCGCGGCGAGCTGCGCCGCAACGCGCGACTGCGGGTGGCGGCGACCGCGCCGGCCGGGCGGCTCTACACCGGGGTGCTCTACGAGGCGCTCGACCTGGCCACGCTACCCCCGGCGGCGCAGCGGGCCGCCCGCCGGTCGGTGCTGATCAGCTCCGGCCTGTGGGGCGCGGTGCGGCTCACCGACCGGGTGCCGCCGTACCGCTGCCCGGTCGGGGCGCGGCTGCCGGGGATCGGTGCGCTGTCGGCGTACTGGCGGGCCGCGCTGGACCCGGCCGTGACGGCGGCGGCGGGTCGCGGCCCGGTGCTGGACCTGCGCTCCGGCGCGTACGCGGCCACCTGGACGCCGTCGGGCCCGCTCGCCGACCGGACGGTGACGGTGCGGGTGCTGCACGAACGGCTGGTGGACGGCACCCCGTCCCGGTCGGTGGTGAGCCACTTCAACAAGGCCACCAAGGGCCGGCTGGTCCGGGACCTGCTCGTCGCCGACGCCCGCCCGCGCAGTGCCGCGGCGCTGGTGGGGGCGTTGCGCGAGCTGGGGCACACGGTCGAGGAGGGCCCGCGCACCCCCGGCCGGCCCCGGTTGCTCGACGTGGTCGTCACCGAACTCTGAGCGCGGCTTCGCGCAAATTTTGCTCAAGGCTCGGGCGCAGCGGTTCCCCGGCCCGGCGGCGCGGGCCACGGTAGAGGGGCCACGACGCCGACCAAGGAGCTGTGCCGATGCTCTCCGAGCCCACCACGCTGCTCGACCGGCCGCGCCCGTCGTCGCCCCCGCCGCTGGACTGGCCGACCCTGACCGACGCCTTCGAACTCGCCTGCCTGGTGCGCTGCACGACGCCGCCGGCCGGGCACGTCCGCCGGCTCGACGTCGACCCGTACCGGGGCGGGATCGCCGAGTTCAACCGGGAGGACGCGGCGCACCGGATGCGGTACCTGCTGCGCCGGCTCGACGTGCCGGTCGCGCACGAGCTGACCACCGGTGGGCTGCGCCGCCGGTACGAGTTGCACCGGCTGTCGGTGTTCCCGGAGCACCGGTCGACGTACGCGAACCTGCTGGCGGCCGGCTGGCGGCAGGGCCGTCGCGAGCTGCTCGGCGGGCCGTTCCCGGGCGCGTCGACGGCTCGCCGCGTCTGGCGTCCCCGGCTGGCCACCGCGGTCTGGCGGGCCGCGCTGCTCGCGGGCGGCCGGCACGTACGCCGGCACTGCCTCGGCATCCGGCTCACCGACCGGGACCTGGCGGCGGTGCTGGTGCGCGGCGCGGCGCTGCTGGAGGTGCCGGCGGCGTTGCGGCCGGGTTCGGGCTGTTTCCTGGTGAGCGTCGCCAACGGCGAGCACCGGGCCCGGATCACCGAGAGCGCCGCCCTGGGCTGACCGGTCCCGGGGGCGGGCTTGCGCGGCGGCGGTTGCACGGCGCAGAGTGCAGCGCGTGAACCGACACTGGTCTGCGCGCGGCCGGCGCCGGACCGCGGCCCCGCTGGCGTTGCTGCTGCTGCTCGTCGCCGGGGTGGCCGGTTGCCGGGACGAGCCCACCGAGCCGGTGCGTATCCGGATCGCCACCGGCAGCCCGACCGCCGTCTACCATGCCTTCGGCCAGTCGCTCGCCGCGCTGCTCAACCGGGAGCTGCCCGGGGTGCGGGCGGACGTGGTGGTGACCGCCGCCTCCGCGCAGAACGTCCGGCTGGTCGGCGCCGGCGACGCGGAGCTGGGCTTCACCCAGGCCGACGTGCTGCCGCCCCGGGAGCCGGCCCACCCGGCCGTGCTCGCCGTGGCCCGGGTCTACGACGACCTGCTGCACCTGGTGACCACCGCCGGCGGCCCGGTCCGCACGCTGGCCGACCTGCGAGGGCGGCGGGTCTCGGTGGGCGCCGACGGCTCCGGCACCGAGGTGACCGCCACCCGGCTGCTGGAGGTGGCGCAGCTCGGCCGTGCCCGGATCCGCCAGGAGCACCTGGGGCTGGACGACTCGGTGGCCGCGCTGCGCGAGGGGCGGATCGACGCGTTCTTCTTCTCCGGCGGCCTGCCGGTGCGGGGCGTCGCCGAGCTGGCCCAACGCACCGCACTGCGGATGGTGGACCTGGGCGACTGGACCGAGCCGCTGCGGCGCGCGTACGGGCAGGTCTACGTCACCCGGGACATTCCCCGCTCGGTCTACCAGTCGGAGCCGGTCAGCACGGTGGCCAACCCGAACTACCTGATCGTCCGCGCCAGCCTCCCCGCCGACCTGGTGCGCGAGGTGACCCGGTTGCTGATGGAACGCCGGGAGGAGCTGGCCGCGGCGCATCCGGCGGCCGGCCGGATGAGCCCACGGTCGGCGATCGTGACCACCCCGCTGCCGCTGCACCCGGGCGCGGCCCGGTGGTACCGCGACGCCAAGCCCTGACCGGACCCCGGAGCCTTCCTGCCCGCTGACGCGGGTCGCTCAACCGCCGACCGGCTCGTCGTGGCGCTGCGGCACGGCCGGCCCGTCGGCCGGGTCGAGGGCGCCGGCGTCGTCGGGCGGCGCCGGGAACCACAGCTCGGCGACCAGGCCCCGGGGCTCCCCCTGGCGCATGGTGAGCCGGCCGTCGGACGCATCGACGAGCACCGCGGCGATGGTCAGCCCCAGCCCCGCGCCGTCCACGTTCTGCGCGTCCGGCGCCCGCCAGAACCGCTCGGTGGCCTGGCCGAGCTGGCTGGCCGTCATGCCCGGGCCGGTGTCGGCCACGGTCAGCGCCGTCCCGCCGTCGGCCGGGCGGACGGTCACCGTCACCTCTCCCCCGGCGCCGCTGAACTTGACCGCGTTGTCGATCAGCGCGTCGAGCGACTGGTCGATCGCGGTCGGCACGGTCCGGGCGTACGCCGGCGTGTCGACCGGGTCGAGTCGGAGCGTGACCGCCCGGTGCCGGGCCAGCGGCAGCCAGGCCGCCACCCGGGACGCGGCTGCCGCGCCCGCGTCCACGGTGACCCGCTGGTTCTCCTCCCGCTCGGCCCGGGCCAGCGTCAGCAGCGCGTCGAGCACGGTGGCCAGCCGGTCGGTCTCCTCCAGCGCCAGCCGGTGCTCGGCCCGGCCGTCCGGGTCGGTGAGGCTGGGGCCCAGCTCCTCCACCCGCAGCCGCAGCGCGGTCAACGGGTTGCGGAGCTGGTGGCTGGCGTGCGCGACGAAGGCCCGCTGCCGGTCCATCACGTCGGAGACCGCGTCGACCATGTGGTTGAAGCTGGTCGCCAACCGGCGCAGCTCCGGCGGGCCGAGGCGGGGCCGGACCCGGGCGGTGCGGCGCCCCTCGGCGATCTCGTGGGTCGCCGCGTCCAGCTCGGTGACCGGGCGCAGCACCCAGCCGGCCAGCCCGAACGCGGTGGAGACGCAGGCCAGCACCGCGAGCAGGCCGATGCCGGCCAGCATCAGCCACCACACCGTGACGGTGCGGCGCACCGCGTCGGCCGGGGTGGTGGTGACCACCGCGCCGAGCACCTCGCCGCCGTCGTTGATCGGGACGGCCGTCACCAGCGGCCCGTCCACCCAGGGCCAGACCGACTCCGGGCCGCTGAACTGCTGCCCGGACAGCGCGGTGTCGACCGCCGGGCCGGTGCCGGCGTCCGGCTCCCACCGGGACGACGCGGCCACGGTGCGCCGGTCGCGGTCCACCACCGCCGCGCCGATGCGGTAGAGGTCGTCGTAGGCGGCCAGTTCCCCATCCAGCGGGCCGGGACTGCCGCCGCGCAGCGCCGGACCGGCGAGCGACGCGAAGCGGGTGGCGTCGGCGAGCCGGTCGGCCCGGACCCGGTCGGTCTCCCGGGACGCCAGCGTCACCGCCAGCGGGGTCTCCAGCGCGAGCAGCACCAGCACCATCAGCAGCAGGTAGCTGATCACCAACCGGCGGCGCACCGCGGCCTCCTCACGTGGTGCGGAGCCGGTAGCCGACCCCGCGTACGGTCTCCACCAGCGTCGGGTCGCCGAGTTTGCCGCGCAACGAACCGACGTGCACCTCGACGGTGTGCCGGTCGGCCCAGGTGGTGCCCCACACGTCGAGCAGGATGCGGTCCCGGGGCACCGCGACCCCGGGCTGGCGGGCCAGCGAGAGCAGGATGTCGAACTCCTTACGGGTCAGCGTCACCGCCCGCCCGGCCACGCTGACCGTCCGGCCGCCCACGTCGATGCGGACCTCGCCCGCCTCGATCAGGTGGCGTTCCGGCACGGTGTGCGCGGCCCGGCGCAGCACCGCCTCGATCCGGGCCTGCAACTCCACCATCGAGAACGGCTTGACCACGTAGTCGTCGGCGCCCAGCCGCAGGCCCAGCACCCGGTCGCGTTCCTCGCCCCGGGCGGTCACCGCGATGATGCCGAGCTGGCTGCTGCGCCGGCGCAGCTCGCGGCACAGGTCGGTGCCGTCGCCGTCGGGCAGCGTCAGGTCCAGCAGCACCAGGTCGCAGGGGGCGGCGGAGAGCGCGGCGGCGACCGTGGCGGCGTGCTCCACCTGGTACCCCCGGCGGGTCAGCGCGGACGACAGCGCCGCGGCGACCCGTCGGTCGTCCTCGACCAGGAGGATCCGCACCCGTGTCTCTCCGTCCGCTCGACCTGTTGCCCCCGGAATGGTGGCAGACGCGTCGCCCGGACGCGAGGGCCGTTCTAGGCTGCGGTGGTGATCTACAAGATTCTCGCCGACGACGAGTGGCGGGCGGCGCGGGCGGCCGGGAGCTTCGCCGGCACCGCCCTGGACCGGCAGGACGGCTACCTCCACCTCTCCGCCGCCGGGCAGGTGGTGGAGACCGCGCGCCGGTACTTCGCCGGCGTCACCGGCCTCACGCTGCTCGCGGTGGACGAGGCACGGCTCGGCGACGCGTTGCGGTGGGAGGAGTCCCGCGACGGCGCGCTCTTCCCGCACCTGTACGCCGCGCTGCCGGTCGACGCGGTGGTCGCCGCGCACGCGCTGCCGGCGGACCGGCCGGCCGCCGACGCGGTGGCCGAACTGATCATCTGAAGCGCTCGTTATGCTGCGTCGAGCCCCGCCCGACGGCGCGACGCGCCCCGCAACGATGCGAGTGGAAATGACTGACAGCAACGACCGGTCCGCCTCCGTCTTCGTCCACCCGACGGCCGACGTCGAGGACGGCGCCCGGGTCGGCGACGGCACCAAGGTCTGGCACCTGGCCCACATCCGGTCGAGCGCCCAGGTCGGTGCCGGCTGCGTGATCGGCCGCAACGTGTACGTCGACGCGAGCGTCACGGTCGGTGACCGGGTGAAGATCCAGAACAACGTCTCCGTCTACCAGGGCGTGACCATCGAGGACGAGGTCTTCGTCGGGCCGTGCGCGGTGTTCACCAACGACTTCCGGCCGCGCGCCCAGAATCCGGACTGGACGATCACCCCGACGCTGGTCCGCCGCGGCGCGTCGATCGGCGCCAACGCGACGCTGGTGTGCGGCATCGAGGTCGGCGAGTACGCGATGATCGCGGCCGGCTCGGTGGTCACCCGGGACGTCCAGCCCTACCAGCTCGTCGCCGGCAACCCGGCCCGCCCCAAGGGCTGGGTCGACGCCAAGGGCGAGGTCGTCTCCCGGGACGTCGACAACCCGCCGCGGCAGGGCTGAACGCGCGACGGGGGCGGCGACCGGACCGGTCGTCACCCCCGCGCGTCGGTGCGCCGGTCAGCCGCAGAGCCGGCCGATCTCGTCCCGGAAGCGGTCCATCGGGTTGGACCCGGCCGGGCCGAGCAGGTATTCCTTCAGCTCCCGCCGCGCCTCGGTCATCGGGTCGTCGCCGCCCCGGGTCACGTCCAGGATCTTGGCCAGCTCGCCGCAGTCCGCCGAGAGCAGGTACGCCGCCCGCGCGGTGGGGAACTGCCGACGGAACTCGTCCTCGGACAGCCCGGCCGGGTTCGCCACCACGTACGGGCGCTCGCTCTGCACGAAGTCGGAGACCACGCTGGACACGTCGCTGACCAGCAGGTCAGTGACGTTGAAGCAGTCGAACAGCGCCGGCGTGCGACCGGTGACCACCAGGTGCGCGGCACCGTCGAGCGAGGTCGGGTCGGTGTCGCCGCCGGCGGCCCGGATCCGGGCCACGATCCGCTCGTGCGCCGCCCTGGCCTTCGGCGAGCGGGTGCCGGTCAACGGGTGCGGCTTGTAGACCACCCGCAGGTTCCCGGCGGCCAGCAGCCCGGCCACGATCCGCTCCCCCATCAGCACCAGCGAGGTGTGGTAGGGGTCGTCGTCCAGCCAGCCCTCCCAGGTCGGCGCGTAGAGCACGGTGAACGCGTGGTCGGTGGCGCCGGAGCCGAACGTGTGCACGCCGGCGAGCTGCGGGCGGCCCACCTCCACGATGTCGCGGTCCAGCACGCCGACGCCGGCCCGGGCGTACCGCTCCCGGCCGGCGGGACCGGCCACCCACACCTCGTCGTACACCTTGCTGTACGGGTTGACGCTGGCCGCCTTGTCGCTGTCGCCGTGGCCGACGAAGACGTGCTTCACGCCCGGCTCGCGCAGCAGGTGGATGTTGGCGCCGACGTTCGCCGCGTACAGCGCGACCCGCAGCGAGCCCAGGTCGAGGTTCATGAAGTCGACGCCGGCCGGCACGCAGACCACCGGCAGCCGGGTGTCGGCGAGCTGGCCGAACGCGTCCGCGGCGCGTAGCAGCACCACCGCGCGGCGGCCGGTCGCCTCCAGCGGTGCGAGCCACATGTTGGCCTGGTAGACGTCCTTGGCCGGGCCGGCGAAGTAGAGCGCCACCTCGGGCTGTTCCCGGGCCAGCCAGTCGTGCACGGCGGGCAGCACGCCCGGCGTCCCGCCCCGGCCGCGCAGCGCGGTCAGCGCCAGCACCACGGCGGTGACCAGACCGGCGACCAGCGTGACCAGGCCGGTGAGCACCACGGGGGCGACCCGGTCCAGCGCGGCGGCCACCACCGCCGCCGGCACCAGCAGCACGTTGAGCAGCGGCATCCGCAGCCCGGCCAGCCCGCGCGCCCAGGCCGGCGGCACCGGGACGCGGCGCAGCGCGCCGAGGTCGATGTTGCGGGTGTACGCCGGCGGGTCGACCCGCCCGTCGATCGTCTTCGTCACGGCGGTGGTGAGCACGGCGAGGGTCCACAGCGCGGCGGGCAGCAGCAGCACCGCGACCGTGCCGGCCACGCCCGGACGCACGGCGGCGAGCACCAGCAGGACCACCGACAGGTCCCGCAGCAGCCGCCGGAACGTGGTGCCCACACCGGCCTTGGCGAGCAGCTCGGCCGTTTCGGCGTACCGGGTGGCGAGCGCCAGTTCACCGGCGAGGGCGACCACCGCGGCCACCGCGTACGGGACCACCAGGCCGAGCGCCCCGGCGAGGATCATCACGCCGTACCCGAGGAGCGTCGCGCCCACCGCGGCGAGGCCCTGCTGGCTGCGTACTCTGCTGAACAACGACACGCTCCCTGTCTGCCCGCCGCTGTCGGCGAGGCCCGATACCGGACGGCTGCGACCCTAAACGGGTCAAGTGACGCAAGTATTACCGGGGTGTCCGAGAGGTGAACATCGGACGACGACTTTCACACCCCGGTACCCGCTGGGGGCACAGCACGAAGCGGGCCCCGGCCGTCCCGGCCGGGGCCCGCCGCGCAGCCTGATCAACCGCCGATGACCACCCGGCGCACGCCCGCCCAGCGGGCCGGGTCGGTGACCCGACGGCCGTCCACCAGCACCGTCACGCCCGGCAGGTCGGCCGGGGTGAGGTTGCGGTACTCCGCGTGGTCGGCCTGGATCACCGCCGCGCCGAGCGGCTCACCGTCGTAACCGGGCAGGCCGTGTGCGGCCAGCTCCTCGTTCGAGTACATCGGGTCGGACACGTAGGGCGTCGCGCCCCGCCGGCGCAGCGCCTCCACGGTCGGGAAGACGCCCGAGAAGGCGGTCTCCTTCACGCCGCCCCGGTAGGCGGCGCCCAGCACCAGCACGCCCACCCCGGTCAGGTCGCCGTACGCGGCGGCGAGCAGGTCGACCGCGTAGTCCGGCATGGCGGCGTTGGCCTCGCGCGCCGAGCGGACCACGGTGGCCGCCGGGTCGTTCCACAGGTACATCCGCGGGTAGATCGGGATGCAGTGGCCGCCGACCGCGATGCCCGGCGAGTGGATGTGGCTGTACGGCTGGGTGTTGCACGCCTCGATCACCTTGGTGACGTCCACGCCGACCGTGTCCGCGAAGCGGGCGAACTGGTTCGCCAGGCCGATGTTCACGTCCCGGTAGGTCGTCTCGGCGAGCTTGGCCAGCTCGGACGCCTCCGCCGAACCGAGGTCCCACACCCCGTTGGGCTTGTCCAGGTCGGCCCGCTCGTCGAAGTCGAGCACCGCCTCGTAGAACCGCACGCCGTGCGCGGCGGACGCCTCGTCGATGCCGCCGACCAGCTTCGGGTAGCGGCGCAGGTCGGCGAAGACCCGGCCGGTGAGCACCCGCTCGGGGCTGAACACCAGGTGGAAGTCGGTGCCGGCGGTGAGGCCGGAGCCCTCGGAGAGCATCGGCGCCCAGCGGCTGCGGGTGGTGCCGACCGGCAGCGTGGTCTCGTAGCTGACCAGCGTGCCCGGCTTGAGGCCACGGGCGATGGCCCGGGTGGCGTCGTCCATCCAGCCGAAGTCCGGTACGCCCTCGGCGTCCACGAACAGCGGCACGACCACGACGACCGCCTCCGACTCGGCGACCGCGGCGGCGGTGTCGGTGGTGGCCGACAGCAGCCCGGCGGCGACCGCCTCCTTCAGCTTGACGTCCAGGTCGGCCTCACCCGGGAAGGGCACGGCACCGTCGTTGACCAGCTGGACGACCCGCTCGGAGACGTCGGCACCGATGACCCGGTGCCCCTTCGAGGCGAACTGCACGGCGAGCGGCAGGCCGATCTTTCCGAGCGCGACGACGCAGATGTTCATGAACTACTTTCCTCCAGAGGGCCAGATGCGGCGCAGGCGGGCAAGGAACCGACCGGGGGTCACCGGCGTGATCGCGACGATCACGTGGCCCTTGTGGTTCGTGGTGGGTGTGACGAGGTGCAACCGGGCGCCGTGGCGGGCCAGCAGCTTGGGCGCGGCGACGGGTCGGTCGGTGCGCATCGGCGCCGAGCCGGCCCCGTCCAGCGCGGACACCTCGGCGCGTACCGTCCGCCGTTCCCCGTTCGGCGCGACGACCGCCAACAGCCGGTCCACCGCGAAGTCGGTCCGTACGACGGTACCGGGCCCGTCCGGCGTCACCGACGTGGCACCCGTGAGATCGCCCACGCTGACCTTCAGCGCCTCGGCGCTCAGCTCGGCCAGCTCCGCCCACCGGCTCCGGGCGGTGACCACCAGGGCCCGCCCGCCGGCCGCGTCCCGCCCCCAGGCCAGCTCGGTCGCGGTCAGCTTCGCGAGCTGCGCGGCGGCCCGGTCGGTGACGTCGTACCAGTCGTCCGGGTAGCCGAACGCGGGGTCGCGGAACCCGACGTGGTGGGCGTACCAGCGACCGTCGTCGACGGTGACCTCGGGCAGCGTCTTGTCGGCCTGCTGCCCGATCAGCTCGCGCAGCGCGTCGAGCCCGCCGTCGCGCGCCACCGCCAGCCGCACCCGCAGGGCCGGCTCCATCCGGGCGAGCACGCCCTCGGTGAGGTACGCCCCGGCCAGCTTCCGGACCCGGTCGTGAACGTGCTGCTGCACGTCCGGGGAGAGGCTGAGGAACTCCTCGCGGAGCAGCTTCGCCACCTCCCAGCTGAAGTGGCGCACCAGCACCGCGTCCCGCTTCGGGCCGGGCCCGATCAGGCCGGCCACGAACGCGACCAGCTCCTCGGCGCAGCGCAACCGCTCCTCGAAGCGGCTGGCGTAGGTGATGTTCTGGGCGTTGTCCCGCTTGACGGCGAAGTAGTAGTCGTAGTCGCCGAGGACCGAGACCTTCTTCGCCCGGAAGCACGCCTCCAGCGTGAACGGCTGGTCGCTGCCCATCGGCATGTCGGTGCGGAACCGCAGCCCGTGCTGCTCGACGAGGTCCCGGCGGAACAGCTTGGTGTTCGACAGCGACCAGGGCAGCGCGCTGTCGAACAGGTCGAGCCGCTCCGCGGTGCAGGCGTACGCCGCCTGGTGCACGTAGCGCTTGTTGGTGCCGACCATCCGGCCGAGCACCACGTCGGAGTCCCACCTGTCGGCGGCGGCGACCAGGCGCTCCAGGGCCTCCGGCCCGAGGTGGTCGTCGGAGCCGACGAAGAAGACGTAGCGGCCCCGGGCGTGGTCCAGCGCCAGGTTGCTCGGCGCCGCCGGGCCACCGGAGTTGGCCTGGTGCAGCACCCGGACCGTCCCCGGGTAGCGGGTGGCGTAACGGTCCAGCTCCGCGCCGCTGCCGTCGGTGGAACCGTCGTCGACCGCGACGACCTCCAGCCGGTCCCGGCCGATGGTCTGGCCGACCAGCGAGTCCAGGCAGGCGGTGAGGTACGGCATGGTGTTGTAGACGGCCACCACCACCGTCACGTCCGGCTGGCTCACGCGCCCACCTCCACCGAAGCCGGCACCGCGCCCGGAGCCGGCGCGGACGCCGACGTGGCCGGGCGGGGCGGGGCGTCGGGCAGCAGCCGGGCGTAGACGTCGTCGAGCACCCGCGCCTGCGCCTCCCAGGTCCAGTCGGCCAGCAGGCCCGGCCGGTCGTACGCGGCGCGGTACCGCGCCGGATCGGCGAGCACCGCGGTGACCGCCCGGACGAAGTCAGCCACGTCCTCGGCGCGGAACACCTCGCCCTGGCCGGTCTCCCGGACAGTCTCGGCCATGGTCCGCACGTCGGAGACGACGAGCGGCAGGCGGGCGTGTGAATACTCGAAGAACTTGGTGATCAGCGCGATCTCGTGGTTCGGCCAGTGCTGGATCGGGATGACGCCGACCTGCGCGCCGGCCAGGAAGCGGACCACCTGGTGGTGCGGCACGTACGGCAGCACGTGCAGCCGGTCCGCCACGTCCAGCTCGCCGGCCCGGGTGACCAGACCCCGGACGTACGCCGAGGTGGGTTTGTTGACCACCAGGGCGACGTGCGCGCCGGGCAGTCGGGGCAGCGCCTCGACCAGCACGCCCAGCCCGCGCTTGGCGGCGGCCACCCCGCTGTAGACCAGCAGCGGGGCGTCCGGCCCGAGCCCGCACAGCGCGCGGATGTCCGGCACCGGCCCGGTCGGGTCGGCCGGCAACTCGTCGACCGCGGGGGCGTTGAGCACGACGGCCGGGCGCTCGGCCAGCCGGTGCTCCTCGCGCAGCAGGTCGGCCAGGCCGCCGGAGACGGTGGTGGTGGCGTCCGCGTACGGCACGTACTCCCGCTCGTGCGCCACGTTGCCGGGCAGCCAGCGGGCGTTGTCCCGCCACGGCTGCACACCGGGGAGGTATTCGTGGGCGTCCCACAGCAGCGCGATCCGCCGGCCCCGGGCGGCGGCCCGGATCTTCGCGCGGGCGCCGACGCCGAGCATCCGGAAGTCGTTGGCGTGGATCAGGTCCGGTGCCAACTCGTCGACGACCGGGCCGTAGGCCAGCTCGTAGTCCCACAGGCCGGGCTCCAGCCGGCGCCACGCGCCGTCGCCGCGCAGCCTGCGCCAGAACGCCGTGTACGCGCGGTCCCAGGGGCCGTCCAGCTTGCGGCCCTTGCGGGCGCGGGTGAGCTGACGGTTGCGGAACCCGACCCACCGGCGGGTCAGGCCGGCCAGCTTCTCCTCGGCGCGCAGCGTGGCCCAGGGCAGCCCGCCGGGGCGGCCGGCGCCGGAGTCGCGGGCCGCGGTGGTCAGCGCCGCCCGGCGGACGGCCAGGTCCGCGCGCCACGCCCGGACCGTCTGGGTGCGGTGCGCGGCGAGGCCGCTCGGCGGGTACGCCAGCGGATGCCGCAGCCAGGCACGGCGGAACTCGTGCCGGCGACGGGACAGCGGCTCGGCCATGGGGATCAGGCGCACCTCGGCGGCGCCGAGCCGCCAGCTCTGCGGCTGGCCCACCGGCGCGCGCCCGAGCAGGACGACGTCCCAGCCGGCGTCGGCGGCGGACCGCGCCGCCTTCTGCACCCGGGAGTCCCCGATGACTCCGTTGTCCACCAGCATGACCACCCGTCCCCGGGTGCCCGCCGCTGCGGTCGTGCCGTCAGATCCCATCCCTGCCCGTTTCGTCGTCGCCAGCACCGCGCCCGCGGACCCGAGCGAGTCTACGACAACGGTTCCGGCCGCCACGCCCGCCGCCGTCGGCGGTCCGTGACCTGTCGCGCCGATTGCTACCCTCCATGCTGTTCAACGACCGGCGCTCGCCCCGGGTCGTCGCCGGGCCGACGGTAGGTCGCCCGCCCGCGGCCCGCGTGCCGCCGGATCACTCCAGGCCAGCGCGGATGGATCAGACAATGGACGTGGTGACGACCGAGGAACCGAGCCGCGCGGCGTCGGCAGCGCCCGACCCGGCCCGGCCCACGCCCGCCGGGCGGCTGCGCCACGCCGCCCGCGCCGCGCTGCCCGCGTTGGCGGTCTACGCCGTGATCCGCCTGATCGGGCTGCTGACCGTCTGGATCTGGGCCGGCAACGTGGGGCGCAACCCGGTCAAGGAGCTCACCCGGGCCGACGGCGACTGGTACCTCGCCATCGCGCGACACGGGTACGACGGGTACGAGAAGGCGCAGAGCAACATGGCCTTCTTCCCGCTCTACCCGGGCCTGTCCGCGGCCCTGGACCGGATCTCCCCGCTCAGCCCACGTGAGTCGGCGCTGCTGGTGGCGTGGCTGGCCGGGCTGGCCGCCGCGTGGGCGCTTTTCGCGATCGGCGCGTACCTGCACGACCGGCGCACCGGCGTCCTGCTCGCCGCGCTCTGGGCGGCGATGCCGCACGCGGTGGTGGAGTCGATGGGCTACAGCGAGAGCCTGTTCACCGCGCTCGCCGCGTGGACGCTGTACGCGCTGCTGCGCCGGCACTGGGTCACCGCCGGGGTGGTCTGCCTGTTCGCCGGCCTGACCCGGCCCACCGCCTCGTCCCTGATCCCGGTGGTCGGGCTGGCCGCGCTGCTGGCGGTGGTCCGGCGGCGGGACGGCTGGCGGCCGTACGCGGCGCTGCTGCTCGCGCCCGCCGGCTGGCTGGCGTACCTGGCCTGGGTGGGGGCGCGGACCGGACGGCCGGACGGCTGGTTCCACATCCAGTCGGCCGGCTGGGGGACCAGTTTCGACTTCGGCGTCTACACCGTCGAACGGGGGCAGCAGACGCTGGTGCAGGTGGCCGCGCTGCCGCTGCTGGTGGTCACCGTGGTGGCGTTGGTGTCGCTGATGTTCTTCGCGCTGAGCGTGCTCGACCGGCAGCCCTGGCCACTGCTGCTCTACAGCGGCCTGCTGCTGGTGACCACGCTCGGCGCGGCCGGCTACTACCACTCCAAGGCGCGGTTCCTGCTGCCGGCGTTCCCACTGCTGCTGCCGGCGGCCGTGGGCCTGGCCCGGGCCGGTCGGGCCCGGGCCGTCACGATCCTGGTGACGCTCGTCGTGTTCTCCAGCTACTTCGGCGGCTACCTGCTGCTGATCTGGACGAAGTCGCCCTGACCGGCCCGCCGCCGGGCGGTCAGCGGGTGACCGGCCGGACGTCCCAGAGCCACACGTCGTCGACCCGCCGGCCGGGGCCGTACAACACGTCGAGCACGACCTTCAGGTCGTCGTGGCGGCGGGCCCCCCGGTCCGGCAGCACCACCGCGTCGGCCTTCCAGTACCGCACGTCGGCGCGGGCCTGGGCGACGTCGGCCGGTCCGACCGTGGTGTCCCGTTCACCCCGGGACACGGCGGTGAGCAGCTTGGCGGTGGGCTGCGGGTCGACGCCCCAGCGTCCGGTCGCGTCGGTGGCGGAGACCGGCCCGAGGAAGTAGCCCTCGGGCACCGCGAAGCCGGCCAGTGCGGCCGAACTCCAGTACAGCGACGTCATGCCGCTGACCGGCACCGGCACCAGGGTGCGGCCGGGCGCCACGTGGTCGCGCCACGCCCCGCCGGTGACGAACTCCGGCACCGGCGCCCGGCCCCGCGCCTCCAGCGGCGTCGGCAGGATCGGCAGCAGCGCTGCGAGCAGCGCGACGGCGGCCAGGCGAGCCACCAGCGACTCCTGGCCGGCCCTACCCACCCGCACCCGGGCCAACCGGTCACCGGCCACGGCGAACAGCACACCGAGGGTCACCGTCGTGATCAGCGCGAACCGGGAGACGACCACCGAGTCGAACACCGGCAGCTCGGAGACCAGGGCGAACGGCGCGGGCACGTCGGTGCGCCGGGTACCCACCGTCCAGGTCGTGCCGATCGAGAAGACCGCCGAGATCACGGCCACCACCGTGAGCACGCGGACCAGGATCTCGCGGCGCAGCCACCAGGCGGCGCCCAGCGCGAGCACCACCACGGACCAGCCGTAGAAGCTCGCCTGCTCGGTGGTGTTCGGGCCCCAGCGCAGGGCGCTGGTGGGGCTGCCGGCCACCGACTCGGTGGCGTAGCGCACGAACGAGCCGACGGTCAGCGCGTAGACGTCCGGGTTACCGGGGTGGCCGACCCGGTGCTGCGGCCCGGCGAACTGCATCCACAGCGGGTACGCGGCGGCGGCGCCGACAAGCACCCCGGCTACGGCGAGCCCGCCGAGCAGCGGGCGGGCCCGGCGCACCGCCTCCCGCGGGCGGAAGATCACGTAGGCGATCACCATCATGAGGCACCCGAGCGCGGCCAGGAAGAGGATCTCCAGGCTGACGAAGAACTGCGCCACCACGAGCCCGCCCAACACCAGCCCGTCGCGCAGCGGACGACCGTCCCGGGCCAGCTTGACCACGCGCCAGACGATGAACGGCACCAGCCACTGGGCGGTGATGTGCGGGTGCCCGTTGCTGTGCGACACCAGCGCCGGCGCGAACGCGCAGAACAGGCCACCGGCGAACGCCGCCGCCCGGGATACGACGAGGTGCCGGGAGAGGACGTGGTACCAGGCGTAGCCGGTGCCGGCCAGGTTGAGCGTGATGAACAACAGGTACGAGAAGGACGCGCCGAACAGCAGCGTGACCGGGGACAGCACCAGGCCGGGTAGCTGCATGCCGACGTTCGTCATCAGGTTCACGCCACTCGGCGCGTTCTGCAGGGTGGTGAAGAACGGGTTCTCCAGGTGACTCACGGCGTGCGCCGCGTACGCGAGCATCCACTCGTTGAAGCCCTGGTCGTTCGGTCGGCTGCCGAGCAGCCGACCGTCGTGGTTCAACCAGCCGCGTCCGGTCACCCAGAAGGCGCCGGCCAGGTAGATCGCCGCAGCCAACAGGTCCGGCCGCCACCGGCCGAACCCCGGCCCGGTGGCGCCGTCGACCGCCTCGACCGACTCCGCCGTCTCACCGGCCGTTGCCGATGGGCGCTCCGGCGGCGCGTCGGCGGTGGCCGCCGATCCTCCCTGCTCGGAGGTATGAGTACGGATGTCGGGCCCGGGCACGGTCATGGCGCCGTAGTTTACGCAGGCCGGGTAGATCCTCCGGGTCGGGCTCGCGACTCGCGGTCCGGGTCGGTGCCACCGACGTGAACGGACTGCGAAGGGCCGACGACCACGGCGCGAACCGGTGCCGCCGACGCCCGGACGGGCGGCACGGTCGGTTAGTGTGGTGCCCCGTGTCCCACACCACGCTGTCGGTCACCACATCGACCGTTCCGGCCGATACATCCGTTTCCGCCCGGCGACGCGGGCCCACTACCGCGAGCCACCCGCGTTCGCGTCCGTCGTCCGGCACCGGACGGGGCACTACTATTTCTAGGGCCGCAGGGCCGCAGCCGGCCATCCGGCCGGCTGCGGAGTCCACGCCGCGTGCAGCGCCGGCCCCCTACCGGTCAATCAGCCGAAGATGAAGAGGAGTCACGTGTGAAGGTCGTCAGCATCGTCGGCGCCCGACCGCAGTTGGTGAAGCTGGCGCCCATCGCGGCCGCCTTCGCCGAGGACGGGTGTGCGCATGTGATCGTGCACACCGGCCAGCACTACGACGCCGACCTGTCCGACGTCTTCTTCTCCGGTCTCGGCATCCCCGATCCGGACGTGCACCTGGGCATCGGCTCAGGCAGCCACGGCGTGCAGACCGGCAACACCCTCGCCGCGCTGGACCCGGTGCTCGCCGCCGAGGCGCCGGACTGGGTGCTGGTCTACGGCGACACCAACTCGACCCTGGCCGGCACCCTGTCGGCGGTCAAGCAGCACCTGCGGGTGGCCCACCTGGAGGCCGGGCTGCGATCGTTCAACCGAAGGATGCCGGAGGAGCACAACCGGGTGCTCACCGACCACGCCGCCGACCTGCTGCTCGCCCCCACCGAGGAGGCCGTCCGGCACCTCGCGACGGAGGGGCTGGCCGCCCGGACCGAACTGGTCGGCGACGTCATGGTCGACGTCTGCCTGCGCGTCCGGAACGACATCGCACGCGGCGACCAGCCCCGGCCGGTGCTGCCCGAGGGCATCGACCCGGACGCGCCCTACCTGCTGGCCACGTTGCACCGCGCGGAGAACACCGACGACCCGCAGCGGCTCGCCTCGCTGCTCGACGCGCTCGCCGACCTGCCTGTGCCGGTGGCGTTGCTGGCCCACCCCCGCCTGGTCGCCCGCGCCGAGGCGCACGGTCTGAAGCTGTCCCGCGGCGCGCTGCACGCCGGTCGACCGCTGCCGTACGCCGCGATGGTGGCGGCGGTGGTCGGCTCCGTCGGCGTGGTCACCGACTCGGGGGGCCTGCAGAAGGAGGCCTATCTGCTGGAGCGCCCCTGCACCACGCTGCGCACCGAGACGGAGTGGGTCGAAACGCTGGCCGGCGGCTGGAACGTGCTCGTTCCCGACCCGCGCGAGCGGGACGCGCGGTGGGCCGCCACCGCGACGCGCCCCGCACCCGAAACGCCGCGCGGCACCCCGTACGGCGACGGCCGGGCGGCCCGGCGGGTCGCCGAGACGCTGCGACGGCACCTGGCATGACGACGCGCCCCCTTCTCATGATCGGCGATCCGCGATGACCAACCGCACCGTCCCACTCCCCCGCTCCGGCAACGGGCGGCGGCCCCACGCGATCTACCTCGCGATCGGCTTCCCGCCCGCAGCGAAGAGCAGCGCGTACCGGCTGCGTGAGACGGCGAACCAGTTCGTCGCCCAGGGCTGGGACATCACCGTCATCACGATCTGCCAGCAGGCGTGGGAGCGGGAGTACGGCTTGGACCACACACTCTCCGAGAAGGTCGACCCCCGGGTGCGGGTGGTCGAGCTGCCGCTGATCCGGGAGGACCTGGAGACCGACATCCGGGCGTTCTCGGAGGAGCGCTCACTCGACCCGGCGGGCTGGATCAAGCGGCTGCGCAAGCGCGAGCAGAAGGCGTTCCCAGAGCCGGTGTTCGGCGGCTGGCGGTACGAGCTGGAGAAGGCGGTGCTGCGGCTGCACCGCGAGCACCCGGCCGACCTGCTGCTCGCCTCCTGCGCCCCGTACGTGAACCTGGCGGCCACCTGGAAGCTGTGGGAGGAGCACAAGATCCCGTACGCGGTCGACTTCCGCGACGGCTGGTCGCTCGACGTGATCGGCGGCGGTGAGGCGTTCACCCGCGACTCGGTGTCCGGCCGGTGGGAGTCCACGGTGCTGGAGCACGCGCAGGCGGTGTGGTGCGTCAACGACCCGATCGCCGGCTTCTACCGCGAGCGGTACCCGCACCTGGCCGAGCGGGTGCACGTGGTACGCAACGGCTACGACGAGGACAGCCTCCCGGACATCTCCGGCCGCTCGCCGGACCCGGCCGCCGGGCTGACCTTCGGCTACCTGGGCTCGGTCAACTTCTCCCCGGCGTTCCTGGAGTCGGTGCTGGACGCCTGGCGGATCGCCCGGCGCGACGACCCGCTCCTGGCCCGGTCGCGGTTTGAGGTGCGCGGGCACATCGGCGCCGGCGCCGCGCGTGAGGCCAACCGGCACATGGACCTGCTGAAGGAGGCCGCCGTCGACGGGGTGAGCTTCGGCGGGCCGGTGCCGAAGGCCGAGCTGGCGGCGACGTACGGCTCCTGGGACGCGCTGGTGCTGATGCTCGTCGGCGGACGCTTCGTCACCTCCGGCAAGGTGTATGAGTTCATGGCCAGCGGGCTGCCCGTGCTCTCCGCCCACGACATCGAGCACGACGCCAGCAACGTGCTGGCCGGCCATCCGCTGTGGACCGGCGCGGTCGGGCTCGAACCGCACCGGCTCGCCCACTCCTTCACCGAGGCCGGTCGGCTGGCCGTGAAGGCGACCGACGCCGACCGGGCCGCTGCCCGGGAGCTGGCCCGCCGGTTCGCCCGACCGGCCGTGATCGCCCCGGCGGTCCGCCACCTGACCGAACTTGCCCGGCCGATCGGCGCCGACGCGGCCGTCCCGGCCGCAACCTCCTCGACGGGAGATGTCCGACCGTGACCTCCGTGCTCATCGTGGCTGCCGCCGCGCCGAAGCAGCCGGCCGTGCTGATCGAGTCGTTGGAACGCTTCCGTAGTCGGGGCGCCCGCGTCACTGTGGCCTGCTTCTTCGACGCCGAGGAACTGCCGATCGACCCGGCGCTGGCGGAGGTGCGCTCGTTCGTGGTGCCCGCCGAGAAGCGGGATGCCCGGCTTCGGCGGGCACTCGGGCGGGCGCAGGCCAACCGGAAGATCTGGCTGCACGCGCAGCGCAACGCGTGGCTGCGGCAGCGCTACCGCGCGGCCGACCTGCTGGTGGCCCTCGACCCCCGCTCCGTGCACACGGTGTGGGAGATGGCCCAGCGCAACACCCGGGCCGGGGCCCACTACGGGCTGGTGCCGGCGCAACGCGCGCTCGACGCGTCCCGCTCCGAGCCGGTCGGCAAGCGGCTGGAGCGGCAGCTCGCGGCCGTCGCCGGCATCGGCACGCGGGGCGCCAAGCGGGCGGCGGCGGAGACCGTGCGGACCACCGTGCAGAAGGCCACCGGCCAGCGGGTCATGAGCAACCCGGCGGGCGCGTGGTTCTGGTCCCGGGCGGTGGCCGCACCGCGCGTCCCGGAGCGGCTCCGCAGCAAGCTCGCCGTCCGGCTGCACGACAGCGCGGTCAAGGCCGGGCGGCCGGCGGTCGCCAACCGCACCGCCTCGGCGGCGGTGAGCCGGATCAGCAGCGCCGCCACCCGAGCCGACGTGCTGACCAGGGCGGCACAGGCCGAGCTGGCGCTCGGGCAGGTGCCGGTCGGCCTGCACGAGGCGATCCGCGCCCAGTTGACGCTTGCCGACGGTCTGCTGGCGAAGGACCCGAAGAAGGCAGCCGCCGCGGTGTCCCGGGCGTGGAGCCTGGCGTCCAACCGGGTGCTGCACTTCGACCGACTCTCCTCGCCGATGAGCGACGGCCCGGACGTGTTCCTGGCCCCGTTCCGGGAGAGCCCGGCGGCCCGGAAACTGTCCGAGCCGCGGGGCCGGGTCGCGCCCGCGGCGCCGGCGCCCACCGACCGGCCCCTGCGGCTGCTGGTCACCACGCTGATCAACGACAACTTCCTCCAGGAGATCCTGGAGCGCTACCGGGCGATGCCGAACGTCGAGGTGCGTTTCCTGGACCTCTACGAGGACCCGGACACCCGGCCGCTGGCGCTCAGCGGCAGCACCGTCATGGAGCACCTGCTGGGCGCCGAGTCGTCGTACGGTGACAAGATCGAACAGTGGCTGCGACCGCACCTGGACTGGGCGGACACGGTGTTCGTCGACTGGTGTCAGGCCACCGCCGCGCTGTTCACCCTGCACGATCCCGGCACTGCCCGGATCATCGTCCGGCTGCACAGCTTCGAGG
Organism: Micromonospora sp. NPDC049201; assembly: GCF_055586805.1. Taxonomy (NCBI): domain Bacteria; kingdom Bacillati; phylum Actinomycetota; class Actinomycetes; order Micromonosporales; family Micromonosporaceae; genus Micromonospora; species Micromonospora sp. NPDC049201. Next base: position 107,964 of record NZ_JBVJHM010000007.1, on the reverse strand, counting down.
CGTTCAACTTCTGGCCGCATCTGGTGGACTTCTCCCGGGTCGACGACGTGGTCTTCGTCTCCGAGCACCTCCGGGACCTGTCCACCGCCGTGCTGCCGCCGCTCACCGGCGCCGGCGCGCCCCGGCTGCACGTGGTCTACAACGCGATGGACCTTCAGCGTTATCCGGGCGCGAAACCCGCCGACGCCCGGTTCAGCCTCGGTCTGGTCGGGTTCAGCTCGGTGGCGAAGGACCCGCGCTGGGCGGTCGAGGTCCTCCGGAAGCTGCGGGAACACGACGAGCGCTATCGGCTGACGTTCATCGGCAGCAACTTCAACAACCGGACCAGCAAGCCCGCCAAGGACTACGGCAAGCTGTTCGCCAAGGATCTGGCCGAGCTGGAGCCGTTGGGCGCGGTGCGACGCTACGGGCAGACCGACGACGTGCCGGGCGCGCTGCGGGAGGTGGGCGTGATTCTCAGCACGTCGGTGCGGGAGAGCTTCCACTGCGGCCTCGTCGAGGGCGCCGCGAGTGGCGCGGTGCCGGTGGTCCGGGACTGGCCGTTCTTCGCCGGTGGGCCGCACGGGGCCCGTTCCCTCTTCCCGGCCGATTGGTTGGTCGACACGCCAGCGGCGGCGGCGGAGCGGATCCTGGCCGTCACCGCGACGGAGGAGGCGTGGGCGGAGGCGGGCCGGGCCGCTTCCGAGCACGTGCTGAAGACCTGGGACTGGAGCGTCACCCAGGCCGACTACGACCGGCTGCTGCTGGACGACTGAGCAGGCTCAGACGCGGAGAGCCCGGCCGGATCGGCCGGGCTCTCCTTCGTGTACGCCGGGGTTCAGCGCGCCGGCACGGAGGCCCGCTGCTGCGGCACCGGCTCGGGGACGGTCTCCGCCGGCCCGGCCACCTTCGGGGCCTTCGGCAGCAGCCGGGTGTAGACGTCGTCCATCACCCGGGCCTGCGCCTCCCAGGTCCACTGCTCCAGCACGCCCGGCCGGTCGTACGCGGCCCGGTACTTCTCCGGGTCGGCCAGCACGGCGCGCACCGCCCGCAGGTAGTCGTCGAGGTCCTCGGCTCGGTAGACCTCACCGTGCCCGGTGTCCCGGGTCGCCTCCGCCATCGTCCGCACGTCACTCACCACCATCGGCAGCCCGCCGTGCGCGTACTCGAAGAACTTGGTGATCAGCGCGATCTCGTGGTTGGGCTTGTGGTGGATCGGGATGACCCCGAGGTCGGCCGGGGAGACGAACGCGGGCACCTGCCAGTGCGGCACGTACGGCAGCAGATGCACCCGGTCGGCCACGCCCAGTTCGGCGGCGAGGTCTTCCAGCTCGTACATGATCGGGGCCTTGCCGTTCGGGTGCACGGACACCAGCGCGACGTGCGCGTCGGGCAATGCGGTGAGCCCTCGGATCATGATGTCCACGCCCCGTGACGGGTTGATGCCGCCGCAGTAGACCAGCAGCGGCGTGGCCGCGTCGATGCCGCACATCGCGCGGATGTCGGGCACCGGCGTGGCCCGCTGCTCCGCGGTGAGCGCGCGGGGCGGGGCGTTCAACACCACGGCCGGCTGCTCAGGGAGGTCGTGGCTCTCGCGGAGCAGGTCCGCCAGGGTCGACGAGACGGTCATGACCGCGTCGGCGTAGCGGGCGTGTTCCCGCACGTAGGCGATCTGGGCGGGCAGCCAGCGCAGGTTGGTGGGCCGGCCGATGATGCCGGGAACGAACTCGTGTGCGTCCCACACCAGCTTGACGTCCCGACCGCTGGCGCGGGCCCGCATGACAGCCCGGGCACCGACCCCCAGCATGCGGAAGTCGTGCGCGTGGATGAGGTCCGGTCGCAGCTCGTCCACCACCGGGGCGAAGGCCAGTTCGAAGTCCCACAGCTCCGGGTCGAGCCGGCGCCAGGCACGGTCGCCGTGCACGCCCTGCCAGAATCGCAGCGCCGCCCGGTCGAACCGGGAGTTCGGGTCCTGCTGCCGTTCCTGGAGCCGCCGCAGTTCCGCCGAGCGCAGCCGGGCCCACCGGAACATGGCCTTGTTGACGACGTACGGTGCCGCCAGCCGGGCCTTGCCGGCCAGCTCGGCCCAGCGCGGCCCGCCGCCCGCCCGGTTGACCTTGATCTCGGAGAGCCGGAAGTTGAGGTCGTCCCGGCGGGCCTTGAGTGTGTTCAGACGCCGCTTCGCCTCGGGCCCCGGCTTGTACGCCAGCGGCCGGCGCAGCAGCGCCCGACGGTAGGCGACCGGGTGCGTCAGCCGCCGGGACACCCGGATGAGGCGTACCTGCGCGTCGCCGATGCGCCAGGTCTCCTCGGTGGCGGCGCCCTTGAGGATGCCCACCAGGATCACCTCCCACCCGGCCTCGGCGGCCGACCGGGCGGCCTTCTGCACCCGGGAGTCGCCGTGGACCCCGTTGTCGACCAGCATCACCACCCGTCCCCGGGTCGGTCGGGCATCGGTGTTCGAGCCAGCTTGCATCGGGTGCTTCTCCTCGTTGACGGGGGCGGGCACGGGTGGGGGCCGGGTTAACGGAGGAAGGCGTCGAAGACCTCGGCGGTCCGTCGCCCGTCGTGGTGGTCTCGGACGTAACGCGTGCCCTCGGCGGCGAGAGCGATCGCGGCGGGCCGGTCGTCGAGCAGCGACTCGATGGCCTCGACCAGGGTGTCGGGTGTGGCGTTGGCGATCGGCGGGCGGACGCCCGCCACCCGGTGCGGGCCCTCGCTGACGTACGCCACGACGACTTTGCCGGCGGCCATCCCCTCGCAGGAGAGGGTGCCGTAGCTGCCCATCACGAGCTGGTCGACCACGATGTCGCAGTCCTGCACCTGGCGGCGCATCTCGTGGTACGGCAGCCCCTCCACCAGGCGGAGTTCGACCACACGCCGGTCGTGCAGCTCCCGCAACCGGGGTAGGAGCCGGTCGGTGCCCTTGGTCCACCGGTTCGACGGCGCGTGCAGCACCACCGGCCGGGCGCGCTCCAGCACCGGGCGGTCGCAGGCCCAACCGTCCACGTCGACGATCAGCGGCGCCCAGGTGGCGAACGGCACGTCGTCCAGCAGGTCGGGGGTGGTCACGAAGAACGGCAGGCCGCTCTCCTCGGCGGTGCGCCGGTTCCGCTCGGCGACCGTGGTGAGCCGCTCGCGCAGTTCGGGGTCGGCGTCCCGGAACGCCGACTCGGCGTGCCGTTCCAGGTGCGCGCCGGGGTGACGGATCTCGCTGCCGTGCGCCAGCAACGCGACCTTGAGCCGGGCCCGGCGCAGCGCGGGCAGGTCGGCGGCGATGTCGTCGCCGTTGGCCCGGCCGAGCACCGGACGGAACGCGTCCACGATCAGGTGGGTGTACCAGCCGAGCACCCGGCGGGCCTGTTCCGTCTGCACGTCGAGCCGGTGTTCGCCCGGGTAGTTGAGGTAACGGTCGGCCGGGTAGCGGTAGGTCTCCGGCGGCTTGGCCATCACCAGCTCGACGCCGACGTCCGTCCGGGCGGTGGTGAGCGCCACCGCCAGGGCGGAGAGCTGCCCGGCGTAGTTGGCGGTGCCCAGCCCCAACCGGACCGGGCCGGCGCCGAGCGCCCGCCAGGGGCCCGGGGTGCCGGCCTCGATCGGCGCGACGGCGGGCCCGTCCGGTGTGGGTGGCCCGTCGCCGCTCTGCCCGGCCCGCTGCACCGCCTTCACGAAGGAGGGCAGCGAGCCGGGCGCGAAGAGTTCGCCGGTCCCGTGTCGGGCAGCCAGGTGCTCGCGGACCACCCGGCTGTCCGCCGCGACGACCCGCAGCCCGGCGGCGAGGTAGGTGTCGAGCAGCGCCAGGCCGGCGTCCGGGTCGAAGCCGAACACCGCCACGTCCGCCGAGGCGAGGAACGCGGCGGTCACCGCGGGTGGGCGTGGCACCTGGTGGATCCGGCGACGGGCCTTGCCGGCGCGGTCGACCAGGGCCTGGGCCGCCGTCCGCTCCGCCTCGTCGCAGACCAACGCGAGGTGGAACTCGGGCAACCGGTCGAGCGTACGGACCACCCCGTCCAGCGCCCGGTCCGCCGTGATCCCGCCGGCGTGCACCAGGAGCGGCGTGCCGGCGGGCAGCTCACACAGCTCGCGTACCGACGGGGTCTGGAAGGGCCGCGTGCCGGCGGCGGCCCGGCGGAGCGCGATGCGCCACCGCCGGGGGATCCGCCGCCGTACCGCCGAGACCGTCCGCCGCACCGGCGCGGGGCTCATCGCAGCGCCGGCTCCGCGTCGCTGCCGCTCGACACGACCGACACGACCTTGCCGTCGGACGCGGACTCCAGCAGCGCCGCCGCCACCTGCACGGTACGCAGACCCTGCCGCAGCGTGACGATGTCGCTCTGCTTGCCCTCGACCGCGTCGCGGAAGCGCTCGTGCTCGACCAGCAGCGGTTCCCGCTTCGGGATGGCGTAGCGGACCATGTCGCCCTCGGCCACGCCGCGGAACGCGCGCAGCGCCTCCCACTCGGTGTCGATGGCGGCGTTGGCGTAGAAGGTGAGGTCCGCGGTGAGCGTGTCGGCGACGAAGCAGCCCTTGTCGCCGGTGACCACGGTGGACCGCTCCTTGAGCGGGCTCAGCCAGTTGACCAGGTGGTTGACCATGGTGCCGTCGGCGAGCGTGCCGACCACGGCGACCATATCCTCGTGCAGCCGGCCGCTGCGGGAGACCGTGCGGGCGGCGACCGAGGCGTATTCCTGGCCGGTCACCCAGGCGGTCAGGTCGATGTCGTGGGTGGCCAGGTCCATCACCACGCCGACGTCGGCGATGCGGTGCGGGAACGGGCCCTGCCGGCGGGTGACCACCTGGAAGACCTCGCCCAGCTCACCGGCCTCCAGCCGGGTACGCAGGCTCTGCAACGCCGGGTTGTAGCGCTCGATGTGGCCGACGCCGGCGACCAGGCCGGCCGCCTCGAACGCGTCGACCAGCTTGGTGGCCGCCTCGACGGACTGCGCGAGCGGCTTCTCGATCAGCGCGCAGACGCCGTTGGCGGCCAGCTCCAGGCCGATCGACTCGTGCAGCGCGGTCGGGCAGGCGACCACCGCGTAGTCGACGCCCAGCGCCAGCAGGTCGCTCAGCTCGGCCACCACCGGCGCGCGCAGCGTGCCGGTGGTGTCACCGGCCGGGTCGACGATGCCGACCAGCTCGACGCCGTCCAGGTTGGACAACACCCGGGCGTGGTTGCGGCCCATGGCGCCGAGGCCGATCAGCCCGGCGCGCAGCTTGCGTCCCCCGCTCATCGGGCACCGCCCGCGACGTTCGCCGCGTCGGCGATCCGCTCCAGCTCGGCCTGGCTCAGCGACGGGTGCACCGGCAGCGAGACCACTTCGGCGGCGGCCCGCTCGGTCTCCGGCAGCTCCCACGGGCCGGGCTGGCCGTCGGCGTTCAGGTAGGGCTTGAGCCGGTGGATCGGGGTCGGGTAGTAGACCGCGTTGCCGATGCCCAGCTCCGTGAGGCGGGCCTGGGCGGCGTCGCGGTCGCCGGTCACCCGCACCGTGTACTGGTGGTAGACGTGCTTCGCGCCGTCGGCGACCGGCGGGGTGACCATGCCGGTGATCGCGGAGTCGAGGAACTTGGCGTTCGCGCGACGCTGCTCGGTCCACCCGGCGAGCTGGCCGAGCTGCACCCGGCCGATGGCGGCGGCCACGTCGGTCATCCGCATGTTGGCGCCGACGATCTCGTTGGCGTACCGCTGCTCCATGCCCTGGTTGCGCAGCAGCCGCAGCGTGCGGGCGAGCCCGGCGTCGGCGGTGGTGATCATGCCGCCCTCGAGGGAGTGCATGTTCTTGGTCGGGTAGAAGCTGAAGCAGCCGGCGGTGCCGAACGCGCCGACCGGGGTGCCGTTCAGCTCGGCGCCGTGCGCCTGGGCGGCGTCCTCGACGACGGCCAGACCGTGCTGCTGCGCGATCGCCATGATCCGGTCCATCGCGGCGGGGTGGCCGTAGAGGTGCACCGGCATGATGGCGACCGTCTTCGGGGTGATCGCGGCGGCGACCGCCTCCGGGTCGACGCAGAAGCTGCCCGGCTCGATGTCCACGAAGACCGGCTCGGCGCCGACCAGCCGGACCGCGTTGCCGCTGGCGGCGAACGAGAACGAGGGCACGATGATCTCGTCGCCCGGGCCGAAGCCGAGCGCCATCAGGGTGAGCTGGAGCGCGGACGTGCCGGAGTTGACGGCGACGCAGTGCCGGCCGGCGACCAGGTCGCCGAACTCCTCCTCGAACGCGGCGACCTCGGGGCCCTGCACCACCCGGCCGCTCCGCAGCACCCGGACAGCCGCCTCGATCTCGGCCTCGCCGATGATCGGTCGTGCTGGGGGAATGAACTCTGGATGCGGCCCGGCCATGGGGGCTTCCTCCTGTCGACGCGTGACTGTGGGGGACGTTCGGGGGGATGGTAACGGTCTGGACGGAAAACGCTGCGTTCGCGCTCAGTGTCCGATCGGATGTTCCGCGCTGTTCATGATCGACGGGTGACTCATACTTCCACCTCGTCGCGGGCAGGCCCCAAGCATGCTACCCGCAGCGCCGCGACGATCGCGGCGGCCATCCGGGGCACCTCGGCCGCCTCCAGCGGGGCCCGGGAGATGGCCATCCGCCAGTAGACCGGCCCGACGATCAGGTCGACCGCGGCCCGCCGGTCGGTGTCCGGGGACAGCTCGCCGCGCTCCACCGCCCGACCGATCAGGATCCGGCCGACGGCCTGCTGGTAGTCGTCCAGCGCGGCCTGCAACTTCTCGGCGATCTGGGGGTTGCGCGCCGCCTCGGCCAGCAGGTCCGGGATGATCTGCGCGGCCAGCCGGTGACGCAACGCACGCGCCATCACGTGCAGCAGGATCTCCAGGTCGCCCAGGAGGCTCCCGGTGTCCAGCAGCGGGATGTTCCGCCCGGCCACCGCGGAGACCATGTCCAGCACCAGGTCGAGCTTGGAACGCCAACGTCGGTAGATCGCGGTCTTGCTCACGCCGGCCCGGCGGGCCACCGCCTCGATCGAGAGGCGACCATAGCCGACCTGGGCCAACTCCTGCATCACGGCGGTGCGGATGGCGCTGGTGATCTCGCCGCGCAGCACCGCCGCGCCGGCCGGGGCACGCCTCTTCTCGGTCGTCACGTGGGACAATGTAGCGCAACGACGGTACGGTTGCGTCCCGACGTTCGGTGGACTACCTTCCATCCAGCAGCGAGGCGGCTCCTCCCCGCCCGGCCACGCTGGATGTCTTCACCGCACTGCTCCCCATCGGCACGAAAAGATCGGAGCGCCTGACCATGGCCAACACCGCGGTGGCCGACCCCGAATCCGGACTGACCCGGGCCCAACTGGCCGGGCGGTACGGACTGCGGGTCGCCGGCGAACGACCGCCCCTGGGCGAGTACGCCCGCCGGCTCTGGGCGTACCGGCACTTCATGACCGCGTACTCGCGGGCGAAGGTCGCGTCCTCGCTGAGCAACACCCAGCTCGGCCAGCTCTGGCAGGTGCTGACCCCGCTGACCAACGCGGCGGTCTACTTCCTGATCTTCGGGCTGATCCTGGCCCAGCACCGGAACGTGAACAACTTCATCGCGTACCTGTGCACCGGTGTGTTCATCTTCATCTTCACCCAGACCGCGGCCACGAACGGCACCAGCGCCATCACCGGCAACCTGGGGCTGATCCGGGCGTTGCAGTTCCCGCGCGCCGCGCTGCCGATCACGGTCACCCTGGTGCAGCTCCAGCAGCTCCTCATGTCGATGGTGGTGCTGGCCGCGATCGTGCTGCTGACCGGCGAGCCGGTCACGTTCCGCTGGCTGCTGCTGCCCCCGATGCTGCTGCTCCAGACGATCTTCAACGTCGGGCTGAGCATGGTGATGGCCCGCCTCGGCTCCAAGGTCGCCGACCTCAAGCAGATCATGCCGTTCGTGATGCGCACCTGGCTGTACGCCTCCGGCGTGCTCTACCCGGTGGCGCTGCTGCGCGAGCACCTGCCGTCCTGGGCGGCCAGCATCCTGGAGTGGAACCCGCCGCTTGTCTTCATCGAGCTGGCCCGCTACGCGCTGCTCGACTCGCACCAGCCCAACATGGTGAGCTCCCCGCCGAGGCTCTGGGCGCTCGGCGTGTTCTGGGCGGTCGTGATGGGCGTCGGCGGGTTCGTCTACTTCTGGCGCGGAGAGAAGGAGTACGGCCGTGGCTGAGCAGACGCTGCCGGTGAACGCCGGCACCGTGACCGACTCGGGCCGCGTCCCCACCGTGGTGGTGGACGACGTGCACGTGATCTACCGGATCCACAAGGGCGCGGCCGGCGGCACCACCCCGGTCTCCGCGCTCAAGCGGATCGTCTCCCGCACCAAGGCGCCGAACATCCGCGAGGTGCACGCCGTCAAGGGGGTGAGCTTCACCGCGTACGAGGGTGAGGCCATCGGCCTGATCGGCAGCAACGGCTCCGGCAAGTCGACCCTGCTGCGGGCCATCGCCGGCCTGCTCCCGCCGGCCCGGGGCGCGGTCTACACGCAGGGCCAGCCGTCCCTGCTCGGCGTGAACGCCGCGCTGCTCAACGACCTCTCCGGCGAGCGGAACGTGGTGCTCGGCTGCCTCGCCATGGGCATGCACCCGGACGAGGTCAAGCGCATCGCCCCGGAGATCATCGAGTTCTCCGGGATCAACGAGCGCGGCGACTTCGCCTCGCTGCCGATGCGCACCTACTCCTCCGGCATGGGCGCCCGGCTGCGCTTCGCCATCTCGTCGGCGAAGAAGCACGACGTGCTGCTCATCGACGAGGCGCTGGCCACCGGCGACCGCAAGTTCCGGGTCCGCAGCGAACAGCGGGTCCGCGAGCTGCGCGACAGCGCCGGCACCGTGTTCCTGGTCAGCCACTCGATCGGCTCGATCCGGGACACCTGCGAGCGGACCATCTGGCTGGAGAGCGGCGTCCTGCGGATGGACGGCCCCACCCAGGAGGTCTGCGACGCCTACGAGAACCAGAAGTAACCCGCCGGAGCGCACCGACCCGGGATCCGTCCGGGCGGTGCGCTCCGCCGTTCGCGTTAAGGTTTCCGGACCCATCCCCTTCACCCAGAGTGAGGTACGGCAATGACGCAGGACCACACCACCGCACCGGACGCCGCGCCGGCGAGCCCGGCACCCTGGCGCCCCACGCGTACGGTGGCCGTGATCCTCGCCGGGGGCACCGGGACCCGCCTCGGTCTGGGCATCCCGAAGCAGCTCCTGAAGATCGCCGGCAAGCCGATCATCGAGCACACGCTTGCCGTCTTCGAGGCCGCGCCGGAGATCGACGAGATCATCGTGCTGATGGCCACCGGGCACGTGCCGGACGCCGAACGGATCGTCGCCGGCGCCGGCTTCCGCAAGGTCACCAAGGTGATCGAGGGCGGCGAGACGCGCAACGACACCACCCGGATCGCGCTCGACGCGGTCGGCGAGGGCGACGTCAACATCCTCTTCCACGACGCGGTCCGCCCGCTGGTCAGCGCGCGGATCGTGCGCGAGTGCGTGAACGCGCTCTGGAGCTACTCGGCCGTCGACGTGGCCATCCCGTCCGCCGACACGATCGTCCAGGTCGACGCGGACGACTGCATCACCGACATCCCGGTCCGGTCCCGGCTGCGCCGCGGCCAGACCCCGCAGGCGTTCCGCTCCGGCACCATCCGGGAGGCGTACCGGCGGGCCGAGGGCGACCCCGACTTCGCCGCCACCGACGACTGCGGTGTGGTGCTGCGCTACCTGCCCGGCACGCCGATCAAGGTGATCGACGGCTCGGACGAGAACATCAAGGTCACCCACCCGGTCGACGTGCACCTGGCCGACAAGCTGTTCCAGCTCGCCGCCGCCCAGGCGCCCCGGCTCAGCCACCGCGGCTACGCCGAGGAGCTGACCGGCCGGACCATCGTGGTCTTCGGCGGCAGCTACGGCATCGGGCACGACCTCACCGAGCTGGCCCGCGGCTACGGCGCCCAGGTCTTCCCGTTCAGCCGGTCCAGCACCGGCACGCACGTGGAGCGCGCCGAGGACGTGGCCGCCGCGCTGAAGACCGCGTTCGAGGCGACCGGCCGGATCGACCACGTGGTGGTCACCGCCGGCATCCTGGAGAAGGGCGCGCTCGCCGAGATGGACGACGAGACGATGGACCGGCTCCTGCACGTCAACTTCGTCGGCCCGGTCACCATCGCCCGCCAGTCGCTGCCGTACCTCCAGCAGACCAAGGGGCAGTTGCTGCTCTACACGTCCAGCTCCTACACCCGGGGCCGGGCCCGGTACGCGCTCTACTCGGCCACCAAGGCCGCGCTGGTCAACCTCACCCAGGCGCTCGCCGACGAGTGGGCGGAGTTCGGCGTACGGGTCAACTGCGTCAACCCGGAACGCACCGCCACCCCGATGCGGACCAAGGCGTTCGGCGAGGAGCCGGAGCACACGCTGCTCGCCTCCGAGGCGGTCGCCCGGGCCTCCCTGGACGTGCTGATCTCCGAACTGACCGGTCAGGTGGTCGACGTCCGCCGGGCACCCGGCGAGCCGGTGGCCGACGTGCCGGCGCAGCCCGGCGCGCACCGGTCCGAACTGTCCACCCGCGCCTGATCCGAGGGACGTGCAGATGCGTGGTGACCTGGTCCGGAAGCTGCTCGCCCGGGTACTGACCAGCGGGCTGGCGGTGCTGGCGTTCCTCGTCGTGGCGCTCACCGGCGCCACCGGCGCCGGCCTGGCGCTGGCGGTCGCCGCGCTGGCCGCCGCCGCCTGGGAGCGCCGGGTCCGGCCCAGCGCCGACGGGCTCGTCGAGACGGTGCTGGTGGCCGCCGGGATCCTGGTCGGCTACGCCCGCCGCGCCGACGACGGGTTCGATCCGGCGCTGGCCGCCACCGCGCTGGTCCTGCTCGGCCTGGTGCTGCTGGTCGGCCCGCTGCGGCAGGCCGGCGCGCTGGAGATCCGGGCGGCGAACCTGCCGGTCCGTTCCTGGACGCCGCTGGTCGCCGCCCGGCTCGGCGACGCCCTGCTGGTGCTGCTCGCCCTGGTGGCGCTCGCCGCCGCGTGGCCGCTGCCGGCCTGGCTGCCGCTGGCCGCCGCGCTGCTGGTCGGCGCCGGTTGTGCCGCGATCGCGTTCGACCTCGCCCGGCGCCGGTTCCGGCCGCCGGCCGGGGGCGGTCCGGTCGGCCGGGCGTTGCGTCGGCAGCAGCCGGAGTTCGTGCTGCACTTCTCCGCCCCGCCCGGGTCGGAGTACCAGGTCACCATGTGGCTGCCCTACCTGGAGCGGATCGGCCGGCCGTTCCTGGTGGTGGTGCGCGAGCCGGAGTTCCTGTCCACCGTGGCCGCCGCCACCCGCGCGCCGGTGGTCCTCTGCCCCACCCTGAAGGCGCTCGACGAGGCGCTGGTGCCCAGCCTGCGGGCGGCGTTCTACGTCAACCACGGCGCGAAGAACGCCCACGTGATCCGGTTCCACCAGCTCACCCACGTGCAGTTGCACCACGGCGACAGCGACAAGGCGCCCAGCGCCAACCCGGTGTCGGCGATCTTCGACAAGATCTTCGTGGCCGGCCAGGCCGCGATCGACAGGTACGCCCGAGCCGGCGTGGAGATCCCCGCCGAGAAGTTCGTCGTGGTCGGCCGCCCCCAGGTCGAGGCCATCGAGGTACGCGGGGAGCCGAGGCCGGCGTCGGCGCACCCGACCGTCCTCTACACCCCCACCTGGACCGGGCACCACGCCGACGCCAACTACTGTTCGCTGCCGGTGGCCGAGACGCTGATCCGGCGACTGATCGACCGCGGCGCGGCGGTGATCCTGCGCGCCCACCCGTACACCGACCGGAACCCGGCCTCGGCGCGACAGCTCGCCCGGCTCACCGAACTGCTCGCCGCCGACAAAGCGAAGACCGGCCGGCCGCACCTGTGGGGCGCGGCGGCGGCCCGGGAGCTGACGCTCACCGAGTGCGTCAACCGCGCCGACGCGCTGGTCTCCGACGTCTCCGGGGTCATCTCCGACTGGCTCTACTCCGGCAAGCCGTACGCGGTCACCGACACCGGCGCCGACGGCGCGCACTTCGTCGAGCGGTTCCCGCTCGCGACCGCCGGCTACGTGCTGCGCCGCGACATGTCCAACGTGGACGACGTGCTCACCGCGCTGCTCGACACCGACCCGAAGGCCCCCGAGCGCTGGACGGCCCGGACCCGCTACCTGGGCGACTTCCCCGCCGACGGCTACGCCGAGGCGTTCCTCTCCGCCGCCCGCCGCGAGCTGGAACCGGACTGGGCCGTCCCGGCGCCGCGTCCGGCCTAGAGATAGGGGTCGAGCAGGGCGAGCACCGCAGCCGGGTCCTCGACGTGGGCGTGGTGGCCCAACCCGGGCAGGGTGGCCACCGGCACGCCGAACGCCGTGAGCTGCGCGTCCGTCACCATCGGATCCGTCTCGCCGCGCGCCAGCAGCACCGGCGCGTCGGCGGCGGCCAGCAGGGCGGGCACGTCGGGCTCACCCACCGCGAACGCGGCCGGATCCATGGCCAGCCGCCACCGTCCACCGCCCCGCTCGTCGCCGGGGTGGCTCCGGTGCCCGTGGCCGTCCTCCCGCCGCAGCCCCGCGTCGACCACCGGGTGGTCGGGGGCGAACAGGCCGGCGAGCCCGGAGACCCGCAGGTAGCGGCGGGCCGCCTCGTCACGGGTGGCGAACCAGGTCACCGGCCGGGCCGCCAACTCGTCCGCCTTGGCCAGCTCGGCCGGTGACCAGACCACCTTGATGCCCAGCCCGACCACCGCGTCGACCGGCAGGCCCCACTGCCGGGCGGCGAGCGACAGCGCCACCACGCCACCGAGCGAGTGCCCGAGCAGCACCAGCCGGTCGTGCGGGCCGAGCCGGAGCGCGTCGAGCCCGTCCGCCACGCGCCGCGCCAGGGCCGCGAACGAGTACCCGGCCTCCGACAACGGCGGTGACCAGCCGTGGCCGGCCAGGTCGGGGGCGAGCCAACGCCCCTGCCAGCGACGCTCCAGCAGCGGCGCCCAGGGCAACCACACCTCGCCGGTGGCGCCCATGCCGTGCAGGAGCACCAGGTGGCGGGTCGCCGTCGCATCGCCCATATGCCGCAGTCTGCCACCGCACGGACACCCCGCGCGAGACCACGCACGGCCGGCACCGCCCGGGCGAATGGAACGCGGTGATTGCCCTCGGACACCGGAGACACCACCGCGTCGTTCACGTGGTGGGACGGCGAGTGGAACGCGGTGGATGTGTGGGCGTGCGTGAGACATCCCTGGCGTGTCAGTGCCTCACTGGGTGGCTTGTCCGGTTCGGTGGTGGTGGGCGGCACCCTGACGGTGGAATGGGTCGGGGGGTCGCGGCGTTGTATCCCGGTGCACGGCCGAGGAAGGCAAGCGCCCCCGCGCCGCCCCGCCCGGGAATGACGGTGGACCCCCGGTCGTTACACACAGTTCCGGCCGCCGCGTCGAGGCCCCCGCCCCGCGAGCAGCCAAGACTTTCTTGTGCGCCTGACGGTGCCCGCACCCCCGGTGCGTTGACCCCCGAATGGAGCCCTCGCCATGAACACGATGCTGCGTAAGAGTGTGCTGGGTATTGCTGGTCTGGCTTTCACCGGTGGTGTTTGCCGGTCCGATCGCCGGTCACGTCGAGTCCGCGCACGCCGCCACCGCCAGCAAGCCGATCGCGGTCGCGAGTGTGCAGGGTGAGCAGTCCACGATCAGCCTCAACGACGAGCAGACGGCCAACGTCAAGGCGATCATCGCGGCGACGAAGAAGGCCGGGCTGCCGGAGCGGGCGGCGGTGGTCTCGATCGCGACGGCGTTGCAGGAGTCGAAGCTGGAGAACCTGGGCCACCTCGGCGACCGTAACGACCACGACTCGCTGGGTCTGTTCCAGCAGCGTCCGTCCTCGGGTTGGGGCACGCCGGAGCAGATCACCGACCCCGAGTACTCGACACTTGCGTTCCTGAAGGGGCTGAAGCAGGTCGACGGCTGGCAGGACATGCCGGTGACCAAGGCCGCCCAGACGGTGCAGGTGTCGGCCTACCCGGACGCGTACGCCCAGTGGGAGAAGCAGGCCACCGACCTGGTCAACAAGCACTGGAACAGCTAAGACGCCACGAAGGCCGGCACCCCGGACAGGGGTGCCGGCCTTCGACGCGTACTGCTCAGGCGGAGTAGCCGCGCGTGGCCATCCAGTTCGCCAGGTCGATGGTGCTGATCCAGTACGCCGGCAGCGACGGGTCGGCCGAGTCGGCGATCCGTACGGTCCGGCCGTCGTTCTGGTAGCCGACCACGGCGATGTAGTGGCCGCCCGGGAACGAGTGCCAGCCGCCGTTGGTGTCGGTGGTGTCCCCGACGACGTTCGAGACCACCGCCCGGCCGTTGCGGACCGCGTTGACCACGTCGGCCTGGAGCCGGTCGATCTGCGCCTTGGTGGCCGTGCCGGGGATCATACGGGTCCGGTACGGGTCGCCCTTGACCTGCTGATTGAGCACCCGGGTGGTGTCCTCGGCCGAGTTGGTGCCCATCTCGGTGGTACCGAGCGCGACGGCGAGCGTGTCCTGGCTGCGCTCGATGCCGGTGGCACTGAGCGCGTTCCGCACCGCGGCCGGGCCGCAGTAGTAGTAGGTGGTCTGCGCCTGGTAGTCGTAGTCGAGCACCTTGCTCGACGGCGGCTTCGGCGTGGCCTTGCGGGTGGTGTCCGGGTCGGCGACCTTCGCCGACGGCGAGGCCGTGAGCGAGGCGCTGGGCGAGCGGCGCGGCGACGCGCTCGGCGAGGCGCTGGGCGACGCGCTCGGCGACGGGACGGCGATGCGCGCCTCGCTGCGGCTGGCGGTGTCGCCGAGGCGGGAGCCGAGTTCCGCCACCGCGGCGGTGTTCTCCTGCCGGGTCGGCGCGTCGTCGGTGGCGGTCAGCGCGGCGCCGGTGCCGCCGGCCAGCACGAGGGCCGCCGCCGAACCGGCGATGATCTGGTACGGACGCTCGGTCGCGAGGCGACGCAGGTGGCGCTTCAGGTGGTACTTCACGGGTTTCCTCCACGGGGTGGGCGGCACGCGCCGACCCCGCGCGTGGAGGAACTCACACGCGCTGGCGGGCGGGACGGCCGCGGGAAGTCGCCCGGATGCCGGGCGGGACGGGGTCGGAAGCGCGTCGCGTCAGGCGAGCGCCGGCACCCCGGGGCCGTGGAGGCGGGGAGACGTTCGGGGGGTGGTGGGCACGGGAATGGAACTCCTTCCGTGGCCGCCGACCGGGTTAGCTGACGGATTCGGGCGGGAAGTACGCCCTACCGCGGCCGTGGGCTCGCGGATTCACCCCGGTGTTGCGTTGGGTCCCCGGTTCGTATGCACGATTAGGCGGGTCGGCGCGGCGTCGCCATCTGCGATCGGGAACCGCACCGGACGCGCCGACACTACCGGTGGGTACACGCCCTGCCAAGCGCTCCCACCTGCGTAAACGTCTTCGACGACTACGGATTCGGAACAGCCGGTCACCGACCTCCCTCAATGGGACAAGCGGCCACGTCGGCGCCGCACGGCAGGAAGCGGACATCCGGCCGACGAAGAATCGGGCAGCGGGCGCAGCAGGGGCCATCGAGCCGGACGGCCGCCGGCGGACGGCACCGGTGACCGGCCTCACCGGTTTCGGGTAACGATTCGGTCGACGTGCTCCCCTGGGCCGCTCAGCCGACGCGGGCCGGACGCCACCGGGCCCCCCGCACCGCCGACGGGACCGGGACGCGGCTCGCCGTCGAGACGCGGGACGTGGGCACCGGCCACAGCGCCGTGGTGGCCGCGTACGCCTCGGCGGCGAGCGTCCGGGCCGCCTCGGCGGCCAGTTCGGCGTCCCGCCACGCCAGGCGTTCCCGCTCGGCGGCCGTCTCCCAGCCGGCCCGCCGCCCGTCGCGGACGGTCCGGGCCAGCACGATCTCCTGCTCGGCCGGGTGCCGCCGCGGGTCCCACCCGTTGCGGTGGGCGAGCACGTCGGCGAGCTGGCGGGCGGTCAGCTCCCCCCGCCAGTGCGCCGTCATGGCGGCGTGGTGCAGCCAGCGTTCGCGCGCCGCGTACTCGGCGGGGGTGCGGGGGGTGTGCGGGGCGGGCAGCGCGCCGGCGCCGGCCAGGCGGCGGGCGGCGGCGTCCGCCTCGTCGTAGGCCGTCCAGGCCCGGTCGGCCTCGCTCTGGGCGGCCAGCCACTGCTCGCGACGGCGACGGGCGGTCTGCGCGGCCCCGGCGGCGGCCACCGCCACCTCGTCGGCGTACCGGGCCAGGTCGGCGCGGTGGAGCGCCTCCGCGTCGACCGGTTCGGGTGCCGGCTCCCCCGCGCCGTCCCGTTCCGGTCGCGCGACCAGCACGGCGAGCAGGACGAGGGCGAGCACGGTCAGCGCCGACCAGATGGCGGCGGCCTCGGGGACGGCGGTGAGGAAATTGAGGAGAACGGTCTGCGACATGGTCGGCACCTCACGGGAGACAGTGGCGGGTAACCCCGCACGGCCGGTCGGGGGCGGGGCGCGGCCGGAGTTCGGGCGCCGCCGGGCCGCCGAGGGGGCGTTGCGGGGTGAGGTTCGGTGGGCGCGGTCACGGGCCGGGCCCGGGGCGGGTCAGCGGGCGGGCGGGGCCCGCGGGCCGGCCGGAGCCGGCGGCTGGCCGACCGGGAACGGGTGCCGCCCGGTCGGAGGCGGGACATCGCCCACCGGCTGCGGCTCGGGAACGCCGACGCGGCTCCGCTGCCGATCGAAGGCGAGGACGCCCTGCCGCTCGGCGACGGCGACGCCCTGCCGCTCGGCGACGATGACGCCCTGCCGCTCGGCGGCGGTGTCGACCTGCCGCTCGGCGACACTGCCGTTCGGCCGTTCGGCGTCGACGTCGGCCCGCAATCCGGCGACCGGGCCGGCCGCCGCGGGTGCGATCGGGGACACGCCGGTCGGCAGCGTGGCGGCGCCCAGCGAACAGGCGACGACCACGGCCAGGCTGGCCAGCATCCGTGCGACCCAGCGCGCCACCCACCACACGGGACAGGTGAGCGCAATCGGAGCCACGGGAACAAAATACCGCCGATCCGGGCACAGCGCATCGTCGCCCGGCGTGTCGCGACGCCGTTGACCAGGGTGGACCGCTCAGTCCGGCCGGCGCCGCCCGGCGTACTCGATCGACGGGTCCGGCTCCCCGGCGGACGCCGCGCCGGTGTCGTCGACGGCCGCGCGCGGTGCGGGCACGCCCGGTGCCGGCGCGGCGGCGGCCGGACCGCCGCGGGCCCGGCGCGACGGGCCGAGGCGGCGCATCATCGGCTCCTCCACCCAGCGGTGCAGCACGGCGGCGAGCGCCAGGGTGAGCAGCAGGAAGCCGAGCACCGCGAGCGGGCCCCGCCACCCGGGCAGCCCGGTCCCCCAGTCACCGGTGAGCCGCAGCACGGTCACCATGACCAACACGTGGACCAGGTAGAACGCGAACGAGACCTCACCGAGCCAGCGCATCGGCCGGGACCGCCACGGGGTCCGCCGACCCCGCACGTCGGCGTCCGCCGCCGCGGTGATGACCAGCAGGTACGCGACGGCGAGCAACGCCGCCCAGAACTCGGCCCGGATCCACAGCGCGGCGACCGCCCAGGTGGCGACGAAGGCCAGGCCGGCGGTGGTCAGCCCGGGGCCACGCCAGCGGTTGCGGCGCATCAGCTCGGCCGCCGCCGCCCCCATCCAGAACTCGAACGAGCGGGTCACCGGGAAGATCTGCGTGAACCACCACCGCTGCTCCTCGGGCACCAGGTGCTGGCCCGGCCAGAGCGCCAGGATGAGCAGCGGCGCGGCGACCAGCACGGCCCGGAGCACGCCGGTACGCGCCCGGCGCAGCCACGGCACCACCAGCGGCAGGCACAGGTAGAAGGCCAGCTCGCAGGAGAGCGACCAGCTCACGTTGTTGATGCTGTAGAAGTAGCCGTTGAGCGGGATCCACGCCTGGACCAGGAACAGGTTCCCGATCGCGGCCCACGGCAGCACCGGGTCGGCGAACCAGGCCGCCACGGCCAGCGCCGCCAGGAACGTCACCACGTGGTTCGGGTAGATCTTGGCCGCCCGGCGGCGCAGGAACGTCCACCCCGACTCGCCGTCCCGGTACGACCAGACGAGCACGAAGCCACTGAGGATGAAGAAGAACTCGACGCCGGAGAGGCCGAGGCTGAAGACCTTGCCCATCACCGCCTGCCACTGCGGCTCCGCGATGATCCGCATGGTGCCCGCGTGGAAGCCGAAGACCAGCAGGGCCCCCATCCACCGAAGCCCGGTCAGCGACGGCAGACGCGGAGCACGGGTGGTGGTCGGGGCGCTGGTCATCCCGGGCACCTTACCGGGTGGCCGGGGGCGGATTCCGGCGCGGCGACGTCCGGGCCGGTTCCGGCGGGCGGCGGATAGGATTTCCGTTCCCGCGCGGTGGGGCCCACCGGGCCCGCCGGGCCCGTACGGAAGGTGAGCAACCGGATGCACCAGCGGATCCTCCTCCGCGCCCGCAAGGGCCCGTTCGACGTCCTGACGCCCGAGGAGACCTTCGCCGGCAACTGGATCAGCGACAACACCGGCAACCTGGTCTTCAGCCACGCCGCGAACAAGCTGCTGGCCACCTCCACGGCGGAGGTCACGTCGACCCGGAAGCTCGCCGACCCGCGCGACGCCGACGAGATCAACGAACTGTACGACGTCTTCGTCATTCCGCTGGCCAACGCGTTCCGGCGCAGCTTCGTCAACCGCCTCGAACCGATGACCCGGCTGATCGAGCGGCTCCGCATCCCGGTGGTGGTCCTCGGCGTCGGCGTGCAGACGAACGTCGACGGCGACCGGGAGTACCTCCGCCAGATCGACGAGCCGGTGAGCGCGTTCTGCCGGGCGGTGCTCGACCGGTCGCACAGCATCGGGGTGCGCGGCGAGATCACCGAGAGCTACCTGCGTACGCTCGGTTTCTCCGCGGTGGAGCAGATCGGCTGCCCGTCGATGTTCCTGCACGGCGACACGTTCACGCTGGAGAAGACCCGGCCGGAGCTGACCACCGACGCCCGGATCGCGCTGACCATCTCCCCGTACGTCTCGTCGATGGCCCCGGTCGTCCGCCACCACCGGGAGCGCTACCCGAACCTGTGCTACGTGCCGCAGGACCTGCGCACGCTCGGCACGCTGCTCTACGGCGACGCGCCCGAGCACCGGGGCAAGCACAGCGAGATGCCGCTGCACACCTCGCACCCGCTCTTCGTCGAGGACAAGGTGCGGATGTTCGTCGACCCGTGGACCTGGATGGCGCACCTGTCCGGCTTCGACTTCAACTTCGGCACCCGGATCCACGGCACCATCACGGCGCTGATCGCCGGCACGCCGGGCTACCTGTTCGCGCACGACTCACGCACCCTGGAGCTGGCCCGCTACTTCGGCATCCCGCACCGGATCATGCGGGACGTGCCGGCCGACGTCGACGCCGCCGACCTCTACGCCGAGGCCGACTACACCGCGCTGACCGAGGGCCACAAGGCCCGCTTCGACACCATCACCGCGTTCCTGACCAAGCACGACCTGGGCACCTCGTTCGCCGACGGCGACAGCGCCGCGGCGTTCGACAGGCGGGTCGCGGAGACCGAGTTCCCGCCGGCCGTCCGCCCGGCCGCCGCCACCCCGCCGGCCGAGCTGCTGACCCGCATCCAGCGGCTCCACGACGAGAACCGCCGGCTCACCGACACCGTGCGCACGCTGCGCGCGCAGGGGCTGCGCGAGCGGATCAAGCAGGCCGTCCCGGACCCGGTCCGCCGGATGCTGCGACGCTGATCCGTCGTACGCCTGTTCGATCGTCGGGGTACGATCGCCTGCGTGTCCGACGTCGCGTACCAGCCCTCGATGCTCGACCTGGCCGAGCACGGGCCGACCCTCGGCCCGCTCGCGGGGCGGACCCGGCACGAGCTGAGCCGGGGCGCCTGGGTCGACCACCTGCCCGGCTGGGTGCGGGGCTCCGACGCGGTGCTCGACACGCTCCGGCACGACGTGCCGTGGCGGGCCGAGCGTCGCACCATGTACGACACCGAGGTCGACGTGCCGCGCCTGCTCTGCTGGTACGCCGGCGGCCGACCGCTGCCGCACCCGGTGCTCACCGCCGCCCGCGACGCGCTCACCCGGCACTACGCGCCCGAGCTGGGGGAACCGTTCGTCACCGCCGGTTTGTGCCTCTACCGCGACGGCCGGGACAGCGTCGCCTGGCACGGCGACACCAAGGGCCGCTCCGCGCACACCGACACCATGGTGGCGATCGTCTCGTTCGGCTCGCCCCGCCCGCTGCTGCTGCGCCCGCGCGGCGGGGGCGGCCCCGGCCTGCGTTTTCCGCTCGGCCACGGCGACCTGGTGGTGATGGGCGGCTCCTGCCAACGCACCTGGGAACACGCCGTGCCGAAGACCACCCGCCCGGTCGGGCCCCGGGTCAGCGTCCAGTTCCGCCCCGCCGGGGTGGCCTGACCCGGCCCCGTGCTAGAAACAACTCCCAGGGTCGATCACGCCCCCGTCACCCGAGACAAAGGGCGAGGCGATGACCCAGTTCCCCACGTGGGCCGTGCACGGCGACGGCCGGTCGGTACGCCCCGGCGACGTGGTCCATCCCGACGAACGGCTCTCCTGGCCGCGCACCGTCGGGGTGGGCGTGCAGCACGTGGTCGCCATGTTCGGCGCCACCTTCACCGTGCCGCTGATCACCGGCTTCCCGCCGGCCACCACGCTGTTCTTCTCCGGCCTGGGCACGCTGCTGTTCCTGCTGATCACCGGTAACCGGCTGCCGTCGTACCTCGGTTCGTCGTTCGCGTTCATCGCCCCGGTGATCGCCGCCAAGACCGACGGCGGCATCGGCGCGGCTCTCGGCGGCATCGTGGTCGCGGGCGCCGCGCTGGCGCTGGTCGGCGTCGTGGTGCACGTGGCCGGCGCCCGGTGGATCGACGCCCTGATGCCGCCGGTGGTCACCGGCGCGATCGTCGCGCTGATCGGGCTCAACCTCGCGCCGGTCGCCTGGGACGGCGGCGGCGCCGGCACCGGCGTCAAGGCGCAACCGCTGATCGCCGTGGTCACGCTGCTGGCGATCCTGGTCGCCACCGTGCTGTTCCGCGGCTTCCTGGCCCGGCTGTCGATCCTGCTCGGCGTGGTGGTCGGCTGGCTGGTCGCGGCGCTGACCGGCCAGCTCGACCAGCAGGCGGTCACCGGGCTGCGGCAGGCCGCCTGGGTGGGGCTGCCGGAGTTCCACACGCCCAGCTTCAGCCTGCGCGCCGTCGTGCTGGTCATCCCGGTCATCCTGGTGCTGATCGCGGAGAACGCCGGGCACGTCAAGGCGGTCGCGGCGATGACCGGCCGGAACCTCGACCGGCAGATGGGCCGCGCGTTCCTCGGCGACGGCGTCGCCACCGTGTTGGCCGGCTCCGGCGGCGGTTCCGGCACCACCACGTACGCGGAGAACATCGGCGTGATGGCCGCGACCCGCGTCTACTCCACCGCCGCGTACTGGGTGGCCGGCGGCACGGCGATCCTGCTCGGGCTCTGCCCGAAGTTCGGCGCGCTGATCCTCACCGTGCCGGCCGGGGTGCTCGGCGGCGCCACCACCGCGTTGTACGGCCTGATCGCGGTGCTCGGCGCCCGCATCTGGATCGAGAACCGGGTCGACTTCCACGACCCGGTCAACCTGTTCACCGCCGCGGTCGCGGTGATCGTCGGCGCCGCCAACTACACGCTGACCGCCGGTGACCTGTCCTTCAACGGCATCGCGCTGGGCACCGCCGCCGCCCTGGCGATCTACCACGGCATGCGCCTGATCGCCCACCTGCGCGGCACCACCCCCTGACCCTCACCCCCCGGGCCCTCTTTCACGGAAAGAGTGGCTGTCCGGGGCGGAATAGCCACTCTTTCCGTGAATCAGCGCGCGCCGGGTGGGGTGGGGGGTGGGGGGTGGGGTGGGTGGGTCAGTCGCGGTCGATGTGGTGGCCGATGACGGTGGGGCCGAGCATCACGGCGAAGCCGGAACCGTCGCGGCGCGGGTCGGCCGGGGGCAGGTCCACCGGGTCACCGTTGGCCGTCGCGCCGACCGGCCGCGGGCCGATCCAGGCCACCGACAGCTCCACCTCGCCCTTGAGGAGCCGCTGCGCGCGCACGCCGCCGGTCGCCCGGCCCTTCGCCGGGTACGCCGTCATCGGCGTCACCTTGACCGTGGCGCCGGTCGAGGTGACCACCATCGGCTCGCCGTGCCGCGGGTCGTCGGTGCGGACCGCGCCGAAGAAGACCACCCGCGCCCCCGCCGGGAGGTTGATGCCGGCCATCCCGCCGCCCTTGACGCCCTGCGGACGGACCAGGGACGCCGGGAAGCGCAGCAACGACGCCTCCGAGGAGACGAACGCCAGCGCCTCGGTGCCGTCGGTCAGCCAGGACGCGCCGACCACCTCGTCGCCCTCCCGCAACGAGATCACCTCGAACTCGTCGGAGCGGACCGGCCAGTCGGGCGCGCACACCTTCACCACGCCCTGCCGGGTGCCCAGCGCCAGACCGGGCGACCCCTCGGCGGACGGGCCCAGCGGCGCCAACCCGACCACGGTCTCCCCCGGCGCCAACGGCGCCAGCTCGGCGGCCGACATACCGCCGCGCAGCGACACCGTGCCGGACTGCTCCGGCAGCACCGGCAACGGCAGGACGTCGATCTTGAAGGCCCGGCCGGCGCTGGTGACCAGCAGCACCCGCCCCCGGGCGGTGGAGTGCACCACCGCGCGTACCGCGTCGTGCTTGACCCGGCCGCTGCGGCGACGCGCCTCGGCCGCCTCCTCCGACTCGGCCGCGGTGCGGGCGACCAGCCCGGTCGCGGAGAGGATCACCTGGCACGGGTCGTCGGCGACCTCCAGCGGGCCGGCCGGCACCGAGGCGGCGAGGACCTCCTTCAGATCGCCGTCGACGAGCGTGGTGCGCCGCGGCACGCCGAACTGCTTCACCACCGCGGCCAGCTCGTCGGAGACCAGCTTCCGCAGCACCTTCTCATCGTCCAGGATCGTCGACAGCTCGGCGATCTCCCCGCGCAGCTTCTCCTGCTCGGCCTCCAGCTCCAGCCGGTCGTACCTCGTCAGCCGGCGCAGCGGGGTGTCCAGGATGTAGCTGGCCTGGATCTCGGAGAGCTTGAACTTCTGCATCAGGCCGTCCTTGGCGGCCTGGGCGTCCTCGCTGGCCCGGATCAGCTTCACGACCTTGTCGATGTCGAGCAGCGCGATCAGCAGGCCGTCGACCAGGTGCAGCCGCTCCTCCCGCTTGCGCTTGCGGTACGCGGTGCGCCGGGTCACCACCTCGTAGCGGTGGGCCAGGAACACCTCCAGCAGCTCCTTGAGCCCGAGCGTGCGCGGCTGGCCGTCCACCAGCACCAGGTTGTTCACGCCGAAGGACTGCTCCAGCGGGGTCAGCCGGTAGAGGTCGGCCAGCAGTGCCTGCGGGTTGACCCCGACCTTGCACTCGACCACCAGGCGGGTGCCGTTCTCCCGGTCGGTGAGGTCCTTGACGTCGGCGATGCCGGTCAGCCGCTTGGTCTTGTTGACCTCGTTGGTGATGGCCGCGATGACCTTCTCGGCACCGACGCCGTACGGCAGCTCGGTGACGGTGATGGCCTGCCGGCCCCGGCTGCCCTCCAGCGGGCCGATCTCCACCCGGCCACGCATCCGCACCACGCCGCGCCCGGTCTCGTACGCCCGGCGCACCTCGTCCAGACCGAGCAGCAGCCCGCCGGTGGGCAGGTCGGGGCCGGGCACGAACTCCATGAGCTTGTCGAGCGTGGCGTCCGGGTGGTTGATCAGCCAGCGGGCGGCCTGGACCACCTCGCCGAGGTTGTGCGGGATCATGTTGGTCGCCATCCCGACCGCGATCCCGGACGCGCCGTTGACCAGCAGGTTCGGGAAGGCGGCCGGCAGCACGGTGGGCTGGGTCAGCGAGCCGTCGTAGTTGGGCTCGACGTCGACGGTGTCCTCACCCAGCTCGCCGACGAGCAGCATGGCCTCCCGCGACATCCGGGCCTCGGTGTAGCGCGCCGCGGCCGGGCCGTCGTCCGGGCTGCCGAAGTTGCCGTGCCCGTCGATGAGCGGGACGTTGAGCGAGAAGTCCTGCGCGAGTCGGACCATCGCGTCGTAGATCGCGGTGTCGCCGTGCGGGTGGTAGCGACCCATCACGTCACCGACCACGCGGGCCGACTTGACGTGTGACCGGTCCGGCCGGAACCCCGACTCGTGCATCGACCACAGGATGCGCCGGTGCACGGGCTTGAGCCCGTCCCGGGCGTCCGGCAGGGCGCGGGAGTGGATGACCGAGAACGCGTACTCCAGGTAGGAGTCGGAAACCTCGGTGACCAGCGGGTTGTCGAAGACCCGGGCGCCGGCCTGGTCGAAGGCGGAGAGATCGGCCTTCGCGCGGTCGTCCTTGCGGCGTGCCATGGTGCAGCTTCCTTCCGAAACGAACGCGGTGGTCAGGCGTCGATGGCGTCGCGGTCGACGCGGTCGGCGGAGTCGATGAGCCAGTTGCGGCGGGGCTCGACCTTCTCCCCCATGAGCAGTTCGAGGATCCGCTCGGCGGCGTCGATGTCGTCGAGCGTGATCCGGCGGACCGCCCGGGTGGCCGGGTTCATGGTGGTCTCCCACAGCTCGTCGGCGTCCATCTCGCCGAGGCCCTTGAAGCGCGGGATCGGGGTGACGATCTGCTTGCCGGCCTTCTCCAGCTTGCGGACCGTCGCCTCCATCTCGGCCTGGGTGTAGGTGTAGACGGTCTGCGGGTTACGCCCCCTGGTGGTGATCTTGTGCAGGGGCGGCATCGCGGCGTAGAGCCGGCCGGCCTCGATCAGCGGTCGCATGTAGCGGGCGAAGAGCGTGATCAGCAGCGTCCGGATGTGCGCGCCGTCGACATCCGCGTCCGCCATGATCAGGACGCGGCCGTAGCGCAGCGTGGACAGGTCGAACGTCCGCCCGGAGCCGGCGCCCAGCACCTGCACGATCGCCGCGCACTCGGCATTGTCCAGCACCTGCTGGAGGTTGGCCTTCTGCACGTTGAGGATCTTGCCCCGGATCGGCAGCAGCGCCTGGTACTCGGAGGATCGGGCCAGGCGCCCCGTGCCGAGGGCGCTGTCCCCCTCGACGATGAACAACTCACTTCTGTCGATGCCTGACGCGCGGCAGTCGACCAGCTTGGCCGGCATGGCCGCGCCCTCCAGCGCGGTCTTGCGGCGGGCGGCGTCCTTCTGCTGCTTCTGGGTGAGCCGGACCCGGGCCGCGTCGACGATCTTCTGGAGCACCGTGCGGGCCTCGGCCTTGGTGCGGCGGTCGTCCAGCCAGCTCTTGAGGTGCGCCTCGACCAGGCCCTGGAGCACCTTGGTGATGCCGGCGGTGGAGAGCTCGTCCTTGGTCTGCGAGGTGAACTGCGGCTCCGGGAGCCGCACGTGCACCACCGCGGTCATGCCCTCCAGGACGTCGTCCAGGGTGGGCGCGTCCTCCTTGGGCCTGAGCAGGCCCCGGGTGGTGCGGGCGGCCTCGGCGAGGGTGCGGGCCAGCGCCCGCTCGAAGCCCTTGCGGTGGGTGCCGCCGTGGGCGTTGCGGATGGTGTTGGTGAAGCACTCGACGGTGCGGTCGTAGCCGGTGCCCCAGCGGAACGCGATCTCGACCTCGGCGCGACGCTGCACGTTGGACTGCATGACGCCGTTGGCGTCGGCGGCGTTCTCGCGGTAGGTGCCCTCGCCGGTGACCAGCAGCGTGCCGGAGACCGGGCGGTCACCGGCCGGGGCGAGGAACTCCACCATGTCGGTCAGGCCGTCGGGGTAGTGGAAGCGCTCCTCGACCGCCTGCTCGCCGGTCTCGTCGCGCAGCCGGTAGGCCACCCCGGGGACCAGGAAGGCGGTGTTGCGCAGCTTGAGCCGGACCGCCTCGGTGTCGAGGCTGGCGCCGGTCTCGAAGTATCGCGGGTCGTGCCACCAGCGGATCGAGGTGCCGGTGCGCTGGCCGCGCTTCACCGCGCCGACGACCTGGAGACCGGGACCGGGGGTGAACGGCGCGTCCGGGCCGTCGCCGTCGAAGATCCCCGGTACGCCGTGGCGGAACGACATGGCGTGCACCTTGCCGGCACGGCGGACCGTGACGTCGAAGCGGCGGGAGAGCGCGTTGACGGCGGAGGCGCCGACACCGTGCAGGCCGCCGGAGGTCTTGTAACCCGAGCCGCCGAACTTGCCTCCGGCGTGCAGCCGGGTGAGCACCAGCTCGACGCCGGAGATGCCGGACTTGGCGTGCACGTCGGTGGGGATGCCGCGGCCGTCGTCGTCGACCTGGACCGAACCGTCGGCGTGCAGGATCACGTCGACGGCGGTGGCGTGACCCGCGACACCCTCGTCGGTGGAGTTGTCGAGGATCTCGTTGACGAGGTGACCCACGCCACGGCTGTCGGTGGAGCCGATGTACATGCCGGGGCGCTTGCGGACGGCGTCGAGGCCCTCCAGGTGGGTCAGGTCGTCGGCCCCGTAGAGCATCTCAGGCTGTGCGGTCAACTGGTCGTACTCCCAGGTCTCGGCGGTGTGGTGCCGTTCACCGTGAGCGGTCCCACGGCGATCGCCGGGCGCGGCGCGCCGCAGCGAGCCTAGCCCGGCGCTCCGACAGGTCCGATGCACCCGGGTGCGGTGTTGCCCGGTCGACCTGCGGGCCACCCCCGGCGGCGGTGTCCGACGACGACGGAAGGGCGTCCCTGCCCGACAACGACCGGGCCGCCGCTCGTCTTCCCGGTCGCTCGCGGGCGGATTGTTAACACCGGTCGTGACCGCGTGTCCGGGCATTGACGCCCGTCACACGCCCGTGATGTGATCGCCACCTCAGAGGATCTTTCACGTTTCTATGTGTGAGGGTGAGGTGGGGCATGTCCGTGTTCCGTCGTTCCGTGCTCGTGGCGGCGCTGGCGCTCGCCACGGCAGCGCTGCCGGCCGCCGTGGTGCCCGCCGCGCCCGCCGCCGCGGCGCTGCCCACCGCCGCGGTGGCGTTGGGTGACAGCTTCATCAGTGGCGAGGGCGCCGGCGGGTACTCCCCGGTGGTCGACGTCAACGGCGTCGCGCAGGGCTTCCCCGGATGGTCGGCGGCGAACGCCAACGCCTACTTCTGCCACCGCTCACCGAACGCCTCGCTGTTCCGGGCCGAGCTGCCGGGCATCGCCGCGCGGTTCAACCTGGCCTGCTCGGGTGGGCAGCCGTACGACATCGCCAACGCCTCGGCCAGCCGGACCAAGGGCCGGCAGGTGGCCGCCCAGCTCGACCAGCTCCGCTCGGTGGCCCGGACCCACGACATCGACCTGGTGCTCGTCGGGCTCGGCTCGAACAACAGCTCCTTCACGTTCGGCAGCGTGGCGGAGAAGTGCGCCAACCGGTTCATCGCGGACGCGTGGACGGGCTGGTGGGAGTTCTGGGCGTACCTGGGCGGGCCGGTGGAGCAGAAGCCGTGCACCGACGCCGACCTGGGCACCGCCGCGCAGTTCTCGGCCGCCACCGCGGAGACCACGGCGGCGCTGCGGCAACTGCTCACCACGCTCGACGAGGTCGACGCGGACGGCCAGCACCGGGTGGTGTTCCAGGACTACACCAACCCGCTGCCGTACGAGCTGGACCAGAGCTACTGGAGCGAGGACAGCCGGGACGACACCCGGGACAAGTTCCGCGCGCTGGGGGCGGAGCGGTACGCGGCCGGCTGCCCCATCCACCGCGCCAGCCTGGCCCCGGGCCAGCGCTTCTCCCAGGGGCTCGGCACGCTGGTCAGCTCCGTGCGCGGCACGCTGGCCGCCGAGTTCCCGGCCGACGACCTGGTCTACCTGAACGTGCAGCGGGCGTTCGACGGCGCCCGCCTCTGCGAGTCGGCGGGCAGCCCGGCCAACGCGCTGGCCACCCCGATCCGGCTGATGGACGGCCCGAGCGGCACCTTCGTGACCAGCCTCTCCGGCTACGACAAGCTGGACATCCAGCGGATCGCGAACGCCTGCGGCACCTACTTCCAGACCTGCCAGGAGTCGTGGCACCCGAGCGCCGCCGGCCACCAGGTGCTCGGCCGGTGCCTGAGCGGAGCGGCGGTGACCGGCGCCCGCGCCGTGTCCTGCGTCCGCGCCCCGGACGGCACGATCAGCGTGAGCTGACGCCACCCGACCAGCGTGCGCCGGGGACGCCGGCCGGTAGTCACCGGCCGGCGTCCCCGCGCATGGGCAGGCGGACGGTCAGGCGCGGGTCG
Source organism: Micromonospora sp. NPDC049201 (assembly GCF_055586805.1). Lineage (NCBI taxonomy): Bacteria > Bacillati > Actinomycetota > Actinomycetes > Micromonosporales > Micromonosporaceae > Micromonospora > Micromonospora sp. NPDC049201. The sequence goes on along the minus strand of NZ_JBVJHM010000007.1, from coordinate 79,809 downwards.
CGGTGCCGAGCACGTGCGGCGAGGCGGGCGCCGGGATCCCGGAGGCGGGGAAACGGAACCGGTCCAGCCCGGTCACGGTGAAGCCGGCGGCCCGGATCGCGCCGACGGTGTCGCGGGCGGTGTGGCAGCCGGCGCAGAGCAGCGGCCAGAGCGTCGCGTCGGCGAGACGCTGGGCCCGGCGCAGGCCCGGTGTCGACGCGACCACGTGCTCGTAGAAGCGCAGCTCGCCGCCGGGCCGGAGCACCCGGCGCGCCTCGCGCAGCGCCGCCGCCTGGTCGGGCACCGAGCAGAGCACCAGCGACAGCACCACCGCGTCGGCGGCGCCGTCGGCGACCGGGAGCGCCTCGGCCAGGCCGGCGGCGACCGTCACCGGGACCGGGGCGGTGGCCGCGGCGGCCCGGGCGAGGGCGCGCAGCCGGGGTTCCGGCTCCACCGCGAGCACCCGGGTCACGGTCGGCGGGTAGTGCGGCAGGTTGCGTCCGTTGCCGGCGCCGACCTCGACCACCCGGCCGGGCAACCCGGCGACCAGGCGGCCCCGGTGCGCGGCTGCGCCGGCGGCGTCCATCGCGACGCTGGCCCGGGCGAAGAGCCGGGCGAAGACCGGGTGCGAGACGCCCATCAGGGGATGGCCGGCCGGGCGCCGAGGCTGAGCAGGAGCGGGCCGGCCGGGCCGTCGACCAGGTCGCCGAGGCGTACGCCGTCGAGCACGGCGAGGAACGCGGCCTGGGCCCGGCGCAGCTCGCCGCGCAGCCGGCAGCCGGTGACCAGCGGGCAGGCCGGCTCGGCGCAGTTGACCACCTCGTCGTCGCCCTCGAAGGCGCGCACCACCGCGGCGACGGTCACGTCGCCGGCGTGCTCGGCGAAGGCCACCCCGCCGGAGCGGCCCCGGATGGTGACCAGGACGCCGAGCCGTTGCAGCCGTTGCACCACCTTGGCCACGTGGCTGCGGGGCAGGGCGAGCCGGGTCGCCAACTCGTCCACCGTGGCCCGGACCGGGGACGCCGCGGTCAGCATGGCGATCCGCAGCGCCATGTCGGTCGACCGGTTGAGCCTCACACCACGACAGTAGTCACTGGACGCCGTACGTGACACGGGCCGATCGACGGTGATCCGCGCCACGCCCGTTCCGGGACCTTGGACCCTGAAGAGGAATCTTCGATTCCTGTTTCGTGGTGGTCGACCCGTTCGACGCCAGAAGGAGACACGCCGTGCTCTCGGAATCCTCCGCCGCCGTGGTGACCGCGACCCTGCCCGCCGTCCGGGCCCACGGCGAGGCGATCACCGGCCGGTTCTACCGGCGGATGTTCGACGCCCACCCGGAACTGCTCGACCTGTTCAACCGGGGCAACCAGGCGACCGGCCAGCAGAAGGCCGCGCTCGCCGCGGCGGTGGTCGCGTACGCCGGGCACCTGACCGGGGACGCCGCCGGCCTGCCGTGGGGGCCGGTCCTGGACCGGATCGCGCACAAGCACGCCTCGCTCGGCATCACCGCCACCCAGTACCCGATCGTCGGCCGGCATCTGCTCGCCGCGGTCGCCGAGGTGCTCGGCGAGGCCGTCACGCCGGCGGTCGCCGCCGCCTGGGACGAGGTCTACTGGCTGCTCGCCTGCGAGCTGATCGCCCGGGAGGCGCGACTGTACGTCGGCGCGGGCGTGCCGGAGGGCGGCCCGGTGTGGCGGGACTGGCGGGTGACCGGCCGGGCCCGGGAGACCGCCGACGTCGTCTCGTTCACGCTCGCGCCGGCCGACGGCGGCGCGGCCCCCGACTTCACGCCCGGCCGGTACGTCTCGGTCGCGGTCGACCTGGACGACGGTCGGGGACGGCAGATCCGGCAGTACAGCCTCTCCGGCCGACCGGGCGCCGCCGAGTGGCGGATCACCGTGAAGCGGGTCCGTGGTCAGGCCGGCGCGCCGGACGGCCTGGTCTCCGGGTACCTGCACGACCGGGTGGCCGTGGGCGACACGCTCCGGCTGAGCCCGGCGTTCGGCGAGGTCGACGCGACAGGTGACGGCGGGCCGCTGCTGCTGGTCAGCGCCGGCATCGGGCTCACCCCGGCGATGGCCACGCTGGCGCACCTGGCCGAGCGGGACCCGCGCCGCGAGGTGACGGTGGTGCACGCAGACCGCGCCGCCGCCGCCCACGCGCTGCGGCACGAACTGCCCGCGATGCAGGAGCGGCTGCCGAACCTGGCGGTCCACCTCTGGTACGAGGACACCGCCGACGCCGAACTGCCCCCGCTGAAGGCGGAGGTACGCGCCGGCCTGGTCGAGCCGGACCGGATCCCGGTCGCCGCCGGGGCCACTGCCCACCTGTGCGGCCCGATCGCGTTCATGAACCTGGTCCGGGGTGACCTGCTGCGCCGGGGCGTGCCGGCCCGGCGGATCGCCTACGAGGTGTTCGGCCCCGGGATGCTGCCCGGCTGACCGGCCGGGGCCGGCGCGACGGGGTCCACCCACCGCTTGCTACCCGCCGGTAGCTACGCTGGGCCGGTGAGTGGCGAGTACGCGCAGGAGTACGTGGACGTCGACGGCGCCCGGCTCGGCGTCCAGGTCTATCCGGAGCCGGCCGGGCCGCCCGGCGCGCCGGTGGTGGTGATCTGGCCGGCGATGGGCGTCCGGGCCCGCTACTACCGCCCGTTCGCCGCCGCGCTGCGCGCCGCCGGGCTCGCGGTGATCGTGGCGGACCTGCGCGGCACCGGGGAGAGTACCCCCGCGCCGGCGCGCACCTGCCGGTACGGCTACGCCGAGCTGGCCACCGACGTCGGCGCGGTGCTGGACGCGCTCAAGCCCCGGCTGGACGGCCGCGTCCGGGTGCTGCTCGGGCACTCCCTCGGCGGGCAGGTGGCCGTGCTGCACCAGGCGCTGCACGACGCCGGCCGGGTGGACGGGCTGGCGCTGGTGGCGGTGGGCCTGCCGTGGTGGCGCCGCTACCCGGGACGGCGCGGCTGGGGCGTGCTGCCGTACACCCAGGGCATCGCGGCGGTGGCCCGGCTGCTGGGGGTCTGGCCCGGCTGGGGGTTCGGCGGCCGGCAGGCGAGCGGCGTGATCCGCGACTGGGCGCACACCGCCCGTACCGGCCGGTTCCCGACGCTCGACGGCGTCGACGCGGAGGCCGCCGTGCGGCGGATCCGGACGCCGGTGCTCGCGGTCAGCGTCGACGACGACCAGTACACGCCGCACGAGACGCTGGACCACCTCTGCGACAAGCTGACCGGCGCGCCGGTGACCCGGCACCGCTACACCGTCGCCGAGGCGGGCGCCGCGCTGGACCACTTCACCTGGGTCCGCGCGGCGACGCCGCTGGCCGCCCGGGTGGCCGCGTTCGCCGGCGCGCTGCCGGGACGCATCCCGGGGGCGTGAGCCGGCCGAGGACGGGTATGCCGCACCGCCCGAACACGGCGGAGGGGGATCAGATGTCCGAACGGCACACCGCGTTGCGCTCGATGCACGACCTGGGCCTGGCGGCCTGGTTCGGCGGCTCACTGATGGGGGCGCTCGGCGTCAACGGCGCGGCGGCACGAATCGACGACACGACTCAGCGACTGCCGGTGGCCTCGGCCGGCTGGGCGCGGTGGACCCCGGTGAACGCGGCGGCGATCGGCGCCCACCTGGCCGGCGCGGTCGGTGAACTGGTCACCGAGACCCCGCGGATGGCCCGGCAGTCCGGGGTGGGGAAGGCCAGCGCGGTGAAGACCGCGCTGACCGTCGGCGCGCTGGCGGTGACCGGCTACAGCCGGCTGATCGGCATGCGGCTGGAGAAGGCGGGCGGGCCGCCCGTCGACGGGATCACCGAACCGAACCACCACACGCCGGCCACCGTCGCGGCCAGTCAGCGGCAGATGAAGCTGCTCCAGTGGGCGGTGCCGGCGCTGACCGGCGCGCTCGTCGTGATGACCGCGTACATGAGCGAGCAGCAGAAGCCCGGCCAGGTGTTCCGCGGCATGCTGGACCGCGCCGGCGGGCTGATGTCCGGGCCGAAGAACCTCGGCAAGATGGCCGCCGTGGGCGCGGCCGGCCGCCATCTGGTCGCGTCCGGCCGCTGAGCCCACCGCGCGGCCGGCGACCCACATCGGGGTGGGTCGCCGGCCGCGCGGTGCCCGGTCAGGAGCCGGTGCCGTCCTCCCCCGGCGCGCCGGGCGCGGACGGTTCGTTGTCCGGCACCGGCGACCCGGTCACCGGTCGCCCGGTGTCGTCCACCAGGCCCGGGGCCATGCTGCCGCCGTGCGCCTCCTCGGCCTCCCGGGTCGCCCGGGCGTCCCGGCCGTCCGGGGTCGTCTCGTCCCGCCGTTCGTCCACCTGCTCGCCCCCCTCGCTGTCGTCCCTGGCCGGTACCCGTGCGGCGGCCGGGAAAACCCGGGCTCGCCCCACGGCGCGGGGGCCGGTCGGACGCTAGGCACGCACGGCGGCGGGCACCACCCCGAGCAGCTCGGCGAGACGGGCGGCGTCCCGTTGGGCCTGGTCACCGCAGCAGTTGTTGGTCAGCACGTGCAGCTCGGCGCACTGGTCGGCCAGCTCGCGCAGCAGCACGGACCAGTGCCGCAGCTCCGACTCGCCGTACGCGTAACGGAACCGCTCCTGCTTGTCGCCGCTCTCCCAGGCGTCGCTGTGCCCGTGGAACCGGACCACCGCCAGGTCGGTGGTGGCGACCAGGATCGGCGGCACCGAGGAGACGTGCCCCTGCGGCATGTCCACACAGCCGTATCCGAGGCCGTGCTCGCGCAGGAACGTCACGGTGTCGACCACGGCGTCCTCGGTGAACCAGGAGGAGTGGCGCAGCTCGACGGTGACCGGAAAGGGCCGGCACCGCTCGGCGGCGGCCAGGATCCGCCGCCGGGCCGCGTCGCCGCGGGCCAGCCACGGCGGGAACTGCAACAGCACCGCGCCGAGCCGGTCGGCCGCCGCGAGCGGCGCCAGCGCCGCGTGGAACCGTTCCCAGAGCTGGTCGTACGCCCCGGCGGACAGGTCGCGCCACCGGATCCGGCTCGGGCCACCGGCCGGCCGCAGGTCCTTCGGGAGCGCGTCGACAGGCGTGTGGTGGCCGGTGAAGAGCCGGAACGCCTTGACGTCGAAGGTGAAGCCGGGCGGGGTGGCGTCCGCCCACGCCGTCGTGGTCTCCGGCGCCGGCACGGCGTAGTACGAGGTGTCCACCTCGACCAGAGCGAAGTGCTCGGCGTACCAGCGCAGCCGGCCGGCGGGGGTGTTGGCCCCGCGCGGATACCAGCCGGAACGGACCAGCATCTGATCGGCCCACGAGGACGTGCCCACCTCGATGACACCCATGTCGTTCAGTTCACCGCGAACCGGACGGACCGGCAACCGGAGGCTCCGGGGTGGATCGCCGGAGTTGTCGGTGCCGGGTCGTACCGTGACCCGGGAACGATCGAAGGGACGAACGGCATGGCTGTCACGAATGGCATGGCTGTCACCGACCGGGTGCCCACCGGCGAGCGGGCCGATCTGCTCGCCGCCCTGCGCCGGCACCGCGGCTTCCTGCGCCAGACCGTGGCCGGGCTCGACGACGCGCAGGCCGCGCTCCGCGGCACGGCCAGCGAGCTGTGCCTCGGCGGGATCGTCAAGCACGTGGCGATCACGGAGCGGAGCTGGGCGCGCTTCGCGGAGGGCGGCGCCGAGGCGATGCGGAGCGAGCCGGTCGACTGGGCCGGCCAGTTCCGGATGGACGAGGGCGACACCCTGGTCGCGTTGCTCGCCGAGTTCGACCGGGTGGCCGCCGCGACGGACGCGCTGGTCACCACGCTCGACCTGGATGCCGCGCATCCGCTGCCCGACGAGCCGTGGTTCGAGCCGGGCGCCGCCTGGACGGTCCGTCGGGTGCTGCTGCACCTGATCGCCGAGATCGCCCAGCACGCCGGCCACGCCGACATCATCCGCGAGTCGATCGACGGCGCGAAGACCATGGGCTGACCCCCCAGCCGTCCCCGGGGCGGGGCGGCGGCGCAGGTCAGGGTGACCGGTCTCACGCCGCCCGCCGGGTCCGACGTGTGACGCTCCCACAGGTGGCGGCGCTGAGGGTCACGAGATGGACGCATCCCGCCTGGACCAGGAAACCGTCGAGCGACTGCTCGCCGGCTCCGCCGACGGTGCGCAGACCGCTCCCCCCGCGCTGGTCAGGTTCCTCGATGCCGTCCGGGCGGGGCCCGACGCCGGGGAGCTCGACGGCGAGGCCGCCGCCGTCGCGGCGTTCCGGGCGAGCGTCCCGGCCATCGGTCGGGCGGCCGGCATCCCGGAGCTGCGGCCGGCGGCCGGCGCCCCCGGTCGACGGCCGGCGGCGGGACGCCCCGCCACGGGCGGTCGTCCGGCCCGCCGGTTCGCCGGGCTGCTGGGCGTCAAGCTCGCCGTCGCCACGCTGGCCGCGTCGCTCACCGGTGGCGTCGCGCTGGCCGCGGTGACCGGCAACCTGCCCGGCACCACCCGCGACGAGGCGCCACCGGTCGGCGCCAGCACCGGCGCCCGAACCACGGCCGCGGCCACGCCCCCGGGCCGCCCGAGCCGTCCGGTCCCCGGTCCCACCGCCGGCGTCCCCGATGCGTCCGCCCCGGCCGGGCTCTGCGCCGCGTACCGGGCGGTAGCCGGGACCGAGCGACGGCGTGCGCTGGGCACCCCGGCCTTCGCCGGGCTGGTCGCCGCCGCCGGCGGCCCGGACCGGGTGGCCGGCTACTGCGCCGCCCTGCTCGACGGCACCGGTGCGCCGAGCGGCTCCGGCTCCCCGGCGCCGGGTGACCCGAGCGGGCCGGCGGAGCATCCGACGGGCGGGCCACCGACCGGTGTCGTTCCCACCTCGGTGCCGTCCGGCCCTCCGGCCGGCACCGTACGGCCACCGACCGCCCCCACCACCGCCGAACCGCCGGTCAGCCCCACCGCCGACACGGCACGGACGCCGGGCGGCCCCGGCTCCGACACCGCGCGGACGCCGGGCGGCTCCGGCTCCGGTGCCGCGCGGACACCGGGCGGCCCCGGCTCCGGCGCCGACCGGACACCTGACGACGCCGCACCCGACCCGACCGGCCGGCGCGCCGGTTGAGGACCGGCTGGTAACTTGCCCCGGTGACCCCGCGGCGTCGCCGACCGGCGATCCTCCTCCGCCTGGCCGTGGTCCTCGGCGTGGTGGCCGGCATCGTGCTCACCGCGCTCGGCCCGGCCACGGTGACCGGCCTGCTGCCGTACTTCACCATCCAGAGCAACGTGGCGGTCGGCGTCCTCACCGGCTACGCCGCCTGGTGCGCGGCGCGCGGCCGGCCGGAGCCGCCGAGCGTGCTCAAGGGCGCGGTGACGCTCTACATCACCATCACCGGCACGGTCTACCACCTGGTGCTGGCCAATCCGGCGAGCCCGTTCGCGATGGCCCAGCCGCACCGCGAGCCGGGCGAGTGGTGGGGCAACCAACTCCTGCACACCGTGGTGCCGCTGCTCGCGATCGCCGACTGGGCGCTGTTCGACAGGCGCGGCCGGCTGCGCCCCCGGTACGCGGCCTGGTGGCTGGTGTTCCCGCTGGCGTACCTGGGGTTCGCGCTGGTGCGCGGGCTTGTCGTGCACCGCTATCCGTACCCGTTCCTCGACGCCGGGCAGCTCGGCTACGACGGTGTCGGGCTCAGCGCGCTCGGGTTCGCCGCGGTGTTCTGGCTGCTGGGCCTCCTGTTCGTGGGCGTCGACCGGCTGCTCGCCCGGGCGGGTGCGGCACCGGCGGCCCCGGTGGGCGGGCCGGCGTCCCCGGCCATCGAGCCGACGACACCGGCGAGCCGCGGCGCCGGCTGACAGCGGGGTCAGGCCGCGTTCCGGGTACCGGCCCGCAGCCGCCGGCCGCTGGCGCGTTCCCGGCCGTACGAGTCGACCCGCCCCCACCGGCCCGGCACGTCGAGCAGCTCGATCCGGCCGTAGCCGGTCGGGATGGCGGGGTCCACCAGCAGGTTGTCCCCGCACGGACGCAGTCCCAGCATGACCGCGACCAGCATCAGCAGGCCGCCGGAGGCCCACGACTGCGGTCGGCCGGCGGCCGGGAGCTGCACCGGGTACTTGGTGACCCGGCGCGGGTAGCCGGCGATCACCTCCGGCACCGACCCGCCGAGCGTCTCCGCCATCCCGAGCACGCCGGCGGCGATCTGGGCGGCCTCCGCGTCGTACCCGTAGCGGCGCAGACCGGCCGCGACGAGCGCGTTGTCCGACGGCCAGACCGCGCCGAGGTGCGCGCCGACCGGGTTGTACGGCCGCTGCCCCTCGGCGTACGTGCGCACGCCCCAGCCGGAGAAGAGGGCCGGCCCGCACAGGTGGGCGGCGAGCGAGTCGGCCCGCTCGGGTTCCACGATGCCGCTCCAGAGCAGGTGCCCGAGGGTGGAGGTGAGCGCGTCGACCGGCTCCCCGTCGGGGGTGAGGGCCAGCGCGTAGTAGCCCCGCTGCGGGAGCCAGAAGTCCCGGTTGAACCGTTCCCGCAGCCGCGCCGCGTCGGCCTCCAGCCGCTCGGCGTACTCCGGGTCGTTCCAGCACTCCCGGGCCAACCGGGCGCCCCGGATCCGCGCGTCGTACGCGTACCCCTGGAGTTCGGCGGTGGCGCGCGGGAACGGCGGCTCGACGCCGTGCCGGTCGACGATCGCCTCCGGCGAGTTGCGCCAGGTCTGGTTGGCCAGCCCGTTGACCGTGTTTCGCGGCTGGTAGCGCAGGTAGCCGTCGCCGTACGGGTCGCCGTACTCGGTCAGCCAGTCCAGCGCCATCCGGGCCGGGTGCCGCAGTTGCCGGACCAGGTCCGCGTCGCCGCTCCAGCGTTCGTACTCGTCGAGCAGGACGACGAAGAGCGGCGTGGTGTCGGCCGCCCCGTAGTAGAGCGCGGTCGGCTCCTCGTCGAACGCGGCTGCCTCGCCGTACCGCAGCTCGCCGAGGATCTTGCCGGGCTCCTCGTCGTGGTAGTCGTCGAGTTGCCCGCCCTGTACCAGCGCGAGCATCCGCAGCGTCGGCGGCGTCAGTTCGGGCGTGAACGGCAGCGTCTCCAGGCAGGTGATCAGCGCGTCGCGTCCGTACAGCGTCATCGCCCAGGGCAGCCCGCCGACCGGCACCCGCTCGGCGTACGCCAGGGGGGTGTACCGCAGCGCGGCCAGGTCGGTCAGCGCCTGCCGGTACGCGGCGGCCAGGGGTTGGCGTTCGGCGACGAGTTGCGGCGCCTGGTCGCGCCAACGGGCCAGGTCGTCGTGCATGCCCTGCCAGACCCGCTTGCGGTGCGCCTCGATGTCGGCTCGCAGGTCCCGTTCCCCGGCGCCCTGGATGATCATTCGGACGTGCAGGTCGGTGTGCCACGCGCCGTTCGGGTCGACCCGGATGCGGAACGTCATCCCCCGCTGGTCGACCTCGACCGGGGCGGTGCTGGAGACGCGGGTCTCCCGGGTGAACCGTCCGCGCTGGTAGCGGATCCGCAGCTCCCGGTGCTCCGGGTCGGCGGTGGCCGCCGGCCGGCGCGGGGCGGGATGGCGGATCTCGGCGGTGTCGGCGAAGTCGCTGGCGATCTCCATCCGTACGACGAAGTCGACCGGTTCGGCGGCGTGGTTCAGCACCATGATCCGCTCGTGGAACGTCTCCCCGAGCGAGCGGTAACGGATCACCGAGACGTCCGCGTCCACGTAGTGACTGGCGGCGCCGGGCACCAGCACGTAGCGGGTCTCGAAGTAGGTCAGGTCGTCGCGGGACAACGACTGCAACCGCTCGCCGTCGACCGTGAGCACCCAGCGGGACAGGAACCGGGTGTCGAAGGAGAACAGGCCGACCGGCGCGCACGGGTGAACCTCCATGTCGCCCTGCGCGTCGCCCATGGCGAATGTGTTGCCGGTGAGGACGGAGACCAGTTCCTGCTTCATCGGGCCGCCGGCCGGCGGAGGGAGCCGGCCACGTCCCGGGGGTGCCGGGCCCCCGGCGGGCCGGGGAAGATCCGGCGCAACGACATCAGCAGTCTCAGGTTGCCCTGCACGGTGATGGCGTTGCTCAGGAACGCCGCGGCGAGGTGCAGGTGGCCCGCGGCGATCCGGTCGAACACCTCCCGGTCGGCGTGGACCATCAGGTCCGCCTCCTCGGCCGAGCGGGCCACCCGCACGTCCTGCCGGTCGATGCTCAGGTACCAGTGTTCGGTCCGGCCGCCCTCCCGCAGGTCCAGGCGGATGGTGCCGGAGGTGGTCTCCGGCAACTCGGGGTGCCGGCCGGCCGCCCTCCCGGCGAGGTGCTCCGCGGCGGAGGTGCTCATCGGTCCTCCCTCGTGCGTCGTCGCGGCGGCCCGACGCGCGGCTCCGCCCGTGGCCGCAGCGTTCCCGCCGCCCGGGTGAGTCCAACTCACCCGGTCCGGGTGAGACGGGCCGCCGGGGCGGGTACCGGACGGGCATGTCGACGACCGCTGACGCCACCACCGACCGGGTGCTGCTCGCGCTGCTGACCATGCAGCGGGAGTCCTGGGAGCAGGGGATCACCGGGCAGGCGTTGCTCGACCTGGGCCGCCTCGACGCGGCGACGCTCGTCGCGGACGCCGCGGTGACCCGGCAACGGCCCGACGGCCGGCTCGGTGAGCCGGCCGGGTCGGTGGGCGCGGTGAACGGCGCAGCCTGCGGCGAGGTGGTCCGGCACGCCGCGATCAACACCGGCGATCCGAGGTACGCCGCCGCGCTCGACGCCCAGCTCGACTGGCTGACGCGCCGGGCCCCCCGGGACGCCGACGGCACGCTGTTCCACCTGCTGGACGGCCGCCAGGTGTGGGCCGACACGGTCTACATGGTGGCGCCGCTGCTGGCGCTGACCGGCCGGACGGAGCTGGCCGCCGCCCAGGTGACGGGGCACCGGCGCCGGCTGCACGACGCGCGTACCGGCCTCTACGCGGCCCGGTGGGACGCCGACCGGGGCGAGTTGGGCCGCCCGCAGCCATGGGGCACCGGCAACGGCTGGGTGGTGGCCGGGATCGCCCGGGCGCTGCGCCTGGCGTCGGGCTGGCCGGCGGGAACGCGCGCCGAGCTGGCCGGGCACGCCGCGGAGGTGCTGACCGCCTGCCTGCGGTACCGCACCGACGACGGCCTCTTTCCCGACGTGCTGGACGACCCGGGCACGTTCCGCGAGGCGAACACCGCCCAACTGCTCGGCTACGCGGCGTTGACCGGGGTGGCCGACGGGTGGCTGCCGCCGTCGTGGTTCGACACCGGCGCGGAGCTGCTGGCCGCCGCCGCCCGGCGGGTGGACCGGTACGGGCGGGTGACCGGCGTCAGCGGCGCGCCGGACTTCGCCGGCCCGGGTACCTCCCCCGAGGCGCAGGCGTGCTTCCTGCTCGGGCAGGCCGCGCTGGGTCGCGCGCGGGCGGTGGTCAGCGCTGCCGGATGAGCCCGCGCACGTAGGCGGCCTGCCCGGCGTGCTGGAGGTCGTCGTCCAGCACGCTCACCAGCCGGACACCGAGCGTGACCGGCGGGTCCCAGTTCTCGTCCACCACCCGGTCCAGGTCGGCCGGACGCAGCCCGCGCAGGTACGCCACGCTCCGCTCCACCACCGCCCGGTGGTAGTCGAGCAGCACGTCAGCGTTCTCCGGGCGCACGGCGGCGATCTGCGCGGGCCCGTGGCCGTAGCCGGTGTCGTCCGGATCGGGGCGCAGGCCGCACCGGCCCGCCCAGTCGCCGGTGACCCAGAGCTGCCGCTCGCCGAGCAGGTCGGCGACGTGGTGGTCCTGGATCCGGGTCAGGTGCCAGACGAGCCAGCCCACCGGGTTCGCCCCGTCCGCCGGGGCCTGCCGTAGCTGTTCCGGGTCGAGCCCGTCGAGTGCTCCGGCGACCAGGTCCGGCAGTCGCCCGTACGCCTCGGTCAGCAGGTCGTTCACGTCCACGTGCGCCTCACTCCCCCACCGTCTCGTGTCGTCCCCCGGGGCAGTACCGCCCAGCGGGAGCGGCAAACCTCGCCGCCTAGGGTGGTCGGGTGGTCGCGGCGCTGGAGCTGTATCTGGACACCGACGCCTCCCGGCGGATCCGGGTGTTGTGGGACCTGCTGGAGTCCGAGGGGGTGCCGAGCATGCGGTCGCTGCTGGCGCAGCGGCACCGCCCGCACGTCTCGCTGGCCGTCGCGCCCCGCCTCGACCCGGAACGGGTGGCCGCGGCGCTCGCCGGGACGGTGGTGGCCGCGCCGCTGCGCCTGGAGTTCCAGCACGCCGGCCAGTTCGTCGGACGGGTGCTCTGGCTCGGGCCGGCGCCCACGTCGGAGCTGCTGGCCCACCACGCCGGGGTGCACGAACGGCTGGCCCGGGCCGGCGTCGACGTGGTGGAGCACTACCGGCCGGGACGCTGGGTGCCGCACTGCACGCTCTCCATGCGGGTGCCGAACCCGCTGATGGCCGCCGCGGTGCGTCGCTGCCTGGAGGTGCTGCCGCTGACCGCCACCGTGGTCGGCGCCGCCGTGACCGACCACGCCCGCGACATCGCCCGACCCCTTCCCTGATCCGCCAGCGCGCGAAACGGCCGTCCCGTCCCCGCCGGCGCCGCTCTCTCCCCGTCAGCTCCCTTTCGAGTTGAGAGCGCAAACGACTCAGGCGGCCCGTGCCGCGTCGGCGCTCCCTCCACGGCCGGCTCCCCCATCGCCGACCGCTGACCGCCGCGCCGCCATGGCTCGCACAGCTGGCAGACGCAACTTGGATGAGTTGTCTCCGCTATCAGCTCGACAGGCCATCCGGGTAGGCCGCGCCGGGCCGGTGAGTTCCCGCATGGCGTGTCAGACCACCTCGACCCGCCGCTCGACGCCACCGCCTGGCGCGATCTCCACTTCGTCGCGGCATAGGATGGGTCGATGAGGTGGAGCCGGTGACCGACGGGGGCGTGACGGACCCGGGCCACGGCCATGCCTGCCTCGCCTACGACGACCCGGCGGTGTTCCACGCCTGGGCGGTCGAGCAGGTCACCACCGGTCTCGCCGCGGGCGAGCAGGTCTGGCTGGTCGGCCCGGAGGAGGCCGACACCGTGGCCCGTCGACTGGGCTCGGTGCCCGGCTTCGACGCCGCGCGGCGAGGTGGCGCGGTGCGGCTGTTCCCGGTCGGCCACGCCTACCGCCACGACGAGGTCGTCGACCCGGAGCGGCAGGTGCAGGCGTACGTGCGGGCCACCACCGAGGCGCTGGCCGCCGGCCACACCGGCCTGCGGGTGCTGGCCGAGGCGACCAGCCTGGTCCGCACCGTCGCGCAGCGCGACGCCTTCGCCCGCTACGAGCACCGCATCGACCACTGGCTGCGGCACCGGCCGATGTCGGCGGTCTGCGCCTACGACCGGCGGGTGCTCGGCGACGCGGCGATCGCGGAGCTGGCCTGCATGCATCCGGAGACCAACACCGACGTGCCGTTCCGGTTGTACGCCGGCGGCGGTGACGCGGTGGTGGCGCTCGGCGGCGAGCTGGACCCGACCGCCCACCGGCTCTTCGCCGCCGCGCTGGAGCGGGCCGATCCACGGCCGACGGCCGGGCGGCTGGTGTTCGACGCGACCCGGCTGCGCTTCGTCGACCACCGCAGCCTGCTGCACCTGCGCGACCACGCCCGTCGACACGACGCGGTCGCGGTGCTGCGCACCCGCCGGCCGGCCGCGGCCCGGCTGGTCGAGCTGCTGGGCCTGACCGAGGTACCGGTGGAGGTGGTCCGGTGAGGACCGGCGCGGCGGCCGGCCACGTGGGCTACTTCCACGAGGCGCTCCTCTACGACTCCGACGAGGAGTTGCTGGCCGTGGCGCTGCCGTTCCTGTTGGGCGGCATCGAGGCCGGCGAACGCGTCGCGGTGAGCCTGGACGCGCCGCACGCCGAGCTGGTGCGCCGGGCGTTGCCCCTCGGCGCGGAGGTCGCCTTCCTGCCCGGCGGGGGCGTCTACGCCCGGCCCGCCGCGGCGATCCGGGCCTACCGGGAGTGGCTCGGTTCGGCCACGCTGGGCCGGGCGCAGCTCCGGATGGTCGGCGAGCTGCCACCGGCGCTGCTCGGCGCCACCTGGGACGCGTGGGCCCGCTACGAGTCGGCGATCAACCACGCCTACGACGGTTTCCCGCTCTGGGGCATCTGCGCCTACGACCGGCGGGTGGCGTCGCCGCACGTGCTGGCCGACGTGGTGCGCACCCATCCGCGGATCGCCCGGCCGGACGGCGGCCACGAGGCGACCGGCGTCTACACCGAGCCGTCGACCTATCTGGCCGAGTGCCGGCCGGTCCCGCTGGACCCGGTTCAGCACACGGCGCCGCTGGTCGAGCTGACCGACCCGACGCCGGCCCACGCCCGCGAGGCGGTCCGCGCCGCCGACCCCGGGCACCTTCCACCCGACGGCGTCGAGGACCTGGTGATGGCCGTCAGCGAGGTGGTGTGCAACGCGACGCGGCACGGGAGGCCGCCGGTGCGCCTGCGGTTGTGGTGCGCGGCGGACCGGATGGTGGTGAGTGTCCACGACCGGGGCGCCGGCCCCAAGGACCCGTACGCCGGGCTGCTGCCGGCCGGTGACGGCACCGAGGGCGGCCTGGGGTTGTGGATCAGCCACCAGAGTTGCGACCACGTGACCCACCACCGGGACGCCGACGGTTTCACCATCCGCCTGACGGCGGGGAATCCGCACTTCCCGATCTGACCGTCGGACCGACCGGCGGGCCGGGGGCGGGGCGAGCGCCGCGCGCGCACACGGTACCGTTGCGCCTCATCGTGCCCCGCGGCCTGGCGCTGGCGAACCGACGGAGGATGGCGCATGTCCAACGGTGAGGAACCGTTCGCACCCCACGACGACGTGTCCGCGCGACCGCGGTTCGACCCGGCGCTGCGCGGCTACGACAAACGGCAGGTCGACCGGTACGTCGAGCAGATGGACGGCGAGATCGGCGCGTTGACCGCCGCCCGGGACCGGGCGTACGCCCAGATCCGTGACCTGACCACGCAGGTGCAGCGGGCGCAGGCGGAGACGGTCGAGCTGCGGGACCGTCCGACGGCGGTGGACCGGGCGTCGTTCCGCGACCTCGGCCCGATGGTCGACCAGATCCTCGACCTGGCCGAGAAGCAGGCCGGCCAGATCACCGAGATGGCCACCAAGCGCGCCGACGACGTCCAGGCCCAGGCCGAGCGGGTGCTGACCGCGGCCCAGGAGCAGGCCGCCCGGGACCGGCGCGAGCTGGAGGAGGAGCTGTCCGGCCGCCGGGCCGAGTGGGAGCGGGCCGACGAGGAGCGCCGGGTCGCCGCGCAGGCGGAGCTGGCCGCGGTCCGGGAGCTGGCGGAGAAGCTGCGCGCCGAGGGTCAGGCCGTGCACGACCGGGCCCAGCAGGAGGCGAAGCGGATCAGCGAGCAGACCACGCAGCAGGTCGAGCAGGCCCGGTCCGCGTCCGAGGCGCTGGTGAAGGCCGCCCGCACCCAGATCCAGCAGGAGGTGCAGGCCAACCGGAGCAAGGCCCAGCAGGAGCTGGCCCAGTGGCAGGCGACAATGGCCCGCGAGCTGGACGAGCGGCGGGCCGCGGCCGAGCAGGAGTTGGCCGACCGGGCGACGGCCGCCGAGCGGGACATCGCCGCGCTGGTCGCCGAGGCCCAGCAGTACGCCACCGAGGTGCGTGAGCGGGCCGACGAGGAGACCGCGGCGCACCAGGTGCGGCTCACCGCCGTGCAGCGGGAGATCCAGCAGCGGCAGGAGGCGTTGACCCAGCTCAAGGGCGAGCTGGAGACCGTCGGCAAGCAGTTGGAGCAGGCCCGTGGGGAGATCACCACGATCGAGCGGGCCGGCGCCGAGCTGGAGGAACGGCTGGTCGGCGTACGCCGGGACCTGACCGCCGAGACCAGGCGGCTGGACGAGGCGCGACGCGCGGCGGAGCTGGCCGAGCAGCACGCCAAGGAGACGCGGGCCCGGGTGCAGCGGGAGGCGAAGCGGGTGGCGGACCTGGCCGCGGCGGCGGTGATGGCGGCGGCCGCGGGTGGTGGCGAGACCGCCGAGTATCCGCAGGTGGCGGCGCGGCTGATGGGGACCGTCGCGGCGGCGGCGGCCGAGCCGGTGCCGGTCGAGCGGACCGACACCGACCGGCCGGACGCCGACCGGGCGGAGGTCGAGCGGGACGAGAACGACCGGCCCCGGGCCGGACGCGCGGAGGCCGAGCGGGACGACGTCGACCGGCCGCGCGCCGAGCCGTTCATCGAGCGGCTGGACGGGCCGAGCTTTGACGCGTTCGCGGTGCGGACGCCGGCACCCCGCGCGGTGCCCGAGGCGGAGACCACCGGGCCGGACACCGGCGTCCGCGCCCCGGCCTGACGGTCGGGGCCACCGGCCGGCGCCCTTGCCACCCGCGTTTGCGATATGCAAATATGTGGATCGATTTGCCGCCTCGACTTCGGGGGTTCGACATGCGGAAGGCCTCCTCGATAGGCGCGGCGGCGCTCCTGACCGTCGCCGCGGCCGGGGTCGCGGTGGTGGGCGCGGCGGCGCCGGCCAGCGCGAGCTGTAGCCACTCCCACTCCAACGTGGACACCAAGTTCGGCCAGCTCTTCAACGCCACCAATGTCAACATCCGCAGCGGCCCGCACACCACCTGTGGTTCCCTGGGCTACGGCCAGCTCAGCCACAACGTCGACTTCCACTGCTTCGCCAGCGGCGACCGGGTCAGCGCGAACGGGCACACCACCTACACCTGGACCTACCTGCGGGACACCACCACCGGTGTCTCCGGCTGGGTCGCCGACGCGCTGCTCGACAACCTCGGCGGCAACGTCGCCTGTTGAGCCGGCCCACGCGACGCGGGTCGGGCGGGCAGAATCACCGGGCATGACCGGAGTCGCCCTCCACCCGCCCGTCGAGCCGTACGCCACCCACCGGCTCCCGGTCGGTGACGGCCACGTCCTGCACGTGGAGGAGGTCGGCCGGCCGGACGGCGTACCCGTGGTGTTCCTGCACGGGGGGCCCGGCGGTGGTCTGGTGCCGGCGGCGCGGCGGTTCTTCGATCCCGGGCGCTACCGCGCGGTGCTGTTCGACCAGCGCGGCGCGGGCCGCAGCACCCCGTTCGGCGAGCTGCGGGCCAACACCACCGGGCACCTGGTGGCCGACCTGGAGACCATCCGGCGGCGGCTCGGCATCGACAGGTGGCTGGTGTTCGGCGGTTCGTGGGGGGTCACGCTCGGCCTGGCGTACGCGCAGGCGCACCCGGACCGGGTGACCGGCCTGGTGCTGCGCGGCGTGCTGCTGCTGCGGCGCAGCGAGCGGGACTGGTTCTACCAGGGCGGCCTGCGTCACCTCCAGCCCGAGGAGTGGGCGCGGTTCGTCGCCCCGATCCCGCCGGCCGAACGCGACGACGTGCTGGCCGCCTACCACCGGCGGTTGCACGGCCCGGACGCCGACGTGGCGCGGGCCTGCGCGCGCTCCTGGGGGCGGTGGGAGGCGGTGAACTCCTCGCTGCGACCCGACCCGGCGGCGCTCGACCACTTCACCGCCGACGAGCGGGCGTTGCCGATCGCCCGGATCCTGTCGCACTACGCGGTGCACGGCGGCTTCCTCGCCGAGGGGCAACTGCTCGACGGCGTGGACCGGATCCGCCACCTGCCGGCCGTGATCGTCAACGGCCGCTACGACCTGTGCTGCCCGCCGGTGTCCGCGTACGACCTGGCCCGCCGGTGGCCGGAGGCGGAACTGCGGATCGTGCCGGACGCGGGCCACTCGGCGGCCGAGCCGGGCATCGCGCGGGAGCTGCTGCGCGCCGTCGACCGGGTCGCCGACCTGATCGGCTGAACACCGCCCTCCCGCGCCTGGCCATTCGGGACCGTCGCTGGCAAGATCGGCCGAATGACGGGTGCGCTGTACGCGGTCAGTGATCTCCACGTGTCGTACCCGGAGAACCGGGCGGTGGTGGACGGCCTGCGGCCGGAGTCGGCGGACGACTGGCTGATCGTGGCCGGCGACGTCGGTGAGCTGTTCGCCGACATCGAGCGGACGTTGACGCAGCTCCGCGACCGGTTCGCCCGGGTGGTCTGGGCGCCCGGCAACCACGAGCTGTGGACCCATCCCACCGACCCGGTGACGCTGCGCGGGGTGGCACGCTACGAGGCGCTCGTCGCCATGTGCCGGGGCCTGGGCGTGCTCACCCCGGAGGACGACTATCCGGTGTGGCGGGGCGCGGACGGGCCGGTCACCGTGGCCCCGCTGTTCCTGCTCTACGACTACTCGTTCCGGGCCCCGGGCACGTCCACCAAGGAGGAGTCGCTGCGGGTGGCGTACGAGTCCGGGGTGGTGTGCACCGACGAGATGCTGCTGCATCCCGACCCGTACCCGGACCGGGAGTCGTGGTGCTGGGCGCGGCTGGCGGCGACCGAACGGCGGCTGGCGGCGACCGACCCGGCGCTGCCGACCGTGTTGATCAACCACTGGCCGCTGGTCCGCCAGCCCACCGACGTGCTCTGGTTCCCGGAGTTCGCGCAGTGGTGCGGCACCGAGCGCAGCGCCGACTGGCACGTGCGGCACCGGGCCGCCGTCGCGGTCTACGGCCACCTGCACATCCCCCGCACCACCCACTACGACGGGGTGCGGTTCGAGGAGGTGTCGCTGGGCTACCCGCGGGAGTGGGGCCGCCGGGGCGACGAGCCGCGCCCGATGCGGCGGATCCTCGGCGGCACCCCGTGATCGAGGCGTTGCTGCCGTCGGCGGCGGTGGCCGTCGAGGCGTTCGCCGACCGGGCCGGCGACGAGCCGTACCCCGGGGAGGAGGACCTGGTGGCCCGCGCGGTGGCCAGCCGCCGTCAGGAGTTCGTCACCGCCCGGCGCTGCGCACGGGAGGCGCTGGCCCGGCTCGGGCACCCGCCGGCCCCGATCCGCCCCGGCCCCCGGCGGGAGCCGCTCTGGCCGGCCGGTGTGGTGGGCAGCATCACCCACTGCGCCGGGTACCGGGCGGCGGTGGTGGCCCCGGCCGCCGCGCTGGCCGGGCTGGGCATCGACGCCGAGCCGCACGGGCCGCTGCCCGAGGGGGTGGCCGACGCGGTCACCGTCGCCGGCGAGCCGGCGCACCTGGCCGGGCTGCGCGCCGCCGACGCGGGCGTGCACTGGGACCGACTGCTGTTCAGCGCGAAGGAGTCCGTCTACAAGGCGTGGTACCCGTTGACCAGCCGGTGGCTCGGCTTCGAGGAGGCGGAGCTGACGCTGGACCCGACCGGCCGGTTCACCGCCCGGGTGCTGATCGACGGTACGCGGACCGACGGCGGGCCGCCGTTGGACGTGCTCGACGGCCGTTGGCTGGTGGAGCGAGGGCTGGTGGTGACCGCGGTGGTCGTGCCGCACCGGGGACATCCGCCCGGGTGATCCTTGTTTGTCCCGCCCCCTCGGGGGTAGGGCCGGAGGGGCCGGTCATTTCACCGCAACGGAGGACAGGTCCTGATGGAATCCAGCAAGCCCGCCCAGGTCGTCAAGGGTGTCGTCGAGGCCGCCGTCGAGAAGGTCGGCGAGGCGCTGACGCCGGACGTACCGGGCGCGCCGGGCAGCGCCCCACCATCGCTCGAGGAGCCGACCGCGCCGCACGGCCCGCTGCCGCCCACGGACGAGCAGGGCGCGCCGGACACGCGTACCCCGACCGGCGCGGAGACCGGCGTGCCGAAGATCGCCAAGGGGCAGCAGGGGGCGTACCTCACCACCGCCAACGGCGCCCGGCTGCGCGACACCGACCACTCGCTCAAGGCCGGTCCGCGCGGCCCGGTGCTGCTCCAGGACCACCACCTGCGCGAGAAGATCATGCACTTCGACCACGAGCGGATCCCGGAGCGGGTGGTGCACGCCCGCGGCGCCGGCGCGCACGGTGTCTTCGTCGCCAACGGCGCGGCCGAGCAGGTCACCCGCGCCGGCTTCCTGAAGAAGGGGCGCGAGACGCCGGTCTTCGTCCGCTTCTCGACCGTGCTGGGCTCGCGCGGGTCGGCGGACACGGTCCGCGACACCCGGGGCTTCGCCACCAAGTTCTACACCGACGAGGGAACGTTCGACCTGGTCGGCAACAACATGCCGGTCTTCTTCATCCAGGACGCGATCAAGTTCCCGGACATCATCCACGCCGCCAAGCCGCACCCGGACCGGGAGATCCCGCAGGCGCAGAGCGCGCACGACACGTTCTGGGACTTCGTCTCGCTGCACACCGAGGCACAGCACCACACCATCTGGAACATGTCCGACCGGGGCATCCCGCGGTCCTACCGGACCATGGAGGGCTTCGGCGTGCACACGTTCCGCCTGGTCGACGACGCCGGCGCGACGGTGCTCGTCAAGTTCCACTGGAAGCCGAAGCTCGGGGTGCACTCGCTGGAGTGGGAGGAGGCGCAGCTGATCAACGGCATCGACCCGGACTTCCACCGCCGCGACCTGTACGACGCCATCGAGGCCGGCGCGTACCCGCAGTGGGAGCTGGGCATCCAGGTCTTCCCGGACACGCCGGAGGAGACGTTCGCCGGGATCGACCTGCTCGACCCGACGAAGATCGTGCCGGAGGAGCTGGCGCCGGTGCAGGCGATCGGCACGCTCACCCTCAACAAGACACCGCGCAACTTCTTCGCCGAGACCGAGCAGGTGGCGTTCCACCTGGGGCACCTGCCGCCGGGCATCGACGTCACCAACGACCCGCTGTTGCAGGGTCGGCTCTTCTCGTACCTGGACACCCAGCTCACCCGGCTGGCCGGGCCGAACTTCACCCAGATCCCGATCAACCGGCCGCACGCCGACGTCAACGACATGCTCCGGGACGGCTTCCACCAGCAGGCGGTGCACGCCGGGGTGGCGCCCTACCGGCCGAACTCGCTCGACGGCGGCAACCCGTTCCCGGCCGGTGACCGGGAGCACGCGTTCGTCGACGTGCCGGTGACGGTGGCCGAGGCGCCGAAGGTCCGGGCCGCGCCGGCCTCCTTCGACGACCACTACAGCCAGGTCCGGCTCTTCTGGGCGAGCATGTCGCCGGTGGAGAAGGAGCACATCATCCGGGCGTACACGTTCGAGCTGGGCAAGTGCTACCACCAGGCGATCAAGGAGCGGCAGCTCCAGTGCCTGGCCAATATCGACCCGGTGCTCTGCGAGCAGGTCGCCACCGGCCTGGGGCTGCCCGCGCCGCAGCCGACCGTGCCGCTGGCCGAGGTGCAGCCCAGTCCGGCGCTGTCCCAGGTCGGCCAGGAGTGGCCGGCCGACGGCCGGATGGTGGGCATCGTGGTCGACGCCGACGGTGACCTCGACGACGTCGCGCAGGTCCAGCGCGCGGTGTTCGCGGCCGGCATGGTGCCGCTGCTGATCGCCGCGCACGGCGGCACGGTGGGCGGGCTGCCGGTGCAGCGTACGTTCGCCACGGCCCGTTCCGTCGAGTTCGACGCGGTCCTGCTGGCCGGTGCGCCGGCGCCGGCGCCGGACGCGTTGCCGGCGCGGGACGCCAAGGCCGGCGCGCCGGGTGCGACCGCCGTCGACCCGCGGGTGTCGCTGCTGGTCGAGGAGGCGTGGCGGCACGCCAAGGCGATCGGCGCGTGGGGCGCCGGCGCCGAGGTGCTGCGACTGGCCGGGGTGGCCGGTTCGCCGGGCGTGGTGACCGGGGGCTCCGGCGCGGAGGCGCTGGAGTCGGTGCGGCAACTGATGGCGGCGCACCGGGTCTGGGAGCGGTTCCCGGCCTCGGTCGCCTGACCGACGCACGATCGAGGGGCGGTCCGCCACCGGCGGGCCGCCCCTCACGCTGTTTGTTTCATCGACCTGTCTGAGTATTGCAGTTTCATGTCGCGCGCTGTCATGATGACCGTCAATTTCTTCCTCCCCTCGAAGGAGCGGTCCACATGGCGCCCACCCGCCGTACCCTGATCCGGTCCGTGGTGGCCGGGTCCGCGCTCGCCGCGCTGCCCGACCTCGCGCTCTCCCCCGCCCCCGCGGCCGCCGCCAGTCCTCCCGGCGACGTGGTCGGCAAGGTCTCCGTCGGCTACCAGGGCTGGTTCAGTTGCCCCGGCGACGGGGCCCCGATCGGCGGCTGGTGGCACTGGAGCCGGGACCGGTTCCAGTCCCCCTCGCCGTCGAACACCACGATCGTGTCCTGGCCGGACATGCGGGAGTACGCCCGCGGCTACCCCACCGCCTATCCGAACCTCGGCGACGGCCGGCCGGCCACGCTCTTCTCCTCCTACGACCAGCAGACCGTGGACACCCACTTCCGCTGGATGCAGGAGTACGGCTGCGACACCGCGGCGTTACAGCGGTTCAACCCGTTCGGCGACGAGGGGCCGACCCGCGACGCGATGGCGGTGAAGGTCCGCTCGGCGGCGGAGCGGTTCGGCCGCAAGTTCTACGTGATGTACGACGTGACCGGCTGGACGGCGATGCAGTCGCAGCTCAAGGAGGACTGGGCGACGAAGATGTCGGCGCACACCGCCTCACCGGCGTACGCCCGGCAGAACGGCAAGCCGGTGGTCTGCGTGTGGGGGTTCGGCTTCGCCGACGACGGCCGGCCGTTCGCGCCCGCCGCCTGCCTGGACGTGGTGCGGTGGCTCAAGGCCCAGGGCTGCTACGTCATCGGTGGCGTGCCGACGTACTGGCGGCAGGGGATCAACGACTCCCGCCCCGGTTTCGCCGACGTCTACCACGCGTTCGACATGCTGTCGCCGTGGATGGTCGGGCGCACCGGCACGCTCGACGGGCTGGACTGGTTCCTCGCCAACGTCAACGCGCCCGACCTGGCCGACTGCGCCGCGCACGGCATCGACTACCAGCCCTGCGTGATGCCGGGCGACCTGTCCGCCGGCCACCGACGGCACGGCGACTTCTACTGGCGGCACCTCTACAACATGGTGCGGCTCGGCGCGCAGGGCCTCTACGTGTCCATGTTCGACGAGTTCAACGAGGGCAACCAGATCGCCAAGACCAGCGAGACCGCGGCGGCCACCCCGGCCGGGACCGGGATCCGGGCGCTCGACGAGGACGGCACCGCCTGCTCGGCGGACTACTACCTGCGGATCACCGCCGACGGTGGCCGGATGCTCAAGGGCCAGTTGGCGCTCACGGCGGTGCGGCCCACGCCGCCGGTGACCGGGGGCGGGCAGCCGCCCGGCGGCGACCTGGCGGCCGGTCGGCCGGCGTCGGCGAGCAGCCAACAGAACGGGCCGTTCGGCGCGGGCAACGCGGTCGACGGCGACCGGGGCACGTACTGGGAGTCGGCCAACGGCGCGTTCCCGCAGTGGTGGCAGGTCGACCTCGGCGCGACCGGGCCGGTGGCCCGCCTGGTGCTCGCGCTGCCGGCCGGCTGGGAGGCCCGGACCCAGACGCTCGCGGTGCAGGGCGGCACGGACGGCACGACGTTCACCACGCTGACCGGGCCGGTCGGCGTCCGGTTCGACCCGGCCACCGGCAACCAGGCGACGCTGACGTTCACCGCCGCCCCGGTCCGGTACCTGCGGGTGCGGTTCACCGGCAACACCGGCTGGCCCGCCGGACAGCTCGCGCAACTCTCCGCGTACGCCGCCTGACTCATCTAAGCCCATCATTGACGGCTTAGTTAATAGTCTTTAATATTTGGTCCACCTCGAGGAACACCCCCTGTCCGCCCCCGTCCCCCGGGAAGGCCCTCGATGCCCACACCCCACCTCCGGCGCCGCCTCGCCGCCGGTGCGCTCGCGCTGGCCACCGCCGCCGCGACGCTCGCCCTCACCCCCTCCGCCGCCGAGGCGGTGGTGCTGCCCAACGGCTTCAAGAGCGTCGGCTACATGCCGTCGTGGAGCGGCAGCGTCACCAGCATCCAGTACGGCAAACTCACCCACGTCAACTACGCCTTCGTGCTGCCCAACGGCGACGGCAGCCTGCGCGCGGTGGAGAACCCGAGCAAACTCTCCTCGCTGGTCTCGCTCGGGCACGCCAACAACGTCAAGGTCTCCATCGCCATCGGCGGCTGGAACGACGGCGACGACTCCGCGTTCGAGGCGCTCGCCGCCAACTCCGGCGCCCGCGGCGCGTTCGTGAACAACGTGGTCGCCTTCGTCAACCAGTACAACCTCGACGGGGTCGACATCGACTGGGAATACCCCGACCCGGGCGCGTCCGCCAGCAACTACACACTGCTGATGCAGCAGCTCGGCAGCGCCCTGCACAGCCGCGGCAAACTGCTCACCGCCGCCGTGGTCGCCGAGGGCTACTACGTCAACGGCGTACCCACCGCGGTCTTCGGCTCGGTGGACTGGCTCAACATCATGGCGTACGACGGCGGCAGCCCGCACGCCAACTACGACTGGTCGATCGCCGCCGTGAACGGGTGGAAGGCGCGCGGCCTGCCCGCCGCCAAGGCGGTGCTCGGCGTGCCGTTCTACAGCCGGCCCGGCTACTACACGTACGCGGCGCTTGTCGGCATGGACCCGGCCAACGCCAACCGGGACTGCACCACGGCCGGCGGCGCGCAGCAGTGCTACAACGGCATCCCGACGGTCAAGCGCAAGACGCAGTGGGCCCTGGCGAACGCCGGCGGCATGATGAACTGGGAGCTGTCCCAGGACACCACCGGCGCGACATCGCTGGTCGGCGCCATCTACGACACGGTCACCGGCGGCGGCACCACGCTACCGCCGTCCGGGCGGACCGGGCCGATCACCGGCATCGGCGGCAAGTGCGTCGACGTCGCCGCCGCCGGCACCGCCAACGGCACCGCGGTCCAGCTCTACTCCTGCAACGGCACCGCCGCGCAGAGCTGGACCGTGGGCGGCGACGGCACCCTGCGGTCGCTGGGCAAGTGCCTCGACGTGACCAGCGCCGGCACCGCGAACGGCACGAAGATCCAGCTCTGGGACTGCAACGGCACCGGCGCGCAGGTCTGGCAGGCGCAGAGCAACGGCACGCTGCGCAACCCGGTGTCGAACCGGTGCCTGGACGCCACCGACAACAGTTCCGCCGACGGCACCCGGTTGCAGATCTGGGACTGCTTCGGCGGCGCCAACCAGGTCTGGCGACTGCCGGCCTGACCGCCCGGCCACGCGTCCCCGCCGACCCCGGCGGGGACGCGTGTCACCAGCGGTTACGCGCCTCCTCGGCCCAGCCGACCAGGCCGTCGAGGTCCACCCGCGCACCGTCGTCGGTGGCGGCCCAGCCGGTGAAGTGCCCGAAGCACTGGTGGGTCTCGCCGGCCAGCACCACCAGGTTCGTGCGCCCCACCCGCTCGTGGAACGGATGGAAGGTGACGTCCACCCGGTCGCCGGTGATCCGCCACGGCCGCAGCCAGTCGGCCCGGTCGTACCGCCAGGCGAGGTCCGCGCCGATCTTGTGCAGCCGCCCGTCGACGAAGACCGCGTTCTCGGTCGAGCCGGTCCCGTCGGTCCACTTCCCGCCGAGCTGGATCGCCCGGCCGGGCGCGCTGCCCGCCGCCCAGTTCCACCGCACCGCGTACCGCCACTTGCCGCGACCGTGGTCCAGCGCCGCGAACGCCCCCTCCCCCACCGGATACGTGGTGCCGTCCACCCGCAGGGTGCCGTGCACCGGGCGGCCCACGTCCTTGACCGTGTACTGGAACCGGCGGGTGCTCCACGGCACCACCACGCCGAGCGACTCGTGCCCCGGTGGCAGCGGCACCGTCAGGTCGACCTCGACACCGGGCGCGGTGGCCCGGACAGCGCTGCCCTCGGGTCCCTGGTCCACCTCGACGACCAGTCCGCCACCACGGGCCCGGACCGCTCCCACGCCGCTGACCGGCGGCAACACCGCGCCCCGCGCGAACGGGACCACCGCCTCGGTGACGGTCTCCCGGCCGGTCCGCCGGTCGAGCAGGTAGAGGCTCTGCACGCCGGCATAGTCCAGCGAGGACGCGACCAGGCCGAGGATGTGCGTCGGGGTGACCACGCCCCAGTGCTCCCACCGCTTGGCCCGGCCCCAGCCGCGCAGGTTCGACCGGTGCAGCGGGCGGCGGCTCCACCCGACCGCCGCCGGGTTCAACCGCCCGTCGGGGCGGCACAGGTCGACCGGCTCGGTGATCTCCCGCTCGTGCGTCACCGCCGCAGGCTACCGGGCGGGACGGCGGGACGACGACAGCCGCCCGGCGGCCCGGCGGGACGTCAGCCGCCCCGCCGGGCCGGCGTCGTCAGCGGCCCCGGGTGGTCTTGCAGATCTCCACCGGCTGGGCGGGCGCGCCGTCCACCGGCGCCGGGTCCTCCGGCGTGGCGGCGATGCCGCCGGCCGCGATCCGGTCCAGCGTGGCCAGTCCGGCCGCGTCGACCCGCCCGAAGACGGTGTAGTTCGGGCGCAGCGCCGAGTCGGCCTGGACCAGGAAGAACTGGCTACCGTTGGTGTCCGGGCCGGCGTTCGCCATGGCCAGCGTGCCGCGGGCGTAGAGGCGGCGTACACCGGTCGGGTCGGTCGGCGCGGGCGGCAGGTCGGTGGGCAGCTCGTCGCGGTACCGGTAACCCGGGCCGCCCTCGCCGGTGCCGGACGGGTCACCGCACTGGAGCACCGTCAACGTCGGGTACGCGGTGAGCCGGTGGCAGGGCGTCCGGTCGTAGAACCGGTGCCGGGCCAGGTGCAGGAAGCTCTGCACGGTGCACGGCGCCTGCTCGCGGTCGAGGGTCAGCCCGATCGGCCCCTGGTTGGTGCGCAGCGTGACCCGAACCGTGCCCCGGTCCGGCGTACGGCGCGGGTCCGGCGGCAGCGGCACCGGCCGGGCCGCCGGCTCGTCCGGCGTCGGCGTGTACGCGCACGGCCCCTTGGTCGGTGCGGGGTCGGCGGCCGGGGCCGCGCTCGCGGCGACGGCGGAGCCGGCGACAAGTGCGACGGCGGCCACCGTCACCCCGGCGAGGCGGGCCAGCAGCGGGGCGGCGTGCGGTCGGGTTTCGCTCGACACGTGGGTCCTCCCTGGACTCGTGGTACCAGAACGACCGGAGTCTATGGAGCCGGTGACCCGATGTCGACGAAAGTCGGTTGCCGGGCGCGGCGGGGTCCGGGAGGGTGACGGTCCGTGCCTGCCTCCGTCTCCGTCTTCTCCTCCCCCGGCAGTTGGATCGAGTCCGCCGCACTCGACCAGTGCCACCAGGTCGCCGCGCTGGACGGCATGACGCACGTCGCCGCCATGCCCGACCTGCACCCCGGCAAGGGCGCCCCGATCGGCGCCGCCATGGCCTCGACAGTGCTCTACCCGTTCCTGGTCGGCTCCGACATCGGGTGCGGCATCGCGGTGTTCCCGATCGCGCTGCGCCGAGCCGTACCGGAACGGCTCGCCGCCCGCTTCCCCGACCTGGACCGTGCGCTGCACCCCGAGCGGGACGCCGACGACCCGGCCTGGTCGGTGCTGACCGGCGACGTGCCCACCGGCCACCTCGACGGCCTCGGCACGGTCGGCCGGGGCAACCACTTCGTCGAGCTGGCCCGCGTCGGCGCGCTCGCCGCGCCGGAGCACGCCGAGCGGCTCGGGCTGGCCACCGGCGACCTGGTGCTGGTGGTGCACTCCGGGTCACGCGGGCTGGGCGAGATGATCCTGCGCGAGCACACCGAGACGCACGGCGCCGGCCCCGCGCCCGATCCGGACGCCTACCTGGCCCGGCACGACGACGCCGTCCGGTGGGGCTCGCTCAACCGGCGGCTGCTGGCCGCCCGGGTCGCGTACGCGCTGGGCGCCGAGCCCACCGAGCCGGTCGTCGACCAGTGCCACAACCTGGTGGAACGCCGTGACGGGCACTACCTGCACCGCAAGGGCGCGGCCCCGGGCGACGGCCGGGACGTGCTGGTCGCCGGCACCCGGGGCACCCCGTCCCACCTGGTGGCCGCGCATGCCGGCGCGGACGCCAACCACTCGGTGGCGCACGGCGCCGGCCGGAAGATGTCCCGCGCCGACGCGCTGCGCCGGGGCAAGGCCAAGCACACCGTCGAGGAGCTGCGTCGCACGCCGGTCGGCTCGATCGTGGTGTGCGGCGACCGGCAACTGCTGTTCGAGGAGGCGCCCACCGCGTACAAGCGGATCGAGCAGGTGATCGAAGACCTGGTGGCGCACCGTCTGGCCACGCCGGTCACCACCACGGTGCCCCTGGTCACCTACAAGACGCCTGATGTCGCGCCGGGTCGCCGCCGGGGGCGGCGGTGACGGAGCTGTTCCTGTCCGCCGGGCACGGCCCGGCGGAGTGCGCGTGGGCGCTGGCCCGGCTGCTGTCCCGCCTGGAGGCCGACGCCGCCCGGCATCGCCTGGGCACGACCCGGGTGGAGAGCGTGCCGGGTGACCGGCCGGGCACCTGGCGGTCGGTGCGGCTGCGGATCACCGGTGCCGGCGCGGAGGAGTTCGCCGCCGGCTGGACCGGCACGCTCTGCTGGCAGGCGCCCAGCCCCTACCGGCCGGGCCACGGGCGCAAGAACTGGTACGTCACCGCCCGCCCGTACCGGGCCGACGCCGAGGGCACGCCGTTCCACGAACGCGACGTCGCGTTCGTGCCCTGCCGCACCGGCGGACCCGGCGGGCAGCACCGGAACAAGGCCAGCACGGCCGTCCGGGCCACCCACCGGCCCTCCGGCCGAACCGTGGTGGTGGATACCGAACGGCACCTGCACCTCAACCGCCGGATCGCGGTCGAGCTGCTGCGCCGGCGGGTCGCCGAGGACGACGAGGCCACCCGGCGCGACGGCGCGACGGCCCGCTGGCGGACCCACGACGAGCTGGTCCGGGGCGACCCGACGCGGGTGGAGCGGCCGTGACGCGTACCGCCGCGCTCTGATCCGCGGCTGCGAGTCGACGCCCCCGGGGCTGGTTCCCGGCGGGTCGGGGCCGGCGGCATCGCAGGGCGTGAAGCGTTATACCTGAGAGTCATAAATATGACGCTCAGGTATAACGGCTCGGACCCGATTGTTCCTCCGCCGAGGTCACGCACGGTGACCGGTGCCGAGATACGGCCCGATGTCCCAGCCGGATACGGTGGGCACCGGCTCGGGCGGTCCCCGTCCGACGCGGCGCGGGAGGAGACCGGATGCGGCTGCACGTCGGGTGTGCCATGTGGACCCACCGGTCCTGGGCAGGCCGGTTCCTGCCGCACCCGCTGCCGGCCGGCGAGCGGCTGCACGCGTACGCCGGCTGGTGCGACGCGGTCGAGGGCAACACCACGTTCTACGCCACCCCGGCCCGGGAGACGGTGGCGTCCTGGGCGGAACAGACCGACCCGGAGTTCCGCTTCCTGGCGAAGCTGCCCAAGGTGGTCACGCACGAGCGCCGCCTCACCGGTGGCGAGGCCGAGCTGCGGGCGTTCCTGGACGCGATGGAACCGCTCGGCCCACGGGCGCACATGCTCTGGGTGCAACTGCCCGGCTCGTTCGGCCCGACCGACCTGCCCGACCTCGACCGGTTCCTGCGTACCCTGCCCGCCACCCACCGCTACGCGGTCGAGGTCCGACACCCCGCCTTCTTCACCGACCCCGACGCGGCCCGGCCGCTGGAGCGGATGCTCGGCCGGGCCGACGCGGAGTGGGTCCCGTTCGACACCACCGCGTTCTTCCGGACGCCGCCGACCAGCGACGCGGAGCGGGAGGCGTGGACGCGCAAGCCGCGCCTGCCGAGACGCACCGGGGCGCTGACCGACCGGCCGGTGGTGCGCTACCTCGGCCGGGACGACCCGGCCGCGACGGTCGAGGGCTGGCAGCCGTGGCTGGACGTGGTCGTCGGCTGGCTGCGCGAGGGCCGCTCGCCGACCGTGTTCGTGCACACGCCGGACAACGCGGACGCCCCCGAGCTGGCCCGGCGCTTCCACGACCAGGTCCGCGCCCGCCTGCCCGAGCTGGCGCCACCGCCCGAGCCGGCCCCGGTCGGCCCGGCCACGCTGTTCTGACCGCCGTCGCGGGCCGCCCGGCCGGCATCGGCCGGGCGGCCGGACCCGGGCACGGGCCGGCCGCGCCCGGTCAGGCCGGCGTGAGCGGCAGCAGCACCGTGAACCGGGTGTCGCCGGGCTCCGACCGGACCCGGATGTCGCCGTGGTGCTTGTTGACCACGATCCGGTACGAGATGTCCAACCCGAGACCGGTGCCCTCGCCGACCGCCTTGGTGGTGAAGAACGGCTCGAATATGCGCGGCCGGACCGCCGGTGGGATGCCCGGACCGGTGTCGGCGATCTCCACGGTCAGCCGCTCGTCGGTGCGGCCGGTGCGCACCGTCAAGGTGCCCTCGCCGGCCATCGCGCCCAGCGCGTTGTCGATGAGGTTCGTCCAGACCTGGTTGAGTTCGGCCGCGTACGCCGACACCGTGGGCAGACTCCGGTCGTACTCCCGGACCACCCGGACACCCGCCGGGATCTTCGCCTGGAGCATGACCAGCGTGGCGTCGAGCAGCTCGTGCACGTCCACCGTCTGGAAGGGCGCGCGGTCGAGCTGGGAGTACTGCTTCGCGGCGCCGACCAGCCCGGACACCCGGGTGACCGCGTCGTCGATCTCGCCCATCAGCAGCTCGGTGTCGATGGTGTAGGTGATCCAGTGCACCGCCGACTCCAGGTCGTCGCCGCCGACCGCGGCGTCGACCTGGGCCAGCCAGCCGGTGTCGAGCCCGCCGGCCACCAGCGTCGGGGCCAGCTCCCAGGCCCCGCGTACGCCGCGCTCGTCGAGCCAGTCGGCCAGCTCGTCCTCGGCGTCGCTGGCCGCCAGCGGCGACAGCGTGGGCGCGGCGGCGGCCCGCTTCACCGCCTCCTCCTGCAACGCGACCAGGTCGTGCAGGCGCCGCCCGTCGAGCCGACCGTCGGCGATCATGGCGAGCTTGTGCCGCATCTTGGCCACCCGGCCGCGCAGCGCCGACGTGGCCCGGACCGCCGCCGCCGCCGGATTGTTCAGCTCGTGGGTGAGCCCGGCGGAGAGCGCGCCCAGCGCCAGCAGCCGTTCCCGCTCGCCGACGATGGTCTGCGTGTTGCGCATCCCGATGAACAGTCCCTCCAGCAGGTGGGTGGCCATCGGGAACCAGCCGCGCATGGCGTCCGCGATGATCGCCGCCGGCAGCGCGAACACCGCGCAGTCGGTGACCGCGCGCAGGCTGTTGCGGTAGCGCTGCTCGGCCGGGTCGCCGACGTACGCCTGCATGGCGCCGCCGTAGACGCCGCGCTGGCTGGTGCGGCTCACCTCCACCTCGTCGCCCTGGACCCGCTGGTGCATCGCCACGGTGCCGTCCAGCAGCACGTAGAAGCAGCTCGCCGGCTCGCCCTCGACGTAGAC
This sequence comes from Micromonospora sp. NPDC049201, assembly GCF_055586805.1. Taxonomy (NCBI): domain Bacteria; kingdom Bacillati; phylum Actinomycetota; class Actinomycetes; order Micromonosporales; family Micromonosporaceae; genus Micromonospora; species Micromonospora sp. NPDC049201. The sequence goes on along the minus strand of NZ_JBVJHM010000007.1, from coordinate 48,724 downwards.
CGCCTCGCCGGCGCGACGCCGCTCCACCCGGCCGTGCTCGGCCAGGTGGGCGAGCTGCTCCGGGGTCAGCGACTCGAACAGGAACAGCCCGCGAAGCTCGTCGGTGGTGAGCCGATCGGCACTCATTGCGCCTCCAGGTACCGGTGGACCAGTGAGACCGCCATCGCGCCCTCCCCCACCGCCGACGCGACCCGCTTCACCGAGTCGGCCCGCACGTCCCCGGCGGCGAACACGCCCGGCATGCTGGACTCCAGGTGGTAGGGGTCGCGCGGCAGGGACCAGCCGGCCGGCCGGTGGCCGCCCCGGGTGAGGTCCGGCCCGGTCAGCACGAAGCCCCGACGGTCCCGGACCACCGCGCCGTCGAGCCAGTCGGTGTGCGGCTCCGCGCCGATGAAGACGAACAGCCACGAGGTGTCCGCGTCCCGGGTCTCGCCGGTGCGCATGTCCCGCAGCGTCACCCGCTCCAGGTGCTCCTGCCCGGCGCCGCCGACCACCTCGGTGCACGGGTGCACCTCGATGGCGTCGATCCGGGCGATCTGGTCGATCAGGTAGCTGGACATCGACCGGGACAGGTCGTCGCCGCGGATGAGCAGGTGCACCCGGCGGGCGTACCGGGAGAAGTGCACCGCCGCCTGGCCGGCCGAGTTCGCCCCGCCGACGATGTAGACGTCCTCCCCGGCGCAGCTCGGCGCCTCGCTCGCCACCGAGCCGTAGAAGCAGCCGCGCCCGGTCAGCTCGGCCAGCCCGGGTGCCGGCAGCATCCGGTAGGAGACGCCGGTGGCCAGCACCACGGTGTGCGCGGCGACGCTGCTGCCGTCGCTGAACCGCAGCACCCGCGCGCCGCCCGCGTTCTCCAGCGACACCACCTCGCGCGCGCTCAGCAGTTCCGCGCCGAACCGCAGCGCCTGCCGGCGGGCCCGGTCGGTGAGCTGGGCGCCGGAGACGCCGTCCGGGAAGCCGAGGTAGTTCTCGATCCGGCTGCTCTGCCCGGCCTGCCCGCCGGTCGCCCGCCGCTCGATCAGCACGGTCCGCAGCCCCTCCGAGGCGCCGTAGACCGCCGCGCCCAGCCCGGCCGGGCCGGCGCCGACCACCACCAGGTCGTAGAACTCGGCGGCCGGCGTGGTGGCGAGGCCGACCCGCGCGGCCAGGTCGGCCGTCGTCGGCCGCACCAGCGACGTGCCGTCCGCGGTCACCACCAGGGGTACGTCCTCAGCGGTCACGCCCGCGGCACTGAGCAGCCCGGCGCCCTCCGGCTCGTCGGCGAGCACCCAGCGGAACGGCACCAGGTTGCGGGCCAGGAAGTCACGCGCCGTGAACGACGGCGCCGACCAGCGGTGCCCGACCACCCGCAGCTCGGGCGTGGCCGTGGCGCCCTCCGCGGTCCACGCCGCCAGGAGCTGGTCCAGCACCGGGTAGAGCTTCTCCTCCGGCGGGTGCCACGGTTTGAGCAGGTAGTGGTCCAGGTCCACCACGTTGATCGCGTTGATCGCGGCGTCCGTGTCGGCGTACGCGGTGAGCAGGACCCGGCGCGCGGCGGGGAACAGGTCCATCGCCGCCTCGAGGAACTCGATGCCGTTCATCTGCGGCATCCGGTAGTCGGCGAGCAGCACCGCCACCTGCTCGCCGCGCAGCTTCAACTCGCGCAGCGCGTCCAACGCCGCCTCGGCGGAGTCGGCCCGGACCACCCGGTAACGGTCGCCGTAGCGACGCCGGATGTCGCGGGCGACCGCCCGGGAGACGGCCGGGTCGTCGTCGACGGTGAGGATCGCGGGGTTGGGCATGCCGTCCATCCAAGCACCCGCCGAGGCCGACCCGCACCACCAGACCGGGTGGCACTGGCCTCGGCGGGGAGCCCGCTACGCCGAGGCCCGCGCGTCACCGCCGTACCGGACCCCGACGTCGGCCCCGGGTCGACACGAACTGGTACGACATCGCCGCGAACCCGGGGTCGCGCAGCAGCCGGCGGAACGCGTCGAGCTGGCCCGGCGACAGCCCGGCGTCGAGCAGTTCCGGTTCGAGCTGACGGGAGTTCGTGCCGTACAGCGAGATGCCGAGGGAGCCGCCCGCCCAGCTCTGCGCGTGGCTGACGGTGTCGACGTCGACCAGGCCGGCGGCGGCCAGTTCGGCGTGCACGTCCTGCGCCCAGGCCAGGTCCGCGCCGTGGCTCTGGAGGATGCTCAGCATCGCGTCCGTGACCTGGGCGAAGAGTTTCGCCGCGTCGTCGCTCGGCGCGGTGAGCACCCGCAGCGGCGCGGTGCAGTCGAACTCCTCGACCACCAGCCACCCGCCCGGCGCGAGCGCGCCGGCCAGCGTACGCAGGACCCGGCGCCGCTCCGGCAGGTGCAGCAGCACCAGCCGGGCGTGGATCACGTCGAACCCGTCCCCCGGCGGCGGCTCGCGGCGCACGTCGTGCCGGCGGACGTCGAGGTTGCCGGCCGGCCGCAGGTGCGTCAGGTCGAGGTCGGTGGCGAGCACCCGGCCGCTCGGGCCGACGGCGGCGGCCATGGCGCGGGCCACCGAGCCGCCGCCGGCGCCGACCTCCCAGCACCTGACACCGGGGGCGAGCAGCGGCGCGGCGAGCCGGCCGGTGGTGATCGGGTCGAGGAAGGCTTCGAGCGCGTGCAGTTGGGGCACCGCGTCGGCGGCGCCGGTGTCGAAGGCGTAGTCGGTCCCGGGGGCGGACTCGGTCTCGGGGACGTCGGTCGGCATCGTTCCTCATTCCTGTGTTCGCGGTCGGTCGGTTCACGGGCCCGAGGGCGTGGGCAGCCCGGGCCGGGGCCGGGGAGCCGGTGGCTCCGCGACCGCGGCGACGCTGAGCAGCGCCGCCACCGCGCCCGGGTCGGCCCGGGCCTCGTCGGCCGGCCGGTCGTAGACCACCCGGCCGTACTCCAGCACCGCGACCCGGTCGGCGACCTCGACCGCGTGCCGGATCTGCTGCTCCACCAGCAGCACGGTCAGCCCGGCCCCGGCCAGCGACCGGACCAGGTCGCGGACCCGTAGCGCCAGGTCCGGTGCGAGCCCTTCACAGGGCTCGTCGAGCAGCAGCACGCGGGGCTGGCCGAGCAGCGCCCGGGCGATCGCCAGCATCTGCTGTTCGCCGCCGGAGAGCTGGTCGCCCCGGTGCCGTAGCCGTTCGGAGAGCCGGGGCAGCAGCTCCAGCACCCGGGCGACCGTCCAGCCCTCGCCGCCCGGCGTCGCCGCCCGCCACGGCGCGGCGGCCAGGACCAGGTGCTCGGCCACGGTCAGCCGGGAGAAGACGCGCCGGCCCTGCGGCACCAGCCCCACCCCGGCGCGGGCGATCCGGTGCGGCTGCCGGCCGGTGACCGGTACGCCGCCCAGCTCGATCCGCCCGGCGTGCGGCCGGACCAGGCCGGCCACGCAGTGCACGAGCGTGCTCTTGCCGGCGCCGTTGCGGCCCACCAGCACCTGCACCGTGCCGGGCCGCACGTCGAGGCTCACCTCGTGCAGCACGGTGCCACCGGCGTAACCGGCGCAGAGCCGGTCGATGCGCAGCATCACGTCACTCCCTCCGCGTACGCCTCCCGGACCGGGCCGGACGCGCGGATCTCGGCGGGCGACCCGGTGGCGAGCGTCCGGCCGTCGCGCAGCACGGTCACCGTGTCGCAGAGCGCGTAGACCAGGTCCAGCCGGTGCTCGACCAGCAGCACCGCGACCGCGCGGGGCAGCCCGCGCAGGAACTCCGCCAGCCAGCCGACCTCCGCCGCGGACAGCCCGGCGGCCGGCTCGTCGAGCAGCAGCAGCCGGGGCCGCCCGGCCAACGCCACCGCGATCTCCAGTTGCCGGCGCTGCCCGTGGGCGAACTGCCCGGCCGGCGTCGCGGCGAGGTCGCCGAGGCCGACCCGGTCCAGCAGCGCGTCCGCGGTACGCCCGGCGGCCCGTCGTCGCGCCGCCGGCTGCCACCGGCCGGCTCGCCGGGGCAGCGCGGCGACCAGCACGTTCTCCCGGGCGGTAAGCGAACCCCAGACGGCGGGCCGCTGGTGGATCCGGCCGACGCCGCGCCGGGCCCGGGCGGCCGGCCCGAGCCCCGTGACGTCCCGCCCGCCCAGCCTGATCCGGCCGGCGGTCGGCCGGGTGGCGCCGGCCACCACGTCGAGCAGCGTGGTCTTGCCCGCGCCGTTCGGCCCGATCAGCGCGTGCCGCTGCCCGAGCGGCAGCCGCAGGTCGACGCCGTCCAGCGCGGTCAGCGACCCGTACCGCACGGTGACCGCCTCGGCGGTGAGCAGCGGCGTCATGCGCGTACCCCGGTCACGGCGGGTGGCCGGCGGACGTCGCCGGGACGCGCGTCGTCCGGGGCGGACGGCGGCCGGGCACGCCCGGCCCGGCGGCTGCGGCGGGCGGTGGGCAGCAGGTGCGCGACCACGACGAAGGCCAGGCCCAGCACCAGCGGCGCCTGGCCGGGCAACGCGCCGAACAACCAGTCCCGGGCGGCGACCACCAGCACGGCGCCGACCAGCGCGCCACCGACCGAGGCGGTCCCGCCGACGACCACGCCGAGCAGCAGCAGCGCGGAGGTGTCGAACCCGAAGTCGGCTGGCGAGACGTACTGCTGCGCGGTGACCAGCAGCGAGCCGGCGGCGCCGGCGATCGCGCCGGCGGCGACGTGGACGCCGGCCACGTGCGCCGCCACCCGGTGTCCGCTGGCCCGCAGCCGCGCCTCGTCGTCCCGGCCGGCCCGCAGCAGCAGCCCGACCCGGCCGCGCAGCACCAGCAGCACCAGGCCGGCCAGCACCGCCACCACCACCAGCGTGTAGAGGTAACGGGACCGGTCGGTGGCCAGCACCGGCAGCCCCCACAGCGGCCGGGTCGCGGCGATGCCGGCGAGACCGTCCGTGCCCCCGGTCACCGACGTCCACCGGCCGGCGAGGACCACCGCCAGCTCGCCGACCGCCAGCGTGATCATCAGGAGCACCACGCCGCGGGCCGGGAGCACCAGCGGCAGCGCCACCACGGCCAGCGCCGCCCCCGCCCCGGCCGCGACGAGCAGGTGCACCGGCCCGACGTCGGAGAGCTGGCCGCCGACCACCGCGCCGGCGTACGCGCCGGCCGCGTAGGGCGCGGTCTGGCCGAGCGTGGGCAGCCCGGCGACGCCGGTCAGCAGCGCGACGCTCACCGCGACCAGGCCCAACGCCAGCGTGCGGGCCAGCAACGCCACGGTGTAGTCGTCCACCGTCCAGGGCGCGGCGACCAGGCCGACCAGCACCGCCACGGCGACGGTCACGCGCAGCGCCCCCACGACCCGCTCCCGCACGACGTCCACCGCGCGCCGACCGGACCGCGTGGCCACCCGCACCGCCCGGTCCCTCATGTCGCCCGCCGGGCGGTGGCCAGGCCGCGCGCCCGGACCGCGAGCACCACCGCCATGGCGGCGAAGAGCAGGAACGGGGCGGCCGACGGGACGAGCGCCACGCCGAGCGTCTGGATCTGGCCGACCGCCAGCGCCGCGAGCAGCGTGCCGCTCATCGAGCCGAGGCCACCGAGGACCACCACGACCAGGGAGAGCAGCAGCACCGCGTCGGCGGTGCCCGGCCCCGGACCGATGATCGGCGCGCCGAGCACGCCCGCGGCCCCGGCCAGCGCACCGGCCGCGGCCAGCACGCCGACCCGCACCACGGCCGGGCTCACCCCGAGCGTGGCGACCATCTCGGCGTCGTCGACCGCGGCCCGCACCAGCATGCCGGCCCGGGTGCGACGCACCACCAGGTGCAGCAGGCCGGCGAGCAACGCGGCCACCAGGATGAAGACCAGCCGGTACGCGGCGTAGCGGTGCCCCGCCACCGCCACCGACCCGTCCAGCGCGGCCGGTACCCGGACCGGCGGGTCGTCCGGGCCGAACGCGGCCACCAGCAGGCTGCCGCCGGCCAGCGCGACGCCGAAGGTGACAAGCGCCTGGGTGAGGTGCCCGGCCGCCGCGACACGGGTGAGCAGCACCGCGACCAGCGCGCCGGCGGCGGTGGCGGCGAGCACGCCGACCGCCAGCGCAAGCGCCAGGCTGGCCCAGCCGCCGTCCAGCAGCGCGGCGGCGGTGTAGCCGCCGATCGCGAACAGCGTGCCGTGGGCCAGGTTCAGGATGCCGGCCACGCCGAAGCAGAGCACCAGCCCGGACGCGGCGACGAACACCAGCAGCCCGTAGGCGACCCCGTCCACGGCCGGGACGACGTACGGGTCGACCGGCACGTCTCAGCCGCCCACGGTGGCGAGGTCGCCGACCACGGTGTTGGACAGCGCCCGGCCGTCCGGGCGGACCTGACGCAGGTACCACTTCTGCACCGGGGCGTGGGTGGTCGGCGAGAACTGCCAGGTGCCGCGCGGGCTGGCGATCTGCCCGAGCTGACCGACGGCCGCGTTGATCCGGTCCGGGGTGGCGTCGTCGCCGGCCGCCGCGATCGCCCGGTCCAGCACCGCCGCCGCGTCGTAGGAGGCCATCGCGTACGTCGTCGGCGAGCCGTCGTGCTCGGCCTTCCAGGCGGCCACGAAGGCTCGGTTCTCCGCGTTGTCCAGGTCCGGTGAGTAGTTCAGCACCGAGTAGATGTCCCGCGCGGCGTCGCCCTGCGCGTCGAGCACACCGCCCTCGGTCAGGAAGCCGGCGGCGTAGAGCGGCACGTCCCTGATCTCCGAGCGGGCGTACTGCTTGACGAAGTCGACGGCGGCGCTGCCGGCGTAGAACGTGTAGACCGCGTCCGCGCCGGACGCCTTGATCCGGGCGAAGTACGGGGTGAAGTTGGTGGTCGCCGGGAACGGCGTGAACGTGGTCTTGCCGTCCGGGTTGGCGAGCTTCCCGCCGGCCTTCGCGTACGCCTCGGTGAAGCCCCGCAACTCGTCCCAGCCGCCCTGGTAGTCCGGGCCGATCGCGTAGACGCTGCCCTTGACGTCCTCGCGCACGTGCGCCGCGATCGCCTCGCCGGGCTCGTCGGAGAGGTAGGAGGTGTGCCAGACCCGGGACACGTCCTTGAGTTCCGGCCGCCCGTTGGAGCCGACGAACGGCACCTTCGTCTCGGTGAGCAGCGGTTGGACCGCGGCCACCGAGCCGCCGCCGACGATGCCGGTGAGCGCCACCACCCGGTCCTGTTTGAGCAGCTTGGTGGCGGCGGGCACGGCGGTGGCCGCGCCGTTGCCCTCGTCGGCGACGACCAGCTCGACCGTCCGCCCGCCGAGCTTGCCGTCGTGGGCGGACAGGTAGAGCTGGAAACCGTCGCGGATGTCCTTGCCCACCGACTGGTAGGTGCCGGAGAGCGACGCGAGCAGGCCGATCTTGACGGTGCCGCCGGGACCGGCGGCCGGGCCGTCGTCGGCGCAGGCGGGCGCCGCGAGCAGGACGAGCGCGAGCAGCGCCGCGGTGCGGGCACGGCTGCGCCGGGTCAGGGTCAGGGACATGGTGTCTCTCCAGGTGTCAGGGATGCGGAGTCCGGCGGGAGGCCGGCGGTCAGCGGCTGCGGCTCAGGGCCGCCCGGGCCGCGGGGGTGAGCGCGTCGCCGATGCGGTTCGCCAACTCGGCCATCTCGTAGGAGACCTTGCCGACGTCGCACCGCGGATCGGCGAGCACGAGCAGGGAGGCGCCGTCGTTGAACGCCATGGAGAACATGAAGCCGCCCTCCAGCTGGGTGACGTTGGAGATCACCGCGCCGGCGTCGAAGAACGCCGCCGCGCCGCGCAGCAGGCTGACCAGCCCGCTGCCGGTGGCCGCCAACTGGTCGGCCCGGTCCGGCGGGAGGCCGCGGGTGGCGGCCACCATCAGACCGTCGCTGGAGATGGCGATCGCGTGGGTGACCTCGGCGGCGCGCTCGGCGAACGCGTCCAGCAGCCAGCCGAGATCCTGGTGGTCGGTCACGTGCACTCCCTGTCCGGTCAGTTGGTGATCAGGTTGGTCCGGCGACCGGCGACCCCGCGGGCGTACGCCGCCATGGCGGTGGCCACCCGCGCCGGGTCCCGGTGCTCGGTGGCCTGCCGGGGCGCCGGGACACCGCCGGGCACCAGGTGCTCCTGCGGCTGCCGGCGCGGCAGCCCGGACGTGGTGGTGCCGGCGACCCGGGGCTCGTCGGCGCGCGCCGCGGTGCGCCAGGCGTCGTCCGCCGGGCCGGCCCAGGACGCGGCGTCGCCCGGCCGGTCGGCCTGGAACCAGTGGTTGACCTGGTCGAAGATGATCAGCTCCTCGGTGGGGGCGTCGGCGGCGGCCGACGACGCCGGCTGGAACACCGGAGCGACCGGGAGCGACCGGTCGGCGGCCGGGCCACCGGCCCAGGGCTGCGGGGCGGGCCGCGCGCCGGCGGGCACCGCAGCGGGCCGCGCGCCGGCGGGCACGACGGTGGCCGGCACGACCGGGGACGCGACCGTTGCGCGGGCCGCCCGGCGGGACGGTCGCTCGGGGGTGAGCAGGAACTCCTCGGGCGGCAGCGGCCGGAGCAGCGCGGCCGGCAGGGCCACCTCGGCGATGGTGCCGCGCCGCGGCCCGGACCGGAGCTGCACGGCGGCGCCCAGCCGGGTGGCGAGCTGCCCCACCACGACCAGTCCCATCGCCCGCACGGTGGCCACGTCGATGGCGGGCGGCTGGGCGAGCAGGTCGTTGAGCTGCTGCCGCCGGTGCGGGGGCAGGCCGACGCCCTCGTCGCTGATCTGCACGATCACCCGGTCGCCGAGGCTCCGGCCGGTCACCCACGCCTCGGTCGCCGGCGGGGAGTAGCCGGTGGCGTTCTCCATCAGCTCGGCCAGCAGGTGCACCACCTCGTCGACCGACTCGGCGGCCACCGCGACGTCGCCGTCGACCAGGCCGAGACGGATGCGGGCGTAGTGCTCGATCTGGCTCTGCGCGGCCTGGAGCACCTGCGGCAGCGGCACGTCGTGGTGGCGGACCCGACCGACGCCCACCCCGCCCAGCACGAGCAGGCTGGCGTTGATCCGGCCCATCCGGGTGGCGAGATTGTCCAGCGCGTAGAGCTGGTGCAGCCGGTCCGGGTCGGTCTCGTCCCGCTCGACGCGGTCCACCTGGGCCAGCACGGCGTCGACCAGGCGCTGTTCCCGCCGGCTCAGGTGGATGAAGATCTCCGCCGTGTTGGCCCGCATCACGGCCTGCTCCGCGGCGGTCCGGACGGCGGCCCGGTGCACCGCGTTGAACGCCTGCCCGACCTCGCCGATCTCGTCGTCGCCGGAGACCTCCAGCGCGTCGACGGCCTGGCGACGGGCCAGGTCGTCCGGGTCGACCGAGGCGCTGTCCGGCTCTTGGAGCCGGGCCACCACCTGGGGCAGCCGCTCGAACGCGACCGCGTTGGCCGCGTCCCGCAGCCGGCGCAGCCGCCGGGTGATCTGGCGGGCCACCGCCCAGGTGACAAGCGCGGTGAGCAGCAGGGCCAGCAGGGCAGCCGCCGCCTCCACCACGGTCCGGCGACGTTGGTCCGCGTGCGCGGCCCGGATGTCGTCGAGCACCGCCCCGTCGACCCGTAGGCGCAGCTCGGCCAGGCGGACCGCCCACTGCTGGGTGGCGGTGAGCCAGGTGCCGAGGTCCAGTTCGAGGCGGTCGCCGGCCGCCGTCCGGGCCACCTGGTCGAGGAGCCGTTGCAGCCGCAGCGCGTTCTCGCCGCTGCCGGCCTGCTCCCACCAGCCCTGCCAGGCCGGCCGGGCGAGTGCCTGGAAGGCCAGCGACGCCTCGGTGACGCCGGTCCGGGCGGCGGTGATGTCCTGCTGGAGCGCGGGCGTCACCTGGCCGGCGGTGACCGCGCGCAGCACGGCCACCTGCTGCTGGCCGACCGCCTCGGCCACTTTGGACAACGCGGCGGAGGCGCGGATGCCGTCCGCGATCCGCGGCTCGACCACGCCGAGCGTGACGCTCTCCCGGAGGCCGAGCAGGTCGGCGATGACGATGCGGTAGCTGAACGTCATCGCCGAGACCGAGGCGCGTTCGGCGGTGCGGACCTGCGCGCGCAGCGGGGCGAGGTTGGCCAGCGCCGCGTCGATCCGCGGCAGGACGGCCCGTTCGGCGGCGGTGCCGGCGGGCACCCGGGCCCGCTGCCGGCGGTATCCGGCGACCGCCGCGTCGGTGGCGGTGGTGGCGTCCGCGAACGCGTCCTGCTGGTCGGGGGCGCCCCGGGTGAGCAGGTCGGCGGCGACGATCCGTTCGTACTGCAACCGGTGGGCCAGGCCACCCGCCTCGGCGCCGAGCTGGGCGAGCTGGCCGAGATCGCTGGCGCGGGCGGTCTGTCGGGCGCTCTCGGTCAGTGCCAGTCCGGCGAAACCCATCACGGCGACGAGCGGGGCCGCCACGATGAGGCGCATCCGGCCGCCGATGCGCCACCGACGGCGGCGGGGCGGGTAGGGTCGGGCCGCGTGGGACCTCGTGCTCGACGCCACTGCTGACTCCCCGCGCTGATCGGCAAACTTCTATCTGCACTTGCGGATTGCACGTCTCATTCCGCCGGAAGCCGCGCGCCGAGGCCAGACCCGACCGTGGTACAAACAGGCCGTACCAGCATCTGTACCCAGAGGCGGCGACGCCGACGGCAACCCCCGACCGGGGCATCGACCCCGGTCAGTGCCGGTTGGCCGCCGACGGCGGCGGGCCCTCCGGCTCGGGCTGTCCGAGCACCTGACCGATCAGTTCCCGCAGCTCGTCGATGGCCGCCACCACCGCCTGCGGATCGCGCGGATCGCGCCGCGCGGCCGGTGGGCCGGCCGGGTCCACCTCGCCGAGCCGGGGCCCCCGCCGGCCGTCCGCCGCCAACTGCTCGGCGGCGACCTGCGGCCACAGCTCGGCGAGCCGCCCGCCGGTGGCGAGCACCTCGTCGCACCGGACGGCGAACTCCTGGCTGCCGAACCGCCGGCCGGACTCGACCGCGGCGACCGTCTCCCGGCTGAACCGCACCCGCTCGGCCAGCGCCCGCTGGGTCAGGCCACGCCGGGTCCGCCAGCGGCGCAGCTCGGCACGGAACTGGCGGCTGGCGGCGGAGGGAGCGGCGCTCGACGCGGGCGTGCGATCCATGTGCTCACCTTCGCGACGCCGGACCGGCATCGGCAACAGATCGAGGACGGGCGATGACTGGGCGTTCGCAGGGGGTCATTCTTAACCCACCGGCGTACGGGTGTGAAGACGTGACTGCGCTGCGTGTCCGCCGCCGCCGCCCGGTCACGCCACCGGCCGCGCGACCGGACGGCGGTCGGTCGACACCCGCGGCGCGACGGTCACCGGCAGCCCGCGGTGCGCGCGGAACGCCAGGTTGGGCCGGAAGACGCGGGGATGCCCCGGGGCCGGCCGCAGGTCCGGCAGGGCCGCGGCGAGCCGGGCGAGCGCGGTGCCCGCCTCCAGCCGGGCCAGCGCCGCGCCGATGCAGAAGTGCGGGCCGTGACCGAAGGAGAGGTGGTCGTGCGCGTCCGGCCGGTCCGGGTCGAACCGGTCCGGGTGGCCGAACACCGCCGGGTCCCGGTTGGCGGCGCCGATCAGCAACAGGCAGCGCGCCCCGGCCGGGATGGCCACGCCGCCCAGCGTGACCGGGTGGTTGGTGACCCGCAGCCAGCCGTCGATGGCGGGCGCGAAGCGCAGCGTCTCGGTGACGAACGCCGGGACCCGGTCCGGACGCTCGGCGAGCGAGCGCCACCGGCCCGGCTCGGACAGCGCCCGGTCCACCGCGTGGGCGAGCAGCCCGGCCGTGGTCTCGTGCCCGGCGACCAGCAGGTTGAACACGATGCTCGACGCCTCGGCCACGGTCAGCACCTCGTCGTCGCCGCCCCGGTACGCCAGCAGCTCGGCGACGTAGTCGTCACCGCCGCCGTCCAGCCGGCGCCGCACCAGGTCCTGGCAGTAGTGCCAGAACTCCAGCAGCCCGCCGGCGAGCCGGACCTGCTCGGCCGGGTCGGGGCTGCCCCAGATCAGGGCGATCTGCCCGTCCGCCCAGGCCCGGATGCGCGGCACGTCGCCCGCCGGCACGCCGAGGATGTCGAGCAGCACCAGCAGCGGCAGCTCGGCGGTGAACGCCGGGACCAGGTCGACCTCGTCGCCGGCCCGGGCGGCCAGCCGCGCCACCAGCTCGTCCACCCGGCGACGCACGATCCGGCCGTAACGCTGCTCCACCCGTTCCGGGGTGTTGGCGAACGTGACCCGCAGCGCCCGGCGGGTACGGGGGTGCACCGGCGGGTCGGCCGCGGCGGTGGTGGGTGGCGCGTCGATCCCGGCGACCAGGGCGAGCGCCTCGGGGCAGATGTCATACACCGGGGCGAGCGTGAGCGCGTTGCCGAACGCCCGCGCGTCGGCCAGCGCCCGCCGGACGTCGGCGTGCCGGGTGATCAGCCACAACCCGAGTTCGTCGTCGTGGTGCACGCCGCCGTCGGCGGCCAGCAGGCGGGCCCAGACGCCGGCCGGGTCGGTGAGATACGCTCCCGCGAACGGATTCAACCGCATGACCGCCTCCTGCACTACCGACCGCTTTCCTTACCGTGCGCCACCACACGAACACGCGTCAAGATTTGCCGGCATCAATATATTTCTGCCGCTTTCCCGCAACTTGCGCCCTGCCCCTTGCCCTCCGCACACCCGGCGCGGGGGAGGATGGTGGGATGCGGGCGGTGGTGTTCGAGGAGTTCAACGCGTGGCCCGAGGTGCGGGAAGTGGCCGACCCCGCCCCGGCGCGCGACGGGGTGGTCGTCCGGGTCGGCGCGACCGGGCTGTGCCGCAGCGACTGGCACGGCTGGCAGGGCCACGACCCGGACATCCGGCTCCCGCACGTACCCGGGCACGAGTTCGCCGGTGTCGTCGCCGCGGTCGGCGCCGACGTACGCGGCTGGCGGCCGGGCGACCGGGTCACCGCGCCGTTCGTCTGCGCCTGCGGGCGGTGCCCCACCTGCCTCGCCGGCGACCAGCAGGTCTGTGAGCGGCAGACCCAGCCGGGCTTCACCGGCTGGGGCTCGTTCGCGGAGTACGTGGCGGTGCGGCACGCCGACGTCAACCTGGTCCGGCTGCCGGACGAGGTGGACGACGGGACCGCCGCCGCGCTCGGCTGCCGGTTCGCCACCGCGTTCCGGGCCGTGGTCGCGCAGGGCCGGGTGGCCGCGGGCGAGTGGGTGGCCGTACACGGGTGCGGTGGGGTGGGCCTGTCCGCCGTGATGATCGCGGCGGCGGGCGGCGCCCGGGTGGTGGCCGTGGACGTCGCGCCCGCCGCGCTGGCGCTGGCCCGGCGCAGCGGCGCCGCGGTCTGCCTGGACGGGTCCGCGCTCGGCGGACCCGGCGAGGTGGCCGCCGCGGTCCGCGACGCGACCGGCGGCGGCGCCCACCTCTCACTCGACGCGTTGGGCAGTCACGCCACCTGCGTCGCCTCGATCGAAAGCCTGCGCCGGCGGGGCCGGCACGTGCAGGTCGGGCTGCTGCCCGCCGCGCAGGGCCGGCCCGCGCTGCCGATGGATCTGGTGATCGCCCACGAACTGGAGTTGCGGGGCAGCCACGGGATGCCCGCCCACGCCTATCCCGAGCTGCTGCGGCTGGTCACCGCCGGGGTGCTGCGCCCCGGCGAGCTGGTCACCGGCGTCATCGGGCTGGCCGACGCGCCCGCGGCGCTGGCCACCATGGACCGGCCGGCCACCGCCGGGATGCGGCTCGTCCGCCCCTGACGGCGACGGGCCGGCCCGACGTCGGGAGGACCCGACGCGGACCGGCCCGCGGCCGACCGGGGATCAGTCGGTGACGGTCACCGAGACGGTACGGACCGGCTGCTGGTACTGCCCGTAGTTGTCCATGCCCCGGATCGTCACCGTGTACGTGCCGGCCGGCACCACCGGCGACGTGTACGCGAAGTTCGACCCCGGCGAACCCGGGCTGGTGAGGAACGCCGCGATCCACGTGCCGGCCCGGCCGAACGTGCCGGCCGCGTTCATGCCCTGCCCGGCGGCGTTGGTGATCTGCAACTCCACCTTCTGCATGCCGACGTCGTCGACCGCCCGGCCGGTCACCACGATCCGGCCACCGGTGTAGACCTCGCCCTCGACCGGCGTGATGCTCGGCTCCAGCGTCGGGTCGGCGTCACCGGGGTAGACCAGGTACTTCGCGGTGGCGCCACTGGTCGAGCCGTCCTGCTGGCCGGCCGTGTCCACCGCCCACGCCTCGACGCTGTAGGTGCCCTTCGTGGGCAGGTCGACCGGGAGCGTGAACGTGGTGCTGGTGGCGTCCGGGGCGGCGAGCGTCGCGTCGAGCGTGGCGAACGCGGCGGCCATCGTGCCGTTCGGCTGGACGTACCGGCCGGTGTCCAGGTCGCGCAGCGCCACCCGGACGGTCTTGACGCCCTTGTCGTCGGTCGCCGTGCCGGCCAGGTCGAGGTGCAGCCGGTCGACGTTCTGGTCGGTCCCGGTGAAGCTGAGCAGCCCGTTCGGGAAGGCGTCGCCGGGCACCTGCGCGGTGACGGTGAGCCGGCCCAGGTTGGTGGTGGACGTGGTCAGGCCCAGCCTGTCGGTGGCGCGCACCCGGAAGTCGTAGACGCCGGGGGTGAGCGGAACCGTGGTGAAGGACCAGTCGAACGTGGCGGCGTCGAGGTTGGTCGGGGAGATCCGGTGGTACGCGGCGACCGAGTCGGCGCCCCAGGTGCCGTCCGCGGCCAGCGCCTCGCGGGTGGTGTTGTTGCGCAGGTAGATCTCGACCGACTTCAGCGCGTCCTCGTCGGCGGCGGTGCCGGCGAACGTGACCGTCGCGCCCGGCGCCACGGTCAGCGGCGCGGCGGCGGTGGGCGGGGTCATCGCCACCGGCGCGGTGATCGCCACGGTCGGCGGGACACCGGTCGCCGAGACGGTCCAGTCCCGGGTGTCACCGCGCAGGTCGCTCTGTCCGGCCGTGTCGACCGCGGTGGCGGTCATCCGCCACTGCCCCTCGGTCGGCAGCGTCACCTCGTACTGCCAGGTGGCGGACGTCGCGCCGAGCACGTCCGGCTCGCCCCGGAACGTGTTGTAGACCGCCGCGACGCTGCCGTCGTCCTGCAGGTACCGGTTGTCCGGCGTGCGGAACGAGTAGATCATCGAGCTGACGCCCTTGTCGTCGGTCGCGGTGCCGGTGGCGACGAAGCTCTGGGTGGCGATCAGGCCGGCGGTCGGCGCGGTGATCCGGGTGGCCGGCGGCAGGTCGTCGAAGCGGAACGCCTCGATCTTCTTGATCGCCTTGGTGGTGTCGCCGGCCCCGTCGCGGCCGACCGTCTTCGCCTGGATCTGGTAGACGCCGGCCGGCAGCGACACCGGGAGCTGCCAGGTGGTGGACGTGGCGTTCGGCGCGGCGACCGTGGCGTTCAGCGACTTGAACGCACCCCAGGTCGTCAGGTCGGCCTGGAGGTACTGTCCGCTGTTGCGGTCCATGACCTCGACCTGGACCTTGGACACGCCGGCCGGGGCGAGCGCCTGGCCACCCAGGTCGAACGACTCGCCGGCCTGCTTCACCGCGCCCTCGATCGGCGTGGTGATCGTGGTGTCCAGCGCGGCCGGCGCCGGCTCCTTGGACAGGTCGAAGAACGCGACCCGACCGGTCGTCTTGCCGCCCTTGACGTTGCCGTCGCCGCCGACCAGCAGGCCACGCGCGGTGGCCAGCATCGCCTTCTCCCCCTCGTACGAGTTGGAGCCGGGGTTCCACTCCAGCGCGGTGCCGGTGAGCGGGTCCAGCGCGCCGAGGTGGTCGCGGCGGACCACCTGGTCGCCGAGGCCGTAGCCGCTCAGGCCCTGGCCGGTGCCGTAGCCGACGTTGTCCAGCCCGGGCCACGGCACGTTCGAGGTGGGCGACTCCTGCCAGCTGAAGTGACCGCCGACGTAGACGGCGGTGTCGGTGATCGCGACCGAGTAGATGCTGTCGAAGTGCCGGGAGATCCAGAGCGGCTCGACGTGGTCGTTTCCGGTCAGCGAGTACGCGATGGCGGTGTCGTTGATCGGCGGCCGGTCGCCGCCCGACCCGCTGGTGACCACGAAGTACGAGTCGTCCGGCGCGATGTCACCGGCGAAGACACGCTGGATGCCGCCGACGAAGGAGAGGTTGTCCTCCCACAGCCGGGTCCGCCACGGCAGCAGCGCCTTGCTGGCCGTACCGATCAGGGCCACGCCGTAGCGGTCCTGCCCGGCGATCTGGCGACCGGTGTGCACGACCAGCAGCTTGCTGCGGTCGTGGGTGAGCTTGAGCTGCTGCACGGTGAGCATGCCGCCGACGCCGATGCCACCGGTGACCGGCAGGTTGAACGCGGTGTCGACGGCGCCGGTGGTCGGGTTCAGCGCGGCCAGGCCGCTGCGGGCGACGCCGTTGACGGTGGCGAACTGGCCGCCGACGTAGACGGCGGTGGGGCTCACCGCCAGCGCGGTCGCCCGCGCGCTGGCGGTCGCGGTGAACGCGGCCACCGGCGCGCCGGTGGTCGGGTTGAGCCGGGCGATCTTGCGCTTGGTGACGCCGTTGATCGTGTTGAACGAGCCGGCGATGTAGAGCGACGTGCCGTCCGGCGACGCCTCGACGGCCGCCACCGCGCCGTCGATGGTCGGCTTGAAGCCGGTGTCCACCTTGCCGGTGTCCAGGTTGTACGAGGCCAGCGACTTCTGCGCGATCGCCGTGCCGCCGACGTTCGCGATCGAGGTGAACGTGCCGGCGATGAAGACCCGGTTGCCGATCACCTCGATGTCGGTGATCTCGCCGTTGGTGATCCGCGGCGTGTCGGTGCGGGGCGTGCTCGGCATCAGCCGGGTGTCCCCCGGCGTGACCTGCGCCCTGGTGGCGACCGTCCGGGCGGCGCCGAGCGCGGCGCGGCCCCCCGTCGCCTGGGCGCCGGTGCGCCCGGTGACACCGGCGTCGGTGACGGTGACGACGCCGGCCAACGCCGGCACCCCCGCCACCACGACCACGCCGGCGGCGAGCACCGCTACCGCGCGACTCCAAACTCGCATCGAGACAACTCTCCCTGTCCGCCCGGACGGCGCCCTCGGGTGGCTCCCGACTTCCCTCCGTCCGCGTGCCGGACGTCACCGTAGGAGGCAAGGGGTTCTCGCGATACGTTGCCGCACCGGTAATCGACCGCTCGTCATCAATTCCGGCCACACGGCGACCCCGCTCCACCGATCGGCTGGCCGCCCGCCTACCGCCCGGACCCCCGTCGCGCCTTTCGGCCCGTCCCGCGCCGTCCGGTCCATCCGCCATGATCGATCCCGTCGTCGGCGCGGCGGCGGAGGGCGGGGCGAGGACCGGGCCGACGACGGTCGGGCGTCACCTGCCGACACAAAGCGCCGAGCGGGGAAACCGTTTTCGGCGAACGCCGAACATCCGACAGCAGCGGGCGCGTCGGAGCAATTACCGAATCGATCGCGGAAATTCGGCACGCCGCCGCCGGAACGCGCACCGATTGTCGGCGGCCAGAAACCGCGCCAGCTACGCCAGGAACCGTATTCCATCGAAGATCACGCTGTCAACGACGCCGTGAACAGCCACAATGAGCAGTCGGTGCGGCTCGTCGCCGCCCGCCGCCCGCATCCGGCATATCCCTCCACAATGGTGTCGAGGCGGCGGAAGCTCCCGATGACCGATACGGGCGACATCACCCCGGGGACCGCCCCGGAGTGCGCGTCGAGCCGCCGCAATCACATTTCTTACCGGCCGCCGGGAACTGGCCGAACGTGCAGCGCCCGACACCGAAAGCATCGACCGGCGGCACGATTCGGGGATCGGCGGACAAAGATCGCCGGTGACATGATGAACCCGGTTCCCCATCGAGGAATCCTGATCTTTCCACCACCCCGGCCGACCTGACGGTCCGGCGCGGCGACCGCCCGCGCCCGGATGCGACCCACGCGACGGCCGGCAGCGACGAAGGCGGAGGCGATGACCGACGTCCTGCGGGCCCGGCCGGTGCCCGTCCCACCGGCGCGGCCCCACTCCGGCGGCCCCGCGCCGGCGACCGCCGCGCAGCGCCAGATGTGGCAGTTGGACCGCCTCGACCCGGGCTCGGCCGGCTATCTGGTGCCGCTGGCCTACCGGCTGCACGGCCCGCTCGACGTGGCGGCGCTCTCCGCGACGCTTGACGACCTGGTGGCCCGCCACGCCGCGCTGCGGACCACGCTCGCCGCCGAGCCGCCCCCCGCCGTCGACCGAGCCGCGGCGGGTGCCGGAACGCCGGACCCGGGCGACGACGGCGCGGACACCCGGCTCGTCCAGGTGGTCCACGAGCCGCGCCCGGGACTGCTGCGGGTGCACGACCTCAGCGGACTGCCGAGCTGGCAGCGGGACCGGGAGGTGGACGCCCGGCTGCGCGCCGCCGCCCGAGAGCCGCTCGACCTGGCCCGCGGGCCGGTGCTCCGGGCCGACCTGGTGCGCTGCGCGCCGGAGGAGCACGTGCTCCTGCTGACGTTCCACCACGTCGCCGTCGACGAGTGGTCGCTGGGCCTGCTGCACGAGGAGTGGGAACGGCTCTACGCGGCACACCGGGCCGGACGACCGGCGGCCCTCGACCCGGTCGAGGGCGACTGCCGCGACCACGCCCGCCGGCAGCGGGAGTGGCTCGCCGGCCCGGAGGCGTCCGCCCAGCTCGACTACTGGCGGGAGCAGCTCGCGGGCGTGCCCGCCGCGCTGGACCTGCCCACCCGGGGTCCCCGCCCGGCGGCGCCGTCCGGGGCCGGCGGCACGCTGTCGGTGCCGCTGGACGTGTCCACCGAGGAACTGGCCGCGTACTGCCGGCGGGCGCGGGTGTCGCCGTACATGGTGCTGCTGGCGGTGCTGCACGTGCTGCTGGCCCGGTGGACCGGCGCGCGGGACGTCGTGGTCGGCACGCCGGTGTCCGGCCGGCGCGGCCCCGAGACACGGCGGCTCGTCGGCCTGCTGCTGAACACCGTCGCGATCCGGGCCCGACTGGACGACGACCCGCCCTTCGCCACGCTGCTGGAGCGGGTACGCGCCGCCGTCCTCGACGCGCTGAGCCGGGAGGAACTGCCCTTCTCGACGGTGCTGGAGACGCTGCGCCCGGCCCGCCGGGCCGGCTTCAGCCCGCTGTTCCAGGTGATGTTCGTGTACGGCCGGGAGACCGCCCCGCCCCGCCTGGACGGCCTCCAGGTGAGCACCGTCGAGGTGCCGGTCGAGAACGCCAAGTTCGATCTCACGGTGGCCGTCCGGGAGGACGACAGGGGTCTGCGGACCGTGCTGGAGTACCGCACCGAGCTGTTCGACGCCGACCTGGTGACCCGCTTCGCCGGCCACTTCCGGACGCTGCTGGCGGGGCTGCTGACCGACCCGGACGCGCCGGTCGGCTCGGTCGCGATGCTGACCCCCGCGGAGCACCGGCGGCTGGTCGGCGAGTGGAACCGGACCGCCACGCCGGCCGAGCCGGACGAGCTGGTGCACGCGTTGATCGAGGAGCAGTCCCGGCGTACCCCCGACGGGGTGGCGGTGACCGACGGCGACGCCACGCTGAGCTACCGGGAGCTGCACGCGCGGGCCGAGGCGTTGGCGGAGACGCTGCGCGCGCGGGGCGTCGGCGTCGGTGGCCTGGTCGGCGTGCTGCTGCCCCGCGCGGTCGGATTCACCGTGGCGGTGCTGGCGGTGCTCCGGGCCGGCGCGGCCTACGTGCCGATGGACCCGGCGAACCCGCCGGCCCGGCTGCGGCACCTGATGGACGACACCGCCGCGTCGGTGGTGCTCACCTGCGCCGAACTGGCGCACCTGGTGCCCGGCGACGTGGCACTGCTGGTGCCGGGGCCGGACGCGCCGATGCCCGGGGCCGGCGCGGCGCGCGTCGGCGGTGGACCCCGGCGTCGGCCGCGTCGCCGGCCCGCGCCGACCGGGGACGACCTGGCGTACGTCATCCACACGTCCGGCTCGACCGGCCGGCCGAAGGGCGTGATGGTCACCCACCGGGGGGTGGCCAACTACGTGCGCTGGGCTACCCAGGCGTACCGGCTGCGCGCCGGTGACGTGGTCCCGCTGCACTCCTCGGTCGGGTTCGACCTGACCGTGACCAGCCTGCTGGTGCCGCTGGCCGCCGGCGCCACGGTCCGGATGATCGGCGAGCACCTCGGCCCGGCGGCGCTGGGCGAGGCGCTGCGCGACACCACCACGCCGTTCGGCCTGGTCAAGATCACACCGGCCCAGCTCGAACTGGTCACCCACCAGCTCCGCCCGGACGAGCTGGCCGGTCGCACCCGGTGCTTCGTCATCGGCGGCGAGAACCTGCGCGCCGACCAGGTCGCGCCGTGGCGGACCCACGCGCCACGGACCGCGCTGGTCAACGAGTACGGGCCGACCGAGGCCGTGGTCGGCTGCGCCGCGTACGAGGTGGAGCCGGACACGCCGGCCGACGGCTCGGTGCCGATCGGCCGGCCGATCGCGAACACCGCGCTGCACGTGCTCGACGACTGGGGCAACCCGGTACCGGTGGGCGTGGTCGGCGAGCTGTACGTCGGCGGGGCCGGGGTGGCCCGCGGCTACCTGGGCCAGCCCGACCGCACCACCGAGCGGTTCCTGCCCGACCCGTTCTCCGGGGTGCCCGGCGCGCGCCTCTACCGCACCGGCGACCTGGCCCGTCGCCGTCCGGACGGCGTCCTGGAGTACCTGGGCCGCACCGACCGGCAGGTCAAGGTGCGCGGCTACCGGGTGGAGTGCGGCGAGATCGAGGCGGCGATCCGACGGCACCGGCCGGGCGTCGAGGTGACCGTCCACCTGCGCCGGGACGACCCGACCGACCCGCGGCTGGTCGGGTACCTGGCCGGCGACGCGGGAGACCCGGCGGAGCTGCGCGCCGCGCTCGTCGCCGAGCTGCCGTCCTGGCTGGTGCCGGCCGCGTTCGTGCGGCTGGACGCGCTGCCGCTGACCGGCAACGGCAAGGTGGACGCCGACGCGCTGCCCGCGCCGGCCGACACCCCGGCCACCCGTCGCCCCGCCGGACCGGCCACGCCGGCCGGTCCCGCCGCCCCGGGCAGCGCCGGCAGTGCCGCCCCGGACGGCCACCGGATCGGCACGAGCACCCCGACGGCGGGGACGCCCGACCGGTGGGACGCCGACCGGATACGCCTGGAACGCCTGGTCGGCGACGTGTGGCGCGAGGTGCTGGGCGTCGAGCAGGTCGGCACCCGGGACAGCTTCTTCGACCTGGGCGGCCACTCGATGCGGCTGCTGGCCGTGCTGGACCGGCTGCGTGCCCGGCTCGGTGACGTGCTGACCGCCACCGACCTGTTCCGCCACCCCACCGTGGAGTCGCTGGCCGCGTACCTGGTCACGGTCACCACGACCGGCGTGACGCCGCAGGCCCCGCCGGTGCGCGCGGCGACCGCGTCCGCCGCCCCGGCGGACGGGCCGATCGCGGTGGTGGGCATGGCCGGCCGATTCCCGGGCGCCCGGACCGTCGACGAGTTCTGGGTGAACATCCGCGACGGCGTGGAGTCGGTCGAGGAGTTCACCGTGGAGCAGATGCTCGCCGACGGCGCGGACCCGGCCCGCATCGACGACCCGGCGTACGTCCGGACCGGCACCTTCCTGCCCGGCGTCGACGAGTTCGACGCGGCGTTCTTCGGCTTCACGCCGCGTGAGGCGGAGACGCTGGACCCGCAGCACCGGCTGCTGCTGGAGTGCGCCTGGCACGCGTTGGAGCACGCCGGGCACGATCCGTCCCGCCACCCCGGTCGGGTCGGCCTGTTCGCCGGCTCCGGTCGCAGCTCCTACCTGCTGGACCACCTCAGCGGCCACCCGGAGCTGACCGGCGGGCTCAGCGAGCACCAGCTCTCGCTCGGCAACGACAAGGACTTCCTGCTCAGCCGCGTCGCATACCAGCTCGACCTGACCGGGCCGGCGGTCACCGTGGCCACCGCCTGTTCCACCTCGCTGGTGGCCGTACACCTGGGCCGGCAGAGCCTGCTGGCCGGCGAGTCCGACGTGGTGCTGGCCGGCGGCGTGAGTGTCTTCCCGGCCCAGCGGCGCGGCTACCTGTGGCACGACGGCGGCATCTACTCCCCCGACGGGCACTGCCGCCCGTTCAGCGCCGACGCACGCGGCAGCATCGAGTCCAGCGGCGTGGGCGTCGTCGTGCTGAAGCGGCTGGCCGACGCCGTCGCCGCCGGCGACACGGTCTACGCGGTGATCCGCGGCTCGGCGATCAACAACGACGGGGCCCGCCGCACCGGCTACACCGCGCCGGGCGTCGCCGGACAGGTCGAGGTGATCAGTCGTGCGCTGGCCACGGCCGGCGTGCACCCACGCTCGGTGGGCTACGTGGAGGCGCACGGCACCGGCACCAGCCTGGGCGACCCGATCGAGGTGGCCGCGCTGACCGAGGCGTTCCGGCGCGGAACCGACGAGCGCGGCTTCTGCGCGCTCGGCTCGGTCAAGGCCAACATCGGGCACACCGACGCGGCGGCCGGGGTGGCCGGTCTGATCAAGACCGTGATGGCCCTGTGGACGCGGACGCTGCCGCCGGCCGTGAACCTGGACCGGCCGCATCCGGCGATCGACGTCGGGACCGGCCCGTTCCGCTTCGAGCCCGCCGCGCGGCCGTGGGTCGCCGACGGGCCACGCCGGGCCGGCGTCAGCTCGTTCGGCATGGGCGGCACGAACGCGCACGTGGTGCTGGAGGAGCCGCCGGCGCCGTCCGGCCCGGTCGCCCCGCCCGCGCCGGGGCCGCGCCTGCTGATGCTGTCCGCGCGTACCCCGGCGGCGCTGGAGACCGCCACCCGGCAGCTCCGCGACCACCTCGACGCCCACCCCGGGGTGTTGCTCGCGGACGTCGCGTCGGCGCTGGGCCGTCGGGCGGCGCTGACCCACCGCCGGTACGTGGTCGCGGCGGATCGGGCCGACGCGGTGTCCGCCCTGGACACGCCGGCCCGCCGGTTCACCGGGACCCGTCCGGGCGGCCGGCGGACGCTGGTGTTCGCCTTCCCCGGGCACGGCGCCCAGCACGTGGCGATGGGCGCGGGGCTCTACCGGGCCGAGCCGACCTACCGGGCCGAGGTGGACGCGTGCGCCGCGCTGCTCGGCGACGACCTCGGCCGCCACCTGCGCGCCGTGCTCGACCCGCCGCCCGGCGGGCACCCGGCGGCGGAGGATCTGCTGGCCCGCCCGGAGCTGGTGCAGCCCGCGCTGTTCGTGACGGAGTACGCGCTGGCCCGCACGCTGCTGGCCCGGGGCGTCACCCCGGACCTGATGGTCGGCCACAGCCTCGGCGAGTACGTGGCCGCCTGCCTGGCCGGCGTCCTTCCGCTCGCCGACGCGCTGCGCCTGGTGCGGGTGCGCGGCGAGCTGGTGGCGCGCACGCCGGCCGGGGCGATGCTCGCGGTGGGCCTGCCCGAGGCGACGGTGACCGGGCTGCTCGACGAGGGGCTGTCGCTGGCCGCGGTGAACGCCCCGGAGCTGTGCGTGGTCTCCGGCGACCCGGCGGCGGTCGGGCGGCTGCGCGAGCGGCTGACCGCGGACGGGGTGGACTGCCGCCCGCTGCGGGTGACCCGGGGCTACCACTCGGCGCTGCTCGACCCGGTGCGGGACGAGTTCGCCGCGCACGCCGCCCGGGTCGGGTACGCCGAACCGCAGCGGCCCTACCTCAGCAACCTGACCGGCGGCCCGGTCACTCCCGGGCTGGTCACCGATGCGGCGTACTGGGTGCGGCACCTACGCGAGCCGGTCCGGTTCGCCGAGTCGGCCGCGTTCCTCGCCGAGCAGGACGCGGTAGTGGTCGAGGTGGGCCCCGGGCACGCGCTCGGTGGGCTGGCCCGGCTGGCCGGACTACCGCCGGCCCGGACGGTCGCGGCGATGCGGCATCCCCGCGCCGAGTCCGACGACGTGTCCACGCTGCTCGACGCGGTGGGGCGGCTCTGGCTGGCCGGCGTGCCGGTCGACCCGGACCGTTTCCACGGCACCGGCACCCGGCGGGTGCCGCTGCCCGGCTACCCGTTCGAGCGGCACCGCTACTGGATCGCCCCCGCCCCCACCCGCACCCCCACCGACGCCGGAGCCTGTTTCACGGAAAGAGTGGCTATTCCGGGCGCCATGGCCACTCTTTCCGTGAATCAGCGCGCGGAGGAGACGGGCAACCGGCCGGCGCTGAGCAGCGCGTTCGTGGCGCCGGGTGGGGCGGTGCAGGAAGCGGTGGCGGCGGTCTGGAGCGACCTGCTCGGCATCGCGCCGATCGGCGCGCTCGACGACTTCTTCGAGCTGGGCGGGCACTCGCTGCTCGCCACCCAGGTGGTGGTGCGGCTGCGCGCCCGCCTCGGCGTGGCGGTGCCGCTGGAGACCGTCTTCGCCCGGCCGACCGTCGCGGCGCTCGCGGCGGCACTGCCGGCGACCGTGGCCGCCGTGCCGACGACGCCGCCCGTGGCGGTCCCGGTCGACGCCGCGACCGCCGCCGCCGACGAGCCGACCGCTGTCGCGCCGGCGACGCCGCCTGTGGCGGGCCCACCCGACCCGAGCGTCGCGTCCGACGCCGGGGGGCGGATTCCCCGGGCCGAGCCGGACGCCGGCCCGGCGCCGCTCTCCTCCGGCCAGCACCGGCTGTGGTTCCTGGACCAGGCGTACGCGCAGAGCGCCTACACGGTCGGCACCACGCTGCTGCTCGACGGCCGGCTCGACCTGGACGCGCTGCGGACCGCGCTGGCCGGGCTGGTGCGCCGGCACGAGGCGCTGCGGACCGTGTTCCCGCTCGGGCCGGACGGCGACCCGGTGCAGCGGGTGCTCCCGGCCGGGCCGGTGGACCTGCCGGTGCTGACCGCGCCGACCGACCCGGACCCGGCCGCGCCGGTGAGCATCGTCGAGCCGGCGGTCGCCGCGGCGGTGCCCGGCTGGGTGCACGCCGCCCTCGCCGCCGACGTGCGACGCCCGTTCGACCTGGCCGCCGGGCCGCTGTTCCGGGCCGTGCTGCTGCGCGTCACCGCCGACCGGCACGTGCTGTCGCTGACCATGCACCACGCCGTCTCCGACGGCTGGTCGCTCGGTGTGGTGGCCGGCGAGGTGGCCACCCGCTACGCCGCCGCCCGCGCCGGAGGCGGCGACCCGCTGCCCGAACTGGCCGTCCAGTACGGCGACTACGCGCGCTGGCAGCGTGGCCGGCTGGCCGATCCGGACCACCCCGACCTGCGGTACTGGCGGCGGCAGCTCGCCGGTGTGCCCGCCGCCCTGGAGCTGCCCACCGACCGGCCGCGCCCGCCGGTGCAGACGTTCGACGGCGCGGTCCGCACGCTGGTCCTGGCCCCGGCGACCGCCGACGAGCTGCGCCGGTTCAGCCAGCGGCACGGCGTCACGCTGGCGATGACGTTGCTGGCCGCGTGGCAGACGCTGCTGTGGCGCTGGACCGGCCAGCGCGACGTCTGCGTCGGCACGCCGGTGGCCGGCCGGGTCCGGGCCGAGCTGGAGCCGATGGTCGGCTTCTTCGTCAACATGCTGCCGATGCGGACCGTGCTGGACGCCGACTGGACGTTCGCCGAGCTGCTCGGGCGGGTCCGCGGCACCGCGCTGGGCGCGTACGACCACCAGGAGGTGCCGTTCGAACGGCTTGTGGACCTGGTCGACGCGCCCCGCGACCTGAGCCGCAACCCGCTGTTCCAGGTGATGTTCAACCTGCTCAACGTGCCCGAGCAGCGGGACGTGACGGCGGCCGGGGTGCGGATGACGCCGTTCGCGGTCGAGCCGGGCATCGCCCAGCAGGACCTGGCGCTGTACGCGTACGAGGTGACCGAGGGGCTGCGCTTCCGGTTGGAGTACAACACCGCGCTGTTCGACCCGGCGACCGCCGACCGGATGGTCGGGCACCTGGAGACGCTGCTCGCCGCCGCGGTCGCCGACCCGGGCACCCGGTTGGCGGCGCTGCCGCTGCTCACCGCCGCCGAGCGCGACCGGTTCGCCGAGTGGAACGACACCGCGGCGCCGGCCGGCTGGGACACCCCGCCCGACCGGGTCCCGACGCTCGTCGACCTGTTCGCGCGTCAGGTGGCGACCGGCCCCGACCGGCCGGCCGTGACGTTCGGCGGGACCACGCTCGACTACGCCACGCTGGACGCCCGCGCCAACCGGCTCGCGCACCGGCTGCGCCGGGCCGGGGTCGGGCCGGACGTGCCGGTCGCGGTCTGCCTGCCCCGCTCGGCCGAGCTGCCGGTCGCGTTGCTCGGCGTGCTCAAGGCCGGCGGCGCGTACGTGCCGGTGGATCCGGAGTACCCGGTGGAGCGGCAGCGGTACGTGGTGACGCACAGCGGCGCCACGGTGCTGGTCACCGAGCCGGCCCTGGCCGACCGGCTCGACTTCGCCGGCACGGTGGTGACCGGGGTGGACCCGACCGGGGAGCCGGACACCGCCGTCGCCTCGTCGGCCGGGCCGGACCACCTGGCGTACCTGATCTACACGTCCGGCTCGACCGGCCGGCCCAAGGGCGTCCGGGTGAGCCACCGCGCGGTGGTCAACACGCTGGCCACGATGCGCGAGCGGCCCGGCCTGACCCGCGACGGCACCATGCTGGCGATGGCGAGCTTCGCGTTCGACATGTCCGTGCCGGAGCTGTTCCTGCCGCTGGTGGTCGGCGCGCGGATGCTGCTGGTGGACCGCGACGTCGCGTACGACGCGCCCCGGCTGGCGGCGCTGCTCGCCGCCGAGCGCGTCACGCTGGCCCAGGGCACGCCGACGACCTGGCGGCTGCTGATCGAGTCGGGCTGGACCGGCACGCCGGGGCTGACCGCGGTCTGCGGCGGCGAGGCGGTGCCCGCGCCGCTGGCCCGGCAACTGGCCGAGCGGGTGGACGCGCTGTGGAACCTGTACGGCCCGACCGAGGCCGCCGTCTGGGCCACCATGGACCGGATCGCCCCGGACGGGTCCCGGCCCACCATCGGCCGCCCGATCGCCAACATGCGGGTCCACGTGCTCGACGCCGGACTGGATCCGGTCCCGGTCGGCGTGCCGGGTGAGATCTTCCTGGGCGGGCCGGGGCTGGCCCGGGACTACCACGCCGATCCGGCGCTGACCGCCGCGCGGTTCGTGCCGGACCCGGCCGGCGGCGGGCGGTTGTACCGCACCGGGGACCTGGGCCGCCGGTTGGCCGACGGCCGGATCGAGTTCCTCGGCCGGGGCGACTCGCAGGTGAAGGTGCGCGGGTTCCGGATCGAGCTGGGCGAGATCGAGGCGGTGCTGCGCCGGCACGACGCGGTCCGCGACGCCGCCGTGGTGGTCCGCGAGGACGCCGGCGAGAAGGCCGTGGTGGCGTACCTGACGCTCACCGACGGGCCGGAGCCGGACGCCGGGCGGGACGTGACCGCCGACTTCGCCGCCGACCCGGCGCCGTGGCGGGCGTACGCGCGCACCTGGCTGCCGGACTACATGGTGCCGTCGGCGTTCGTGCCGCTCAACCGGATGCCGCTCAACGCCAACGGCAAGGTCGACCGGGCGGCCCTGCCCGCGCCCCGCCGGGACCGCGCCGCGGCCGGCGCCGGTGAGCCGGACACGCCGCTGCGGGCGGCGCTGGCGCGGCGCTGGGCCGAGGTGCTCGGCTACGACCGGGTCGGCATCGACGACGACTTCTTCGACCTGGGCGGCGACTCGTTCCGGGCGATCAAGGCGCTGGCCGGCAGCGACCCGGCGATCAGCGTGCTCGACCTGTTCCGGCACCCGACCATCCGGGCGCTGACCGAGCACCTGACCGCCACCGGCGGTTCGGCCGGGAAGCTGTTGCACGAGCTGACCCCGGCCCGGCCGGGCACCCCGACCACGCTGACGCTGCTCTGCGTGCCGTTCGGCGGCGGCTCCGCGATCACGTTCCAGCCGCTGGCGGACGCCCTGCCGGCCGGCGTGTCGCTGTACGCGCTGGAACGCCCCGGCCACGACCTGAACCGCCCGGACGAGCCGATGCTCGACCTGGACGAGCTGGTGGACCGCTGCGTGGCCGAGGTGGCCGAGCAGATCACCGGCCCGGTGGCGGTCTACGGGCACTGCGTCGGTGGCGCCGAGGCGGTGGAGCTGACCCGCCGGCTGGAGGCGGCCGGCGTCGACGTGACAGGTGTGGCGATCGGCGCGCACTTCCCCGCGCCCCGCTTGCCCGGCCGGGTGTTCGGCTGGCTGCGCCGGTGGTTCCCGGTGGAGCGCTGGGCGTCGAAGCGGCGGACGCTGGAGTCGCTGCGCGCGATGGGCTTCTTCACCGAGGTCTTCGACGCCGCCGAGAAGGACTTCGTGATGCGGGTGGTGCTGGCCGACTCGGCGCGGGGCGAGGACTACTACACCGACGTCTACGCCGCCGGGCTGCCCCGGAAGCTGTCCGCGCCGCTGGTCTGCGTGGTGGGCAGCGGCGACCGGGCCACCGAGCTGTACCAGGAGCGCTACCTGGAGTGGGAGTTCTTCGCCGACCGGGTGTCGCTGGCGGTGATCGACGGGGCCGGGCACTACTTCGCCAAGCACCAGCCGGCCGAGCTGGCCGCGGTCATCCTGGCGCACTGCGCCCCCACCGCCGCGCCACCGCCGGCCGAACCGACGCCGACCGGGGCCACGGTCCCCGTACCCGTACCCGGACCGCCGGCGGCGGACGTCGCGCCCCGGCGGCCGGCACGGCGCGTGACGCCCAGCCTGGCGGTGTTCTACCTGGTCGCGATCGGCCAGCTCGTCTCGCTGATCGGCAGCGGGCTGACCGCGTTCGGCATGGGGCTCTGGGTCTACCAGCGCACCGGGTCCGTGTCGCTGTTCGCCACCGCGACCGTGCTGGCGCTGCTGCCGGCCGTGGTCCTCTCCCCGATCGCCGGCGCGCTCGCCGACCGGTGGGACCGCCGACGGATCATGGTGCTGGCGGACTGCCTGGCGGCCACCGGCACGGTGAGCCTGGCGCTGCTGCTCTGGCTCGGCCAGCTCCATCTCTGGCACATCCTCACCGCGATCACCGTCACCGCCGTGGCCACCGCGTTCCAGCAACCCGCCTACCAGGCGGCGGTCACCCAGCTCGTGCCGAAGCGCTACTACGGCCGGGCCAACGGCATCGTCTCGCTCGGCACCGCCACCAGCACCGTGCTGGCCCCGCTGGTCGGCGGCGCGCTGGTGCTCGCGGTCGGGCTGCGCGGCGTCGTGGTGATCGACCTGGTCACGTTCGCGGTGGCGGTGACCGTCACGCTGTCGGTCCGCTTCCCGGACACGCTGTTCGTGCGCCGGGAGGAGCCGTTCCGGCGCGAGGTGCTGGGCGGCTGGCGGTTCATCGTCCGCCGGCACGGGCTGGTCGCCCTGGTCGTGCTGGTGGCGTCGCTCAACTACTTCTTCGCCATGGTGGAGGTGCTGGTCACGCCGCTCACGCTCTCCTTCGGCGACCCGGCGGTGCTGGGCCGGGTGCTGGCCGCCAGCGGCGTCGGCATGGTGGTCGGGTCGGTGCTGATGGGTGTCTGGGGCGGCACCGCCCGGCGGACCACCGGCATCCTGGCCAGCGTCGTGCTGCTCGGCGTCTCGCTGCTCACCGTCGGGCTGCGGCCGGACCCGCTGTTCCCGGCGCTCGGCCTGTTCGGCATGGGCCTGGCCACCGCGCTGGTGAACACGCACTGGCTGGCCATCGTGCAGGCCAAGGTGGGCCTGGAGTTGCAGGGCCGGGTGCTGGCCATGGCGCAGATGCTGTCCTGGCTGATGGTGCCGGCCGGGTTCCTCAGCGCCGGGCCGCTCGCCGAGCACGTGCTCGCCCCGCTGGCCCGGCCGGGCGGTCCGCTCGCCGGGCTGGTCGGCACCGGGCCGGGCCGGGGCATGGCGCTGGCCGCGATCCTGGCCGGGATCTGCGCGTTGGCGCTGGCCGCCGGCGGCATCGCGTACCGCCGGATCCGGCGGCTGGAGGACGAACTGCCGGACAACGACCCGGGCCGCGTGGTCCTCGCCGACAAGGACCGCATCCAGGAGGAGGCGGACCGCCGGCTCACGGCGGCGGTCGGGGGTGGGGGCCGGTGAGCGCGCCCGCCCGACCCGGACCGACCCGCCGCGCCGCCACCCGGCGTACCGGCGGCGGCGCGGCCCCTGTCGACTGCCTGCACCGGATGGTCGCCGCGCAGGCCGCCCGCACCCCGGACGCGGAGGCGGTCCGGCACGGCGACGCCACGCTCTCCTACCGGGATCTCGACCAGGCGGCGAACCGGCTGGCACGGGTGCTGAGCGCCGCCGGTGTGACAGGCGCCGACCGGGTCGGCGTCTGCCTTCCGCGTACGCCGGAACTGGTGGTCGCGCTGCTCGCCGTGCTCAAGGCCGGCGCCGCGTACGTGCCGCTGGACCCGGCGTACCCGGCGGCCCGGGTGGCGTTCATGACCGCCGACTCGGGGGCCCGGCTGGTGCTGACCCGCGCCGACCTGGCCGGCCGGTTCCCCGGCCCGACCGTGCTGACCGACCGCCTCGACCCGGCCGGGGACGGCACCGACCCGGCGACCCCGGTCACGCCGGCCGACCTGGCGTACGTCATCTACACGTCCGGCTCCACCGGGCGGCCCAAGGGGGTGGCGATCGAGCACCGCTCCGCGTCGGTGCTGCTGCACTGGGTCCGGCAGACGTTCGACGACACCGAGCTGGGCGGCATGCTCGCCGCCACCTCGGTCTGCTTCGACCTGTCCGTGTTCGAGATCTTCGGGCCGTTGGCCTGGGGCGGGCGGGTGCTGCTTGTCGACGACGTGCTGGCGCTGGCCGCGCCCGGCGCGGACCGCCTGCCCGTCACGCTCGTCAACACCGTGCCGGCGGCGATGGGCGAGCTGCTCACCGCCGGCGCGCTGCCGCCGGGCGTCCGCACGGTCTGCCTGGCCGGTGAGCCGCTCACCGCCGCGCTGGCCGCCCGGGTGTGGGCCCGCCCGCACGTGCGCCGGCTGTGCAACCTGTACGGCCCGTCCGAGGACACCACCTACTCGACCTGGGCCGAGGTGCCACGCGACGGCGGCGACCCGCCGATCGGCCGGCCGCTGCCGGGCACCCGGGCGTACGTGCTCGACCCGGACGGCCGACCGGCGCCGCCCGGTGAGGCCGGCGAGTTGTACCTGGCCGGCGCCGGGCTGGCCCGCGGCTACCTGGACCGGCCGGCGGAGACCGAGGCCCGGTTCCGGCCGGATCCGTTCCGCCCCGGCGAGCGGATGTACCGCACCGGCGACCGGGTGCGGCTGCGCCCGGACGGGCAACTGGCCTACCTGGGCCGGCTGGACGACCAGGTGAAGCTGCGCGGCTACCGGATCGAGCTGGGCGAGGTGGCCGCCCGGCTCGCCGCGCTGCCCGGCGTACGCGAGGCGACCGCCGCCGTCCGGCCCGGCCCGAGCGGTGACCCGCTGCTGGTCGGCTACCTGACCGGCGAGCGGCGCGACGACGTGCGGGCCCGGCTGGCCGAGGTGCTGCCGGCGCCGCTGGTGCCGGCGGCCGTGCTCTGGCTGGACCGGCTGCCCACGCTGCCCAACGGCAAGGTGGACCGGTCCGCGCTGCCCGCGCCGACGTTCGGCCCCGCCGCCGACCCCGGTTCGCTCGGCCCGACCGGCGCGCTGGTCGCGACGGTCTGGCGGGAGCTGCTCGGCGTGCCGGTCACCGGGCCGGACGACGACTTCCTCGCGCTCGGCGGCGACTCGCTGCTGGCGGTCCGCTGCGCCACCCGGCTGACCGCCGCCACCGGCCGCCGGGTCCACCCCGGCGACCTGTTCGCCCATCCGACAGTCGCCGCGCTGGCCGTCCGGATCGACGTGCCCGCCGATCCGGACGGCACGCCGGTGGACCCCGGGTGGCGCGGCGGGGACGTCATCGGCCCGCCGACGACCACCGGGCCGGCCGGTGACAGGGACGCGGCCGGTGAGCCGGCGGGCGGGCCCGCACCGCTGTCCGCGGCGCAGCGGCGGTTCTGGTTCCTGCACCGGCTCGACCCGGCCGACACGTCCTACCTGCTGGCGTTCGCGATCCGGTTCGCCGCGCCGCTGGATCCGGAGCGGCTGGGGCGGGCGCTGCACCGGGTGGTCGACAGGCATCCCGCGCTGCGCACCGTCCTGCCCGCCGGACCGGACGGGCCGGTGCAGGTGGTCCGCCCCGACGCCCGGCCGGACCTCGTGGTCGCGCCGGCCGACCCGGGCGTCCCGATCGACGCCCGGCTGGCCCGGCTCGCCGCCGAGGGCACGCGTACCCCGATGGACCTGGCCACCGGGCCACTGCTGCGCGCGTGCCTGCTGCCCGACGGCGACGGGCGCGCGGAGGCGCTGCTGCTGGTCGTGCACCACGCGGTCGCCGACGACTGGTCGTTCGGGGTGCTGGTCCGGGACCTGGCGGTGGCCTACGACGACCCGGACGCGCCGCCCGGCGAGCCGGCGCCCGGCCCGGCCGTCCTCGCCGCCGCGCAACGCGCCTGGCTGGCCTCGCCGGCCGGCCACCGCGCGACCAACGAGCTGCTGCGCGACCTGCGCGGCGCCCCCCACCTGCTGGAGCTGGAAAGGAAGGGCCCCCGCTTAACGCCTGCGGTAGAGCAGGGGCCCCTTCTTAACACCGGCGGGGCCGCGCTGCGGACCACCGTGGACCCGGCGACCGCCACGGCGGTACGGGACCTCGCCCGCACGCACCGGGCCAGCCTGCACATGGTCGGGCTGGCCGGGTTCGCCGCGCTGCTCGGCGCCGCCACCGGCCGGGACGACCTGCTGGTCGGCGTGGCCTTCGCCGGCCGCACCAGCGTGGCCGCCGAACGCGGCGTCGGCTGCCACGTGAACACGCTGCCGCTACGGCTGCGCCCGGCCCCGGACCGGACATTCGCCGACCTGCTGGCCGAGGCCCGACGGGTCACGCTGTTCGCCGCCGCCCGCCAGGACGTCCCGTTCGACCTGCTGGTGGAGCGGCTCAACCCGACCCGCCGGCCGGGCCGCAACCCACTCGTCCAGGTGGCGTTCGGGGTGCAGAACGCGCCGCCGGCCCGGCACCGCAGCGTCGCCGGCGGCGAGTTCACCGGCGTGGAGCTGACCCCCGACGCGGCCCGCCTCGACCTGACGCTCTGGCTGGACGACCGGCGGGACGCGCTGGACGCGCTCTGGACCTACCGCACCGACCTGTTCGACCACGACGGAGTGACGACGTGGCACCGCCGCCTCACCGCGCTGCTGCGTACCGCCGCCGCCGACCCCCGGCGCAGTCTGGCCGACTGCGCCGACACCGCTGGGAGTGAGAGATGACCGATCAGATCCGGGTCGCGCGGCCCGTCCCCCGCCGCGGCCGGGAACGGAACCTGGTGGACGTACGGCCGGACTGGCCGGACGGCCCGTTGCCGGCGCTGGTGCACGCCAACGTGCCCGACGTCGACCTGGCCGGCTGGCTGGCCGGGCACCGCGACGAGGTGGACGGGCTGGCCCGTCGCGCCGGCGCGGTGCTGTTCCGCGGCTTCGCGGTGGCCGGCGCGGACGACTTCCGCACCGTGATGGCGGCGCTCTCCGACGACGTGCTGTCCTACGGCGAGCGGTCCTCGCCGCGCAGCCGGGTCGCCGATGGCGTCTACACCTCCACCGAGCACCCCGCCGACCAGCCGATCGTGCTGCACAACGAGCAGTCGTACACGGTGACCTGGCCGCTGCGGATCGTGTTCCACTGCGAGGTGGCCCCGGCCGCCGGTGGGCGTACACCGCTGGCGGACAGTCGTCGGGTGCTGGCCCGGCTGCGCCCCGAGACGGTCGCGGAGTTCGAGGAGCGCGGCGTGCTCTACCGGCGCAACTACCTGCCCGGCATCAGCCTGTCCTGGCAGACCGCGTTCCAGACCGACTCCCGCGCCGAGGTCGAGGCGTACTGCGCGCGGGCGCTGATCGACGTCGAGTGGGTGGGCGACACGCAACTGCGGACCCGGCAGGTGCGCCCGGCGGTCCGCCGGCACCCGGTCACCGGGGAACGCACCTGGTTCAACCACGCGTTGTTCTTCCATGTCACGTCGCTGCCGGCGGAGGTGAGCGCCGGGCTGCGGGCCGCGCTGGCCGAGGAGGACCTGCCCTACCAGACCGCGTACGGGGACGGCACGCCCATCCCGGACGAGGTGCTGGCCGAGCTGCGCGCCGCGTACGCGGCGGAGACCCGCTCGTTCGACTGGCGGGCCGGCGACGTGCTGCTGGTGGAGAACATGCTGGCCGCGCACGCGCGGGAGCCGTTCACCCCGCCCCGGCGGATCCTCACCGCGATGGCCGACCCGGTCGCCGCGCCCGAGCTGACCTCCACCGGTGGTGCCGCGTGAGCGCGAGGAGTGAGCCGGTCCTGCGAGCCCCGCAGTCGCGAACGAAAGGTGGTGCCGCGTGAGCGCGAGGAGTGAGCCGGTCCTGCGAGCCCCGCAGTCGCGAACGAAAGGTGGTGCCGCGTGAGCGCGAGGAGTGAGCCGGTCCTGCGAGCCCCGCAGTCGCGAACGAAGGGTGGTGCCGCGTGAGCGCCCCGGGACCGCGGCGGCGCGGGAGCGGCGGTGTCACCGCGCCGGTGACCCGGCGCACGCTCGGCCCGGACGGCTTCGTGCTGCTGGTCGAGGCCGCCGTGCCCGACCTCGACCTGGCCGGCTGGCTCGCCGGGCGGCGGGCCGAGCTGCTGGCCGACCTGGACCGGCACGCGGCGGTGTTCTTCCGCGGCTTCGACGTGCGCAGCGCCGACGACTTCGGCCGGGCCGCCCGGGAGGTCGGCCCGGAGCTGCTCGGCTACCTGGAGCGGGCCGCGCCCCGGCACGAGGTGGCCGACCGGGTGTTCACCTCCACCGAGTTCAACGCGGCCCAGTGGATCCCGCTGCACCACGAGATGTCGTACTCGCACAACTGGCCGACGCACCTGTTCTTCCACTGCGCGCAGCCGGCCACCGGGGACGGCGGCGCGACCCCGCTGGCCGCCGAACGGGTGATCACCCCGCTGATCCCGGCCGAGGTGCGGGAGCGGTTCGACCGCGACGGCGTGCGCTACGTGCGCAACTACGGCCCGCACCTGGACCTGCCCTGGCAGGAGGCGTTCCAGACCACCGACCGGGCGGAGGTGGAGGCGTACTGCGCCGCGTCGGCGACGGAGTTCACCTGGCTGGGCGACGACGGCCTGCGGACCGTGGCGCGACGGCAGGCGACGGCCACCCATCCGCGGACCGGGGAGACGGTGTGGTTCAACCACGCCCACCTGTTCCACGTGTCGAACATGCCGCCCGAGGTGGCCGACGCGCTGAGACGCGAGTACGGCCCGGACGGGCTGCCGCGCAACGCGTACCACGGCGACGGCGAGCCGATCCCCGACGAGGTGGTCACCGGCATCCGTGAGCTGTACCGGCAGCACGCCCTGTCCGTGCCGTGGCGGCGCGGCGACGTGCTGGTGGTGGACAACTTCCTGGCCACCCACGGCCGGGAACCCTTCACCGGCGACCGGCAGATCCTGGTCGCCATGTCCGACCTCTACGTCAACCGGAGTGTGTGGTGAACGGATACCGTCTGTCCCCGGTCCAGCGACTGGCCTGGTCCGGCAAGCAGGATCTGGTGCGGGCCCGGGTCCGGCTCGACCGGCCGCTCGACCGGGCCCGGTTGCAGGCCGCCGTCGACGAGGTGGTGGCCCGGCACGAGGCGCTGCGGCTGACGCTGGTGCACCACCCCGGGCTGCGGGTGCCGTTGCAGGACGTGGACGACGACCGGACGGTC
The DNA here is from genome assembly GCF_055586805.1 of Micromonospora sp. NPDC049201. NCBI lineage: Bacteria > Bacillati > Actinomycetota > Actinomycetes > Micromonosporales > Micromonosporaceae > Micromonospora > Micromonospora sp. NPDC049201. The sequence continues at coordinate 13,231 of NZ_JBVJHM010000007.1, read as the reverse complement.
CCGGTCGGCGCGCAGGGCGAGCTGTCGGTCACGCTCACCGACGACGCGTTGGAGCTGGCCGCCACCCCGCTGATCGCCGACCCGGCCAGCCTGCGCCTGCTCCTCGCCGACCTGGCCCACGCGTACGCCGGCGAGCTGCCGCCGGCCGACCCGGAGGCGTTGCAGTTCCTCGACGTCACCGAGTGGCAGGTCGAGGAGCGCGACCAGGCGTCCCCGCCCGCGCCGGGCGCACCGGCCGCGCGGCTGGTCGAGCCACACGGCGACGATCCGGGCGCGACGGTCACCACCGCGTTGCCGGCCGCCGAGCTGGCCGCGACCGCCCGCGCCGCCGACGGCGACGTCGGGACGCTGCTGCTCGCCGCGTGGGCGCTCGCGGTGGCCCGCCGGGCCGAGGCGCCGGACGGGGCCGAGGAGACAGACCTGGTGCTGGCCCGCTGGCACGACGGCCGGCAGGCCGAGGGCACCGGCGGCGTGGTCGGCCCGCTGGGCGGCTACGGGCCGCTGCGGCTGGCGTTGCCGCTGCCGGCCGACCCGGCCGGGCTGCTGGCCGCCGTACGCGCCGCCGCGATCACCGCCGACGAGACGTTCCACCTGGTCGACCCGGTCGACGAGAGCACCGGCGCGGTGGCCGGCTTCGCGGTCGAGCCGACCGTCGCGCCGGCCGGCGTCGCCGCGCTCGGCGCGACAGCGGTGGAGGTGCCGGTCCCGCCCCCGCCCGCCGGGCCGCGACTCACCGTGCTTCCCGGGGACGAGGAGGTCGTTCTGCGGGTGACCGGCGGGCAGTGGCTGCTCGACTCGCTGGTGGCCGTGCTGCGCAGCCTGCCGGCCGCGCTGGCCGGGGACGCCCCGCTGGCCGTGCTCGGCGCCGGGGAGGCCGGCTGGCTGGCCGGGGCCGGCGGCACGGCGGGAGCCGCGCCGACGCGTACCCTCGTCGACCTGCTCGACGCGGGCCTGGCCGGGATGGCCGCCGGCGCCCCGGCGGTGGTGGCGGCCGACGGCGCGTACCCGGCCGGGGAGCTGGACGCGCGGGCCGCGCGGGTGGCCGCGGCGCTGGCCGCCCGCGGTCTGGCCGGCCGGCCGGTGGGCGTGCTGGCCGTCCGGTCCCGGGAGACCGTGGTGACGTTCCTCGGCGTGCTGCGGGCCGGCGCGGTGTTCGTGCCGCTCGACCCGGACGCCCCGCCGCCACGCCTGGCCGCGCAGCTCGCGGCGGTCGGCGCGGAGTGCGTGGTCGGCGACCGGGGCCCGGCGACCGTGTCGGTGGCCGAGCTGGTCGCGGCCGGCGGACCGCCGCCCGCGACCGCGCCGGCCCCGGCCGATCCGGCGTACGTCATCTTCACCTCCGGCTCCACCGGCACGCCCCGGCCGGTCCGGGTGTCGCACGCCGCCGCCGCGCACCTGACCGGCGCGCTGGAGTCCACCGTGTACGCGGACCGCGCGCCGGGCCTGCGGGTGGCGGTCAACGCGCCGCTGACGTTCGACGCCTCGGTGAAGCAGCTCGTGCAGCTCGCCCACGGCCGCGCCCTCTTCCTGGTGCCGGACGACGTGCGCCGCGACGGCGCCGCGCTCGCCGCCACGCTGGCCGGGCAGCGGGTGGACGTGCTCGATCTGACCCCTTCCCAGCTCCGTATCCTGCTCGCCGGCGCGGGCGACTCCCGGCTGCCCGGCCTGCTGCTGGTCGGTGGCGAGCCGGTGCCGGAGGACCTGTGGCACGCGGTGGCGACGCGGCCGGACGTCCACGCGGTCAACCTGTACGGCCCGACCGAGTGCACGGTGGACACCACGGCGGCGGAGATCCGCGCCGGGGACCCGCCGACGATCGGCCGGCCGCTGCCCGGCGTCGCGGTGCGGGTGCTGGACGAGCGGCTGCGTCCGGTGCCGCCGGGGGTGGCCGGGGAGCTGTGCGTCGCCGGTCCGCAGCTCGCCGACGGCTACCTCGGTGACGCGGCGGCGACCGCCCGCCGGTTCGTGGAGCTGCCGCTGCCCGACGGCGGCGTCGAGCGGGTCTACCGCACCGGCGACCGGGTGCGCTTCGACGCCGAGCGGCGGCTGCGCTACCTGGGCCGGCTCGACGACCAGGTGAAGATCCACGGTTTCCGGGTGGAGCCGGGCGAGGTGGCCGCCGTGCTGCGCGGCCACCCGGAGGTGGCCGACGCCGCGGTGGTCGCCCGCGACGACGACGGGTACGGCGACCGGTTGGTCGCCTACGTCCGGCCGCGGGCCGGCGTCGCGCTCGACCTCGACCGGGTGGCCGGCGTCAACCCGCACGAGACCCGCTACCTGTACGACGAGATCTTCGTGCAGCGGGTCTACCTGCGGGACGGGATCGTGCTGCGGCCCGGCGCGACGGTGCTCGACGTGGGCGCGAACATCGGCATGTTCTCGCTCTTCGTGCACCAGGTCTGCCCGGACGCGACGATCCACGCGTTCGAGCCGGTGCCGGCCGTGGCCGAGGTCCTGCGCCGCAACGTCGACGGGTTCGGCGTGCCGGCCACCGTGCACGCGTACGGGCTGTCGCGGGCGGCCGGCGAGGTCTCGTTCACCTACTACCCGGGCTACTCGATGATGTCCGGCCACGCCGCGTACGCCGACCCGGACGCCGAGATCGGGGTGATCAAGCGGTACCTGGCCAACGAGCGGGACGCCGGAGCGGGCGAGCGGGACCTGCTGCTCGACCGCGCGGACGAGCTGCTCGCCGAGCGTTTCGCCGGCCGGGAGCTGACCGTGCCGGTCCGGCCGCTGTCGGCGGTGCTGGACGAGCTGGCGCCGACCCGGATCGACCTGTTGAAGATCGACGTGCAGCGGGCCGAGGCGGACGTGCTGGCCGGCCTGGACGACCGGCACTGGCCGCTTGTCGCGCAGGTCGCCATGGAGGTGCACGACGCGCCGGGCACGGCGACCGCCGGCCGGCTGGCCGGGCTGGTGGCGTTGCTGGAGGCGCGGGGCTTCACCGTGGTCACCCGCCAGGACGACCTGCTGACCGGCACCGACCGGCACACGCTGCACGCGGTCCGCCCCGGGTACGCCGCCGCCGGGGGCGCGGTGGTGGACGCCGCGCCCGCCGCGGGGCGCGTCGCGCCGCCTCGGGAGTGGCTCGCGGAGCGGCTCCCGGCGCACCTGGTGCCGGCCGCGGTGGTGGTCCTCGACGAGCTGCCGTTGACCCGCAACGGCAAGCTGGACCGGGCCGCGCTGCCCGCGCCCCGGCTGGACCGGCCGGCCGGCGACCCGGCGGCGACACCTGCCAACCGGGCCGAGGAGATCCTGGTCGAGGCGTGGCGCGAGGTGCTCGGGGTGGCGTCGTTCGGCGTCACGGACAGCTTCTTCGCGCTCGGCGGCGACTCCATCCGCAGCATCCAGATGCAGGTGGCGGCGCAGAAGCGCGGGCTGTCGTTCCAGCTCAACGACATCTTCACGCACCAGACGATCCGGGACCTGGTCACGCACGGCCGGATCACACTGGACGGCGTGGCGCCCGAGCCGGCCGCCCACGACGGCCGGTTCTCGCTTGTCACCGCCGCCGACCGGGACCGGCTGCCGGACGGGCTGGCCGACGCGTACCCGATGACCGCGCTCCAGCTCGGCATGGTCTACCACGGTGAGCTGACCGGCGACCCGGCCGTCTACCACAACGTCACCGCGCACCGGGTCGCCGGGCCGCTGGACGTGGCGGCGCTGCGCCGGGCGCTGGCCACGCTGGTGGACGCCCACCCGGTGCTGCGGACCGGCTTCGCGCTCGGCACGTACGCCGAGCCGTTGCAGCTCGTGCACGCGCGGGTGCCGGTGGAGCTGCCGGTGACGGACCTGACCGGGGTGGACGCGCCGGCCCGGCAGGCCCGGATCGACGCGCTGGTCGCCGAGGAGCGCCGTCGCCCGTTCGACTGGGCCCGGCCGCCGTTGCTGCGGCTGCACGCGGTCCGCACCGACGCCGACGGGTTCACGCTGCTGGTCGCCGAGCACCACAGCGTCCTGGACGGCTGGAGCCTGCACCTGTTCCTGGCCGACCTGCTCGACGCGTACGACGGGGAGCGGGCCGGGGTGACCGCCGCCGCCGATCCAGGGCTGCCGTTCCGGGAGTACGTGGCCGCCGAGCGGGCGGCCCTGGCCGACGCGGCGACCCGACGGTTCTGGTTGGACGGCGCCGGCGCCGCGCCACCGCTGCTGCTCGGCGGCGCGCAGCCGCGGACCACCACCACCCAGCGGGTGCCGCTGCGGGCCGGCACCACCGAGCGGGTCGCCGAGGTCGCCCGGACGGCCGGGGTGCCGGTCAAGTCCTGGCTGTTCGCCGTGCACCTGCGCCTGATCGGCGAGCTGGCCGGGCGGGACGACGTGGTCAGCGGCCTGGTGGTCGGCGGCCGGCCGGAGGGTGAGGGCAGCGCCGCCACGCTCGGCCTGTTCCTCAACACGCTGCCGGTGCGCCTGGCGCTGGGCTCCCGGTCGGTGGCCGAGTTGGCCGCCGAGGCGTGGCGGGCCGAACGGGACCTGATGGGGCACCACCGCTTCCCGCTCGCCGAGATCGTCCGGGCCGGCGGCGCGGGGCCGCGCTTCGATCACTTCTTCAACTGGACGCACTTCCCGTCGCGTCCGGTCGACGGCGGCAGTCGCGTCGTGGACAGCCGGGGCGTCACCGTGGACGTGGCGTTCAGTCTCGCCGTCGACGCCGAGCTGGCCGACGGGCGGCTCGGGCTGATGGTGCAGTACGACCACCGGCACGTCCCGGCCGACCGGGTGGACGCGCTGGCCGACGGCTTCCGCCGGCTGCTGGCCGCCGATCCGGACGCGCCGCTGCCCCCGGTGGCCGGGGGCACGCCGGCGCCCGGCGACGACGCCCGGCAGGAGTGGGCCGACCGGGTGTCGGTGGCCTGGCAGGAGGTGCTCGGCACCGCGCCGCGTGACCCGGCGACCGGCTTCCTGGCCGCCGGTGGCGACTCGCTGCGCGCGCTGCGGCTGGTCACCCTGCTCCGGCAGCGCCACGGCAGCGACCTGACGCTGCCGGAGTTCACCGCGCTGGGCAGCTACCGGGCGCTGGTGGACCGGGTGGCGCGCGGATGACCGGCTTCGGCACCGCCGCGGTGCACGGCGACGACGGCCTGGTTCCCGGCGGGGCGGTCGCGCCGCCGATCGTGCAGAGCGCCACGTTCAGCGCCGAGTCCGACGAGCGGTTCACCGAGATCGCCACCGAGGCGCGGGGCAGCGCGTTCTACACCCGCTACGGCAACCCGAACCACGCGCAGGTGGCCGCCGTGGTGGCCGAGCTGGAGGGCGCGGAGACCGGGCTGGTCACCGCGTCCGGCATGGGCGCGATCAGCACTGTCGCGCTGGCCCTGCTCGCCGCCGGCGACCACGTGGTGGTGCAACGCAGCACCTACGGCGGCACCACCTCACTGGCCACCGGGCTGCTGCCCCGTTTCGGCGTCGGGTACACCCAGGTGGACCAGACCGACGCGGACGCGTTCACCCGGGCGCTGCGGCCGGAGACGCGGTTGGTGCTGGTGGAGACGCCGAGCAACCCGCTGCTGGAGCTGACCGACCTGGCCGCCGTGGTGACGTCCGCGCACGCGGCCGACGCGCTGGTGGTGGTGGACAACACGTTCGCCACGCCGGTCAACCAGCGCCCGCTGGCCGCCGGCGCGGACCTGGTCTGGCACAGCGCCACGAAGTTCCTCGGCGGGCACTCCGACGTGTCCGCCGGGGTGGTGGTCGGCGGCGCGGACCTGGTCGAGCGGGTGTGGCGGACGGCGATCGTCACCGGCGCCACGCTCGGCCCGGTCGACGCCTGGCTGCTGCTACGCGGCCTGCGGACGCTGCCGCTGCGGGTGCAGCGGCACAACGCCAACGCGCTCGCGCTGGCCGAGGCGTTGGCGGGTCACCCGGCGGTGGCCCGGGTCCGCTACCCGGGGCTGCCCTCGCATCCGCAGCACGCGCTGGCCCGCCGGCAGATGACCGGCTTCGGCGGCGTGCTCGGCGTCGAGCTGGCCGCCGGGCGGGCCGGTGCGGCGGCGCTGCTGGCCGGGCTGCGGCTGGCCAAGCGGGCGGCCAGCCTCGGCAGCGTCAGCACGCTGGTGGTGCACCCGCGTTCGATGTGGGCCGGCATCGTGGACCCCGAGCAGCTCGCCGCCGCCGGGATCGCCGACGGCCTGGTCCGCGTCTCCACCGGCATCGAGGACACCGCCGACCTGGTGGCCGACTTCCTGGCGGCGCTCGACGGGGCGCCGGCCTGACGACTCAGGGGGCCTCGTCGCCGCGCTTCTCCTCCTGGGCCAGCACCGCGTCGCGCCGCTGCGGGTCGGTGCGCGCGGCCAGGTCGGCGGCGAGCCGCGGGTCACCGGCGAGCCGTTCCCGGTTGCGGTGCAGGAACGCCTCGAACCCACCGGTGTACGGGCACGCGTCGTCGCCGAGCACCTGCTTCGGCACGTACCGGCAGCCGCCGCAGTGGTCGCCGATCCGGTTCAGGTGACCGCCGTCGAACGCCCACGGTTTGGTGTCGATGCGGGCCAGGTCGGCGTACTGGCTCATGCCGATGACGGTGGCGTTCATGACCCAGTCGGTGCCGTCGACGAAGCTGCGCCGGAACCAGTCGGCCAGCTCGGCGGCGCGCCAGCCGCGTTGCAGGCCGTAGTTGGCGAGCACGGTCAGCCGCGCGGTCTGGTGCGCCCAGCCGGTGTCCCGGACGCCGGCCAGCACGTCGGCCAGGCAGCGGGCCTCCACCGCGTCCGCGTCGAGCCGGTCGAACCACTCCGGCAACGGCCGGGTGGCGGCGAGCCAGTCGGCGCCCCGGAAGCGCGGATCGAAGTACCAGTAGAGCTGCCACAGGAACTCCCGCCAGCCGAACAGGCCGCGCACGAAGCGGTGCACCGCCGCCGGCGGCGCGGTCCCGGCGCGGCCGGCGCGCTCGGCGGCGCGGATCGCCGGTTCCGGGTCGAGCAGGCCGAGGTTGAACGAGGACGACAGCACGCTGTGCGCGAGCAGGCCGTCGGCGTCGCTGAGCACGCCCTCGCTGTCGGCGTACGCGGACAGCCGGTGGTCGAGGAAGTGCGCGAGCCGGGCCTGCGCCTCGGCGTGCGTGGCCGGGTAGCGGCGCGGGGCGTCCCGACCGACGAAGCGGATCCCCTCGGTCTGCCAACGGTCGAGGTCCCGGCGCACCGCCGCGTCGATGTCGTCCTCGACGATCGGCGGCGGTGGCGGCACGTCGGTCGGCGGCCGGCGACGGGACCGACCGGCCGGGGCGGGCAGGTCCGGCAGCACGTCGTGCCGGTCCCGCGCGTACCGGTAGAAGTCGGCCATCCGGAGCCGGCCCCGCCGCCGGTCGGCCCAGGCCGCGAAGTCGGCGCGGTCGGTCACGAAGCCGCGCGGCGGCAGCACGGCCAACCCGTCGACGGTACGCGCGAACGCGAGCGCCGCCCGCGACGACGGGTGCACCACCTCGGCCGGTTCACCCAGGTCGGTGAGGGCCGTCCGGAACGTGTCGGCGCGCACCAGCCGGGCCCGGTCGCCGAGTTCGGCGGCCCGGTGCCGCAGCGCCGACAGGATCAGGTGCGCCTTCTGCCGGTGCATCGGGCGGGCGGCGAACAGGGTTCGGCTCTCCACCAGCAGGACGCGTTGCGCGTCGTCGTCGAGGAAGTGGGGACCGAGCTGGTCCGCCAGGAGCCAACGCCAGCGTGCCATGTCCCGATACTGCCCTTTCTCGCCAAATGGAATCCTGTGTGGACGAGTCGCGTCATTCGCCCCGCACCCGGGGACCACGGTGGTCGGTGAGCCGCAGCCCGACGCCGCGGACCGCGACGATGGTGACGCCGGTGCCCAGCTCGCCGAGCTTACGGCGCAACCGCTTGACCAAGGACTGCACGTCGGCGCGGCGCTGGGTCGGCGCGTCGTGCCAGACCGCGTGGCGCAGCTCCGGGTAGCTCCACACGCGTACCGGCTCGGTGGTCAGGCAGGCCAGCAGGTCGCGCTCCAGCCGGGTCAGGGCGACCTCCCGGCCGGCCCAGCGGGCGGTGGACCGGGCCACGTCGATCACCAGCGCGCCGTCGGGCCGGGGGTCCCCCGCCGCCTCCGGATGCGTGGACGCCGGCCGCCGCCTACCATCCTCCTCGGGAGCGATCACCTCGCGCAGCTCGTCCAGGTCGGCGACCAGCAGCAGCGGTGCCACGCCGCCCAGCAGCTCGGTGAGCCGGAGCCGTTCGGCGGGCGACGGTGTCACGCCGATGACAAGCGAGAAGTGGTGCCCCGCCGGGTCGGTGCCGGGGGACGTCGCGTCCGGGTCGTCCGTCGTCACGCCGCCCCCCACCGTGACAGTGACTGTCAACCGGGTCACCGAGTCGGGGACCTGTTGGTGACAAGTTGCTTACGTACGGTCATTGATCGCCCGTTGGTGTCGATCATAGTGTCCACTCGGGTGGCCGGCGTAGACCCGCACGGCGCCCAGGGGGCCTGGGGGGTTTCTCAAACCGGTGTGACCAGTCGGGAGCGCAGTCTCCTGGCCCTTCTGTCGTGGCTCGATCAAGCGCGGGTCATCGGAGGAGGCAGCACCGATGCTGAGACGTCCACACCGAACGGGACTGGCCGGGCGGCTGGTGAGCGCGGGCACCGCCCTGCTGCTCGCCGCGACCGCGCTGGCCGCCACCGGCGCCCCGGCGCAGGCGCAGGCGCAGACCGGCGCCGGCGCGTCGGCCGGCGACAAGATCCGTCCCGAACTGACCCGGCAGCTCCAGGGCAAGAGCGAGGGCGACTTCTGGATCCACTTCGGCGACCAGGCCGACCTGGGCAAGGCCGGCGCGGTCAAGGACTGGAACCAGCGGGGCGCGGCGGTCGCCGCGGCCCTCAAGAAGACCGCCGCCGAGAGCCAGGCGAAGATCCGCGCCGAGCTGGACCGCTCGGGCACGAAGTACCAGACGTTCTGGGTCACCAACGCCATCAAGGTGACCGGCGGGTCGCTGACCATGGCGCAGAACTTCGCCGCCCACACCGAGGTGGACGGCATCTACGCGCCGGTGGAGTACAAGCTGCCGGAGACCACCCCGGGCACCGACCAGAAGTCGACGAACGCCCTGGAGTGGGGCATCGCCAACATCAACGCCGACGACGTCTGGTCCCAGTACGGCGTCAAGGGCGCCGGCATCACCGTGGCCAGCATCGACAGCGGTGTCCAGTTCGACCACCCGGCGCTGGTGAACGCGTACCGGGGCAACAACGGCGACGGCACGTTCGACCACAACTACAACTGGTACGACGCGGCCGGCGAGTGCGACGACGGGCCCTGCGACTCCGACGGGCACGGCACCCACACCATGGGCACCATGGCCGGCTCGGACGGCGCCAACCAGATCGGCGTCGCCCCCGAGGTCAAGTGGATCGCCGCGAACGGGTGCTGCCCGACCGACGCCGCGCTGATCTCCTCCGGCCAGTGGATGCTGGAGCCCACCGACCTGGCCGGCGAGAACCCGGACGCCAGCAAGCGGCCCAACATCATCAACAACTCGTGGGGCACCACGCAGCCGTCCAACGAGCCGTTCATGGAGGACGTCACCGACGCGTGGACCGCGTCCGGCATCTTCGGTGTCTGGTCCAACGGCAACAACGGCCCGGCCTGCCAGACCAGCGGGTCGCCGGGCAGCCTGGCCAGCAACTACTCGGCCGGCGCGTACGACATCAACAACAACATCGCCAGTTTCTCGTCCCGGGGCACCGGACAGAACGGCGAGATCAAGCCGAACATCTCCGCCCCCGGCGTCAACGTCCGCTCCAGCGTGCCGGACAACTCGTACGCCAGCATCAGCGGCACCTCGATGGCGGCGCCGCACCTGGCCGGCGCGATCGCGCTGCTCTGGTCCGCGGCGCCCACGCTCGTCGGTGACGTCGCCGCGACGCGCGCGCTGCTCGACGGCGCGGCGGTCGACAAGGCCGACACGCAGTGCGGCGGCACCGCGGGCGACAACAACGTCTACGGCGAGGGTCGCCTGGACGCGCTCGCGCTGCTCGCCGCCGCCCCGATCGGCGACAACGGCACGCTGGCCGGCAAGGTCACCGACGCGGCCGGCGCCGCGGTCGCCGGCGCGACGGTCACCCTGACCGGCGCGGCGGACCGGACGCTGACCACCGGCGCCGACGGCACCTACTCCTCGCTGCTGCCCGCCGGCGACTACCAGGTGGTGGTCTCCGCGTTCGGGTACGCGAGCCGCACGCTGACCGCGACCGTCACCAAGAACACGACCACCACGCTCGACGTGGTGCTCACCGCGGTGCCGAGCGTCACGGTCAGCGGGCAGGTCACCGACGGGTCGGGGCACGGCTGGCCGCTCTACGCGAAGGTGAGCGTGGCGGGCACGCCGATCTCGGACTACACCACGCCGGCCACCGGTCGCTACAGCCTGAAGGTGCCGGCCGGGTCGACCTACCGGCTCACGATCGAGCCGCAGTACGCCGGCTACCTGACGGTCACCAAGGAGGTCACGGTCGGCACCGGCAACCTGACCGCGAACGTCGCGGTGCCTGCGGACCCGGAGAAGTGCGCCACCGCCCCCGGCTACACGGTCAGCTCGGACGGCGAGTACGAGACGTTCGACGGCACCGGCGTGCCGGACGGCTGGTCGGTGGTGGACAACGCCGGCTCCGGCCAGGTCTGGGAGTTCACCGACGCCGGTGAGCGCGGCAACCTGACCGGCGGCAGCGGCCGTTTCGCCATCATCGACAGCGACAACTACGGCAACGGCGGGAGGCAGGACACCTCGCTGGTCAGCCCGGTGGTCGACCTGACCGGGGTGAGCACGCCGGTGATCCGGTTCAACCAGGACTACAACTGGCTGAACAGTGACCGCGCGGACGTCGACCTGAGCCTCGACGGCGGCACCACCTGGAGCAACGTGCTCCGGCAGGCGGCCGACGTACGCGGCAAGGTGACCGAGGTGCCGATCCCGCAGGCGGCGAACCAGTCGCAGGTGCGGGTCCGCTTCCACTACTACGACGCCAGTTGGGAGTGGTGGTGGGAGGTCGACAACGTGCTGATCGGCAGCAAGCTGGTCTGCAAGCCGGTCGACGGCGGCCTGGTGCTCGGCCACGTGCGCGACAAGAACGACAACAGCTACGTCAACGGCGCCACGGTGACCAGCAAGGACCGCCCGGCGGAGAAGGCCACCACGGTCGCCACCCCGGACGACACCGAGCTGCCCGACGGCTTCTACTGGATGTTCTCGTCGCTGACCGGCACGCACCCGTTCACCGCCAGCGCCGGCAACTACGTGAGCCAGACCAAGCAGGTCACGGTCGAGACGGACTGGGCCACCACGGCCACGTTCCAACTGGCCGCCGGCCGGCTCTCGGTGCAGCCGACGTCGCTGACCGGGACGGCCCGGATGCCCAGCGGCAAGGTCAGCAAGACGTTCACCGTCACCAACACCGGCGGCGCGCCGGTCGACGTCGAGTTCTCCGAGCGTGACGGCGGGTTCGTGCTGCAACGCGCCGACGGGTCCCGGCTCTCCGAGCAGGCGCTGCTCGGCTCGACCGGTGCGCCGGCGCAGCGGTTGACCGCGGCGACGTCGTTCGCGGCCCGCTCGTCCGGCAAGTCCTCGACGTCGGTCGCGTCGGCCGGTCCCCAGGCCGACCCGTGGACCGCCATCCCGGGCTACCCGGCGAACGTGATGGACAACCGGGTCGTCACCGTCGACGGCAAGGTCTACTCCATCGGTGGCGGCGACGGCACCACGTCCAGCGCGAAGAACTACCGGTACGACCCGATCGCGCAGACCTGGACCGCCATCGCCGACCTGCCCGGCGCCCGTACCGCCATGACGGTCGGCGTGATCGACGGCAAGATCGTCGCCACCGGCGGCTGGGGCGCCTCCGGCCCGGACGGCGCCACCTGGTCGTACGACCCGGCGGCGAACACCTGGACCGCGAAGGCGGGCAACCCGGCGCCCCGGTCGGCCGCCGGCCAGGCCGTCGCGGGCGGCAAGCTGTACGCGATCGGTGGCTGCACCACGGCGAGCTGCCTGCCGATGTCCAACTCGGTCGTCCGGTACGACCCGGGCGCCAACACCTGGGAGACGCTGCCCGCCTACCCGAAGTCGGTGGCGTTCCTGTCCTGCGGCGGGATCGACGGCACCGTCTACTGCACCGGCGGCAACGACGGCACGAACTCGCAGAAGGCCGGCTACGCGTTCGACCCGGGCGCCAACGCCTGGACCGCGATCGCCGACGCGCCGGCCGACAACTGGGCCGCCTCGTACGCGGTGGCGAACGGCAAGTTGCTGGTCGTCGGCGGGTCGCAGGGCGGCGCCATCACCAACGCCGGTTTCGCGTACGACCCGGCGACCAGTTCCTGGGCCAACCTGCCCAACGCCAACGCACCCCGCTACCGGGGCGGCGCGGCCTGCGGGTTCTACAAGGTCGGCGGCTCGTCGGGCGGCTTCACGGCCACCAAGGACAGCGAGGTCCTGCCCGGCTTCTCCGAGTGCGCCGAGGTGGCGGCCGACGTGAGCTGGCTGACCGTCGACAAGTCGAAGGTCACGCTGGCACCTGGCGCGACGGTCACGGTCACGGTCGGCATGACCGCGAACGTGGACCAGCCGGGCACGTACTCGGCGTCCATCATGATCAAGGAGAACACCCCGTACACGGTGGCGCCGGTGGCGGTCACCATGGTCGCGCAGCCGCCGACCACCTGGGGCAAGCTGTCCGGCACGGTCTCCGGCAAGAGCTGCCAGGGCGCCACCGCCCCGCTGCCGGGCGCGACCGTGCAGGTCGACTCCTGGGCGAGCTCCTACACGTTCACCACCGACGCCGACGGCCGGTACGCCTACTGGATGGACCGGCGCAACAACCCGCTCACGCTGATCGTCGCCAAGGACGGCTGGAAGCCCCAGACCCGCCCGACGAAGATCAACTCCACCACGCCCACCGTCGAGGACTTCACCCTCTCCCCCACCCGCTGCTGACCGCAGCATGACAGGAGCGGCCCGCCCAGTGCTCCGCACCGGGCGGGCCGCTCCCCGTCTGCCCGCCGATCGAGCACCACCACCCCACCCACCCCACCCACCCCACCCCCACCCGGCCCCCGCGGCCTGAGCGTTGATCAAGGAGTTTGCGTCTGCCGGGGCACCGGGACAGACGCAAACTCCTTGATCAACGAGGAGCGGGGTGGCGGGGGCCGGGGGATGCTCCTATAGAAGTCAAGGGGTGTTGAGGGTGGTGAAGTCAGCGAGGAGGGCGGTGTGGACCTCGCGGACGATGTAGCGCTTGAGGC
>NZ_JBVJHM010000006.1:277258-458272 GCF_055586805.1 Micromonospora sp. NPDC049201 | reverse complement strand
CCGACGAATCCCCTAGAAGACACCACGGTCAGTCAGAGGGTGAGTCAGACCGGCCGGGTGACCCGCTCCCACATCATCACTGTCAGGGGGTCAGGCGGAAGCCGACGCCTCGGACAGCGTGGATCGTGGTCGGGGCGTTCAGGCGGGCCAGCTTGTGACGGATGCGGCGGACCACGGAGTGCATGTCGGAGCCCCGGCCGAGGTGGTCGTTGCCCCAGACGGCACGGTGCAGGCGGGCGTACGTCCACACCTGGCCCGGGATGCCGGCGAGGCAGACCAGCAGGTCGTGCTCCAGCGGCGTCAGCCCGACCTCCCGCTCCCGCCAGCGCAGCACCCGCCGGTCGGAGTCCACGGCCAGCTCCGGCCCGGACGAGTCGACCGGCGACCGGTCCGCAACCTCGGCCGACGACGCGGCCGGGGAACCGGCGGCCGGGCCGGCGGACGGATCGAGCGGAGACCCGGTCGGGGGAACGACCGGCAGCCCGGCCGACCGATCGAGCGGAGACCCGGCCGGGGAACCGACGGGCAGCCCGGCTGATCCGGCCGACGGGTCGACCGGCGGGGCCGGCGTCCCGGTCCGGGAATCAGCTCGCGGGGCCGGCGTCTCGGTCCGGGAATCAGCTCGCGGGGCCGGCGTCCCGGTGCGGGGGTCGGCCGGCACGTCGCCGTCGGAGTCGGGGCTGACGGCCGGCCGCGTGACCGCCGGGCGGCGGACCAGGTCGAGGAACCGGCGCGCCTGATGGGCACTGGAGACGATCAGGAACGTCTCGGTGCCGCCCAACAGTTGGGCGAGTTGCCGGCGTTCGGCCGCCGTGGACGCGATGCCGATGACCAAGGACGGGATCACGGTCATCCGTTCCCACCTTTCCGGCAGGCTGGGGCGCAGCGCCGGCAATTACCGCGACACTTTCGACGCGGCGGATCGAGCCGGCCACCGGGCGTGGAGCGTTGCGGCGCACCTGGTGCGGAGACGGCCTGAAGCGTGCTGGAGCTGCGGGTTCGTGAGGCTACGGGGCGAGCTACCGGGGATCATATAGCCGCCCAACGATGATTGGTATAGCAGTTAACGTCGATGTAACTGCGTTCGGCGAGATGACCGGCGGAAATTGCGGCCGACCGGCACGCGTCCGAGAAGGACTCGGGTCGGCGTACCCCGCCGGGCGGGTGGGTCCGGCCGGAGCCGATGAGAATCCGGGCGTACGCCGGTCTGATCCGCGTGACCACCCTCGTGTTCCGCCTGCCCGGCACGACGCCGACCCGCGCGGACGTCGCGGTCCGCTGCGCCGAGTTGGCGGAGACGTTACGGGGCCGCGACCGGGGCGTGGTGATCTGCGACGTGTCCGCGGTGACCCGACCCGACCTGGTCACCATCGAGACGCTGGCCCGGCTCCGGCTGACCGCCAGGCGGTTCGGGTGGCGGTGGGAGACCCGCGGGGCCGGTGCGGCCCTACGCGACCTGGCCGGCCTGTTGGGGCTCGCCGACACCCTCGTCGAGGCGGTCCGGCAGGCCGAAGAGCGGGAACAGGCGCTCGGTGTCGAGGAAGTGGTTGAGCGAGGTGATCCGGCCGCCGGAGAGCCCCACCACGATCAGCGACCAGGGCACGTGCCCTGAGCCGGGGCCGGGCCGGTACTGCCCGAACGCCGGCATGCCGTTGGCCGCCACCGGCACCAGCCGGGACCCCCGGCAGCCGTGACCCGTGCCGGTCATCCACGCCGTGATGTGGTCGGGGCCGCGCAGCCACAACGGCACCGGCGGCATGGACAGCGTCGCGTCCTCGTGCAGCAGCTCGGTGAGCGCCGTGAGGTCGTACGACTCGAACGCGCGCACGTAGCGGGCCAGCAGCGCCTGTTGCTCCTCGTCCAGCGGCCGGCGCACGTCGGTGTCGGCGCCGGTCGACGCGAGCGTGGCCCGCGCCCGTTGCAGCGCGCTGTTGACGCTCGCCACCGACGTGTCGAGCAGGTCCGCGACCTCCTGGGCCGACCAGGCCAGCACCTCACGCAGGATGAGCACGGCCCGCTGCTTCGGCGGGAGGTGCTGCAACGCCGCGACCAACGCCAGTCGGACCGACTCCCGCCCGGCGATCACGTCGGCCGGGTCGCCGGACTCGGCGAGGACCCGGTCGTCCGGCACCGGGCCCACCCAGATCTGCTCCGGGCGCGGTTCGCCGGGATGGGCGGCGGTGCCGCTGCCGGCGGGACCGAGATCCATCGGCCGGACGCGGCGCTGCGCGCTGGCGGTCATGTTCAGGCAGACGTTCGTGGCGATCCGGTACAGCCAGGTCCGCAACGCGGAGCGCCCCTCGAACCGGTCGAAGTTGCGCCAGGCCCGGACGAAGGTGTCCTGCACCGCGTCCTCGGCCTCGAAGGCCGAGCCCAGCATCCGGTAGCAGTAGCCGGTCAGCTCCGACCGGTACGCCTCGAGTTGCGCCTCGACGGGGACGCTCGCCACCTCGTTCACACGTTCGAAACTAGCCCACTCGCTGCGCGAACGCGAACACGCACGACGCGAGTTGACATCCGCACGGCCGTCACCGCTCCCCGATCGTCGGTGGGTGCAGGTGGTCGGCGGGCACCCCCGCGATGGGGAGCCACCGGCGGGCTGCCGTGTTCATGGCGGGTGGGCCGCAGACGTGGACGTGGTGACCGGGCCGGTGGTGGATCGCCAACGCGATGGCGGTGCCCTGCTCGGCGAGGGCGGCCTCGGGGTCGTCGGAGAAGGCGGGGCACGATGGTCAGCCAGTCGTGGGCCTGTTGAAGCTTGTCCAGGGCGATGGCGTCGTAGATGTCGGTGAACGTGCTCGCGCCGAGGACGAGCGTCACGTGCAGCTACGCCGACAGCGACTGCTGGCACGCGCGGTGCCCCGAGCGCCCTACCTCGACGTCATCCTTGGCGAGCCGGTGCTGCGTCGGGAAACGGCCCCGCCGGGGGCCCTTTCGCTCCAAGATCTCCCGTCCGGGCGACGATCGGGCGGACCGCCGCCACTAGGATGCGAGCGTGGCTCAGGTTCGGCGCCCGTACCGGCTGGTCGCCGCCGTCGTGGTGGTGCTGCTGCTCGGCGCGGGCGTGGCCTGGGGCGTCGACGACGCGCTGGGGTTGAGCCACACGCCGGCCGACGTGCCGCCCGAGCCGGCCGTGGCCGCGCCGCCCCGCACGCCGGCCGCTCCACCGCCGTTGACCTCGATCGTGGTGCCGGACCAGCTCCGCGCGGTCAAGGCCGCCGCAGCGGTCGCCGACGCGCTCGCCGCCCGGGGCGGCACCCGCCCGACGGTCACCCCGACCGCCACACCCACCCCGACCAACGGCACCGGCACGCCCGGCCGGAGCACGAGCACCGGCCCGGGTGCGACGAGCCTGTCGGCGGTGACCACGCTGCGGGCGGAGCTGCGGGCCGGCGACGCGCCGGAGGCGTACCGGATCGGCGTCAGCCGGAAGGGGTTGACCGTCACCGGGGACCTGGCGGGCGTCACGGCCGGGCTCTACCGGCTGGCCGATCGGATCCGCTCCGGCGCCGAGGTGCTGCCGGCGGCGGAGGCCGGCCGGCCGGTGGCGCCCCGGTTGGGGCTGCGACTGACCGACGCGGGCTCGGTGGGGCGCGAACCGGACCGGGCGGCGTTCGCGGCCGGCGACGACTACCGCCTCAACACCGACATCGTCTCGCCCGCGGTGCTGCCCGGAGCGCCGTGGGTGGACGCCGCGGCGGTGGCCCGCATCGACACGCAGTTCCGGCAGTTCGTCGACCACGCGGTGGCGCAGGGCTACAACGGCGTCGTGGTGCCCGGCTTCCTGGAGTACGTGACGTTCGCCGGTGTCGGCGACGGGCATGCGGTCTACCCGACCGGCGACCCGCACGTCGACCGGGCCCGCGCGATGGTGGCGGCGTTCGGGCCGGTCCTCCGGTACGCCGACCAGATGGGCCTGCGCGTCTTCCTGCTCACCGACATGCTCGCGGTGTCGCCGCCGCTTCAGGCGTACCTGGACCGGACCGTGGGCGGGCTGGACACCACCGACCCCCGACTCTGGGCGGTCTACCGGGCCGGGCTGGCCGAGCTGTTTGCGAGCATGCCGTTCGTCGCCGGTCTGATGGTCCGCGTCGGCGAGGGCGGCGAGGTGTACGCGGGCAGCGGCTGGGACTACGGCTCGAAGCTCGCGGTCACCACCGCCGAGGGTGTGCGCACGATGCTGCGGGCACTGCTCGACACCGCGGCCACGGTCGACAAGGAGATCATCTTCCGTACCTGGACGGTGGGCGTGGGCGCGGTCGGCGACCTGCACACCAACCCCGACGCGTACGCCGAGGTGCTGGGCGGGTTCGACGATCCGCACCTGATCGTGTCCACCAAGTACACGCTCGGCGACTTCTACAGTCACCTGCCGTTGAACACCACGCTGCGCGTCGGCGCACAGCGGCGGATCGTGGAGTTCCAGGCGCGGCGCGAGTTCGAGGGCTTCGGCGCGCTGCCCAACGACCTCGCTCCGCTGCACCGGGCGGCGCTGCGCGCGTTCCTCGCCGCGAACCCGCACGTCGAGGGCGTGTGGAACTGGACCCAGGACGGCGGGCCGCTGCGCGCCGGGCCGATGTCGCTCTACCTGCGCGCCGGCTTCTGGCAGCTCTACGACCTGAACACGTACGCGGTGGCGCGGCTGGCCTGGGATCCGGACGCCGATCCGGCGCAGGTGACGGCGGACTGGGCGTACCGGACGTTCTCCGCCGACCCGGCCACGGTCGCGGCGATCGGGCGGGCCATGGCGCTGTCCCGGGCCGCGGTCACCACCGGCCTCTACATCGGCCCGTACGCGGACACGTCGGTGCGGGCGCTCGGGCTGGAACCGCCGCCGATGATGTGGATCTTCGAGTGGGACATCCCGACCGGTGACTCCGCGGCGCTGGACAGCATCTACGCGGTCACCGGCGACCGGGTCGACGCGGCGGTCGCCGAGGGCGGCGCGGCGGTCGCCACCGCCCGGCGGATGCGGGAGCTGGTGGCCGGCACCGACCCGGCGACGTGGCGGGACGGCGCGCTGCGCGGGCGCTTCGTCGACACGCTCGACTACCAGGTGGACCTGTTCGTGACGCTGGCCGCCTACCGGACCATGGTGCTGCGGCACGCGCAGTGGCTGGACACCGGTTCCGCCACCGCGTACGCGCAGTGGCGGTCGGCCGCCGGCGACTACCGCGAGGCGCGGGACCGGCACCGGCAGCGCTACGGCGGGGACGTCGACCTGCCGGCGTACCGCTTCACGGCGGCCGACCTCGGCGCGCAGCGGGCGGACCGCGACCCGGCGATGGCCTGGGCGGCGCGAGCGCTGCTGGTCCTGGTCGTGGCCGTGGTGGCGCTCGGGCTGCGCGGGCGTGGGCCGGGCGGCGCGGCGGCGCGGGCGCTGCTGGTCGGCGCGCTGCGGCCGTGGCGGGTGGCGGCGCTGCCGGTGCCGGCGGCCCGGCTGGATCGGGTGCTGGTCTGGTTGGTCCCGGCCGGCGTGCTGGTGGCGAGCCGGCTGGTGTTCACCTGGTTCGCCGCGCCCGCGCACCTGCTGGTCACGCTCGGCGGGTGGAGTCTGTTCGCGCTGGTGGCACGCCTGGCGGTGGGTCGGCGGGACCCGTTCGGGCTGTGGGCGGCCCTCGGCGGCGTGGCGCTGCTGCGCAGCGTGCTGCTGCTGGCGGTGCTGGCCGGGCGCGGTCCGGGCGGCTACTGGTTCGTGTTCTGGGCCGAGCCGGCCCGCCGGTCGGTCTACCTCACCGTCGCGGTGGCGGCGTTCTGCTGGCTGTTCGTGGCGACCGCGCTGGTGCTGGGCGACCGGTACGGCATGCGCCGCCGGCGGGCCGCCGGACTGACGCTCACCGCCGCCGGGGTGCCGCTCGCGGTGCTCGCCGGGCTGGTCGCGTGGATCGGCCCGGAGCGGGCGCTGACCGTCTGGAACGACCAGATGGCGTTGCTGCCGTGGGGGCTGTCCCGGATCCTCGGCATCACCGTCTACCTGGGCATCCCGACGGGCCTGGCCGGCTGGGCCGCCGGGGTCGGCGCGGTGCTGGCCGCCGTCGGGCTGCTGCTGGCGGCCGGGCGTCAGGTCAACGGGGACGGCGACTCCGCGCCGCGCAGCAGCGGCCGGGGCGTGCCGGAGCCGTCGGCCGGCACCGACCAGACGTCCGGGCGGCCGTCGTCCCGGCGCAACGTGTAGGCAAGCGTCCCGCCGTCCAGCCAGGCGGCCTGGTCGTCGACGCTGGCGCGCTCGGCGGTGGCGGTCACTCGCATGGTCCGCAGGTCGAGCACGGACAACCGCCAACCCCGGGCCGGGTCGGCGTCGACCGCCTCCTTGAACGCGAGCCGGGTGCCGTCCGGCGACAGCGACGGGCACTCGACGTTCGCCCGTACCGTCTCGACCGTCCGGGCGGCGGCGTCGCCCCGCACCAGCCACCGCTTCCCGGCCGTGGCCATGGTGGCGTAGAAGACGTTGTCGTCGCCCGCGAACGTGACGCCCCAGAAGTTGACGTCGGCGCTGCGGTAGGGCCGGCCGGCGTGCCGGACCGTGAACTCCTCGAGGGAGGCGACGACCGTGCCGGTGCGGGTGTCGAGGAAGCCGGTACGGGTGGAGAAGCCGCTGCTGGTGTAGGAGTCGCCGCCGACGAAGGTGGTCCAGGAGACCATCCGGCCCGACGCCGAGACCCGCGCCCGGTTGGGCAGTCCCGGCACGTCCAGCCGCCGGACCGGGCGCAGGTCGGCGTCGAGCACCACCACCTGGTACGACCACGGGCTGCTCGGCGCCAGGCAGACGCCGGTGCCGGCCGCCGCGTACACCCGCAGGCACTCGCGGTCGGACACGGCGCGCGGCCCGGCCGGGTCGGCCAGCGCCACGGTGGAGACGTGCCGGTCGGTGACCGCGAGCAGCCGGGGCCCGGGGTGGAGCGTGACCGGCCGGTCGACGGCGGACGCCGGCCTCGGGGTGGACCGGGCCGACAGGACCGGGTAGCCGGCGGCCAGCGTGCCCAGGGCGACCACCGCGGCGGCCAGCGTGGCGAGCTTCACGCGCGTCGACATCATCGGGGTGACCTCCGCTGGAGGGGAGCGAGCAGGGGCACGGTGACCAGCAGCGCGACGGTGACCGCCACGGCGGCGGCGGCGCTCGCCGCGTGCGGGCCACAGACCTGCCAGGCGAGACCGAACAGGACCGAGGAGAGCAGGTACGCCATCGCCTGCCCGGTCTGCACCAGCGCGATGCCGGTGGTGCGAGTCCGGGCCGGCAGGACCGGCCCGGCGAGCGCGATCAGCACCCCGTCGGTGGCCGCGTAGAACACGCCGTGCAGCGTCAGTGTGAGCGCGAGCAGCGGCCACCCGTGCGCCGCGCCGGCGAGCAGCAGGTACGCCAGAGCGAGCGCGAGGTAGCCGCCGACCACCACCGGCAGCCGGCCGATCCGGTCGGCCAGCGCGCCGAGCGGTCCGGCCAACAGCAGGTACGCCAGGCTGGTGCCGACCGCGAGCAGCGGGAACCACCGCAGGCCGATGTCCTCGCGGCGTTGCAGCAGCAGGTAGACGAAGCCGTCGCCGATGGTGGCGAGCCCGAGCAGCGCGGCGGCCAGCACCAGTCGGCGGGTCGACCGGTCGCGCAGCAGGCCGGCGGCCTCCCGCACGGTGACCCGCTGCCCGTCGACGGCACCGGTCGGACCCGCCGGCGCGTGTTCCCGGACGAACAGCACGAGGACGACGACGGCGAGCGCGGCGACGCAGAAGCTGACGACGAACACCGCGTCGTAGCGGGGCCCGACGGCGAACAGGACCGCGAGCGCGGCCAGCGGGCCGAGGAACGCGCCCACCGCGTCCATGGCGCGGTGCACACCGAACGCCCGGCCGAGCGCCCCGGGCGGCGTGGCCAGCGTGATGAGCGCGTCGCGGGGGGCGGTGCGGACGCCCTTGCCGAGCCGGTCCACCGCGATCACCGCGCCGATCGCCGGCACCGACCGGCCGGCGAGGAGCAGCCCGAGCTTGGCCACCGCGGAGAGCGTGTAGCCGACGCCGGCGACCAGTTTGCGCCGGCGGAACCGGTCGGCCAGGAAGCCGCCGACCACCCGCAGCGCGGCGGTCGCCCCGGTGTGCACGCCGTCCAGGACGCCGAACGCCAGCGGGCTGAGGTTCAGCCCGAGCACCAGGTAGAGCGGTAGGACCGCGGTGACCATCTCGGCGGACACGTCGGTGATCAGGCTGACCGCGCCGAGCGCGACGACGGTGCCACCGACCCCGGCGAGACGACGGCGCGGCCGACCGGCGGCCGGTGGGTCGGTCACCGGCCGGGACACGGTCGACAGGTACACGGGTGATCCCCTCGCGGTCGACGGCCTGACGGACAGCCATCGTCCGGGCGGCGTCGGGCCACCACAACGGACGGTCGGTGCCGCCCGGATGTGCGGTCGGCGAACGGCGTGGAAACATCGAGGAGTTTCCCTGTCCGGACGCGGCGTTCATCCGCCCTTCGCCCGCCGGTCCATTGACGTTCCTACATTCCGTGAGCTGTCACAACCCCCACGGAAGGGGCCCCTGGATGGGCATTCGACTCCCCCGACCATCGGTCACGCTGGGCGCGGCTGCCGTACTGGTCGCCGCCAGCACGGCCGCCGTCCTCACCGGCTCGGGCGCCGCGTCGGCGGCGAGCGTCACGTTCACCCCGGTCGCCGACACGTACGTGCAGAGCGACACCGCCGGCACCAGCTACGGCACCGCCACCCAGCTCGTGGTGGACAACTCCCCCGCCCGCCGGATGTTCCTGCGGTTCTCGGTCACCGGCCTCGGTGGCCCGGTGACCGGCGCCAAGCTGCGACTGCACACGATCAGCGGCAACGACGGCAGCGACGCCGGCGGCAGCGTACGGGCGATGTCCGGCACCACCTGGTCGGAGACCGGCACCACCTGGAACAACCAGCCGGCCGTGGACGGCGTCGCGCTGGGCTCGATCGGGTCGGTCGGCCCCGGTAGCTGGTACGAGGTGGACGTCACGGCCGCGGTCACCGGCAACGGCACGGTCAGCCTGGCGGCCACCTCCGCCAGCAGCGACGGCGCCTACTACGACGCCCGGGAGAGCGGCGCCACCGCCCCGCAACTGGTCGTCACCACCGGCACCACCGCGCCGTCGGCCGACCCGGTCCTGGTCGGCGCCGGCGACATCGCCACCTCGGGCTCCGGGGACACCGCCACCGCCGCGCTGCTCGACGGCATCTCCGGAACCGTGTTCACCACCGGCGACAACGTCTACAACAGCGGCACCACGTCGGAGTTCACCAGCTACTACGCGCCCACCTGGGGCCGGCACAAGGCACGTACCCGGCCGGCACCGGGCAACCACGACTACAACACCTCCGGCGCGAGCGGTTACTACGGCTACTACGGCAGTCAGGCCGGGCCGAGCGGGCGCGGCTACTACTCGTACGACCTGGGCAACTGGCACGTGGTGTCGCTGAACTCCAACGTCGGCATGTCCGCCGGCTCGACGCAGGAGCAGTGGCTGCGGGCGGACCTCGCGGCCAGCACCAAGCCGTGCACGCTCGCCTACTGGCACCACCCGCTCTACACGTCCAGTTCCAACCACGCGCCGTCCACCGGCACCCGACCGCTCTACCAGGCGCTCTACGACCACAACGCGGACGTCGTCGTGTGGGGACACAACCACGTCTACGAGCGGTTCGCGCCGATGAACGCCAACGGGGGCTACGACGCCGCGCGGGGACTGCGCAGCTTCGTCGCCGGGATGGGCGGGGCCGACCACTACGGATTCGGCACCATCCAGCCCAACAGCGAGGCGCGCAACAGCAGCGCGTTCGGGGTCCTGAAGTTCACCCTGCACGCCACCACCTACGACTGGCAGTTCGTGCCGGTGGCGGGGCAGAGCTACACCGACAGCGGCACCGGTAGCTGCCACTGAGACGGGTGACCGCCCCGGCCGGGCTTCCTCGGCCGGGGCGGTGTGCCCGCCCTCCATATGCGTCGCGTCCCCGGTGTGTCCGGTGCGACCATGTCGACATGCGTAAGATCCCCACGCTGTTCCGCCGCGACCCCGAAGACCGCCGACGCGTCCTCGACGAGGTCGACCCCGAGTGCCGGTGGGTGCTCGACGGCGAGGGCGTCGCCACCCGCAAGTACGACGGCACCTGCGTGCTGCTCGACACCGACGGCACATGGTGGGCGCGGCGCGAGGTCAGGCCCGGCAAGGCCCAGCCGCCCGGCTACCGGCCGGTCATGACCGACGGGACCACCGGCAAGACCGTCGGCTGGGAGCCGATCGCCCGGTCGTCGTTCGCGAAGTACCACGCCGAGGCCCTGGCCGCGCACGCGGGCGAGCCCCGCCCCGGCACCTTCGAGCTGATCGGCCCCAAGATCAACGGCAACCCCGAGGGGGTACGCGGACACGTGCTCGTCGCGCACGCCGACGCCGACCGGCTGGACGTTCCGCGCGACGCGGCCGGCCTGCGCGAGTGGCTGCTGGCGCACCCCGCGTACGAGGGCGTCGTCTGGCACCACCCGGACGGTCGCCGCGCCAAGCTCAAGCGCCGCGACGTCACCGGACCGGAGCAACCCGCATGATCGAGGCGGTCTTCTTCGACGTCGGGGGGACGATCCTCGACGAGTCCCGCGAGTTCGCGGACTGGGCGGACTGGCTCGGCGTGCCCCGGCACACGTTCTCCGCCGTCCTCGGCGCGGTGATCGCCCGAGGACAGGACTGGCAGGAGGCGTTCCGGACCTTCCGGCCCGACTTCGACCTCGCGACCGAGCTGGCGCGTCGGGCCGCCGCCGGCCGGCCGGAGTCGTTCGACGAGGAGGATCTCTACCCGGACGCGCGGGCGTGCCTGACCGCGCTGAAGGGTCAGGGACTGCGCGTCGGCCTGGCCGGCAACCAGCCGGCCCACGCCGAGGCGAGCCTGCGCGCACTCGACCTTCCGGTGGACGTGATCGGCACGTCGCACGGCTGGGGCGTGGCGAAGCCGGCGCCGGCGTTCTTCGCGCGGCTCGTCCGCGAGGCCGGCCATGACCCGTCGTCCATCCTGTACGTCGGCGACCGACCCGACAACGACGCGGGCGCGGCCATGGCGGCGGGGATGCCGGCGTGCCTGATCCGGCGCGGCCCCTGGGGTCACATCCTCGACCTGCCGGCCGTGGCGCAGCGCTGCCTGTTCCGGATCGGGTCGCTCGACGAACTGCCGGGCCTGGTCGCGGCACACAACGCCGGCCGTCGGTCCGCCGTTCTACCCTCGGGGACATGACGATTCAGCGCATGGACAACGTCGGCATCGTCGTCGACGACCTCGACGCCGCCGTCGCGTTCTTCACCGCGCTCGGCATGGAGCTGGAAGGCCGGATGCCGATCGAGGGAAGCTGGGCGGGGAAGGTCGTCGGGCTCGACGACATGCGCAGCGAGATCGCGATGATGCGGATCCCGGGCGCGCCGGGCCGGCTGGAGCTGGCGACGTACCACTCGCCGCGGGCGATCGTGCCCGAGCCCAGCGTCACCCCGGCCAACACGCGGGGTCTGCACCGCGTCATGTTCGCCGTCGACGACATCGAGGACACGCTCGCCCGGCTCCGCCCGCACGGCGCGGAACTCGTCGGCGAGGTGACCCGCTTCGAGGACAGTTTCCTGCTCTGCTACCTGCGTGGGCCGAGCGGCATCATCGTCGCGCTGGCGGAACAACTGAACTGAGTCGTCCACGCGCTCAGGTCGACAGGCGCCGAAGGGGCTCATCAGTCGCCGACCAGCTCCGGGAAGTTCCGCGAACAACGCAGCCGCCGGAGCGTCAACCCGCCAGGGCCAGGTCGGCGACCTCGGCCGCGCAGCCCCAGGACAGCGTCACCCCGGCCCCACCGTGCCCGTACGCGTGCACCAGCCGCCCCCCGCCCGGATCACGCTCGACCCGGGGCCCGCCGTGCCGGACCGGGCGCAGCCCGATCCGCTCCCCCAGCACCGGCGCGTCCGCCAACCGTGGCACCAACGCGACGCAGCGACGCCGGATCGCCGCCGCCGTCTCCGGGTCCGGCCGGGTGTGCCCCACCCCGAGCTGGTAGGTGCCGCCGAGCACCACGTCGTGCCGGCGCGGGTGCACGTACGTGACGCCCGCCGGGTCGTCCTCGTCGCGTACCGAGACGGTCAGGCCGGGGTTCGCCACCAGCACGATGTGTCCGCGCGCCGGGTGCACGGCCGGGTCGGGGGCGAGCCGGCCGGCGGCCAGGCCGGTCGCGTTGACCACGGTCGGCGCGATCTCGTACGCCTCGGCGAGCGTGTCCAGCGCACGCCGGACGATCCGGCCGCCGCCTGCCGCCACCTGCCGGTGCAGCCAGGTCAGGTAGCGGTTCATCTCCACCGTCGGCGCGGTGAACCGCAGCAGCGCGGTGTACGGCGGCCGGGCCGGCTCGACCACCAGGTCACCGCAGGCGTCGGCCCACCAGGGCGGCCCGGCGTACGGGCGGCGCAGCCACATCCGGGTCGGCCGGTCCACCACCCCGGGCACCCCGTCGGCGGCCTGGCGGCGCAGCTCGGCGTGGGTGTCCCGGGCCCAACGCAGCACCCGCGGGTCCGCCTCCGTGTGGCTCGGGTACCAGACGGCGGCGGCCACCGTGGACACCGTGTCCGCCGGGTCGTCGGCGGTCAGCACGGTGACCCGCGCGCCGCGCCGCTGAAGCGTGACCGCCGCGGTCATCCCGATCACCCCGCCGCCGACCACCACCACGTCCGCTGTCGTCATGATCTGCTCCCGTCGCCCGTACCGTCGATGTGTTGCCGATGGTGGCCCCCCGGAGACGGTGCCGTCCAAGACGGATCGGACCGGCGGCGATAAGCGGCGCTTATGATGGGTGGCATGGTCGAGGCCCCGGGCGCCTGGTCGGATCTGCGCCGGCTGCGCTCGTTCGTGGTGCTCGCCGACGAGCTGCACTTCACCCGCGCGGCGGCCCGGCTGCGCATCGCCCAGCCCGCGCTCAGCCAGCAGATCCGCGCCCTGGAACGGCAGCTCGGCGTGCCGCTGGTGCACCGCACCAGCCGGGGCTGCACGCTGACCGAGGTCGGCGCCCGGGTCGCCGACGAGGCCGCCCGGCTGCTCGCCGAGGTGGATGCCGCCACCGCCCGCATCCGCGACCTGGCGCGCGGCCGGGGTGGTCGGCTGCGGTTGGCGTACACCCGGTCGGCGCGCGGCGGCCGGGTCGACACGCTGATCGCCCGGTTCCGGGCCGCCCACCCCGGTGTCGAGGTGGTGTCCGAGACGGCGTGGACCGCGCCGAACGTGGCCGGCCTGCTCGCCGGCCGGCTGGACGCGGCGTTCGTCCGGCCGCCGGTGGACGAACCGGCGCTGGCCTGCCGCACGGTCGACACCGAGGAGCTGCTGCTGGCGTTGCCGGCGGGCCACCCGCTGGCCGCCGGCCGCCGCCGGATCGGCCGGGCCGAGGTGGTCGACCTGCCGGCGGTGATGTGGCCACGGGAGAACGGGCCCGGCATGTTCGACCGGACCATCGCCCAGGTGTGGCCGCGCGGCGGCTTCCGGCTGGTCCGGCACGAACCGGACGACGAGCAGTTGCTGCGCGCGGTGGCGGAGGGCGACGTGGTCGCGGCCGTGCCGGCCGGGCGGGCGCGGGCGTTGCGGCTGCCCGGCGTACGGCTGCGCCGGTTCGCCGCCCCGACGCCCACCGTGGACGTCGGGCTGGCCTGGCCCGTGGACAGCACCAACCCGGCGCTGCACGCGCTGCTGGCGCTGCTCGACTGAACCGGACCGCCGCGCTCACCGGAACGGGGAACCGATGGTCACCACCCGCGCCCAGTCCGGCGGCGAGACCGGCACGTGATCCGGGTCCTGCTCGCTCCACCGCACCGGCCGGGGAAACAGGCCCACCACGGTCCGGCAGGAGGGCCGGGTGGCGGGCCAGGGCGTCTGCCCGTCGGTCAGCACGACGACGACGTCCGGACGCCGGGTGTCCCGCAGCGCCCGCGCGAATCCGGTACGCAGGTCCGTGCCGCCGCCGCCGACCAGCGGGAGGTCCTCGGCCCGGCACAGCGTCAGCACCCGGTGCGCGGCGGCGTCGCAGGGCAGCACGGTGACCAGGTCACGGCGTCCGCCCACGGCCCGGGCGATCGCGGCGACCTCCAGCAGCGCGCTGCCCAGTTCGGTGTCGCTGACCGAGCCGGAGGTGTCGACGACCACGCAGACGCGCGGTGGCCGGCGGCGTAGTGCCGGCAGGACCACACCGGGTACCCCGGTGGAGCGCCGCGACGGCCGACCGTAGGTGTAGTCGTCGCCCGCCCCGGAGGCCGAGACCGCGGAACGGACGGCGGCGCCCAGCAGCTCCCGCCACGGCTGGGGCGGGTGGAACACCTCCTCCGCCCACCGCCGCCAACCCTTCGGCGCGGTCCCGGGTCGGCCGGTGATCCCCTCGGCCACCCGGAACCGCACCGCGTCCCGTTCCTGCTCGGTGAGCCCGTGCGCGCCGTCCGGTCCCAGGTCCCACGCCCGGTCCAGGCCGTCGGCGCCGCTGCCGCAGTCCAGCCAGGCCAGATGCTGGGTGAGCGGTCCGAGCCGGAACTGGCGCAGGTATTCCTCCATCAACTGCCCCTCGGGCAGGCGCAGGCAGCCGGGCTCGACGGCGTCCGCCGGCCGGACCAGCCCGTCGCCGTACGCGTCGTCGTTGATCTCGCAGTCCGCGGCGATGTTGACCCGCAGCCGTTCCGCGGCCCCGGTCAGCCCGTGCTCCCGGAGAAACCGGTCACCCCGGCCGTGGTGGTCCCGCAGCAGGTGGGACACCTCGTGCACCCACACCGCGGCGAGGTCCGCCACCGGCGTACGGGCCACGAACAGCGGCGAGACGTAGCAACGCCAGTGCCGGTCCACGGCCATCGTGGGCACCCGGCGGGACTCGACCACGTGCAGCGCGAACAGCGCGGTGGCCAGATAGGGGCGGACCCGCGCCGCGTACAGGCGGGCGGTGAGCAGCTTGTCCCGGTCGAGGACGACGGTGGCGCTCATCGGCCGGCCGCGACCCGGGCCGCCGTCTCGTCGGCGCCCCGGGACAGCGACGCCACCGGGGTGAGGCGGTCGATCACCGGCGGGACGTCCCAGTCCTCGCGGCGTAGCCGGGCCAGCGTGGCGGCGGGGACGACCACCAGGTCCGGGGCGCCGGTCTCCGCCGCCCGGCCGAGCAGCGTCCAGGCCGCGTCCCACCGGGCGCGTTCCGGGCGACGCCGGACCGCCTCCACCACCGCGTCCAGCACGGCCTGGCGCAGGTCACCCCGCTCGGGCAGGGCGGCGGCGTGCGGATCGGCCAACACCTCCTCCGGGTCGGGCAGATCCATCCGATCCAGGCTGGCCAGCAGCTCCAGCCCCGGTCCGTCGCCCACCGCGCCACGGACCAGTGCGGACAGCACGTCCCGCGAGGTGTCCGCCGCGGCGGCGAACGCGATCAGCCGCAGCGCCATCTCCCAGCTACGCGGCGAGGGCCAGGCGCCGCCCCGGCCGGCCTCGCTGGTCGGCAACCGGTGCACAAGCGTCGGGCGGGCCGACAGCAGCGTGCACACCGCGCGGCGGGCGTGTTCGACGGCGCCGGCCAGCCGCGCCGGGTCGAGCCGGGGCAGGGCCGCCCGGGGCCAGGTGCCGCCGAGACCGCGGACGACGACCTCCTGGTCGTGGCTCCACTGGAGATGGACGAACCGGTTGGCCAGCGGCGGGCTCAGCTCCCAGCCGTCGGCGGCCGAGGTACGCGGGTTGGCGGCGGCCACGATCCGGACCCCGGGCGGCAGGCGCAGGCTGCCGACGCGCCGTTCCAGCACGAGGCGGAGCAGTGCCGCCTGCACCGCGGGCGGGGCGGTCGACAGCTCGTCCAGGAACAGCAGTCCCCGGCCGGCGTGGACCAGGCGCACCGCCCAGTCCGGCGGTGCCATCGGCACGCCCTGGTTGGCCGGGTCGTCGCCGACGACCGGCAGACCGGCGAAGTCGGACGGTTCGTGCACACTGGCGATCACCGTGGTCAGCGGCAGCTCCAGGGACGCGGCGAGCTGGGTCAACGCGGCCGTCTTGCCGATTCCCGGCGCGCCCCAGAGCAGCACCGGCAGGTCAGCGGCCACGGCCAGCGTCAGCGCCTCCAGTTGCGGGTCGGGCCGCGGCTCGGTGGCGCTGGTCCCGAGCAGGGCGATCAGGTCGGCGGCGACATCGAGCTGCGCCGGCGGGTGGGTGTCGGTCCGGATGGCGGCAGGGGGCATGAGAGATCACCTTGGGGGGTTCGTGACGGGCTGCGGCCCGGTCAGCGGAAAAGGGCGTGACGAGGGTGGGAACGCCGGTCCGAGGCGGATCGCGGGTCCCGGGTGGACGGCACCGGGCAGCGGCCGGCCAGCCCGGCCCGGAACAGCCCGTGGCTGATCCGCCGCAACGCGGCGTCCTCCAGCTCCGCGCGCAGCTCACCGTGGCGCAGCAGCGCGTCCGGCCCGAGCAGCGCCTCGACCGCCGCCACCGCGCCGGACAGGTCGCCGTGGTCGAGGCGGGCGCGGATGTCGGGCAGGGACTCGGGCCGGCGGTGTGCCTCGTCGATCGCGCGCAGGCACGGCAGCGGCGTACCGGTGAGCGTGGCGAGCAGTTCCTCCCGGCGTACCTCCGCCGGGTCGTGGTCCAGCGGCGCGAGCGCACCGTCGACGAGGCCGATCCGGTGCCGGGCGCCACGGCAGTCGACCAGGCGGGGCCGGTCCCCCGCCCGGTCGTCGCGGGCCCGGACGGTGGTCGGGGCGCCCGGGGCGAGCGCCGACGCCACAAGCGGATGCAGCCGGTCGGGCTCGATCATCCGATGGCGCAGCAGTTCCACGTCCGGCGGTGTCCGGGTCGCCGCGTCCGGCAGCACCGGCAGCGCGGTCGACCGGCCCGGCCGGGCCGTCCACCCGCCGCCCCGGCGTTGCAGGATCAGGCGACGACGCGACCCGAGCCGCACCGCCACCGCCTCGCCGGTCGAGCCCTCGGCCCGGAGCAGCAGCGCCGCCTCGGCCGGCCACCGGTGTGCCGGATACCCGTGGGCCGGCCCTGCCGGGTCGACCGCCGGCAGGTCGGCACCGGAGCGGAGCCGCAGCTCACCTGCCCGGCGCGCGTCCCACAGGTGGCGGTGCAGGTCGAGTCGGAAACGACGGTCGGGGCGGGGATGCGGGTGGGCCGCCACGTCGTCGCCGGGGCCGGCCCACACCGCCAGGCTGATCCGCTGCCCGGCGTCGGCCCACGCCGGCGGTGTCCGCGCCACGAGCTGCGCCACCCCGGCGCCACCCCGGCCGGGCGGGCCGTACCGGGCCAGTGTGACGGTCAGCCCGGGACGCAGCAGCCCGTCCGGGGCGGTCCTCGGCAGGTGCCAGCGCAACAGGTCGGGCGCCAGGTGCCGGAGGTCGTCGCGGAGCCGCGCGGCCAGCTCACGGCCGTGCCGGTGGACGACCGCGCGCAGGCTCAGATCGACGTCGACGCGGGTGACCGCACAGGCGCCGGCCCAGTCGCCCACCGAACGGCGGACGGTCGCGGCCCGGATCATGTCGGGCGGGACGGCGTACTCACGCACCCGCTGCCAGAGGGAGAGGCGGGATTCCGCGTTCGCGGCCGGGGAGCGCATCAGCACTCACCTTGCGCGAACCGGGCCCCCAATCTGCACGAGAGAGTCATCGCCGAGGAGCGTAGCGGCGCGCCCGGCGGACCGCCAGCGGTTACCCCGGACCGGCCACCGGCGCGGGCGCACCCCGCCGCACCGGTCAGCAGCAACGGGCTGCGGCGCACGCCGCGGATCTTGCCACGGCGTGCGGGCCCGCCGCTGCCCCGCGGGTCAGCTTCCGGTGGCCAACTGCTCCTTCGCGTCGTCGTAACCGGCCTGGCCCGGTGCGTCGGCAGGCGCGTAGATGACCCGGATGACGCCCGTCGGGTACGCCTCCGTCGCGGTCACCCGGAGGTGGTACGGACGGTCGCCCTCGTCGAACAGCTTGCGTCCCTTGCGGGCCGCCACCGGGTGCACCAGCAGCCGCAGCTCGTCGACCAGCCCGGCGGCGAGCAACTGCTGCACCACCGAGATCGAACCGGGGATGAGGATGCCCTTGATGCCGGCGTCGGCCTTGAGCGCCGTCACCGCGTCGACCAGGTCGCCCTGGACCAGCTCGGAGTTGCGCCAGGAGAACTCCAGCGGCTGGCGGGAGACGACCACCTTGCGCATGTCGCCGAGTTGCTTGGCGAACGGCGCGTCGTCGCCGCCTCCGGCCTCCCGGCCCGGCCACGCGCCGGCGAAGCTGTCGTAGGTCTCACGGCCGATCAGCAGGACGTCGGAGGTGTCGTAGTCCTCGGTGACGGCGCGGCCCATGTTGTCGTCGAAGTAGGGGAAGTGCCAGTCCGGGTCGATCTCGGCGACGCCGTCGGCCGAGATGAACAACGTGGAGACGACCTTCGCCATCGTGGGTGCTCCTTCATGTTCCAGGTGATGTCGACGGGTGGACCGTCGTCGCATGCCAAACTCATCGGCTCGTCAGCGGGTCACGCTCAGATCGTGAAGTCCGGCGGCACGCCCTCGCCGACCCGCCCGTCCACCGCCGTCATCGAGCTGGCGGCCGTGGTCGCGCCCAGCCCCTTCTCGTCGAGGCCGGACGTCCTCCAGGCGAAGGTCCGCCGGTTGCGCTCCAGGACCGAGAGCAACGCCTCGGCCTCGGTGGGGGTGGCCGACAACCTCGGTCATCGCCGGATCATAGGCCGCCGTGACGCTGCCGGCTGTCCCCCGTTGCGCCTGACGCGTGAGAAGGGGCCCCTCCTATACCGGAGGCGTTAAGCGGGGGCCCGGCCTTGCTCCCGGAAGCGATCAGGAATCGAGAAGCGGGGTGGGTGGGGCGGTCGTAGCGTTTCTGCTGAGCGGGGCGGCGTCACGTCGACCGCCGGGGAACGAGGGGGAACCGAGATGAGCGAGGGCTTCAGCGCCGAGGAACGCGCCGCGATGAAGGAGCGCGCGGCCGAGCTGCGCGCCGAGGGGAAGAAGGGCGCGAAGAAGGCCGACGAGTTGCAGGCGCTCCTCGACCGGATCGCGCAGATGGCGCCGGCCGACCGCGAGCTGGCCGAGCGCGTGCACGTGACGATCACCGCCGCCGCTCCCGAGCTGTCGCCGAAGACCTGGTACGGCATGCCCGCGTACGCGAACGCGGCCGGCAAGATCGTGGTCTTCTTCCAGGATTCGGGGAAGTTCAACTACCGCTACTCGACGGTGGGCTTCCAGGACGCGGCCAACCTCGACGACGGCGACATGTGGCCGGCGTCGTTCGCGCTGCTGCGGTGGAGCCCGATGGTGGAGAAGCGGCTGACCGAGCTGGTGCGGACCGCGGTCTCCTGACGGGCCTTCCGGTTGCCCCGGTCCTCGCGGACGGCCCGTCTCGGCGGGCCGCCGATGCGGGCCGGCTCACCGTTGCCAGGAGTCGAGTCCGCGGACGGCGGCGCGGGCGACGTCGTCGGCGAGGTCGGGGTTGTTGCTGCTGCCCTCCCAGCCCTGGTCGTGCACGACGGTCACCGCGTCGGCGAGCTTCACCACCGTGATCTGGCTGGTGGTGGTGCCCTCGGCCGGGCTTCCGTCGAGGCTCGTCGCCGGCCGGGTCAGCGTCACCAGCAGCGCTTCGTCGCCGGTGCTCGCCAGCGGCTGCGACCGGACGGTGACGGTGGCGCCCCGCTCCGGGAAGGATCGGCAGAGTGCCAGCGCCTCCCGGACCCGGCGCAGGTGGTCGCCGGCGCCGGTGCCGGTGAAGGCGAAGACGGTCTGGTGCAGCGTGCCGTAGGGGACGTTCTCCGGCGGGTCCCCGGGCGTCTGGTAGGTGCTCGTCATCGCGGCGCCCGCGGTCACCGATCGGCCTCGGGTGGCGAACTCCTCGGCGCACAGCTTCGGCAGCGCGTCGGCGACCTCCATCGGCTGGGAGGCACCCTTGCGCAGCTCCGCGGGCAGGTCGACGAACGCGGACCTCGGGATGGTCACGGTCGTGGCGGTCGACGCCGACGGCGACGGTGCGGCGGCGGACGTGGGGGCCGTCGACGGTGCGGGGGGCGCGCCCCGGTCCGGGTCGGTCCCGCCGTCGGTGCAGGCGCCGGCCAGCAGCGCGGTGGCGAGCACCGACAGGCCCCACAGTCGCCGCCGGTCAGGTCGGCTCGGTCTGTTCACATCGACCTCCCTTCTCCCGGCGTGCCCGCTCCCGATCCCGCCGAAACGCCGGAGCCGAATACAAACAAGCACTTGCGCAAGCGTAGGTTTGGATTAGAGTGGGGGACGTGTCCGATCTCGACCTCGCGTTCGCCGCGCTCGGCGACCCCGTCCGCCGCGCCCTGGTGACCCGCCTCGCCAACGGTGACGCCACGGTGGGCGAGCTGGCCGAGCCGTTCGACCTGACCCCGCAGGCGATCTCCCACCACGTGGGCGTGCTGCGCCGCTGCGGCCTGGTCGAGCAACGCCGCGAGGGCACCCGACGACCCTGCCGGCTCCGGGCCGACCAGCTCGCACTGGTCGGAGCCTGGATCGACGAGCAGCGCCGGGCCTGGGACGACCGGCTCGACGCGCTCGACCGCCACCTCGACGACGGGGCGAGGGCCCGGTGACCGCCCGCGCCGAGCGGCACGGCGACGAACTGATCGCCTGTCGACACCTCCGTGCCGGGGCGGTCCGGGTCTGGACCGCCTTCACCACGCCCGCGGGCCTCGCGGCGTTCTGGGGCGGCTCGCACGCCGAGGTGCCACCCGGGTCGGTGACCGTGGACGCGCGGCCCGGCGGCGGATTCGCGCTCGACACCCGCGCCCCGGACGGCGCGACCCGCCGACTCCGCTTCGTCTACGTGCGCCTCGACCCGCCGCGCGAACTCGTCTTCGACGAACCGGTGACCGGCCTGCGCACGACCGTGACGCTCCGGCCCGCCGGCGAGGGCACCGAGCTGACCGTCCACCAGCGCCGGCTCCCGCCGGAGCTGCGGACCACCCGGGCCGCGGACGGGCTCGCCTCGATCCTCGACGCCCTCGCCGCCCACCTTTGCGCCGAAGGAGCCGACAATGCCGCAGATCAGCCAGCGTGACCTGGTCGACGAATACTTCGCCGGCTTCCGGGCCAGCGACCACCCGCGCATCCTGGCGACGCTCACCGACGACGTGGAATGGGTCATCCACGGTCACCGCACCACCCGGGGCCGGGCGGAGTTCGACGGCGAGATCGAGAACCCGGCGTTCGCCGGCAGCCCGCGGCTCGACGTCGAACGGGTGCACGAGGACGGCCCCGTCGTCGTGGTGACCGGCGAGGGCCGCGGGGTCAGCGTGGCGCACGGGCCGTTCCGCTTCGCCTTCAACGACCTGTTCACGTTCCGCGACGGGCTCATCGCCCGCGTCGACTCCTACGTGGTCCCGCTGCCCTGACGCCCGCTACCGGACTGCCGGGTCCGGCTCGTCGGGCCGGGCGGCGACCGCGTCGCGGGCGGGATAGCCCAGCACCTCGGCCAGGTCACCGGCCGCCGCGGTGTAGGCGGCGTAGATGTCGTCGTCGAAGTGGTTGCGCCAGTCGCCGGCCGCGCCCTTGCGGTAGTGGGAGATCCGGCCCGGCGTCTCCTTGTCCTTCTTCATCTTCGTGAAGCTGTAGCGGGCCAGGAGCGCGGTCAGGTCGGACGGCGGCAGCGTGATGCCGCAGTGCCGCATCAGCCGGTCCACCTCTTCGGCCTGCCGGTCGCCGGTCAGGTCCTCGTAGCGGAACAGGCGGAACGTCTCCGCGGGCGGGGCCACCGCCCACGAGCGCATCTGCCCGAACTGCTTCTTGTCGCGGAGGCGGTCGATGACGTAGAGCATCCCCTCCTTCTTCGACTTGTCCTGGAGGGCCTTGCGGGCCTGCGGGATGTCACCCATCGGGGCGTGCGAGTTCCGCAGCGAGAAGTAGCTCGACACCACCACGTCGCGCGGGTCGCGGATCACGAAGAAGGCGCGGTACGTGCCGGCCTTCGGCACCGCCTCGAACCGGCGGTGGGACAGGAAGATCGCGAGGCCGACCCGGCCGCGCGGGACGGGCGCGGTCGCGCCGCCGGAGTAGAAACGCGGGTCGTACGGCAGCAGCCCGGAATGACGGTAGACGGCCGGATCGCTGAACAGCGCCTTGATCCACTGGCTGCCCGTCTTACGGACGGTGCAGTGGAAGATGTTGTCGAATTCGCTGCGGGAAACGACCGGCACGGTGAGCCGCATCCGGGTGTTGCGCGTTTCCATCTGCGCCCGCCGGGCCGCGACGCGCATGGAGTTCGGCGTATTGTGCTTGGCGAATTCGACGGCGCGATTGATCATTCTTCCAAACCTATCCGCGCCCCGCGGAGCAGGGCACACCGACACTTACGCGCACGTCGCACAGCCGGAATCGCAGACTCCATCCGCTCGCCCCGCGCCCCGATGCGCCGCTAGGAATATCCCCGACGGTCCCATTAATGTCAATCGGAGCAGACCTGAGAGAACGCTGAAAATCCGCAATTTACATAGGAATTGAAGGAATGGTGGACGCGCGGGATTCCGGTCCACCGGCGTCGGGCCGGCACCCGGGGCCCGCCACCCACCGGCACAATGTGCGTCGTGCTCCCCGCCACCCGCGCGCTGCTGACGTCGCTCGACCCACTCCCCCACCGGGCCCGGATGCGCCGCCTCGCCGACTGGGCACGCACCTCGCCCGACCGCGCCCGGGTCTGCGCCGACCTCGGCGGCCGGGACGCCTACGCCCGGCGGCTCGCGTTGATCGCCGCCATGGTGGGCCGGGACGACGCCGCCGTCACCGCCGCGACCCACGACCCGCTGCCCTCGATCCGGGCCACCGCGCTCGCCATGGCGCTGCGCGCCGGCACGCCGACCGGCGACCTCGCCGACCGACCCGCTGTCGACCGGCGGCGGGTCTACCGCACCCTGCGCCGCCGGCCCGTGCCGGGCGTCGCCGACGCGCTGATCACCGAGGTACGCGACCGGTTCGGCGACGAGGAGGCCGCCGCGTTGCTGCCGGCCTGCGGCACCGACACGGTACGGGAGTTGCTGCCCGACCTGGAACACGCGCTCGACCCGGAGCGGCTGGTCCGCCGGCACGCCGGCACGCTGCTGGCCCGGACCCGCGAGCGGCTGGCCGCGGCCCCGCCCGAGCAACGCGCCCGGATCTGGGGCGAGGTCGCCGGCGCGGTGCTGCGATGCGACCCGGCGGAAGCGCTCGACCTGCTCGAACGGTACGCGCCCGAGCGGTCGCTGCCCGGCCCGCCGGTCGCGTACGGGCGACTCGCCGCCGACGACGCGGCCCGCGTCGTACGCCTGCTCACCGCGCCGGGGCGCGCGGCCTGGGTGGCCCGGACCGCGCCGACGCCGGCGCTGCTGCGACGCCTGGCGGTGCTGCCCACCGACGAGCTGGCGCCGCTCGCCGCCCGGCTCCGGGACCACGGCCCCGGTCTCGCGGCACTGCTCGACGCCGTCGCACCGGGCCGGCGCGGCGAGCTGTACGACCGGGCGCTGGCCGGCGCCGACAGCACGCGGCTGGTGCCGGCCGCCGAAGTGATGGACGTGCTGCCGGCGACGGTCCGGGTCCGGGAGGCGACCCGGGTGCTCGGCCTGCCCCGGATCCGGGAACGGGAGGCCGACGTCCGCGCGTGGAGCGCCTACCTGCCCTGGCCGGACGCGTCCGCCGCGCTGGACGGCGCGGTGCGCTCCGGTGACGCGGACGAGCGGGCCACCGGCTGGGCGCTGCTGGTGGCCGCCGCCCGCCGCTCCCGCGACCCGCGCGTGGTGGCCGAGCTGGTCGCCCGGCTCGCCCAGCTGCGCAACGAGCAGGACCCGGTACGCGCCTCCGCGCTCACCGCGCTGTCCCGGGTCGCGCCGCTGCTCACCGCCGACACGGCCGGCGGGCTGACGCGGGTGACCACCGACGCGGTCGACGCGCGGGACGCCTCGGCCGCCAGCACGTCGGCGCTGAGCCACCTCGCCGCCGACGTGCTGGCGCGCCACGTCGACGTGGCGCCGCTGCGCGACTGGGCGCTGCTCACCATCGACCGGGTGAGCAGCGGCGCGACCGTGCCGATGCTGCGCCGCTTCGACCAGGTGCTGCGGCGCGGGCAGGAGGCGATGGTCTTCGAGCGGCTGCGCGGCTGGGTCGAGGCCGGCATGACCCGTGGCAACCACGCCCCGCTCTTCGCGCTCACGTACGCGCTGGGCAGGCGGGCCTGGCGGCTGCCCGCGCTCCAGGGGCTGCTGCGCCGGGCGCTCGCCCGGGGCACACCGCCCTCGGTGGCGCGGACGGCGATCGCGCTGTGGCTCGCCGACCCCGGAACCCGCGCCGAGCGGGTGGCCGAGGTGCTCGACGTCGACGCGTCGGCGGTGACGCTGCACGAGGTGTGGGAGACGGTCGGACGCGTCCGCACCGACCTGCTCGACCGGGCGTTGGGCCGCCGCCGCCCGCGCGGCCGGTTCGTCATGGCGGGGACGCGCTGGGTGCCCGGCCACGCGCCGGGCGCCGCGCGCTGGTTGCCCCGACAGCAGGCCCGCTTCGTGGAGCTTCAGGAGCTGGTCGTCACCGACGCCGGCCACGTGGTGTGGCAGCGCGCGGCGGCCATCCGCGCCGCCGCCGGCCTCGGTGACGCCGGGCGGGCGCTGGTCCGGCGGCACCTCGACGCGCCCGAGGTGCCGGTCGCCGAGGCGGCGCTGGGCGCGCTGGTCCGGACCGACCGCCCGGACGAGGCGCTGCCGGTGCTGCTCCGGTACGCCGACGGCGACCGGGCCCGGGTCGCGCTGTACGCGGCGGCCCGCGCCGCCCGGCACACCCCGCCGTCCCGGCTGGTCGACCCGCTCGGCGCGCTGCTGCGGACCGGGCCCGCGAAGATCACCAGCCGGAAGGAGGCCGCCCGGCTGCTGGCCCGCTACGGGCCGCCCGCGGCGATGGCGACGCTGCGCGACGCGTACCTCGATGCGGGAACGCACCGGGACCTGCGGGCGGCGATCGTCTCCGCCGCCCGGCAGCGACTGACCCCGGAGGCGAGCTGGACCGTCCTGCGGGCCGCGGTCGACGGCAGCCGCGAGGAACGACGCGCGGTCCTCGGCGCGTATCCGTACCGGCTTCCGGAACGCCACCGGCCCCGCTACGCCGCGCTCGTCGTCGAGGCGTGCCGCGCCCCCGACCGGGAGGTCCGGCGCGCCGCGTTCGGTCGGCTCGGGGAATGGGCGCCCTGGTTGGCCGACGTCAGCGACCTGGTCGTCGACCGGCTCACCGACCTGGACGAGACGCTTGTCGACATGGCGGTGGCCGACCTGCTGCGGGCCGGCGGCGAGGAGGTGCTCGGCATCGCGCTGGCGCGGCTGGTCGACCGGGACGCCGCCGACGACCGGCCCGGCGACCCGGCCGCCGACCGACCCGCCCGGCGGCGCGTCGACGTGCTCGCCCGCGGTGCTGCCGCCCGGGCCGCGCACCGGCCGGCCGACGCCGACCGGACCGCGCTCGTCGACGCCGCCCGGTGGCTCGCCGGTCGGCCCGGTTTCGTCGGCACGGCCGCCGGCCTGCTGGTCGACCTCGGCCGGCTGGACAACCTGGACGAGGTCGCGGCGCTCTGCGCGGGCCGGCCCGTCCTCGCGATACGCGCCGCCGGACGGGTCGGCGCGCGGCTGCGCGCCCTCCCGGACTGGCCGGACCTGACCGGGCTCGACGAGGTGGTGGCGCGGCTGGCCGGCCGGGGCGACCTGGCCGGCGGGCTGTTCGCGGTGGCGCTGGTCCGGCACGGGGCGGTCTCCGGGTGGCCGGAGCCGTGGCGGGGCCTGCTGACCGGGCTGCGCCGGCACCCCGACGCCGACGTGCGGGAGGAGGCGTACGGCGTCGACATGCGGGAGGCAGCTCACACCCAGTAGGTCCGCTCCTCCTCGCTCGACACCCGCCCGTCGGCCGCCCCGGCGGTCGCCGCTGCCACGGGGCACGGCTCACCGGTTCGGACGACCGATCACCCGGACACCCTCCGGTCGGCGGGGAGAACCCGAGCAGCCGTGGACGACACTCCTGGATCCGAGGACGTCCAGCCCTGCCGGTGCAGCCGTTCGACGCCGTCCAGCAGCAGGTCCAGCGCGAACTCGAACTCGAACTGGTCGTCGCAGCCCGAACCGACCACCGATCCGTCCTCGTGGGACGCCGCCCCGGCGACCTCCGCGAGGTGCGGGAACCGCGCGGCGGCCTCCGGCGGGAACGCGGCCGGCGGCTCGGGCTCGGACGTGCCGGACCGGCCGGCGCGCCGGGAGGCGTCGAACAGTTCCTGGCTAAAGCCGAGGATCCGGCTGCCCATCGCGTGCATCACGTGGTGCGCCAGGTCGACGGAGAACCCGCCGGCCCGGAACGCCCCGACCATGGAGTCGAGGTAGGCCAGCACGCCGGGCGTCGCGGTGTCGCGCGTCTCGATCGCCAGCGACGCCCAGGGGTGGCGACGGAGCATCTGTCGCGCGGAGAGCACGCGTCTGCGGATCGTGTGTTTCCAGTCGCCGTCGGCGGCCGGCGGGTCGATCTCGGCGACGACCGCGTCGATCATGCCGTCGAGCAGTTCGTCCTTGTTGGCCACGTGCTTGTAGAGGGCCATCGGCACGACGCCCAACTCTTGGGCGAGGTTACGCATGCTGAGTGCGGCGATGCCGGCCTCGTCGGCGAGCGCGACGGCGGTCCGCAGGATCCGTGCCCTGCTCAGTGGCGCCCGGCGCGCCACGTCGGCCTGCTCAGCCATCTCGTCCTCGCTCCCGGCGGCGGTGGGTGAACCCTAACCGTCTTGACAGGTGTACGCCGTACACCGACCATAGGTGTACGGCGTACACCAAGGAGGCACGATGAAGGCGATCGTCCAGGACCGGTACGGCCCGCCGGAGACACTCACGCTGGCGGACGTTCCGGTGCCGCAACCCACCGCCGACCAGGTGCGCGTGCGGGTCGAGGCCGCCGCGCTCAACGCGTACGACTGGCACGCCACGCGCGGCGACCCGTGGCTGGCGCGACTGGCGATGGGGCGCACGCGGCCCCGGGCCCGCATCCGGGGACGGGACTTCGCCGGTCGGGTCGAGGCCGTCGGCGCCGACGTCCGGCAGGTGCGCGTGGGTGACCCGGTCTACGGCGACCTCGGCGACGCCAACGGCGCGCTCGCGGAGTACGTGTGCGTACCCGAGGCCCTGGTCGCGCCGGCGCCGGCGAACCTGACACCGCAGCAGGCGGCGGCGCTGCCGCTGGCCGGCACCACCGCGCTGCTGGGGCTGCGCGACGCCGGGCGGGTCCGACCCGGGCAGCGCGTCCTGGTCAACGGCGCCGCCGGCGGCGTCGGCACCCTGGCCGTCCAACTGGCCAAGGCGTTCGGCGCGACCGTGACCGCGGTCTGCAGCACCCGCAACGTCGACCTGGTCCGCACGCTCGGCGCCGATCACGTGATCGACTACACCCGCGCCGACTTCACCCGCGACCCGCGCCGCCACGACGTCGTGTTCGACCTGGTCGGCAACCGCTCCCTCACCGCGCTGCGGCGTGCGCTGACCCCGGCCGGGACGCTTGTGCTCTCCGGCGGCGGCGTCTACCGCGGCGGCCACCTCGTCGGACCGGTCTGGCTGCTCACGCGTGGCCGGCTGGTGGCGCCGCTCGTCCGGCACCGCATCGTCGTCCTCGCCACGACACCCGGCCGGCAACACCTCGACGCGCTACGCGCCCACGCCGAAGCCGGCCACCTCACGCCGGTCGTCGACCGCA
The DNA here is from genome assembly GCF_055586805.1 of Micromonospora sp. NPDC049201. NCBI lineage: Bacteria > Bacillati > Actinomycetota > Actinomycetes > Micromonosporales > Micromonosporaceae > Micromonospora > Micromonospora sp. NPDC049201. The sequence continues at coordinate 430,573 of NZ_JBVJHM010000006.1, read as the reverse complement.
CCTATCCGCTCGCGGAGGTGCCCGCCGCCATCCGCTACCTGGAAGGCGGACACGCCCGCGCGAAGGTCGTCATCACCGGCTGACCCGCGAACGAGTGCCGGACGAGGTCCGTCCGGGCCCCGACCGGCACTCCGCCGGCGTCAGCGGGTCCGCCGCGCTGGCCGGTGACGCGAACGTCCGGTCCGAGGGCGCACCGCGGCGGTACGCCCTCGGGCCGGATCCGGGTCAGTTGTCGTGCACGCTGACGTTCGTCGCCCGCAGCAGGCCCACCACGGTCCGCACCGTCGCCAGGCCCTCCTGGTGGCTACCGGCCCTGATCCGGCCGGACCAGTAGGCGTACCGCTCGGCCAGGCTGTCCACGCCCACCGTCCCGGCCCGCAGCACGCAGGAGCCGAGCGGGTCGTCGGGCGCCTCGGTCGCCGGAGCGGTGGCGCACCCGGCGGTGAACCGCTCCTGTCCCCGCATCGGGTCGAGCCCGGAGACGTCGCCCTGACAGGGGTCCCAGTCGAGGGTCTGGGCGCAGGTGGCGTAGTTCGCCAACGCCCGCTGGTAGGCGTTGAACAGGTGCAGCGATCCGGTGTTGTAGCTGTCCTGGCTGCGCGGCAGGCGGTAGTCCGCCGGCAGGGACCGGTCGCCGAAGAGTTGACCGTGCAGCACGTCGTCCCGGTCCAACGCCGAGGACCAGCCCAGCTCGGAGAAGATCTGGAGCATCCGGACCGTGTCGGAGACCTTCTTCCCGGCGTCCCACAGTTGCTGGGAGACCGACCAGGTGCCGGCCGCCGGCCGGTCGACGCCGGTGCCGAGCGCCGCCACCCGGTAGAAGTAGCGCTGCTTGCCGGTGAGCATGGCCCGCGTCTTGGTACGCGCCACCGCCACCGCGGCGGGGTTCTCCACCACCGTGCCGCTGTTGTCCAACGCCGGCCGGTACGTCGAGTCCCACTTCTGGTTGACGTAGTAGTCGGGCTCCCGGCAGTAGCCGGTCGGCGGGTTGGCCCGCTGGTCCCACAGGCAGACGTCGATCAGGTGCGTCTTCCACGTCACGGTCCGTACGTCCTGCCAGTCGCCGCCCAGCCACTTGGCCTGCTGCCGCACCACCAGTTGCAGGTCGGCGTTGGTCCGCTGGGTACGCGGACCGTCGATCACCTCCACGTTGACGAAGTCGGCGTCCAGGCAGGAGCGCAGCTCCGGCCGGTGCGCGGGCGCCATCGCGTAGGCGGCGAGGTGGTAGACGTTCGGCAGCGCCGACCGGTTGACCCGGCTCGGCGTGGTGACGCCCCCGGCCTGTCCGCAGAACGACATCCTGGCCACGTCCGCGATCCGGCCCGCCGCCGGGACGTCCTGGTCGACGCTGCCCCACATGTCGTAGTCGCGGTCGGTCTCCACCCAGCGCACCGCCCGGCCGACCTCGTCGAGGGCCGCCTTCCACTGGACCGTGGCCGACCGGTAGTCGGCCATGAGGCGCTGGAACAGCGCGTTGGTGCCGCCGTCCGCGGCGGGGGCGCTGAACTGCCGCACCCGACGGTTCACCGCGTCACCGGCGGCGATCGTGCTCTGCGTCTCGGCCGCGCCGACCTGGGCGGCGTACTGCGGGTTCTGCAGTTGCAGGATCAGGTTCGCGCGGGCGCCCAGCAGCCACGCCGACGGGTTCGCCACGCCACCGGCCGGCGCGTCGCCGGGGGCGGGGGTCAGCGCGATGCCCCGGGCGCCCGCCCACTGGGCCAGGTAGTCGATCGCGCCGGCCGGCAGGTGGAGACCGACCGTCGACACCGGGTCGGCCAGCGACGTGCCGACCGGGACGACGTGGGGCGCCTGCCGCGCCGAGTCGACCGCGAACGTCCGGGTCGGCGAGTCACCCTGGTCGAAGTACGTCGCGAAGGAGTCGATCGTCGAGCCGGTGCGCGCCTCACGGTGCACGTACCGGTCGACGCTGGTCCGCAGCGGCTGCTGGGCGATCTGCTCGAACGCCGCCTGGCTGGCCAGCGCGAGCCCGTCGACCCGCTGGTCGAGCACGATGAGCTGCCCGGCGATGACGGTCAACTGGGCGCGTACCTCGGCGAGGTCCCGGGCGAGCGCGGTGAGCTGGGCGTTCAGCGCGTCGTACATCACGCCGAGCATCTTCTCGATCCGGTCGAACCGCTTGTCCATGCCCGCCGCCAGCCGGTTGATCTGGTCCCGCAGCGCCGCGATCTGCGCACCGGTGGCGTCATCGGCCCCGCCGCCGGAGGTGAACAGCGGAAGCAGGATCATCGCGGCCCCCACCAGGCCACCGACCAGCGTGAACGTGGACATGGCCAGCGCCGCGGTGGTGATCCCGGCGGCCGAGATGGCCGCGGTGTAGGTGGTGATGGCCGAGATGGCGCCGACCACGGCCTTGGCGATGGTCTCGATCTGCCGGCCGAACTGCTTGTCCACCATCCCGGCGAGCTTGCCGAGCACGGTGACGGCCTGACCGAGCTTCTCGTTGAGCTTGCGGTCGGCCTCCGCCTTGGCCTTGGCGGCGGCCTCGTCGGTGGCTGTCGGCTTGTCCGGCCCGCCGATCGGGAAGCGGTCGGACTGGGCCACCGCGTCGGTCACCGCGGCCGCCGACCGCGCCCGCAGCGCGGCGAGCGCGGCATCGAGCTGCGTCTGGATCTCCGCCCGGTAGGCGTCCTTGTCGTACCGCTTCGCGGTGATCGCCGGAAGGTCGAGGTGGCCGGTCAGGTCGGGCAGTTGCGCCAGCTCGTCCGCCGGGGTGTCCAGGCGTACGCCGAGCCGGGTGCCGACCGCGCTGTTCCAGACCTCGGCGAGGACGGCGTCGGAGGCGGCCCGGGTGTGCAGCCCGGCCCAGACCTGGCCGATCGCGCTCCGCGACAGCATCTCCCACAGGTGGTCCTGCGTGCCGCTGCGGATCTGCTCGATCGGCGGCACGATCCCGCCGAGTTCCTCACCTGTCGTGCTGCGCAGCAGCCCCCGGACCGCCGGGCCGCCGAGCCGCGCCTCGCCGCTGCCGGCGAGTTTCTCCACGGCCGCGCCGAGCAGGTGGAGCTTGCCGGGTGACTCGTCGGACGCGGTGACGGCCTGCCCGACGAGAGCGGTGACGGCGGTCAGGTGGGCGCCGACGGCGGCGGCGTCGGCGGTCGGGTGGGTGGCGCGCCAGTCGCTGAGTTCGGCGGCGAGCACGGCGTCGGTCAGGCCCGGGGTGCCGCCCTCGCGGACCTGGACGACGGCCGCGAAGAGGGCGTGGTGCACGGCCTGCTCGTCGTAGGTCACCGGGTCGGCGGCGACCGCCGGCCCGGCCAGCCCGACGACTAGGCCGACACCGGTCACCGCGGCGAGCCACCGGTGTGTGCGGCCCTTCTTGGTTCTCATGGATGTCCCTTCTCCGACGCCCCGCGGTCGCGGGGCGCGATGCGGCCTCCATCGAGCCGGACCGGAGTTGGCGGGTGCTTAACGCGCGCTTGGCGTACCGGCCGGGACTGTCGGATGGATGATCTCCACGACGGACCGGTCCGGTTAGGGTCACGGCGTGACGACGATCGGCGTGCTCGGCCCGGTGCGGGCCCTCCACGGCGGCGCCGCGATCGACCTCGGCGCGCCTCGGCAGCGCGCGGTGCTGGCCCGGCTCGTCGCCGGCGGCGGTCACGCGGTGTCGGTCGACCGGCTCGTGGACGACCTGTGGTCCGCGGACCCGCCGCCACGGGCGCAGGCGGCGCTTCAGGTGTACGTGTCGAACCTGCGCCGGGCGCTGGAACCGGACCGTCCGTCCCGCGCCCCGGCCCGGATCCTGGTCACCGTCGCCCCCGGTTACGCCCTGCGGCTGCCGGTGACCGACGTGGACGCCTGGCGCTTCGAGGCGCGGATCCGGGCGGCGACCCCGGCCGCCGTCGACCGGCCCGCCGCGGCGGTCGCCGACCTGGAGACGGCGCTCGCCTGCTGGGACGGCGGCACGCCGTACGCCGAGTTCGCCGGCGAGCCGTGGGCGGACCGGGAACGCGAGCGGCTGGGCCGGCTGCGGCTGAACGCCGTCGAGCAGCGGGCGCAACTGCTGCTCGACCTGGGCCGCCCGGGCGAGGTGGTGCTCGACCTCGATCGGCACGTACGGGAGCACCCGCTGCGGGAACGGGCCGCCATGCTGCTCGCGGTCGCGTTGTACCGCCTCGGCCGGCAGGCGGACGCGCTGGAGGTGCTGCGCGCGGTCCGCGCCGTGCTGGCCGAGCAGTTGGGCATCGATCCCAGCCGTGAGCTGAGGGACCTGGAGACGGACCTGCTGCGGCAGAGTCCCCGGCTGGAGGCGCCCGCCACCGTCGCCACCCGGCCCGACGCCGTCACCGGGCCGGCGACTGTCACCGGGCCGGCGGCAGTTGCCGGGGCAGCCGCGACGACCGCTCCCGCCGCGAGCGCCGGGGCACGCCCCGAGCGACCGCTGGGCCGGACGGCCGAGTTGGCCCGGTTGCGTGCCGCGGCGGCCCGCGCCGCCCGGACCGGCCTCGGCATCTGCTGGGTGGGCGCCGAGGCGGGCGCGGGGAAGTCGACGCTGGCGCAGCACCTCGCCGACACGCTCGCCGGGAACGGCTGGCGTCCGGTGACCGGGACCTGCCCGCAGGTGGAGGGCGCACCGCCGGCCTGGCCCTGGCACGAGGTGGTCACCGCCGCCCGCCGCCATCTCCCGCTCGACGAGGCGGAGGCCCACGGGCTGCGCCTGCTGTTGGAGACCGGCACGTCGGCCGGCGCCCGTGGGGAGTACGACGAGTTCCACCTCCGGCAGGCGCTGGCCGCCTACCTGTCCCGGTTGGCCGGTCACGGCCCGCTGCTCCTGCTGGTCGAGGACGTCCACCGCGCCGACGGCGAGACGCTGCGCATCCTCCGCCACCTCGCCGCCGCGCTCGCCGGGGCGCCGATCCTGGTGGTGGCGACGTACCGGCCGGACGAGGTGACCGACGACCTCACCGTGGCGCGGGCCGCGCTGGCCGGCGTACCGGCCGTCGACTGCGAGCTGGGCGGCCTCGACGCGGACGCCGTCGGCGAACTGCTGCGCCGCTACGGCGTGGACAGCACCGACACCGAGCTGCTGCGTACCGTCCGGGACCGCGCGGCGGGCAATCCGCTGTTCACCATCGAGCTGGCGAAGCTGATCGCGGCCGAAGGGCCGGCGGCGGCGCTGGACGGCGTCCCCGCCGGCCTGGGTCACGTGCTGGCGCGGCGGCTGGCGCGGTTGCCGGCCGGCGCGCGGACGGTGCTGCGGCAGGCCGCGGTCCTCGGCGAGACCGCCGACATCGACACCCTGCTCGCGGTCGACGGCGGCCCGGAGGACCAGGTCCTCGACGGGCTGGAGGCCGGGGTGACCGCCGGCCTGCTCGTCGAGCCCGCGCCGGGCCGGGTGCGGTTCGCGCACGCCCTGATGCGGGACGCGCTCTACCACAGCGTCCCGCTGCTGCGGCGCACCCGCATCCACAGCCGCGTCCTCGACGTGCTGCGGGATCGGCGCGTCGACGACGTGGCCGCGATGGGGCGGCACGCGCTCGCGGCCCTCACCCCGGCCACCGCGGCCGACGCGATCGGCCACCTCGCCGCCGCGGCCCGCCGTGCCGGCGACCTGGGCGCGCCGCGGGAGGCCGCCGCGCTCTGGGCCGGCGCGTTGCGCGCCGTCGACCTGGCGCCGGCGACCACGGTCCGGACCCGCCTCGACCTGCACCGCAGTCTGGCCACCGCCGGCGCGCTCGCCGGTGACGTGCTCACCGCCCGCGCCGCCCGCGCCGAGGCGGTACGGCTGGCCACCGGCACCGGCGATCCGGCGGCCGTCCACGCGGCGCTCACCTGTTTCGACGCCCCGGTCACCTGGACCATCCGGCCGGACCGCCTGGTGGACGAAGCCCTGGTCCGGCTGTTGGAGCAGGAGCTGTCCCGGGTCGGCGACGACCGTCCGGCGCTGCGGTCCCGGCTGCTGAGCGTGCTGGCGTTCGAGATCGAGGGCGCCGACCAGGAGCGCGCCGACGAGGTCACCCGGGAGGGCCTCGCGCTGGCCCGCCGGCAGGACGACCCGGCCGTGCTCTGCCGCGCGCTCAACGCCCGCTACTTCGTCACCGTCGCTCCCGCGCACCGCGCGGAGCTGCCCGAGGTGGGCCGCGAGCTGTTGGCGACGGCCGAGGCCGCCGGCCTCACCGCGTACCGCTGCGAGGCCCACCACATCCTCTATCAGGCCGCGCTCGCCGAGGCCGACTTCGACCGGGCCCGGCACCACGTCGACCGGGCGGTCGAGCAGGCCACCACCGGCCAGCTCGGCCTGATCCTGGCCGTGATGGGCTGGTTCACCGGCCTCTGCGCGCTGTTCCGGGGCGACCTCGACGAGGCGTCGCGCCGCTACGCGGAGATCAGCGACCGGATGAGCCGGGTCGGCGGCCCGAACGCGGCGGCGATGGGGCTGATGGGCCGGTTCACCGCGCTGACCGTCGCCGGGCGCGGGCACGAGGTGGTCGACGAGCTGCGGCAGGTGCACGCGCGGGTGCCGGACGACGCCCACGACGTGCTGGCCCACGCGCTGCTCTCCGCCGGGGACCACGCCGGGGCGCGGGTCGTCTGGCGGCCCCGGGCCCCGATCCGTCCGGACTACCTCTGGCTGTACTGGATGACGGTGCGCGGTCAGGTCGCCGCCCGGCTCGGCGACATGCCGGCCGCCCGGCGCTGTTACCGGGAGCTGTCGCCGTGGGCCGGCCGCTTCGCCGGGTTGGAGTGCGGGTCGATCTCGCTCGGGCCGGTGGACCAGACGCTCGCCGAGCTGGCCGCCGCGCTCGGCGACCCGGTGGCGGCCGCCGCGCACCGGGACGCCGGGCTCCGGCTGGCCCGCGCGGTCGGCGCCGTGCCGTGGAGCGACGAGTCGGCGTACGTGCCGGTGGCGGCGTGAGCCGGCCGCTCACCCGCCGAAGACCCGCGCCTCCCGTCGCCGGAAGCCCGGTCGCACCGCCGCGAGCGTCAGCCGCAGCACCGGTCCGGCGATCCGCTTCAGCTCGTCCAGCTCGGCCGGCTCGGCGTACCGCTCGATGCGGGGCAGCTCGAAACGCAACGCGCCGCCCTTGCGGACGGCCCGTTCCACGGTGTCCCAGTCGGCCACGCTGACGTACCGGCGGATCACCGGGAAGATCAGCCGTTCCTCCTCCTCGATGTGCTCGTCGAGGGCGTCGCGCAGGTGGGCGAGGGCGGTGGCGAGCCGCCGCGCGGCGGTGCGTACCCGGTGCTCCGCCGGCCCACCGGGGGCGAACACGGAGGACAGGTCGTCCACGGCCGCGCGTACCTCGTCCAGCACCGGGTCCAACGAGGCGTGGTCGTCGCTCAGCTCGCGCAGGTCGATCTCGGCGGCGGCCGAGCGTTCCAGCACCGGCCAGAGGACCTCGTCCTCCATCCGATGGTGGTGGTGGATGCCGGCGCAGAGCAGCCACACGTACGTCCGTAGCGCCCGCGCCCGACGACGGTCGTAGGTGATCAGGCCGGCGGCCATCCGGTCCGACAGGTCGGCGAGTCGCCGGGTGTCGGCGCGCATCGTGCGGTGGTTGATCCGGAAGCCGACGAGGTTCGGTCCGGTCCGGGAGTCGGTCGTGTCCATGGTCTCCTCCGGCCGCTGCGGTCAGCGGCCCGCTCGGTGGATGTCGTGCGCCGAGCCTCGATCGCCGCACCTGGCGCTCACTTGGTGGCGGCTTGGCCGTCGGGCACCGCCGCGACGGCGTGCGGAATTCGACGCTTTCCCGGCCTCCGGCGACGCCCGCGTGCGAGCGTGGATGCCACCGGACACGGGTCGGGCAGCCGAGGAGGGGCGGTGGCGTCGTGAACTACCACCTGTTCCAGATGATCAACGCCGGGGCGGGGCGGGTCGACGCCGTCGACGACGCGTTCGAGTGGGCGGCGGTGTGGTTGATCTACGCCCTGGGGGCGTTGGCGGTGGTGCCGGTGGTCCGCGCCGGCCGGCCGGCCGCCGGCGCCGTGGCGCGCGTGCTCGCCGCGCTCGCGCTCGCGTTCGCGCTGGGCCGGGTGACCGCCGCGCTCAGCACCGAGGTACGGCCGTTCCAGACCCATCACGTGCACCAGTTGATCCCGCACGCGACCGGTCCGTCGCTGCCCAGCGACCACGCCACCGCCGCGTTCACCCTGGCCCTCGCGGTCGGCGTCTTCCTGTCCCGGCGCTGGGGCGCGCTGCTCACGATCCTGGCGGTGGTCATCGGCTTCGCCCGGGTCTGGACCGGCGTGCACTATCCCGGCGACATCGCCGCCGGCGCCCTCGTCGCCGCCGTCGCCGTCGTCACGGTCGCGGTCACGACCCGCCGCTTCGCGCGCCGGTTCCGGCCGCACCCCGACCCGACCGCCTGACGTCCGGCCCGGCCTCGGAGCGTGATCCGGCGCACCGGTCCGGTGGTGTTCACTGTCAACCGTGGATCGTCAACGACTCAGCGACATCGCGCACTCGCACCACCCGATCGCGGCGCCGGTCTCCGGCGTCAACGTCAACCGGCTCCTGCGCCGGGCGGACCGGCGGCCGGCGGCGCGCATCCTCGACCTCGGCTGCGGGCGGGCGGCCTGGGCCATGCAGGCCCTCGCCCACTATCCGGACGGCCACGCGGACGGCGTCGACGTCAGCCACCACGCGCTCGAACACGCCGCGGCGGCGGCCGAGACGCGCGGCCTCGCCGACCGGCTGACGCTGCACGAACGCGACGCCCGCGGCTACGTGCCGGACGGCGACTACGACCTGGTGCTGTGCGTGGGTTCGACGCACATCTTCGACGGCTTCGCCGGGACGCTGCGGGCCGCCGGCCGGCACGTGCACCCGGACGGGATCCTGCTGGTGGGTGAGGGCTTCTGGCAGGCGCCGCCGACGCCGGAGGCGCTGGCCGCGCTGGACGCGAAACCGGAGGACCACACCGACCTCGCCGGCCTGGTGGACGCCGCCGAGGAGGCCGGCTGGACCCCGGTGTACGCGCACCTCAGCGACGCCGCCGAGTGGGACAGCTACGAATGGTCGTGGGTCGGCTCGCTCACCGAGTGGGCGCTCGACAACCCCGGCCATCCCGACGCCGCCGAGGCGCTCACGGTCGCCCGGACGCACCGGGACGGGTGGTTGCGCGGTTACCGCAACCTGCTGGGTTTCGCGACCCTGGTGCTGCGCCGCACCTGACCGCCGGTCGCCGGGACGGGGACGGACCGAGCGCTAACGCGGGCCCCGGCCGCGCTGGTCCCCGGCGGGGAGACGGCCGTCGCAGCGAACGTCCTTCACGGTGACCGGCCGCCGGAGCATCATCCAGTCGAGCACGGTCTCCTCCACCGGCCAGCCGTGCACCGTCACCACGCTGTACGGCACCGGACGGGCCTGCGGGCAGAGAACCTGCGAACGCACGTGGTCGTTGGGCAGGAACCGGACGACGGCCGCCCGGTCCAACATGATCGTCGAGGTGTCGGTGACCGTGATCAACGCGCCGAGCACCACCTCCGGGGCGACCTCGCCGTCCCCCGTCGCGGCCTCGGAGTCCGGTGGGGCGACCTCGACCGCGGTGGTGGGCAGCACCGGCGCCGCCAGGAAGACCGCGCCGGTCACCAGCGGCAGCACGGCCGCGACCGCGTACGCCAGGCCATGGGTGACCGCCGGCGCGATCCACCCGGGGATCGCGCCGGTGAGCAGCACGGTGGCGGCGGGCGGCACCACCAGCAGCACGGCGGTGGTCGGCTCACCGACGTGCAGCGCCGTCCACGCGGCCGGGGCCAGCGCGGCGTACTCCAGCACCGCCACGGCCAGCGGGATCGCCACGCCGACCAGGAGGATCCGGTTCGGCCGGTCGGGATACAGGTAGCGGGTACGCAGCGCGAGCAGACAGAGCGCCAGCATCAGCAGGGTCGGCAGGAAGCGGAGCTGCCAGGTGAGCGCGCCGAGCGCGACCGCCGCGGTGGCCACCCAGCCGGGCGTACGAGCCGTCCAGGAGGCGAGCAGCGACCGGTCCGGGTCGAAGCGCTCCGGGGCGCTGAGCCGCAGCAGCCGCCCGAGCACCCCGAACATCAGGACGACCAGTGGGAAGGCCCAGACCAACGCGATCAGCAGCGCGCTGAGCAGGCCCAGCGGGCTGACGAACTGCACCAGCAGCAGCATCGTCGACATGTCCTGGCGGCTGAGTTGCCACAGCCGCAGCACCAGGAGCAGGACGGGGAACGCGGGGAGGAGCGTCAGCAGCCACTGCTGCGCCTGCCGGGCCCCGGCCATCCGGCGGGGCCGGCCGCTCTTGCCCGGGCCGTCGGTGATCCGGAGGGTGCCGGGGCCGGCAGTGCGATCCTCTCCCACGGCCACTGCCGTACCTCCACCTTCCTGGGGTCGGGCTGCTGCTGTACCGCGACCGGCTGCGGGAGGTTGAAACGCTGCTGCCAGCGGAAGTTGGCGTCGTACGCCTGTTCCCAGGCCGAGTTCCGCGGATTCGTGGCCGAGTCGTCGAGCGCGAGGTCCACCAGGTCGCGGAGCGCCTCGTTCGGGCCGGTGTTGACGCCCCACTTCTCCGCGGCCGACTCGCCGATGTCCCAGTGCCGCAGCGGCTTGGCGTTCCGGAGCAGGCTCGGGAAGCGCTGGCCCTCGTCGCCCGCCCGGTCGCCGGTGACGAAGCCGGCGAGGATCGCCGCGTCGCTGCTGACCGCGTCCACCTTGCCGTCGTACAACTCCTGGACGCACTCACTGATCTTGTTCCGGCCGATCGGCCGGGCCCGGGCCTCCCGCAGGCGCGGAATGGCGGTCGAGGTGGTCAGCGTGCAGACGGTCCGGCCGGCCAGGTCCTCCAGGCTGCTCACCGGGCCCCTGTCGCCGGCCAGCGTCACGACCGACTGCTCGGTCTGGAGGTAGGCCGCGGAGAAGACCGCCCCCTCCTCCTCTTCCCGCTTCTTGGTGATGCTGTAGGAGGCGATCACCATGTCGACGGTGACGAAGCCGTCGCGGTCCCGGGCCTGGCGGCGGGCCCGGTCCTCGCTCTCCATCGGCAGGAACCGCACCTGGGACCGGTCGAACCCGAGATAGCCGGCGATCAGGTAGGCGATGTCGACGTCGAAGCCCTTCCAGACGTCGTTCGGCAGTCGCTGGGAGACGCCGGGTTGGTCGTCCTTCACGCCGACGAGCAGTTGCGCCTTGCCCTTGAGGCCGGCCCGCTCCATCAGGTCGTCGCGGGTCGGTGGGCCCAACTGGAGCACGATCGGGATCAACGCCGCCGCGAGGAGGGCCAGCACGACCACCAGCCCCACCAGCCGGAGCTGACGGATCCGGCCGGCCCGCGACGACGCGCCCGGCGCCGGCCCGGACGGGGCCGGCTCGCCTGCCTGATTCACCTGTGCCCTCCCCCGCTGCGCCCGGTGAGCGTCACTCGTTCCATTGTCGGGTCCGTGGCAAGGCGGGGACGAGCCGCCCCGAGGGTCGGCATGCCGACCGGCCAGGAGCACCAGATGTCGGAGTGTGTTCATCGACCGGCATGGAACGCCGAGACTAGGTCATCCGATCTTCGGATGTGGTCCCGTCCGGCGCTCCGCCCGACCCACGGAGATTCACCGCCGGTGATGGTCGGCGGTTTTGCCGTCCCATTGATGGTGTCGGTGCGACTATGGAGGGCGTGGGAACTGCGAAAACAGCGATGCCGTCCATCTCGCCGCTGACCGGTGAGCCGATCAAGCGTGCCGACGCCGAGCGCCTCGCGGGCGTCCTGAAGGCGTTCGCCGACCCGGCTCGGCTGCGGCTGATCAGTCTGATCCAGTCCGCCCCGGAGGGTGAGGCGTCGGTGAGTGACCTGACCGCCCCGCTCGGGCTGTCCCAGCCGACGGTGAGCCATCACCTGCGCATCCTCACCGAGGCCGGGCTGCTCGAACGCGAGAAGCGCGGGGTCTGGGCGTACTACCGGGTGGTGCCGTCCGCGATCGCCGCCATCGCCGACCTGCTGACCCCGCCGCGCAAGCGGGCGACGAAGCGGACGCGCTGAGCGCCGTCACGCCACCGGGCGGAGTCGCCTCGTACGCCGGGTGACGAGCGCGCCGAACCGGACGCGGACCAGGGCGGAGAGCCGGTCCGCCAGGCCTGCCGGGCGGGTCGCTCGGCCGGTCCGGGCGACGGCGCGGGCCGTCGCCTGCCCGAGCCGTGCCCGAAGCGCCGGCCCGAACGCCCGGCCCGCTTCGTCGCGCCGTCGTGACATCGATGTGTTCTAATTACTCACGTCGATGTTCGCGATAACATCAGCGACCGGTAGGCCACCACCGAGGCACCTCCGGGAGCGCCGCCTCGTGCCGGGCCGGACACCTCGCGCGCCGCACGGGCGGCCGAGTGCGCGCAGCGGGTGTTAGCGCTTCACCGACGGTCACCACCCGTGAGGCTCCGTGCCGGTACGGACGGCCCCGGAGCCTGCGCACCCGAGGAGCCGTCATGGCCATCCCCCGTCCCCGATCCCTCCGATCCGGACGACCACGACTGCTGGTCGCCACCCTCGCCCTCGTCCTGGCCGCCGGCGGCGCCGTCCTGACCACCCAGGCCCGGACGGCGGTCGCCGCCCCCGGGCCGGGCGCGGTCGTGGGCGTGCAGTCCGGACGCTGCGTGGACGTCCCGAACGGCAGCACCACCAACGGCACCCAGGTCCAGCTGTACGACTGCACCGGCGCGGCGGCACAGAACTGGACCTACACGTCGGCGCGGCAGTTCACGGTCTACGGAACCAAGTGCCTGGACGCCAACGGCCGGGGCACCAGCCCGGGCACCACCGTGATCATCTGGGACTGCAACGGCCAGGCCAACCAGCAGTGGACCGTCAACGGCGACGGCACCATCACCGGTCAGCAGTCCGGGCTCTGCCTGGACGCCAACGCCGCCGGCACCGCCAACGGCACCAAGCTGATCCTCTGGACCTGCAACGGCCAGGCCAACCAGCGGTGGACCACGTCCACCACGCCGTCGTCCCCGCCGCCCACCTCGCCGCCGCCGACCGGTGGCCGACCGTGTGACATCTACGCCGCGGGCGGCACGCCCTGCGTGGCGGCGCACAGCACCACCCGCGCGCTGTTCTCGGCATACGGCGGCAACCTCTACCAGGTCCGTCGCTCGTCGGACAGCGCCACCCGCAACATCGGCGCGCTGGGCGCCGGCGGCTACGCCGACGCGGCCGGCCAGGACGCGTTCTGCGGCGGCACGACCTGCGTGATCACGGTCGTCTACGACCAGTCGGGACGCGGCAACGACCTGTGGTACCAGGGTTCCGCGCAGGTCCCCGGCTCCTCCTCCAGCCGGCCCGCCACCGCGACCAGCGAGGCGCTGACCGTCGGCGGCGCGAAGGCGTACTCGCTCTACATCAACCCCGGCAACAGCTACTGGCGCGACGGTCACCTGACCGGCGTTCCGACCGGCAGCGCGCCCGAGGGCATGTACATGGTCACCAGCGGCACGCACGTCAACAGCGGCTGCTGCTTCGACTACGGCAACAGCGAGACCACCCGCAGCGCGGACGCCGCCGGCGCGATGGACGCGATCAACTTCAGCACCAGTTGCTGGTTCGGCGGCTGCTCCGGCAGCGGCCCCTGGGTCCAGGCCGACCTGGAGTGGGGTCTCTACCCCGGCGGCAGCCAGACCTGGAACCCCAACCAGCGCGCCTTCACCAGCAAGTTCGTCACCGCCACGCTGAAGAACAACGGCACCTCACGGTTCGCCATCAAGGGCAGCAACGCCCAGTCCGGCAACCTCTACACGCTCTACGACGGGTCGCTTCCGCCCGGCTACAGCCCGATGAAGAAGCAGGGCGCGATCATCCTGGGCAGCGGCGGCGACTGCTGCAAGCCCGGCGGTGGCGCCAACCTGAGCGCCGGCACGTTCTACGAGGGCGCCATGGTCGCCGGCTATCCGTCCGACGCGACCGAGAACGCGGTCCAGGCCAACGTCGTGGCCGCCGGCTACCGCTGAGACCACCCGCACCCCCACCGGAAGGACAATGATGTTAGCGCTATCAACGAGACCTGATCGCCGTGGTCGGCGCAGGCTCGCGCTGCTCGCCAGCCTGCTCGCGATGATCGGGCTGTTCCCGGCGATCGCCCGGGCGGACAACCCGATCGTGCAGACGATCTACACGGCCGACCCGGCGCCACTTGTCTACAACGGCCGGGTCTACCTCTACACCGGCCACGACGAGGACAACTCGACCTGGTTCACCATGAAGGAGTGGCGGGTCTACTCGTCCGACGACATGGTCAACTGGACCGACCACGGTTCCCCGCTCAGTCTCGCCACCTTCAGCTGGGCCAAGCAGGACGCGTGGGCCGGCCAGGCGATCTACCGCAACGGCAAGTTCTACTGGTACGTACCCATGGTGGTGCGGGCGACCGGCCAGATGGGCATCGGGGTGGCGGTCGCCGACAGCCCGACCGGCCCGTTCCGGGACGCCATCGGCCGTCCGCTGGTGAGCAACGGCGAGATCGACCCCACCGTGTTCATCGACGACAACGGCCAGGCGTACCTCTACTGGGGCAACCCGCGGCTGTGGTACGTCAAGCTGAACGCGGACATGACCTCGTACTCCGGCAGCCCGACGCAGATCCCGCTGACCACCGCCGGTTTCGGCACGCGGACCGGGGACGCGAACCGGCCCACCCTCTACGAGGAGGGGCCGTGGGTCTACAAGCGCAACAACCTCTACTACAACGTGTTCGCCGCCAAGTGCTGCTCGGAGTTCCTCGCCTACTCGACGGCGCCCGGCCCGCTCGGGCCGTGGACCTACCGCGGCACGGTCATGCCCACCCAGGGCAGCAGCTTCACCAACCACCCCGGGATCGTCGACTTCAAGGGCAACTCCTACCTCTTCTACCACAACGGCGCGTTGCCGGGCGGCGGCGGTTTCACCCGGTCGGTGGCGGTGGAGAAGTTCACCTACGGCGCGGACGGCTCGATCCCGACCATGTCCATGACCACCACCGGGCCCCCGCAGGTCGGCACGCTGAACCCGTACGTCCGGCAGGAGGCCGAGACGATCGCCTGGGGGCAGGGCGTCGAGACCGAGGTGGCCAGCGGCGGCGGCATGAACGTCGGCTACATCGACAACGGGGACTACATCAAGGTCAAGGGCGTGGCGTTCGGCACCGGCGCGACCTCGTACACCGCCCGGGTGGCCTCGGCCGGTAGCGGCGGCACCATCGAGCTGCGCCTGGACGGCACCAGCGGCCCGCTGGTCGGCACCTGCCGGGTGTCCGGCACCGGCGGCTGGCAGACCTGGGCCGACACCACCTGCGGGGTCAGCGGCGCCACCGGCACCCACGACCTGTACCTGCGGTTCACCGGCGGCAGCGGCTCGCTGTTCAACCTCGACCACTGGCGGTTCAGCTCCGGCACCAGCACCCCGCCGCCGACCGACCCGCCGCCCACCACCCCGCCGCCGACGACCCCGCCGCCCACCACTCCCCCGCCGACCACGCCGCCGCCGACCAACGGCGCCTGCGCGGCCAGCTTCCGCACCACAAGCACCTGGTCCGGTGGCTTCCAGGGCGAGGTGACCGTCACGGCCGGCGCCTCGGCGATCAACGGCTGGACGGTGGGCTGGAACCTGGCCGGCGGCCAGAGCATCAGCCAGATCTGGGGCGGGACGCTGAGCACCAGCGGCTCCACGGCGACGGTCCGCAACGTGTCCTACAACGGCTCGGTGCCGGCCGCCGGCTCGACCACGTTCGGCTTCCTCGCCAACGGCTCGCCGTCGACCCCGTCCCTGACCTGCACCAGCCCCTGAGAGGAGTGGACATTGCGTACCGGAAAATGGCTCGCCGCGGTCGCGGCGCTGGCCCTGTCGGTCACCGGCGTGCTGGCCCCGGCCGGCCCGGCGGCGGCCGAGTCCAACGGCGGGGTGCGGGTGATGCCGCTCGGTGACTCGATCACCGAGGGCACCCAGGTCCCGGGCGGCTCCCGGATCGGGCTGTGGCAGCGGCTCGCCGCCGGTGGCTACCGGGTCGACTTCGTCGGCTCCCAGTTCAACGGGCCGGGCAACCTCGGCGACCACGACCACGAGGGCCACCCGGGTTGGCGGATCGACCAGATCGACGCCAACATCACCGGCTGGCTCAACACCTACCAGCCGCGCACCGTGCTGCTGCACATCGGCACCAACGACATCCTGCAGAACTACAACGTCTCCACCGCGCCGAACCGGCTCTCCACGCTTGTCGACCGGATCACCACGACGGCGCCCAACGCCGACGTGTTCGTGGCGCAGATCATTCCGTTGGCCAACGCCGGCCAGGAGTCGGCGGTGCGGACGTTCAACGCCGCCCTGCCCGGCATCGTGCAGTCCAAGGTGAACGCCGGCAAGCGCGTCCACCTGGTCGACCAGCACGCGGCGCTGACCACCGCCGACCTGATCGACGGCATCCACCCGACGGCCACCGGCTACGACAAGATGGCCGCCGTCTGGTACGCCGCGTTGCAGTCGGTGTCCGGCAGCATCGGCACCCCGGGTAACAGCGGCGGCACCTACCAGAACGTGCAACTGGTCGGCACCGGCTCGGGGCGGTGCCTGGACGTGCCGAACGGCAGCACCACCAACGGCACCCAGGTGCAGTTGTACGACTGCTGGGGCGGCACCATGCAGCGCTGGACGTACACCGCCAGCAAGCAGTTGCAGGTGCTCGGCAACAAGTGCCTGGACGCGAACGGGCGCGGGACCGCGAACGGCACCGCGGTCATCATCTGGGACTGCAACGGGCAGGCCAACCAGCAGTGGAACGTGAACGCCAACGGCACGATCAGCGGCGTGCAGTCCGGTCGCTGCCTGGACGCGGCCGGCTACGGCACCGCCAACGGCACGCGGATCAACCTGTGGGACTGCCACAACGGCTCCAACCAGCTCTGGACCACCCGCAGCTGAGGTGCAAGGCGGGGCCCCTTCTTAACGCCTCCGGTAGAGGAAGGGGCCCCGCTTAACTCTTACGAAGGAAGGAGCACGCCATGCCGAGACATCGACTCGTCATGGGTGTCGTCGCGGGGGTGGCGGGCCTGGTCCTCGCCATGAGCGGCGTCGCGCTCGCCGCCGGGCAGAGCACCACCGGCATCGGCCCGCTGGCGGCGACCGCCGGCTGCGGCAAGGCGCCGGCGCTGACCAGCGGCTCGCACACGATCTCCAGCGGCGGCCAGAACCGCTCGTACATCCTGCGGATCCCCGACAACTACGACAACAACCGCCCGTACAAGCTGATCTTCGGCTTCCACTGGAACGGCGGCACCGCGGGTGACGTCGACTCCGGCGGGACCAGCGGCTATCCCTGGTCCTACTACGGGGTCCGGGCGCTGGCCAACAACAGCGCCATCTTCGTGGCGCCGCAGGGCAACGGCAACGGCTGGGCCAACCCGAACGGTCAGGACCTGACCTTCGTCGACGACATGGTCCGCACGTTCGAAGCCGGCCTCTGCGTCGACACCACGCAGCGGTACGCGATGGGCTTCAGCTACGGCGGCGGCATGAGCTACGCCCTCGCGTGCGCCCGGGCGAACGTGTTCCGCGCGGTCGCGGTCTACTCGGGCGCGAACCTCAGCGGGTGCAACGGCGGCACCCAGCCCATCGCGTACCTGGGAATTCACGGGCTGCGGGACGGCACGCTGCCGATCTCGGCGGGGCGTTCGCTGCGTGACCAGTTCGTCCGGAACAACGGCTGCACCCCGCAGAATCCGCCCGAGCCGGCGCAGGGCAGCCTGACGCACGTCGTCACCTACTACTCGGGCTGCCGGGCCGGCTACCCGGTCGCCTGGGCCGCGTTCGACGGGCCGCACGCCCCCAATGCCGTGGACGGCACCGCCGACCCGTTCGCACCCGGCGAGCGGTCCTGGACCCAGGCGGTGGTCTGGCGGTTCTTCACCCAGTTCGACGGCACCACGCCGACGAACCCGCCGACCACGCCGCCACCGGCGTCCGCCCGGCAGCTCGCCGGCGGGCAGTCCGGCCGCTGCGTCACCGCGCCCACCCAGACCTCCGGTACGCAGGTGCAGTTGCAGGACTGCGCCGGGCAGTCCGGGCAGCTCTGGACCGCCACCTCCGGCCGGCAGTTGCAGTTGGCCGGCAACCTGTGCCTGGACGCGAACGGGGCCGGCACCACCAACGGCACCGCGGTGATCGTGTGGACCTGCAACGGCCAGGCCAACCAGCAGTGGAACGTCAATGCGAACGGCACCGTCACCGGCGCGCAGTCGGGGCTCTGCCTGGACGCCAACGCCGCCGGCACCGCCAATGGCACGCGGCTCATCCTCTGGGCCTGCAACGGCGGCGCCAACCAGCAGTGGAGCTGGCGCTGACGTGTTAAGCGGGGCCCCTTCCTATACCGCAAGCGTTAAGAAGGGGCCCCGCCTTGCATGTCAGCTTCGGAGGGTCCAGCGTTGGTTGGCGCCGTTGAGGCACTGCCAGAGCTGGACCTTGGTGCCGTTGGTGGTGCCGAACGCGCTGGCGTCCAGGCACAGCCCGGACTGCACACCGGTGATCGAGCCGTCGGCGTTGAGGTTCCACTGCTGGTTGGCCTGGCCGTTGCAGTCCCAGATGACCACCGCGGTGCCGTTGGCGGTGCCCTGGCCGGAGGCGTCCAGGCACTTGGTGCCGTACACCGTGAGCTGCTTGCCCGTGGTGTAGCTGAAGCGCTGGTTGGCGCCGCCGTTGCAGTCCCAGAGCTGGGCCTGGGCGCCGTTGGTGGTGGTGGAGCCGGGCACGTCCACGCACCGGCCGGACTGGCCGCCGACGATCTGGACGTTCTGGTTGGTGGGTCCGCCGCCGCCGGGCGGCAGCAGGGTGACGGTGGACGTGTCGTTGATGTTCGCGTGCGACACGGTGACCGTCGTGCCGTTGTTGGCCAGGGTCACCACGCTGTCCCGGACCGTGACCGGGCCGGCCACGGCTCCGCCGTTGTTGTACGGGATGTTCTGCACCACCACCCGGACCTGGTTGTTCACCACGATCCCGCTGGTCGCGTCGAGCCGCTGGAGGTTGAGGGTGACGTTGCCGGTGGTCGAGTTGCCGCCGACCAGGATCTTCGCCGAGCCGGCGTCGCGGGTGGCGAACGCGTCGTAGGAGGCGCTCGGCGTGACCGCGACGATCTGGCCGGTCATCGAACCGTAGAACTGGTAGGCCCACCATTCGCCCCGGGGCTGGTACTGCCCGCTGGAGTTTCGGGTGAGCAGGCTGGCCAAATCGTTGTGCAGGTTCTGGCCGCCGGCCCAGTTCGCCCGCAGCCCGTCCGCGCCGGCGCGTTCCAGCCGGGCCAGGTACCACGCCCCGCCGGCCGGGTTCTGCTGGTTGGACGCGCCGTACTCGTTGATCTGGTGGGGTCGCGGGTGCGGAATGCCCCGGGAGTCGAGCGTCTGGTTGGCGGTGGCCACGTTCGCCACCGGGTCACCGGGCAGCGAGTGCCAACTGAAGATGTCGGGCACCACGTTGTTGGCCTTGACGTAGTCGAGGTACTGCGTCCACCACCCGCTGGTGGACGGCACGCAGGCGCAGCTCGGCCCGACGATCAGCATGCCCGGGAACGTGGCGCGGATGCGTTGGTAGGTGCGTCGCCACAGCTCGAAGTACTGCGACTGGGGCCGGTTCCAGAACAGGCTGATGTTCGGCTCGTTCCAGATGTCCCACTGCACCGTGATGCCGGCCGCGCGTACGTCGGCGAAGAGCCGGTCCAGGAAGCGGTCGTAGTCGCTCCAGTCGCCGTTGTCGCCGGGGAAGCGGCTGATCGCGGCGCCGTCGGCGCCCCACAGGTCGTGGTCGAGCAGCACGAACGTGCCGCCCAGCGCCGCGGTGCGTCGGGCCTGCGCCACGGTGGCGTTCCACCGGCGGTCGTAGCCACCGCCGACCCAGCCCTGGCCCGGCAGTTGGGCGCCCCCGGCGCGCATGGCCCGGAACCGCACGTCCCGGAAGTAGTTGTCCGGCGGGTTCTGACCGTTCTCGGTCATCCCGTAGATCCAGCCCGAGCCACGGTAGGTCGGCGTACCGAGCGCGGTGGAGAAGGTGACGGTGAGCGACTCGTCGGCGGCCCGGGCGGGGGCCGCGACGACCGCGAGCGAGCAGACGACGGCGACGGCGCCGGCCGCGATCCGGGCGGCGAGGCCACGGATCCGGGGTGCCCGGGGGCGGGGGAGGTCCACTGGTGACTCCTTCGGCAGGGCGGGGATGCTGCGGAGGACGTCCTGGCGAATCGATTCGCCGCGCAGCTTAGGCGTTGACATCGATAAATGTCAACGCGATGACCCGGCCGTGACATCGGTGTTTCCTGAGCAGGCATCGAACATCTTGACCGTCTTGCCGGAGCGGCCTATGTTCGGTCGAACCGATTCGCCCACCGCTTGCCGAGGGGGCACACCATGACGACATCCGCGTGGCGGCGGGGCGTGGCCGGCGCCGCTCTGACCGCTCTCGTCCTCGCCGGCGGCGCCTGCGCCGCGACGGACGGCCCGGATCGCGGCACCGGCGGGGCCGCGTACACGATCTGGGACCCGTATCCGCAGTTCGCCGCCGGATCCGACTGGGAGAAGCTGCTCCAGAGCTGCGGCAGCGCCGCGGGCGTGACGGTGCGCCGCACCGGTTACGACACCACCGACCTGACCAACAAGGCGCTGCTCGCGGCCCAGCAGAGCAACTCACCCGACGTGCTGATCATCGACAACCCGGTGATCTCGACGCTGGCCCAGGCCGGCGCGTTGACCTCGGCGGACGAGACCGGGCTGGACACCTCCGCGTCCGCGCCCAACCTGCTCGGCGCCGGCCGGCTCGACGGCAGGGCGTACGGCGTCCCGATCGGGGCCAACACGCTCGCCCTCTGGTACAACAAGGATCTGCTGGGTCGGGCCGGCGTGGACGTCGCGTCGGTGACGGACTGGCCCTCGCTGACCGCCGCGCTGGCGAAGGTCACGGCCGCCGGCAAGAAGGGCATCACCTTCTCGGCGATCGGCACCGAGGAGGGCAGCTTCCAGTTCCTGCCCTGGTTCTGGGGTTCCGGCGCCCGCCTCACCGCGCTTGACTCGCCGCCGGCGGTGTCCGCGCTGACGCTGTGGAAGGACTGGCTGACCCGGGGGTACGCGCCGAACTCCGTCATCAACAACACCCAGACGACCAGTTGGCAGGAGTTCGCCGGTGGTGACTTCGCGTTCGCCGAGAACGGCACCTGGCAGCGCGCCAACGCCGAGAAGCTCGACTTCGCGTACGGGATCATCCCGGTGCCGGCCAGTGCCGGCGGTACCGCACCGGCCCCGACCGGCGGCGAGTTCGTCTCCGTCCCGGTGCAGCGCGACACCGGCCGGTACGACGTCTCGCGCCGCCTGGTGTCCTGCCTGACCAGCCCGGACAACCTGCTGACCACCGACACCACGCTGTCGTACGTCGCGCCGGTGGCGGCCGTGCAACAGAAGCAGGTCGCGGCCGATCCCGCGCTGAAGGTGTGGGTCGACGCGGTGAACGCCGCCAAGGGCCGCACCGGCGACGACCTCGGCACGCGGTACCCGAAGATCTCCGAGCAGCTCTGGACCGCCGTGCAGGGCGCGCTCAGCGGTGCGAAGACGCCACGGGCGGCGCTGTCCGCCGCCCAGGGCGCGGTCGCCAAGTAGCTCCATGAGCCGAAACCGCACCGACCGGTGGACGGCGTGGGCGTTCCTGGCCCCGGTCACGATCTATCTGCTGGCCTTCTACGCCTACCCGCTCTACCGCAACGTCGAGTTGAGCCTGCGGCGTTACACGGTCCGGTCGTTCGTCTCCGGCGGCGCCCCGTTCGCCGGGCTGGACAACTACCGGGATGTGCTGACCCACCCGACGTTCGGGCCGGCGCTCGCCCACACGGCGGTGTTCACGGCGGTGTCGCTGCTGTTCCAGTTCGCCATCGGGCTGGCGCTCGCGGTCTTCTTCCACCGGCACTTCCCGTTGTCGGCGACGCTGCGGGCGTTGTTCCTCGTGCCCTGGCTGCTGCCGCTGATCGTCTCGGCCTCCACCTGGTCGTGGATGCTCAACAGCGACGCCGGCGTGGTCAACGCCGCGCTCGGCGCGCTCGGCGTCGACCCGGTCAACTGGCTGACGTCGCCGCGGTGGTCGCTGGTCTCGGTCATCATCGCGAACATCTGGATCGGCGTCCCGTTCAACCTGGTGGTCCTCTACGCCGGCCTCCAGGCGATCCCGGTCGACGTGTACGAGGCCGCGGCGCTGGACGGGGCGAGCGGGCCGCAACGGTTCTGGCGGATCACGTTCCCGCTGCTGCGTCCGGTGTCGGCGATCACCCTGCTGCTCGGGCTGATCTACACGCTGAAGGTCTTCGACATCATCTGGATCATGACGCGGGGTGGTCCGACCGACTCGTCCACGACGTTCGCCACCTGGTCCTACCGGCTCGGCTTCGGCAGCCTGCTGCCCGAGTTCGGGCCGGGCGCGGCGGTCGGCAACCTGCTGATCGTGGTCGCCCTCGGGTTCGGGTTGGCCTACGTCCGGGCCCAGCGGAGGCAGCGGTGGTGAGCAGCGGGCGGGGCCGGGGCGGCTGGTGGCGTACCGGCCTGGGGGTGGTGTTCACCGCGCTGATGCTGTTCCCCGTCTACTGGATGGTCAACGTGTCCCTCACCCGGGACACCGACCTGCGCGCCGACCCGCCGCACCTGTTCCCGACGCACGGCACCGTCGAGGGCTACCAGGTGGTGCTGCGGGACCAGTTGCCGTACCTCGGCACCAGCCTGCTGATCGGGCTCGGCACGGTGGCGCTGACCGTGGCCCTCGCCGCGCCCGCCGGTTACGCCCTGGCCACGTTGCGCCCGGTCGGCGGCGGCGTGCTCCGGTTCGTGCTGCTGATCGCGCAGATGATTCCCGGGATCATCATGGCGATGGGGTGCTACGCCATCTATCTCCGGCTCGGCATGCTCAACTCGGCGGCCGGTCTGGTGCTGGCCGACTCCACCATCGCCGTGCCGTTCGGCGTGCTGATCTTCACGGCGTTCATGTCCGGCATCCCGGGCGAGGTGCTCCAGGCCGCCGTGGTGGACGGCGCGGGCCGGTGGCGGACGTTCCGGTCGGTGGTGCTGCCACTGAGCCGCAGCTCGATCATCACGGTGTCCCTGTTCGCCTTCCTCTGGGCCTGGTCGGACTTCCTGTTCGCGTCCACGCTGGACGCCGGCGGCGCCGCGCGGCCGGTGACCCTCGGCATCTACCGCTACATCGGCAACAACAACCAGCAGTGGAACGCCATCATGGCGACCGCCGTGATCGCCTCCGTCCCCGCCACCGTCCTGCTGATCGTGGCCCAGCGGTACGTCGCCGCGGGCGTGACAGCCGGCGCGGTCAAGGACTGAGTGAGCCGTCCGCACCACAGAAAGGCAGTCACCGCAGATGACCGTCGCCCCCTCCGGCCCGACGTTCTCCGTCCGGGAGATCCCGTTCAGCCACTACGGGTCCTGGCTCAGCGTCTCCCCCGTGGTCGCCGAGCACACCTGGGCCGACGACCTGCACCTGGTCTCGCACCGCAACGGCATGCACCCGGTGCTCCGGTTCACCCCGCCGGCCGACGCCGAGGTGACGGCCCGGCCGGCGCTGCTGAGTTGGCACGACCGGCACGGCCGGGTCGAGGTGACCTACGCGGGCCCGGACACGCTCCGGCTCCGGGGCCGCGGGG
Source organism: Micromonospora sp. NPDC049201 (assembly GCF_055586805.1). Lineage (NCBI taxonomy): Bacteria > Bacillati > Actinomycetota > Actinomycetes > Micromonosporales > Micromonosporaceae > Micromonospora > Micromonospora sp. NPDC049201. Next base: position 406,981 of record NZ_JBVJHM010000006.1, on the reverse strand, counting down.
CCGGGCTGCGGATCAGCGCCGCCGCCGCCACGCTGACCCCGTTCAGCGGGACGTACCTCTACGACGACCCGGTGGACGCCGCGTTCGTGTTCACCTCGTACGAGACCGGCCGCCGGTACCGGGTCACCGTGCTCACCGGCGCCGCCGAGGCGGTCGGCACGCAGGCGCTCGGCACCGCGGCCCGCGGCCTGGTCCTGCCGGCCGACCGGCCGTGGGAGGTGGCGATCGAGGAGTACGCGACGGCCCGCCGACCGTACGCGGCCGACGCGGACTTCGACGACCTGGTCGCCGCCGCCGACGCGGACTTCACCGCGTTCGTCGAGGCGGTCGCCCCGTGGCGCGGCCCGGCGACCCCGGCCGCCGAGCTGGCCGGGTACGTGTTGTGGTCGGCCACGGTGGCGCCGGCCGGCTTCCTCACCCGGCCCGCCACGCTGATGTCGAAGCACTGGATGAACAAGGTGTGGAGCTGGGACCACTGCTTCAACGCGCTCGCGCTGGCGGCCGGCCGGACCGACCTCGCCCGGCACCAGTTCCACCTGCCGTTCGACCATCAGGATCCGGCCGGCGCGCTGCCCGACTCGGTGACGCACTCGGAGGTCCTGCACAATTTCGTCAAGCCGCCCGTACACGGCTGGGCGTGGCGGCAGTTGCGGCGACGGTCCGGTCGCGCGGTGCCGCGCGCGGAGCTGGTCGAGGTCTACGAGCGGCTGACCCGGTGGACCACGTTCTGGCTGGACCACCGGCGGGCGCCCGGCCGGCGGCTGCCGCACTACCAGCACGGCAACGACAGCGGCTGGGACAACGCCACGACCTTCGACGACGACCGGGTGGTCGAGGCGCCCGATCTCGCCGCCCTGCTGGTGACGCAGGTGGAGTGCCTCGCGGAGCTGGCCGCCGAACTGGACCGCCCGGCGGAGGCGGCGCGGTGGGCCGACGTCGCCGGCGAGGTCCGCGACGCGCTGCTGGACGAGCTGTGGACCGGGGAGCGGTTCACCGCGCGCAGCGCGCGGACCGGGCGGACCAGGTCCAGCACCAGCCTGCTCGACCTCATGCCGATCGTGCTCGGCGAGGCGCTCCCGGCCGGTGTCGCCGCCACGCTGGCCCGCCGGATCGAGGCCCACCTCACCGAGCACGGGCTGGCCACCGAGCCACTCGACTCACCGCACCACGTGGCCGACGGGTACTGGCGCGGCCCGATCTGGGCCCCGGCCACCGTCCTGATCGAGGACGGCCTGCGCCGGGCCGGGCACGTCGCGCTCGCCGACGAGGTCAGCCGGCGGTTCCGGCTGCTGTGCGAACGGTCCGGCTTCGCCGAGAACTTCGACGCCAAGACCGGCGCGGGCCTGCGGGACCGGGCGTACACCTGGACCGCGAGCGGCTACCTGCTGCTCGCCGGTGACGACCGGCGGCGGCGGGGATGAGCGGAAGGCCCGGGTGCGGTCAGGACGCGGCGCGGCGCGCCGGCGCCGGGCCGGTGCTGGCGCGCAGCGAGACCGGCGGGCGGTAGAGCCGGTGCCGTGGCGCGGTCCCGGGCGCGGCGATCCGCTCCAGCAGGAGCGACACCGCCTCCGCGCCCATGTCGACGATCGGCACGTCCGCGGCGGTCAGCGGCGGACGGAGGTTCTCCGCCCAGTGCCGCGCGGCGACCCCGGTGAGCGAGAAGTCGCGCGGCACCACGAGCCCGGCGGACTCCAGCGCCCGCTGCATGCCGGGCAGCGCCGCCTCGTTGACGGTGGCCACCGCGGTGACCTCGGGACGGGTCGCCAGCAGTTCCTCGATGCACGCCTCACCGGCGGCGACGTCGTCGCCGCAGCAGACGTCGACGCCGGTCAGACCGCGTTCCGCGACCGCCGCGGCGAAGCCGCTCAGCGCCCGGCAGCCGGGACCGTAGCCGGCGGCGACGAGTTCCGCCGAGCGGTTGACCAGGGCGACGTGCCGGTGCCCCAGGTCCGCCAGGTGGTGCACGCAACTGGCGATGAGACCGTCGTAGTCCACGTCCACCCAGCTCGTGCCCGCCGGCCGGGCGGTGCGGCCGATGGTCACGAACGGCAGGCCGGTCTGCTCCAGCCGGGTCACCCGCTCGTCGGTGAGCCGGATCTCCATCAGCACGACGCCGTCGACGCGGCGGCCGGTCACGATCCGTTCGAACGACCGGTCGTGGTCACCGCCGGACGGCGACAGCAGCACGTCGAGGTCGGCCCGCGCGGCGGCCTCGACCACGCTGGCGACGAAGCCGAGCTGCATGTCGGTGAGGCGCCGGCTGGCGGGCGGGATGACCAGGCCGAGGGTGCGGGTCCGGCCCTCCTTGAGAGCGCGCGCGCTGGCGTTGGGGCGGTAGTCCAGCTCGTCGATGACCGCCTGGATGCGTTGGCGGGTGGCCGCCGAGACCGGCCGCTTGCCGCTCAGCACGTACGACACGGTGCTGCGGGACACCCCGGCCCGCCGGGCGATCTCACCGATGTTCATCCCGCTCCCGGCAACGGTCGTCGAATCGGTTCACCTGGTGGGACGACCCTAGGTCGGGGCGGTGACGGGTGTCAACGCGCGTTTCCGCCCGCCAATCGACTTGTTTCGATATTGACACCTGCTTAACATGAGACGTCATACCTATAGACGCCGCTGGAGGTTCCGTGAACGCATCCGCCCTGCGACGGTCGGCCGTGACCGGCCTCGCGCTGGCCACGGCGATCGCCGGCGTCGCCGTCGCGGCCTTCGCCACGTCCGCCTCGGCCGCCGCCACCACCGTGTACGCGTCCCCCGGCGGCACCGGCAGCGGCTGCACCGCCGCCCAGCCCTGCTCGTTGTCCACCGCCCAGGCCACCGTCCGCTCGCTGGTCGGCGGCATGTCGGACGACATCGTGGTGCAGCTCTCCGACGGCGTCTACCGGGTGACGTCGCCGCTGACGTTCGGCGCGGCCGACTCCGGCACCAACGGCCACACCGTGCGCTGGCAGGCCGCCTCCGGGGCGCACCCGGTGATCAGCGGTGCGAAGCAGGTGACCGGCTGGTCCGTCGCCGACTCCGGCCGCAACATCTGGCGGGCGAGCGTCGGCGCCGGGCAGAACACCCGGCAGCTCTACGTCGACGGGCAACTGGCCACCCGGGCCCGGACGGCGGTGAGCCGGTCGGACTTCAGCGCCTCGGCCACCGGCCTGCGGATCACCAACGGCAACCTGAACTACCTGAACAACCTGGCCAACGCCAACCGGGTCGAGGTGGAGGGCATCAACTCGTTCACCGACCGGTACTCGCCGGTGCAGAGCATCAGCGGCGGTCTGCTCACCATGGCGCAGCCGGCCTGGAACAACAACAACTTCGGCTACGACACCCTGATGAACCCGTTCCGGGCCGGCCCGTTCTACCTGGTGAACGCGTACGAGTTCCTCGACTCCCCCGGCGAGTGGTACGTCGACACCGGCACCGGCACGCTCTACTACATCCCGCGCTCCGGGCAGAACATGTCCACCGTGGACGTCGAGTTCCCGGTGACGCAGTCGCTGGTCACCGTGGGTGGCAGCTACGCCAGCCCGGCGCACCACATCGCGTTCTCCGGCCTCACCTTCACCGGCACGAGCTGGCTGGGCCCCAGCAGCAACCAGGGCTGGGTCGACCAGCAGACCGGCTCCTACATCGCCGGAAACTGGTCCTGGCCCGCGTGGGGCTCCTGCACCTCCGGCTGCCAGCAGTTCGAGGCCGCCCGACCGAGCTGGTCCCAGATGCCCGCCGCGGTGCAGATCTCGGCCGCCAACACCATCACGTTCAGCGACTCCCAGTTCGTCAACCTGGGCCAGACCGCCGTGGGCATCGGCAACGACGCCAACGCGCACGCCACCGGCGTCGGGCTGGGCGCCAGCAACATCACCGTCACCCGCTCCGAGATCGCCCGCAACGCCGCCGGCGGCTTCGTCATCGGCGGCGTGCGCGCCGACGCGCACCACCCGAGCGACTCCCGGATGACCAACCGGGACATCACCGTCAGCAACAACCGGATCCACGACCTCGGCCTGGACTACCGCGGCATCAGCTCGGTGCTGCCCACGTACGTCACCAACGCCACGATCAGCCACAACGAGATCTACAACCTGCCGTACTCCGGCCTGACGATCGGGTACGGCTGGGGCGCCAACGACGCCGGCGGCAACAACGAGTACGCCCGTCGTGGTCTGTACAACTACCAGCCGCGCTACAGCACCCCGACCACCGCGTCGAACAACCGCGTGGTCGGCAACTACGTCCACGACGTGATGCAGCAGATGAACGACGGCGGGTGCATCTACACACTGGGCTGGGACCCGAACGCGTTGATCAGCGAGAACTACTGCCTGCGGACCAACGGCTACTTCGGCGTCTACTTCGACGAGGGCTCCAAGTACTACACCGTCACCAACAACGTCTTCTCGAACACCGGAACCTGGGCCACCGCCAACTACTGGGGCGGCGAGAACATGGGCAACTGGACGCTCACCAACAACTGGTCGACGAACAACAGCACCAACGTCACCAACGGCGACCGGGGCAACGTGGTCTACGGCAACACGACGGTCAGCAACGGCAACTGGCCGGCCGGCGCGCAGACCGTGATGAACGCCGCCGGCCCGCAGGGCTCCGGCGGCCCGACCACCCCGCCGCCGAGCGGCACCGCCCAGCAGATCGTCGGCGGCCAGTCCGGCCGCTGCGTGGACGTGCCCAACTCGACCACCACCAACGGCACCCAGGTCCAGCTCTGGGACTGCGGCGGCGCCACCGGGCAACGCTTCACCGTCACCGCCGGCCGGCAGCTCCAGGTGTACGGCAGCAAGTGCCTGGACGCCAACGGCCAGGGCACCAGCAACGGCACCGCCGTGATCATCTGGGACTGCAACGGCCAGCCCAACCAGCAGTGGACCGTCAACGCCAACGGCACCATCACCGGCCAGCAGTCCGGGCTCTGCCTGGACGCCAACGCCGCCGGCACCACCAACGGCACCAAGCTGATCCTGTGGGCCTGCAACGGCGGGGCCAACCAGCAGTGGAGCCTGCGGGGCTGACCGGGGCGGCGGCGAGGAGACGAACGTGAAGGTCACCGGCTACCGCAGCCTCACCACCGCGCACGACTGGGGACGGCTGATCGGCGACGCCAACGGGGTGATGCCGCGGACGCGTACCGACGTGCCCGTGCTGATCCTGGAGACCGACGTCGGCCTGGAAGGCGTCGGTCTCGGCCCGCACGGGGACGTCGAGCGGGTCTTCGGCGCGGTCGACGGCGCGGATCCCCGCGCCGCCCCGGCGCTCTACGACCGGATGCTGAACCAGGTCTTCAAGACCGGCCACGCGGGCGCGACGTTCGGCACCGTCGGCGCGCTCGACATGGCGTTGTGGGACCTCAAGGCGAAGGCGGCCGACGAGCCGCTCTGGCGCACCGTCGGCGCCGCCGACCGGTTCGTCCCCGGCTACGCCTCCGGGCTCGACATCGCCCTCGACGACGACGCGCTCGCGCGGCTGTACGAGCGCTTCGCCGAACGCGGCTTCACCGCCGCCAAGCTCAAGGGCGGCCACGACGTCGAGCGGGACCGACGCCGGTTGGAGACGGTCCGGGAGATCCTCGGCCGCAACACCAGCCGCCCGGCGCTGATGGTCGACGCCAACGAGTCGTGGAACCGCGCCCAGGCCGTCCGGTTCGTCACCGCGCTGGAGCGCACCGTCGACCTGACCTGGGTCGAGGAGCCGGTCCGCCGGTGGGACGCGGCCGGCCTCGCGGCGGTGCGGCACGGCGTCCGGGCGGCGGTCGCCACCGGCGAGAACCTCACCGGCCTGGAACAGTTCCGGCCCCTGCTGGACGCGGACGCCGTCGACGTCGTCCAGGTGGGCAGCGTCTGGGGCATCACCCACTTCCTGCGGACCGCCGCGGTCGCGCACGGGCGGGACCTGCCGGTGAGCCCGGTGGCCTACCACGCCAACCCGCTGGCCGCCGCCGCCGCGGCGGTGCCCAACCACCTGTCGTGCGAGGTCCAGGACCTCACCTGGCCGATCGGGCTGACCGTGGACCAGGAGATCGCGGACGGCGGCATCGTCCTCGGCGACCGGCCGGGGCTGGGCATCGAGGTCGACGAGCAGCGCCTCGCGCCCGCCGACGCGCCCCGCTCGGCGACCGGCCCGCACGTCCGGCCCGACCGCGCCGGCCTGCGGCTGGTCCCCGACTCCTGAGCTAGCGCGCCGGGCCGCCGCCCGGCCCCGCCAACCGGCGCCGCTGCCACGAGGTGACGATGTGGTCCCGCATGGCGCGTTCGGCGGCGGCCACGTCCTGCCGGGCGATGGCGTCGGCCACCCGCGCGTGCTCGTCGAGCGTCGACTCGAACGCGCTCTCGTACGCCATGCCGTGGAAGCGGCTGCTCTCCATCGCCCGCCGGTAGAGGCGCTTGCAGATGTTCTCCGCCAGGCGGTTCCCGGACAGCTCCATGACGGTGAAGTGGAAGACCACGTCCGCCTGCCGGAACGAGTCGCTCTCGTGCCGGATCTCGCGCATCACGGCGAGCGCGTGCTCGACCCGGGTCAGCTCCTCCGGCGTACGCCGGCTCGCCAGCGTGCCCGCCATGGCCGCCTCCAGGCTGCCCCGGACGATCGTCAGCTCGTCCAGGACGCCAAGCGACTCGTCGTTGTCGATGAGCGCGGAGAGCACCACCGGATCCAGCATGTTCCACGAGCCGACCCGGGCCACCTGGGTGCCCCGGCCCTGCGAGACCACCACCAGGCCCTTCTCCTCGAGCCGCTTCACCGACTCCCGGATGACCGTCCGGCTCACCCCGAAGTGCTCGCTGAGCGGCCCCTCCGGCGGGAGGAGTTGCCCCGCGTCGAGCTGCCCGGTGACGATCAGCTCGACCAGCTCACTCACCACCGCCACCCCCAACCGTTCGGCCGGGCGGCGGGGTGGAAAGGCGAACCCGTCCAGACGAGCCGTCATGGGCCCACCCTAGTGCAGCCCCACGGCCGCCCCGGGGCGTCGTGACCGGGTCACGCGCCGACCGCGTCCAGCTCGGCGAGGGCGTCGGCGGGCAGTTCCAGGGCCGCGCCGGCGACGTTCTCGCGCAGGTGCGCGACCGAGGACGTGCCGGGGATGAGCAGGATGTTCGGTGCGCGGTGCAGCAGCCAGGCGAGCGCGACGGCCATCGGCGTGACCGCCAGCCGGGCCGCGACCCGGTCCAGGACGTCGGACTGCATCGGCGAGAAGCCGCCCAGCGGGAAGTACGGCACGTACGCGACGCCCTCCCGGGCGGTGCGGTCGACCAGCTCGTCGTCACCCCGGTTGGCGAGGTTGTAGAAGTTCTGCACGCACACCACCGGGGCGATCGACTGCGCCTCGGTGAGCTGTTCCGAGGTGACCGTGCTCAGCCCCAGGTGCCGGATCAACCCCTGCTCCCGCAGGCCGGCGAGCGCGCCGAACGGCTCGGCGATCGAACCCGGCACGGGTGCGTCCATGCCGCCGACCCGCAGGTTCACCACGTCGAGCGCGTCCAGACCCAGGCGTCGCAGGTTGTCGTGCACCTGCTCGGTCAGCTCGGCCGGGGTGCGGGCGGGCGGCCAGCCGCCCTGCGCGTCCCGGCGGTTGCCGACCTTGGTGACGATGTGCAGGTCGTCCGGGTACGGCGCGAGCGCCTCGCGGATGATCTCGTTGGTGACGTGCGGACCGTAGAAGTCCGCCGTGTCGATGTGCCGGATGCCCAGCTCCACCGCCGTGCGCAGCACGGCGACCGCGGCGGCCCGGTCCCGGGGCGGCCCGAACACGCCCGGACCGGCCAACTGCATGGCGCCGTAGCCGACCCGGGTGAGGGTCAGGTCGCCCACCGGGTAGGTGCCGCCGGGAAGTGCGTGGTCCGTCATGGTTCCCTTCCGCGCGCCGGAGTCTCCGGCCCACGACCCGTACGATGCCCGCCGCCGGCCGGCGCAACCAGGGTCCGCCGGTCCCGGGATCGGCGGCCCCTGGCCGGGTGCCGTCACGCGGTGAGCAGGCGCTCGATCCGCGCGTGCTCGGCGGCCATCTCGGGGCTGGCCAGGAAGTCGTCGAGATCGGCCGGGACCCGGTGGTCGACCTGCTCGACGGCGCGGACGGCGAGCTCGTGGATCTCGTCGCGGCGGCCGGTCTCCAGATAGGTCGTCCAGTGTTCGAGCGCCGAGACGGCGACGAGCAGCTCCGGATCCATGTCCCCGTCGCTGACGACGCCGTCGTCGATGCGGGTGAGCAGCGCGCGCAGTTCGGCCGCGCCGGCCGTCGCGGCGTTCGCCCGCGCGACGGCGAACGCCGCCGCCGCGTCGTCGTCGAGGTCACCCGCGGCGGCGATCCCGGTCAGTTCGTCGCCCCGGACGACCCGGGCCACCGTCTCGGCGCCGAAGGCGCGCACGGCCTCGTCGCGGGCACCGGCGACCAACCGGCGGACGGCCGCCTCGAATTCCTGGTATCTCACGGCCCGCAGTCCAGGGACGGCCGGTGACCGGTTCACCGGGACCGGAGCAGGCCGCGTCCGGTCAGGAACGCGCGCAGCGTCTCGGCGTCCCCGGCGGACATCAACCGGCGCGGGATCACGGTGGCCGGCATCCGGCCGACGTACACGATCCAGAACTCCGGGGTGTCCGTCACCCGGCTCACCCCGTCCCACGCGATGCCGGCGGACTCCGAGCCGCTGCGCATCATGATGTTGTCGTCGGTGATCTCGTAGCCACCCTCGACGGCGTAGTCACCCGAGCGGCGGCGGGCCCGCCACTGGACCCACGGCGCGTACAGCATCGACAGCACGCCGGCCACGAGCAGCGAGGTCCACAGCGGCGCGGCCCGAACGCCCCACCCGAACGCCCACGCGGCGGCCAGACCGACCGCTCCGACCGCGGCCAGCGCCGCGCCGAGGCGGCCGAACAGGCGCAGCCGGACGCCGCTGAGCGCGGCGGCCACCCGGCCCGGGTAGGTGGGATCGGCGGGTACGTCGAAACGGATGTGCACGCCTCGCACCCTAGTGGCCGGGTCCGATGATGTGATCGCTCACAGTGGAGGACCACACCTCCGGGGCAGGCGTTTCGGGGGATCGGGCGAGAGTTTCGGCCCGAGGCGGCGTTATTACCGGAACACTTCCGGTTGAAGATGTTATCGATAACCTGCTATCTTTCGGCACGGGAGCGCAGGGCACGCTTCCACGATCCGGTCGACCGGCACGGCGCTGCACCGGCCTTCTTCCGCCGCCCGACCGGCCGGTGACCGGTCCGGGCCGTTCCGCCGACGCCAGCCGACCGGAGGTCGCTGCCGGATCCCGTTCCCGGCCCGGCCGCACCGCTCTCCCCCGCCACCTCGCAGGCGACCCGGCACGGCTTCCGCTTCCGGCGGCACGTCGGCGGTCGCCGGGCGCCCACGCGCACACACCACCGCCACCAGACATCGACGGCACGGAGGCAAGCAATCGTGAAACGTACCCCGCTTCTCTCATCCCTGGCCGCCGCGGCCCTGCTGTTCGCGGCGGCCGCGGGCGGCGTGCTGAGCGGCGGCCTCGGCCCCGCGGCGCAGGCCGCGACGAACGGCACGCTCGCGGCGACCGCCGGCTGCGGCAAGGCCCCCACGCTCAGCAACGGGACGCGCACCATCTCCAGCGGCGGACAGAACCGCAGCTACATCCTGCGGATCCCGGACGGGTACGACCGGAACCACCCCTACCGGCTCGTCTTCGGCTTCCACTGGCTGAACGGCTCCGCGAACAACGTCGCCTCGGCCGGCTACTACGGGCTCCTGCCGCTGTCGAACAACAGCACGATCTTCGTCGCGCCGCAGGGCATCGACAACGGCTGGGCCAACACCAACGGCCGGGACCTCACCCTCTTCGACGACATCTCCCGGCAGGTCGAGAACGACCTCTGCGTGGACACCACCCAGCGGTTCGCGCTCGGCTGGAGCTACGGCGGCGCCATGAGTTACGCGGTGGCCTGCGCCCGGCCCACCGTCATCCGCGCGGTGGCGGTGTTGTCCGGCGCCAACCTGAGCGGCTGCAACGGCGGCACCCAGCCGGTCCCCTACTTCGGCATCCACGGCACCCACGACAGCGTGCTGAACATCTCCATGGGCCGGTCGCTGCGGGACACGTTCGTCCGCAACAACGGCTGCACCGGGCAGACCCCCCGTGAGCCGGCCCTGAACAGCTTCACCCACATCACCACCGTCTACTCCGGCTGCCGGGCGGGTTACCCGGTGCAGTGGGCCGCCTTCGACGGCGACCACACGCCGAGCCCGGTGGACGGGTCGGGCAGCCCGAACGACTCGCGGACCTGGACCTCCGGGGAGATCTGGCGGTTCTTCAGCCAGTTCACGTCGACCACGCCGCCCACCACCACGCCGCCGACCAGCACGCCGCCCACGAGCACGCCGCCCACCTCGACCCCGCCCACGACCACGCCGCCGACGACTCCCCCGCCGACCGGCTGCGCGGCCAGCTACCGCACGATCAACACCTGGCCGGGCGGCTTCCAGGGTGAGGTCACGGTGGCCAACAACACCACCGCCACGATCAACGGCTGGACGACCCGCCTGACCCTGGCCAACGGCCAGGCCATCAGCAGCCTCTGGGGCGGCGTCAACACCGGCACCACCGGCACCGTCCAGGTCCGGAACGCCCCCTACAACGGCACGTTGGCCCCGAACGCGTCGACCACCTTCGGGTTCACCGCCACCGGTGACGGCGGCACCGCGCCCGGCAACGTCGGCTGCACCGCTTCCTGACGGCACGGGACCGGGTCCGGAGCCGTCCGGCTCCGGACCCGTTTCCCTGCACGGGACACGGCCGGTACGTACAGTGCGGGGACAGCGCTGCCGCGAAGAGGAGAGCCATGTCGAAGCCACCGCTGCCCGAGCCCGCCGTCGCCATGCTCCGCAAGCCGAACCCCGCCGTGATCGCCACGCTGCGCCCCGACGGCCAGCCGGTCTCCGCGGCCACCTGGTACCTGTGGGACGACGGCCGGATCCTGGTGAACATGGACGAGGGGCGGCGCCGGCTGGGCCACCTGCGCAACGATCCCCGGGTCACCCTCACCGTGCTGGACGAGCAGGGCTGGTACACCCACCTCAGCATCGTCGGCCACGTGGTGGAGCTGCGCGACGACACGGACCTGGCGGACATCGACCGGCTCGCCCGGCACTACACCGGGCAGCCGTACCCGCGGCGGGAGCGCGGTCGGGTCAGCGCGTCGATCGAGATCGACCGTTGGCACGGGTGGGGCGCGCTCAAGGACAACAGTCAGGTCGGCTGAGCCGGCCGGGCGAGGAGTGCGCATGCCCGCTCGACCGGGCCGGTGGCGGCGCTGGCGCCGGGTGGTGGCCGCCGTGGTCGTCCTGACGGTGACCGCGACGGCAGCGCTGGCGCTGGCGTACCCGTCGGTGGCCGCCACCACCTGCCCCCGCTGCTACGGGTTGGTGCCGGTGCGCGACGGTCTCTACGCCGAACCCGACCTGCCGGACGCCGACCGGCGCCGGCTGGTCGAGGTGTACCGCGACGCGAGCCGGCGGGTCGACGACTTCTACCAGGGGCGCAAGAGCGACCCGACGGTGCTCGCCTGCCTCACGTCCGACTGTTACGGGCGGATCGGTGGCGGCGGCGAGCGCGGGATCGCGATCCGCAACCGGGCGCTGATGCTCTCGCCCCGCGGCATCTCCCCGGAGATCGCCGCGCACGAACTCTCGCACGTGGAGTTCCACGCGCGCCTCGGTTCCCGCCGCGACGAGGTTCCCCAGTGGTTCGACGAGGGGCTCGCCGTGCTGGTCTCCGACGACCGGCGGTACCTCGCGCCGCCGAGCGCGCCGGACCGCTGCCGGGACACCGCGCCGGGGCCGCTACCGGAGACGCTGACCGACTGGTTGCGGGCCGCCGGCGCGGACGAGCAGGTGTACGCCAGGGCCGCCTGCCGGGTCCACCGGTGGGTGGTGGCCCACGGCGGGCGGACGGCCGTGCTCGACCTCGTCGATCAGCTCCGCCGCGGCGAGTCCTTCGCCGCGCTCGTCGACGACTGAACCGTCCACCGGGAAGAAACAACAAAGGCAAGGAGCGGAACTCCTTGCCACTATTAACGTATACCGCACCCCCGGGCTTGCGGCAAGGCCCCGATCGTGACGCACAATCGTCGGCCGGACGCAGAAATCGGCCCACCATGGGGGAATGACATGTTCGATGTGATCGTCGTCGGCGGCGGCCCGACCGGCATGATGCTGGCGAGTGAACTGCGCCTGTACGGCGTCGACGTGCTCGTGCTGGAGAAGGAGGCCGAGCCGCCGCCGTACGTGCGGTCGCTCGGGCTGCACGTCCGCAGCATCGAGATCCTGGACCAACGGGGACTGCTGGAGCGTTTCCTCGACCACGGCAAGACGTATCCGATCCGCGCCGGTGAGATCCGGGGATTCTTCGCGGGAATCGAGAAACCGGCGCCCGCCGGATTGGACACCGCGCACGGATATGTGCTCGGCATTCCACAGACGCTCACCGACCGGCTGCTCGCCGAGCACGCGGTCGAGGTCGGCGCCGAGATCCGGCGCGGTGACGCCGTGGTCGCGCTCGACCAGGACGACGACGGCGTGACCGTCGGCCTCGACAGCGCGACCGCGACGCCGTTGCGGGCGCGATTCGTCGTCGGCTGCGACGGTGGGCGCAGCACGGTCCGGAAGCTGCTCGGGGTCGGCTTCCCCGGTGAGCCGTCGACGGTCGACACGTTGCTGGGCGAGATGGAGGTGACCGCGTCCCCGGAGCACATCGTCGAGGTGATGACCGAGGTACGCCGGACGGAGAAGCGGTTCGGGCTGGGCCCGTCCGGCCGGCCGGGCGTGTTCCGGGTGGTGGTGCCGGCGGCGGGCGTGGCCGAGGACCGGGCGACGCCGCCGACGATCGAGGAGTTCCGCACTCAGCTCCACCGGTACGCCGGCACCGACTTCGGCGTGCACTCCCCCCGTTGGCTGTCGCGCTTCGGTGACGCCACCCGCCAGGCCGACCGCTACCGCGTCGGGCGGGTGTTCCTGGCCGGGGACGCCGCGCACGTCCACCCGCCGATGGGTGGGCAGGGGCTCAACCTCGGCCTCCAGGACGCGTTCAACCTGGGCTGGAAGCTGGCCGCGGCGGTCACCGGCCGGGCGCCCGACGACCTGCTGGACACCTACCACGCCGAGCGGCATCCGGTGGCCGCCGACGTGCTGGACAACACCCGCGCGCAGATGCACCTGACGAGCACCGAACCCGGGCCGCAGGCGGTCCGGCGGTTGCTGGCGCAGTTGATGGACGTGGACGCCGTCAACCGGCTCCTGATCGAGAAGATCACCGCGATCAGCGTCCGGTACGACCTCGGCCCGGGCCACGAACTGCTCGGGCGGCGGCTGCGCGACGTCCGGCTCCGGTCCGGACGCCTGTTCGAGGTGATGCGCACCGGCCAGGGGTTGCTGCTCGACCGGGCCGGGCGGCTGTCCGTGGCCGGCTGGGCCGACCGGGTCGGCCACGTCACCGACCCGGACGCCGACCTGGACGTGCCGGCGCTCCTGCTCCGGCCGGACGGGCACGTGGCGTGGGTCGGCGACGACCAGCGGACGCTCGACGCGGCGCTGGCCCGGTGGTTCGGCGGCAGTCGCGTCGGCGTCGGCCGGGACGCGCCCGTCCGCTAGCCGTCCGGCCCGGCAGGGCCGTCGACGCGGGTGCCGGGTGGTCCGGGGTGTGGTCGCGCGGTCGGACCACACCCCGGACACGTCCCGCGATCCGCGACGGGTCAGCAGCCGATCCGGCTGGACCCGACCGCGACGTCGTCGTACCAGAGCGTGTCGGACCCGCCGCCGTAGCTCTCCCAGCCCAGCTTCAGGTCGGTGAGCTGAGGCCGCCAGGTGCGGTTGTACCACTGGCCGTCGATGTCGTGCGTCGGTACGCCGTCCGCGGTCAGCCCGGGCACGGCGACGCCGTCCAGCCAGGTACGGAGCTGACCGGCGGAGCCGTCCACCATGAACTCCAGGCAGGCCCACCGGTTGGTGGGCAGCGGCAGGCTCTGCGCCACCCCGGCCGGGCTCTGCTCGGGCAGCGTGGCGTCGTCCGACGCGCGGTTCCACTGCATCGCGCCGTTCTGGCCGCCCATCCGCAGGTCCTTGTTGCCGTCGGCGGCGTCGGTCATGGCCATCATCGTGGTGTGGTCGGTGGGCTGGGCGGTGGTGTGCCGCACCCAGATCCGGCCGTACCGGACGCTGCCCAGGCTGCCGAGGTTCTTCGTGGACCGGATGAACACGTGGTTGCAGTAGCCGGCGGCGCCGTTGATCCGGACCGCCCGGCTGCCGCTGTGCGTGGTGGTGCTGTCGACGGTGGCCGTGCCGGCGCCGGCGCAGTCCGGGTTCACCACGGTCCAGTCGCCGGACGGTGTCGAGCCGGTCTGGTTCTCGAAGCCGTCACAGAGCGCCGCCCCGGCGCAGCCGGCCGGCGGCGGCGCGGTGGTCGGCGGGTCCGTCGTCGGCGGCGTCGACGTCGGCGGCGTGCTGGTGGGCGGCGTCGAGGTGGGCGGCGCGGTGGTCGGCACCATCGTGGTGGGGGCGCCGGTCGGCCCGGCGCCGTTGCACGGCACGCCGTTCAGGGTGAACCCGGTCGGCGCGCCGCCGCCGGCCGAGAACGTGCCCTGCACGCCGAACTCGGTGGAGCCGCCGGCCGGGATGCTGCCGTTGTACGACACGTTGCGGGCGGTCACCGTCGATCCGGACTGGGTGACCGTGGCGTTCCAGCCGTTCGTGACGCGCTGGTCGCCGGGGTACGTCCAGGTGACCGTCCAGCCGGAGACGGCGGTGTCCCCGGGGGAGACCTTGACGTTGGCGGTGAACCCGCCGGACCACTGGTTGGGCGTGTAGTCGACCCGGCACCCCTGGGCGGCGGCGGCCGGGCCGGCGAGCAGGGCCGTGCCGGTCGCGGCCAGGGTGGCGGCCAGCGCGGCGACGGCCGCCAGGATCGGGGCGGGGCGGGCGCGGAGAATCTTCATGGAGGGTCCTTCTGCCATCGAGCGGGGCGGAGGCGACGCGGCGGCGCGCGTCCCGGACGGACGCGGCGCGGCAACGTGCCCTGGATGTGGCGCGGCGGTGCGCCACGGCGACCGGTCGGCGCGTACGGCCGACGTGCCCGGCTCGGGTGGAGCTGTCAGCCGCCGACGGCCCGGTCGGAGGACCTCGGCGACGCCCACCCCCAATCTATTGACAGATCCCTATTCAATCAAGCGTTGGCGGTCCACCCTCCGGACAGCTGATCGACAACGGCCGGCACATCGCAGACCATCTATCCCATGGAAGCCCCATCCACCGACGCTCGGGACCGCACCGAGAGCGCACCCCCCGAACAGCCCACCGCCGACCCAGCCCCGGGCAGGCCGTGGTGGCGCCGCGCCCGCACCGAATGGGTCCTCGCGGCGCTGGCCAGCCTGCTGGTCGCGGTGGCGCTCACCTGGCCGACGCTGCGGCACCCGGCCAGCACCATCCCCGGCGACCTCGGCGATCCCACGTTGCAGGCGTGGCAGGTGGCCTGGGCGGGGCACGCGCTGCTGACCAACCCGCTCGACCTCTGGCACTCGAACACGTTCTATCCCGAGCGGTACACCTACGCCTACAGCGACACGCTGCTCGGCTACGCCCCGGTCGGGATGCTCGGCACCGGCTTCGAGGCGGCCGTGATCCGGTACAACGTGCTCTACGTGCTGCTGCACGCGCTGGCCTGCTTCGGGGCGTACGCGCTGGCCCGGCAGCTCGGCGCGAACCGGTGGGGCGGGGCGGTCGCCGGGGTCGCCTGGGCGTTCGCGCCGTGGCGGCTGGCGCACTCCGGGCACCTGAACATCCTGTCCAGCGGCGGCATCGCGCTGTCCCTGGCGATGCTGGCCCGGGGGCACGGGTGGTCGCTGCGCCACGGCTACCGGCCGGAGCGGCGACGGCCCGGCTGGGCGCTCGCCGGATGGCTCGTCGCCGCCTGGCAGGTCAGCCTCGGCTTCGGCATCGGGCTGCCGCTTGTGTACTTCCTGCTGGCCGCCGTGCTGGTGGCGGCCGGCTGCTACGGCTGGTCCTGGTGGCGCCGACGGGAACGCCCGCCGTTCGGCCGCCGGCTGCTGCTCGCGGACCTGGCCGGCGGCGCCGTGTTCGGCGCGGTGACGCTCCTGCTCGGCCTGGTCTTCCTGCGCGTCGTCGACCTCAATCCGCAGGCCCAACGCACGCTGGACTGGACGAAGATGTTCTCCCCGCCGCTGATGGGGTTCCTCACCGCGCCCGGGGACTCGTGGCTGTGGGGCGAGCGGCACGCCGCCGCCCGCGAGCAGCTCTCCTGGCCGCCGGAGATGGCGCTGCTGCCGGGCATGACGCTGATCGGGCTGGCCGCGGCGGGGCTGGTCGTCTCGGCGTACCCGCTACGGCGCCGGGTGGCGCTGGGGGTGGGGGTGCTCGGCACGGTGCTGCTGGGGTTGGGCGCCACGCTGGGCGGGGACGGCGATCCCGGCTACCTGACGTTGTCCACGCACCTGCCGGGCTGGGACGCGTTGCGCACGCCCGGCCGGATGATGCACTGGACCAGCCTGCTGCTGGCGCTGCTGGCCGCCGGGCTGGTGACCGCGTTGGCCGAGTCGCCGGGACGGTCCACCGGCCGCCGCTGGTCACGGTTCCTCATGCCGCTGGTCCTGCTGGCGCCGCTCGCCCTGGTCGTCACGGAGGGCGTCAACACCACGCCCCACCCGGAGGTGCCCCGACCACCGGCGGCGATGCGGGCAGCCCGGGATCCGATCCTGGTGCTGCCGGCCGGCGGCGTGGGCGACCTGACGTACATGCTGTGGACGACCGACGGCTTCCCCCGGGTGACGAACGGGCTGGCCGGCTTCGAGCCGGTCAGCCAGTCGCAGACCAAGGCGGCGATCGCGTCCTTCCCCGACCCGGGCAGCGTGGCGTACCTGCGCGGGATCGGCGTGCGGTCGGTGGTGGCCGTCCCCAGCCGCGCCGCCGGCACGCCCTGGGAGGGCATCGAGGCCCGGCCCGTCGACGGGCTCGGCATCACCCGGGAGGATCTCGATGGCACGCTCGTCTTCCACCTCTGACCGGGGCGGGCCGAGGTGAAGCGGGTGCGCTTGTCCGTGGTGGTGCCCTGCTTCAACGAGGAGGCGTCGGTGGAGCGGCTGCACGGGACCGTGCGCGCCGCGCTCGCCGAGCTGCCCGACGTGGACGTCGAGGTGGTCTACGTCGACGACGGCAGCACCGACGGCACCCTCGCGGCGCTGCGCCGGCTCGCCGCCGCCGACGCGGACGTCCGCTACACGTCGCTGAGCCGCAACTTCGGCAAGGAGGCGGCGATGCTCGCCGGGCTGCGGCGGACCACCGGCGACGCGGTCGTGATCATGGACGCCGACCTGCAACACCCGCCGCGGCTGCTGCCCGAGATGCTGACGCTCTACCGGCAGGGCTTCGACCAGGTGATCGCCCGCCGGGACCGGCGTGGTGACCGCTTCGTCCGGACGCTCGCGTCCCGGTCGTTCTACCGGGCCATCAACTGGTGGATCGACGTCCGCCTGCTGGACGGCGCCGGCGACTTCCGGCTGCTGTCCCGGCTCGCGGTGAACGCGATCCTGGCCATGCCGGAGTACAACCGGTTCTCCAAGGGTCTGTTCTCCTGGATCGGCTTCCGGACCGCGGTGGTGGCCCACCGCAACGAGATCCGGCAGGCGGGGCGGAGCCGGTGGACGTTCGGCAAGCTTTTCAACTACGCGTTCGACGGCCTGCTGTCGTTCAACAACCGGCCGCTGCGGCTCGCGATCTACGGCGGCCTGTTCCTCACCCTGATCGCGGTCGCGTACATGGCCTGGGTGGTCGCGGACGCCGTCGAGAAGGGCATCGACGTCCCCGGCTACACCACCATCATCGTCAGCGTGATCGGGCTCGGCGGCATCCAGATGATGCTCCTCGGGGTGATCGGGGAGTACATCGGCCGGATCTACTACGAGACCAAGCGCCGGCCGCACTACCTGGTGCAGGAGACCGAGCGTCCGGCCGGCCCGGACGAGCGTCCCGGGAGGTGACCGCGCAATTCGGTGGACCGGCCGCGCCGGCTCTGCCAGCCTGACGCGGAGACGGGCCGAACCGACCGACGGGAGCACGACGATGCGAGGACTCGAAACCTTCCCGCCCATCCGGACGCGAGCTTTCGAGGACCCGTCGACCCATGCAGACCGTCAACCTCGGCATCGTCGCCCACGTCGACGCCGGTAAGACCAGCCTGACCGAACGCCTGCTGCACGCCACCGGCGCCATCGACCGGCTCGGCAGCGTCGACGCGGGCACCACCCGCACCGACAGCGGCGAGATCGAGCGTCGGCGGGGCATCACCATCCGCAGCGCCGTCGCCGCGTTCGACGTCCGCGATCGCCAGGTCAACCTGCTCGACACGCCCGGGCACAGCGACTTCGTGGCCGAGGTCGAACGCGCGCTCGGGGTGCTCGACGCGGCCGTCCTGGTGCTGTCCGCGGTCGAGGGCGTCCAGCCGCACAGCCGGCGGCTCATGCGGATCCTCCGGTCGCTGCGGCTGCCCACCCTGATCTTCGTCAACAAGATCGACCGGGTGGGCGCCCGCGTCGACGAGCTGGTCGCGGACGTGCGCCGACTGCTCACCCCGGCCGTCGCCCCGCTGGGCACGGTCCGCGCGCCCGGCACCCCCGGGGCCACGTTCCGGACCGACCAGCCACGGTACGACGCCGGCGCCGCCCACCGGCTCGCCGAGGTCCTCGCCGAACACGACGACGAGTTGCTGGCCGCCCTGGTCGACGACCTGCCGCCGGACCCGCACCGGATCGACCTGGCGCTCCGCGCGCAGACCGCGGCCGGGCAGGTCCACCCGCTGCTGTTCGGTTCGGCGCTGTCCGGGGTCGGCGTGCCGGAACTGCTGGACGCCGTCGCGACCCTGCTCCCGGCGTCGCCGCCGGCCGAGCCCGAGCCGCGGGCCCGCGTCTTCGCCCTGGAACGCGACCCGACCGGCGAGCGGGTGGCGTACCTGCGGTCGTACGGCGGGCGGCTCCGCGCCCGGCAGCCGGTCACCGCGTACCGCCGGGAGCCGGACGGCCGGATCACCGCGACGCGCGCCCGGATCGTCCGGCTCGACGTGGTCGGCGCGACCACCGACCGACCGCAGCCGGCCGCGCTGACCGCCGGGTCCATCGCGCGGGTCACCGGCCTGGCCGGGGTACGCCTCGGCGACCAGCTCGGCAGCCCGGCCGGCCTCGACGGACGCGCGCACTTCCCGGCGCCGACGCTGGAGGCGGTGGTGCGTCCCCGCGACCCGGACCGGGCCCTGGCGCTGCACGCCGCCCTGCTGGACCTGGCGGACGCCGACCCGTTCATCCGGACCCGGGTGGCCCCGGACGGCGGCACGAGCGTGCTGCTCTACGGCGAGGTGCAACGCGAGGTGCTGGCCGCGACGCTGGCCGAGACGCACGGGATCGAGGCGGACTTCGGGCCGGGCCGGCTGATGCACGTCGAGCGACCGGTCGGCGCCGGCAGCGCCGTGGAGATCATCGGGCACGGCTTCTCCGGCACGGTCGGGTTCCGGGTCGAGCCCGGTTCCGGGGTGGACTACCGGCTGGCGGTCGAGCTGGGCGCGCTGCCGCTGTCGTTCCACCGGGCCATCGAGGAGGCCACCCGCGCCGCGCTCGACCAGGGACGCCACGGCTGGCCGGTCACCGACATCCGGGTCACGCTCACCCACAGCGGCTACTGGTCGCCGATCACCACCGCCGGGCACTTCCGGGACCTCGCGCCCCACGTCCTCATGCGGGCGCTCGCCGAGGCCGGCACCCGGGTCTTCGAGCCGTGCCGCCGGTTCGAGGCGGAGGTGCCGGCCGACCGGCTCGGCCCGGTCACCGCGTACCTGGGCCGGCTCGGCGCCCGGATCGACAGCGCCGACGAGATCGCGGCCGGCTGGCGGATCGGCGGCGTCCTGCCGACCCGGCTGGAACCGGAGGCCCAGCGGCGGCTGCCGGACCTGTCCAGCGGCGAGGGGTTGTGGTCGTCGGCGCCCGGCGGGGACCGGCCGGTGGTCGGCGACCCGCCCGGCCGGCCCCGCACCGACGGCAACCCGTTCGACCGGGTGGAATACCTGCGCTTCCTCGCCCGGCGCCGGTGACCGGCCCGGCAGGCGCCGCCGTCCGCACCTCCTGAGTACGCCGACTCATGCCCGCCACATCGACCTCGGCCACGCTGGACCGCATGACGTCTGCCACCACCGCCACCGCCCGCCGGGGCGGACCGATCGTCGGACTGCTTGTCGTGCTCTGGGTCTGCGGGCTGATCGCGACGGCCACCTGGTGGGTGGGCATCGGCCTGCGGCAGTGGTCGGTCAGCTACGACGACGCCCCGGGTGAGGTCGCGGACCTGCGCCGCCGGGCGACGCTGGCCCTGCTGACCTTCGTGCTGGTGGCGGTCGCCGGGCCCGTTCTCGTCGCGCTGGTCGCGTACCACCTGCGACTGGTCCGTACCGCGATCGTCTTCCTGGTGCTTGCCGTCGGGCTCGCCGTGCCCGCCCTGCCGATCGCCGTGCACGCCGGCCGGGACCTGAAACCGGCGCCGGCCCCGACCGCGCCCGTCCCTCCTGGACACTGCATGGAGCACAGTGGCGGCGACACCCGCTGCCCGGGCGGCTGACCGAACCAACAGATCCAGGAATCTCGATCTATGGAAGTGGGTAGAGGCGGGGTCCCGGGCGGTGCGCCCGGGACCGATCGGAGGTTCGATGCGCAGACCCCGCACGCTCCTGCTGCCGGCCGCCACCATGGTGATCACCCTGGGCACCGGGCTGTTGCCCGCCCTGGCCCAGCCGGCCGTGGACCCCACCCCCGCCGACGCCGTCGACGAGCGCACCTGCATCCGCACCATCGAGGGAGTGGACTGGTTCTTCGATCCGTGCGTCGCACCGGACGAGCCGTTGCCGCCCGACGTGCGGACCGGCATCGAGGAGGACAGGCAGGCCCGGTGCGGGCCGACCGGCGCCCCCTCGACAACGCCACTCGCGGTCGCCCTGACGGCGACGCCCTCGGCTTCCTCGACCGCGACCGTCGCCCCGACCAGCATTCCGACCTCCACCGGCAGCGCGGGTCCGGGTCCGAGCGGATCGGTCGACCCGTCCGCCTCGGCGGTGTCGCCGAGCCCGTGCCCGGTCACCCCGAGCCCCACCGTGCCGGCGTCCGCCCCGCCGTCGTCACCCGGCACGACCACGTCCGCCACGCCGCCGACCACCGCCGCACCATCCAGCAGCACCGTGCCGCCCAGCGCCACCGTGCCGCCCAGCGCCTCGGTCCCACCCAGCGCCTCGGTCCCACCCAGCGCCACCGTGCCACCCAGCAGCAGCGCACCGCCCAGCAGCACCGTGCCGCCCAGCGCCACCGTGCCGCCCTCGGGGAGTCCGTCACCGCCCGCCGGCGGGTGCGCGGCGACCGGCGGCACCGCGCCCACCGACAGCCGACTCCCCGAAGCGGAGAAGGACCGGCTCTGCCCGCCGAACCGGACTCCGGCCGCGCCCGCGGTGCTGGTGGCGACCGGCGACTCCGTCACCTCGGCGCACATCCAGGCGAAGCACCACCACGAGCCCAAGAAGTGCGCCGTCAACCAGAACACCCAGGCGGACCAGCGCGGCCTGCCCGGCAACGACATGACGTCGAGCTACGCGGGCAGGTACGTGACCGCGCTCAACCAGGACGTGGTGGAGTACTACAACTTCGCGCGCACCGGCATGGGCACCGGTGACATCCTCGGTGCGCCGGCGACCTATCCGGACGCCTGCGAGAACCTCTGGTCGCGCACGTCGCCGCCGATAGCGCTGGCCGAGGCGGCCGTGGCCAAGGCCAAACAGGATCGACGCAAGGCGTACTTCGTCACCACCGGCGGGATCAACAACACCAACTGGACCCAGGTGGCCCAGGGCATCGCGATGTGCGGCATGGCCGAGCTGATGCGCACCGAGATGGTCAAGTACTTCATCCGGAACAACCTCCCGCTCAACGCGGTGATGCGCTGGTACGACACGACCGGCAAGCAGATCGGCCGGGACGACGTCATCAAGGGCGGGGCGTGCCAGGTGGTGCTCCAGGAGAACGTCAACGCCGGCAACGAGAAGGAGGTGACGGTCGACCGGCTCCGGTTCGTGGTGCCCGCCTTCGACGGACCGGCCAACTACGCGAAGATCACCGCGGACGCCAACGCGATCACGACCCGGATGGTCCGCGCCGGGGCGGACAAGGTCGTCTGGATGGGCTACTACGACATCACGCCGGCGAAGGTGGCGCTGGGTTCGTTCGCCCAGACGTACGTGCAGAACACGAAGTTGCCCGACCCGGTCAAGGGCGCGCTGCCGAACATCCCCGACGTCGAGGTGGACCTCGTGACGCAGCCGGCGTGGAAGACACAGGTCCAGACCTGGACGAAGGACGTCAACAACGCCATCCGGGCGAGCATCCTGCCCGCCGACCCGATCGTCCGTTTCCAGCCGGCGCCGGCCCTCACCTCCGACAAGATCCAGAAGAAGTTGATCGGTGGGTGCCCGCACCCCAACCTGCCCGGGCACGACGAGTTGGCCAAGGCGCTGGACGCCGCGATCAAGGCGTAGGCCGCACGGAACCGGGCCGGTACGCGGATCGCGTACCGGCCCGGTCGCCGGGATCGGGCGGGGCGGCCGATCCCGCTCCTCGGGAGGGGAACTGTCGTACATCAGCGTGCGTCTATGGCCATCCGTGAGCGCGGCCCTAACCTCACCCCGGGGCGGCCGGAGAGGGCCAGTGGGGAGGCCGGATGTCCGACCAGAGGGAGCGTCGCGATGCCCGGAGAACGACGACGCCGGGCGTCGCGCCCGACCGCTCCGCGCACCCGTTGGTCCGTCCCGCCGACGCGACCCGGAGCGTGCCGGAGCTGGCCGGCCTGCTGCGTCAACTGCGCCGCCGGGAGGCCCGGCAGCAGGGTGAGACGCCGTTGACCTACCGACAGCTCGCCGCGAAGACCGGCTGGTCGCGTGGCGTGATCGGGGAGTACTTCGCGGGGAACATCCTGCCGCCGACGGAGCGGTTCGACATCCTGATCCGACTGCTCGGGGCCACCCCCGTGGAGCAGGGCGCGTTGGCCACCGCGCGGGACCGGGTGGAGGAGGCCCGACGGCAGCCCGGACCGGACCGGACCCCCGCCCTCCGGCCCGGTGGCGGGCGGGCCCGCACCCGGGCCGCACGGCTGCCCGTACCGCGTCAGCTTCCGCCGGCCCTGCCCGGCTTCGTCGGCCGGCAGGCGCAGTTGGCGCACCTGGACGGCGCGGGTGACCGCGGCGGGCCGGCGACCGGCGACCCCGCCTCGACGATCGTGGTCCTGTCCGGTACCGCCGGGGTGGGCAAGACGACGCTGGCGGTGCACTGGGCACACCGCGCCGCCGACCGGTTCCCGGACGGCCAGCTCTACGTGGATCTGCGGGGCTTCGACTCCACCGGGGCGGTGGTGACACCGGCGGATGCGGTGCGCGGCTTCCTGGAGGCACTGGAGGTGCCACCGGAACTGCTGCCCCACCACCTGTCCGCGCAGGTCGGCCTCTACCGCAGCCTGCTCGCCGACCGCCGGATGCTGGTGCTGCTGGACAATGCCCGCGACGTCGAGCAGGTCCGGCTCCTGCTGCCGGGCAGCCCCGGCTGCCTGGTGGTGGTCACCAGTCGCAACCGGCTCGCCGGCCTGATCGCCGCCGAGGGCGCCCGGTCGATCGATGTCGGGCTGCTCAGCACCGGCGAGTCCTGGCAGTTGCTGGCCCGGCGCCTCGGCGCCGAACGGTTGGCGGTCGAGCCGCAGGTCGTGGACGAGATGGTCGAGCGGTGCGCGCGGCTGCCGCTGGCGCTGGCGGTGCTCGCCGCCCGGGGCGCGGCGCACCCCGCCTTCCCCCTGGCCACGCTCGCCGCCGGGTTACGCGAGACGGCACGGCTGCTGGACGCGTTCGACACCGGCGACGCCGGCACCGACGTGCAGGCGGTCTTCTCCTGGTCGTACCAGTGCCTGACCCCGCCGGCGGCGCGGCTGTTCCGGCTGATCGGCTGCCATCCGGGCCCCGAGTTCGGGATCCCGGCGGTCGCCAGCCTGGCCGGCCTGCCCCGGGACCAGGTGCCCCGGCTGCTGGGTGAGCTGGCCCACGCGCACCTGGTCACCGAGCACGCCCCCGGCCGGTTCGGCGTGCACGACCTGCTGCGCGCGTACGCGGCCGAGCTGACCGAGCGGCTCGACCCCGACGAGCAGCGGCAGGCGGCGATCCGTCGAGGGCTCGACCACTACCTGCACTCCGCGCACGCCGCCGCGGTGCTGTTGCAGCCGGGCTGGGATCCGGTCGCGCCGGCCGACGCGCTGCCCGGCGTGGTGCCCGAGGAGGTCACCGGCCAGGGGTCGGCGCTGGCCTGGTTCACCGCCGAGCACCGGGTGCTCCTGGCGGCGGTGGCGCACGCCGGGCGCACCCGGTGCGACGGTCACGCCTGGCGGCTGGCCCGGACCCTGGTCGACTTCCTGCAACGCCAGGGCCGCTGGTCGGACCTGGCCGACGCCCAGCAGGCCGCCCTGACCGCCGCGCGGCGCTCGGGCGAGCGCGCCGGCCAGGCCAACGCCCACCGCGACCTCGCCCGCGCCCTGGTCCGGCTGGACCGGAAGGAGGAGGCCGCCGGCCACTACCGCCACGCATTGGCGCTCTTCGCGGAGCTGGGCGACCACAGCGGACAGGCCCGCACCCACCGCGCGTTCGGCGCGATGCTGGACGGGATGGGCCGGTACGAGGAGTCGCTGCACCACGCGACGCGGGCGCTGGCGCTCTACGAGCACACCGGTCACCCGGTGGGGCAGGCCAGCGCCCGCAACGCTATGGGCTGGGCGTACGCCCGCCTCGGCCGGTACGCCGCCGCGCGGGGGCACTGCGAGCAGGCGCTGGCGCTGCTGCGCCGGACCGACGACCGGCACGGTGAGGCGAACACCTGGGACAGCCTCGGCCTCATCCACGACCGGCTCGGCCACCACCGTCGGGCGGCCCGGTGCTACGGCCGGGCGCTGACGCTCTACCAGCGCATCGGTGACCGGTACGACGAGGCGGACACCCTGACCCGGCTCGGTGACTGCCGGCACTCCGCCGGTGACCGGGCCGGCGCGCTCCGCACCTGGCGCCGGGCCCTGGTCATCCTCGACGGCCTCGGCCACTCGGACGTCGACCGGGTCCGCGAGCGGCTGGCCCGGGCGGCGCCGGGCGAGCCGGGGTGATCAGTCGCCCTCGTGGCGGCGGAGCATCTTCTCCGTCTCCGGGTCGTACTGGAGTTCCCGCACCTCCTGCGGGCACCGGCAGGCGTCGGCGATCCGGGTCGCCCAGGCCAGCCCCTCCTCGCGGGTCTCCGCGTCGACGATCACGAACCCGCCGAGGAACCGCGCGGCCTCCGGGTCGGGGCCCTCGGTGACCGTCCCGTCCGCGGCCACGACGCTCGCCCGCTGGCGTTCGACCCCGATGCCGAACACGTACGCACCGGCCTTCACGGCGTCCTCCATCACCGCGTGCGAGGCCTTGTCCACGTCTGCCATCTCCTCGGCGGGGATGTGGTCCATCGCGCCGTCTTCGAACGAGATCAGGTACCGCTTCATGCCATGACTCCCTTGTCCCGGGCGACTCTCTCCGGTCACCCCTCACCTGTCCCTACCCAAACAGGACGATCAGATATCGACGCCCGTACCGGAAGATTCTCCATCAGGTTGCCCTGCCCCGCTCACCGACCGTGGTGCCAGCACCACCCGAACGTGCGTGTCGGCACCGCCGACCCGACGCGGGAAAAGGACTGGACCGGGCGACACCCGGGCTTGTAGCTTGCGGCTGACCGTGACCCGGCCCGAGGAGGTGAGACCCATGAACCGTATCGATGTGGGTGCTCCCCCTCCGGTCCCGGTCGGGCGATCGACGTAGGTGTCGCCGGGAGCGCCCCCGCCACCACGGCGCTTCCCGAAAGGCAACACCATGTTCGATGTGATCATCGCCGGCTGCGGGCCGGTCGGCGCGATGCTGGCCGCCGAACTACGGCTGCACGACGTCCGGGTGCTCGTCCTGGACAAGGAGACCGAGCCGACGTCGTTCGCCCGCATCGTCGGTCTGCACATCCGCAGCATCGAGCTGCTGGCCATGCGCGGGCTGCTGGCACGCGTGCTGGAACGCGGGCGACGGCGTCCGGCCCGCGGTTTCTTCGCCGCCATCGACAAGCCCGCGCCGGAGGGCCTGAATTCCGCGTACGCCTATCTGCTGGGAATCCCGCAGCCGGTCGTCGTCCAACTGCTCGAGGAGCACGCGGTCGCGCGGGGTGCGCAGGTCCGGCGGGGTGGTGCGGTGTCCGGCCTCGCCCAGGACGACGACGGGGTGACCGTCGAGCTGGCCGACGGGCAGCGGCTGCGCACGCGCTACCTCGTCGGCTGCGACGGTGGGCGCAGCACGGTGCGCAAGCTGCTCGGCGTCGGCTTCCCCGGCGAGCCCGCGCGGTCCGAGACGTTGCTGGGCGAGCTGGCCGTGGGCGTGTCGCCCGAGGAGATCGCCGCCCGGGTGGCCGAGGTCCGGGAAACCGACAGGCGGTTCCTGGTGGCGCCCGTCGGCGTCGGGGTCTATCGCGTCATCATCCCCGTCCCGGGCGTCAGCGACCGCGCGAAGCCGCCGACGCTGGAGGACTTCCGACGCCAGCTCCGCGTGGTCGCCGGCACCGACTTCGGGGTGCACTCCCCGCGTTGGATGTCCCGCTTCGGGGACGCCACCAGGCTCGCGGAACGCTACCGCGTCGGTCGGGTGCTGCTGGCCGGCGACGCGGCCCACATCCATCCGCCGATCGGCGGGCAGGGCCTCAACCTCGGCCTTCAGGACGTGTTCAACCTCGGGTGGAAGCTGGCCGCGCAGGTCCGGGGCTGGGCGCCGGACCCGCTGCTCGACACCTACCAGGCCGAACGCCACCCGGTCGCCGCGGACGTGCTGGACAACACGCGCGCCCAGATGGAACTGCTGTCCACCGAGCCGGGCCCACGAGCCGTCCGCCGGCTGCTCACCGAACTGATGGACATCGACGAGGTGAACCGCCGCCTGATCGAGAAGATCACCGCGATCGACGTCCGCTACGACCTCGGTTCGGGGCCCGACCTGCTCGGCCGCCGCCTGCCCGACGTCGACGTGCGGCAGGGCCGCCTCTACGACCTGCTGCACCAGGGCCGTGGCCTGGTGCTGGACCGCACCGGCCGGCTGGCCGTCGACGGGTGGGCGGACCGGGTCGACCACCTCGGGGATCCCACCGCGACGCTGGACGTCCCGGGCGTCCTGCTCCGCCCGGACGGCCACGTCGCCTGGGTCGGCGACGACCAGCGGGACCTGGACAGGCACCTGTCCCGCTGGTTCGGCGAGCCGCGCGCACACGCCCCGAGCGCCCCGCCGGCCTGAGCGTCGGCCGCCCCGGCCCCGACGTACCCCGGGGACCGGACGTGACCGACGTCCGGTCCCCGGACCGCCCGCGTACCGGTGAATGCGCTTGCCGGGCGGACGCCGGCCTGTCACGCTCCGTCCGTGATCGACAGGCCCGACGTCGACGAACGGTCGCTGGCGGCGGAGGTGGCCGCCGCCTGGGCGCTGGACGTCTCCGCTCTCGTGTTCCTGCCGGTCGGCCTCGACGGTCGGGCCTGGGCCTACCGGGTGGACACGGTCGACGGCGGGCGCTGGTTCCTGAAGCTCCGGCTCGGCGAGTTCACGCCGGCGGCCGTCCGGCTGCCCGGCCTGCTCCGGGCCCGGGGCATCCGGCAGGTGGTCGCGCCGATCGACCGGCCCGACGGCGGCACCGCGCACGCCTTCGGGGACCATCACCTGCTGCTCTACCCGTTCCACGACGGCGGGAGCCGGTGGGAGCGCGGCCTGACGGACCAGCAGTGGATCGAGTACGGCGAGTTCCTGGGCCGCCTGCACACGATCACGCCGACCGCCGGGATCGCCGGCCTCCTGCCGGCCGAGACCTACCGGTCGAGCGCCGGCGAACGGCTGCGGACGCTGGGCCCGCAGGCGGCGGCGAGCCCGGCCCTCGGCGCGTTCTGGCACCGGTACGGCGACGCGCTGCACCGGTTGTCGGCGACCGTCGACGAGCTGGCCGCCCGGATGACGCCGGCCCGGCCCGTCATCTGCCACGCCGACATCCACCCCGGCAACCTGATCGCCGACGGCGACGGCCCGCTGCACGTCGTGGACTGGGACGCGCCGGTGCTCGCGCCGCGCGAGCGGGACCTGATGTTCGTCCTGAGCGGTGACTTCGGGGACCATCCGATCGACGCGCGCCGCGCGGAACTGTTCCGCCGGGGCTACGGGCCGTGCGAACCGGACCGGGCCAGGCTGAGCTACTACCGCGCCGAGCGGCACCTCGACGACGTCGCCGCGTTCCTCGCCGGCATTCTCGCCCCCGGGGCCGGTGCCGAGTCCCGCGCCAACGACCTGCACTGGCTCACCCGCATCGCCGAGACGGTCGCCGACCCCGGCTACGCGCCCTGACCTCCCGCCTGCTGTCCGGGACGGATCAGACGATCTTGAGGTTGGCCATCATGCCCATCGCGCTGTGGTCGACCATGTGGCAGTGATAGGGGTAGACACCCCGCCAGGTGTCGAACGTCGCCTGCAACCGCACGCTCTGCCCGGGCCAGACGATCACGGTGTCCTTCAGCCCGGACTCGGTGGGATCGGCCGGCGCGCCGTTGCGGTCGAGCACCCGGAACTGCACCAGGTGCATGTGGAAGTTGTGCGGCATGACCACGTTGGCGTTGGTCACCGTCCACTCCTCGGTGCTGCCCCAGGCGATGGTGGTGTCGATCCGGGCCGGGTCGAAGACCTTCCCGTCGATGTACGCCTGATGCCCGCCGGAACCCGCCTCGTCCATCCGCAGCTCGATGCTGCGGCGCACGGTCGGCGTGGGCAGCGGCGGCAGCGTACGCAGCCGCGGCGGCACCGACGTACGGTCCGGGCCCTTCGCCGGTACGACGTCGAAGCGCATCACCTGGCCCACCTGCTCGGCCGGGCCGGGCCCCATCAGGTTCTGCAGCACCACCGAGGTGCCCGGCTGGTAGCGGGCGAAGTCGACCACCACGTCGAGCCGCTCGCCCGGGGAGAGCAGCACGTACGGCATGGTGACCGGCGCCTCCAGCAGGCCGCCGTCGGAGCCGATCACCGTGAGGTCTCCGCCGTCGGCGAGCCGCAGCAGGTAGAAGCGCAGGTTGCTGGCGTTGACCAGGCGCAGGCGGTAGCGGCGGGCCTGCACCTCGAAGCGCGGCCACGGCCGGCCGTTGACCAGCAGGGTGGTGCGGTTGTCGGCGTCGTCCATGGTCCAGACCAACTGGGCGTTGGCGTCCAGATGCGCGTCGCGCAGCACCAGCGGGACGTCGAACCGGCCCCGGGGCAGCGGCAGCGCCGCCTCGGTGCGGTCGGTGAGCAGGTAGAGGCTGGCCAGACCCCGGTAGAGGTGCTCGGCCTCCATGTGGTGGGTGTGGTCGTGCATCCAGAGCGTGGCGTGCGGCTGCCGGTTCGGGTAGGTGTAGACCCGCTCGCCGCCCGGCGGAATCGTGGCGTCGCCCGAGCCGTCGTCCTCGGGGGCGGTGGCGCCGCCGTGCAGGTGCACCGCCGTGGGCATGGTCAGCCGGTTCCGCTGGCGGACCACCACCCGCCGACCCGAGGTGGCGTGGATCGTGGGGCCGGGCAGGTCGCCGTTGTAGGTGTACACCTCGGTGCGCGTGCCGGGCAGGATCTCCAGTCGCCGCCGGTGCATGGTGACCGAGTAGTAGTCGGTGGTGGCGGTCCGCCGTACCGGACGCAGGGTCTGCGGCACGGTCATCGGCACGGTGAACGGCGGCACGGGCGTGGCCGTCGGCGCGGCGGTCCCGGCCGTGGCGGGAGCCGCGCCCCACTGCCCGGCCAGCCCGGCCAGGCCACCGGTCGCCCCGACGATGCCCGACGCCGCGCCGAGGCGCAGCAGTTGACGACGAGTGGACAAGGCAGTTCCTTCCCCGAAGGTGCGCGAGAGGTTCCGGCAGCGGCGGTCGGCTCTGGTGGGCCGGACGGTCGTCGCAGGCACGATGATCCCGGTGAATCCGTCGGGAGGAGACCCCTATCGACCGCACATCCGCAACCGGCCGCCCCCTTAGCGCGTCCCCGCGCCCCTGGTCGCGGCCGGGTCTACCCGCGACGCCGGGGCGGTCGGGGCGTCGAGGGCGTCGAGGTAGCGGGCGAAGCCGTGCGGGGCGCGGGCCTGGCGCCGGGCGCTGGTCCGGACCGGGCAGTCGGGGTCGGCGACGACCCGTACGGCCTGCCGACGACCCCGCTCGACCAGGTCGTGGTCCTCGCCGTGCGGCAGGTCGGCGAACCCGCCCAGCCGCTCGTAGGCCGGGGCGGCGCAGCCCAGGTTCGCACCGTGGACGTGCCGGTGCCAGGTGCTGCCCAGATCCCGTCGGTACCGGGTCTCGAAGCGTTCCCGGACCTGCTCGGAGCGGGGCGCCCAGTCGGTCACCCGCACGGTGCCGACCAGCAGGTCGGTGCCGGCGCGGGCGTGGCGCAACTGCCAGCCGCCCCACCGCCGGGGTACGCGGCTGTCCGCGTCGGTGGTCGCGAGCCAGAGATCCCGTGGGCCGTGGCGCAGCGCGTGCGCCATGCCGACGGCGCGGGCCCGGCCGACGTTGCGGGCCCGTACCGTCAGCACGACGGCGCCGAGTCGCTCGGCGACGGCGGCCGTCCCGTCCCGGCAGTCGTCGGCCACCACGATCACCTCCGACGGCACGGGCAGGCGGCGGAGCGCACCGAGGACCGAGATCAGGCAACCGGGCAGCAGCTCCTGCTCGTCGTGGGCAGGCACCACGACGGCCATCCGGTTCACCACAGACCCTCGGCCTGCGCCACGGAGCGGGCCGGCGGCGGCACGCGGAGGAAGACGTCGAGCAGGAAGTCCGCCTCCTCGTGGCGCGCCGTCCGCACCAGCCCGTCCACGTCGTCGAGCAGCCGGTGCACGTCGTCCCCGCCCCGGGCGTGCTCGGCCACCGCCGGCCGCCAGTGCACCGCGACCAGCGTGCCACCCGGTTCGAGCGAGTCCACCGTCCGGGTGGTCAGCAGGTCCAGCCCGGCGTCGTCGAAGTAGTAGCCGAGTTCGGAGAGCACGATCAGGTCGAAGCGGTCGGCCGCGGCCGGCCACTCGTCGGGGACACGCATCCGCTCCACCCGTACGTGCGGTTGGTCCGCGAGCCGTTGCCGGGTGCTCGCCACCGGCGCGGCGGCGATGTCGACCGCCAGCAGCCGGTCGCACCGCTGCGCGAGCCGGCGGGTGAGCATGCCCGTCGAGCATCCCGGTTCGAACGCCGACCGGTACCGCCGACGAGGCAGACAGGCGACCGTCAGCTCGTGCTTACGCCGGTCGTACCAGCGGGTCTCGAAACTCCACGGATCCTCGGCGCCGGCGTACATGTCGTCGAAGTATTCGGCGGGGGTGCCGGGTGAACTCATGGCACGAACACCGTTTCGTAGGGACGCGCGAAGCGTGCGAGAACGTGCGGGGGAAGGATCGCGGCGTCGGCGGGCGCCGGCCCGAGTGGCCGGATCTGGCTGTGAAAGGCGTCGATCGCTTCCCGCTTGGCCGATCTGGCCGCCTCGGTCAGGTCGATCCGGAGCGCGCGGTGCCACGGCACCTCGGGGTCGTCCGGCTCGGCCCAGTGCCACGTCCAGACCGGGAACTCCAGCAGCGTCGCGCCGGTGCGCCGGCAGGCGACCGCGGCCGCCCGTCCGACCGCCTCGTGGTCCGGGTGGCCGTCGCCGCGCCAGGTCGTGACGCACCACCGGCCGGGTGTCAGCCGGGCGGTCAGCGCGTCGGTGAGGGCCGTCTCGTCGACCGCGCCGTCCGGGTGCCCGAGGTGCGCGATGGCGGCGGGGGCGACCCCGAGCAGTCCGCAGGCGGTGGCCGTCTCGGCCCGCCGGATCGCCGCCAGCTCCCCCGGTGAGTGGACCGTCGAACCGGGATGGGAGGCCTCGCCGTCGGTGACGACCGCGATCTCCGCGCCGGCTCCGCCGCCGAGCATGGCGACCAGGCCGCCGACGCCGAGCACCTCGTCGTCGGGGTGCGGGGCGACGACCAACGGCGGCGCCGTCGGCGCCCGACCGGCCACGGCCAGCGCGGGCCAGGTGGCCGGCGCCGGCCACGCGCGCCACGTCCGCTCGTCCGTGCCCGCGCCCACGATCGGCCTCACCATCCGGGATCTCCGACCGCCGTCACCAGCTCGCCCAGATGGGCGAGGTCCGCCTCCGCGTGACTCTGCCGCACGTACACCGTCAGGTCGGCGACCCGTCTGGCGTGGCCGGCGTCCTGGCACAACGGGCCGGCCCCCAGCGCCCGACCGACCCGGTCGACGACGGTGGTGGCGGTCGCCTCGACGGTGGCGCGCACCTGGTGTGCCAGCCGGTCGGCGTCGCCGGTGGGGTTCGCGTCGATCTCGTCGGCGGCGGCGAACAGGACGCGACGGGCGGCGGTCAGGACCGCGTCGACCGCGCCGAGGTGCGCCAGGGCGTGCGGGCCGAGGCGGCGGCGCCGCGCCGCGTCGTGCAGGGTGTCGGCGACGCCGACCGCCCCGCCGTACCAGCACGCCGCCACACCGGCTCCGCCGTGCCAGAAACCCGGCCGCGCGGTGTAGCGGCCGGGTCCGCCCACGGCGTCGGCGGGCACTGCGTCGAAGCGGACGGTCCGACTGTCGCTGGCGGCCATGCCGACGGCGGGCCAGGTGTCGGCCAACGGGGTCACCCCGGCCGCGCCGACCTCGACCGAGAACAGGCGTACGCCGTCGTCAGCGGTCGCGGTCACCAGCGCCCGGGACAGCAGACCCGCCCCGGAGCACCACGGTCGCTCCCCGGTCAGCCGCCACCGGTCTCCGTCCCGGGTCGCGGTGACCGAGGCCGGCACGGCGGCCCAGACGCCCCACGGCTCGCGGCGCCACGCCGGATCGATCACCACCCCCAGTTCGGCGAGGATCGCCAGCGCGTCGGCGTGCCCCTCCCCCAGCCGGGCCAACGCCGGATCGGCGCGGCCGAGCGAGACGAGGCACGCGAACCGCTCGGCCGTCCGTCCGCCACCGGGCAACGGCAGGTCGAGACGTCCCCCGAGCACGGCCGATCGGAACGCGGCACCCGTGGGCTCGCCGCCCATGGTCATCGCGAACTCCCCCTCCCGGTGACGTGGCGACCCGAGTGGCCCGCGGCCGGAAGATGCCCCTCGCACCGGGGCCGAAACCCTCACGGGTCACCGGTTCCGCCGGGCAACCTGAGCACCACCTGGGAGTTGTGGTCCAATCGCATCGAGGTGGGCGCGGCGGGGTAGGTACGACCGGTATGGCCGACACCGCGCTGCTGGACCTCGCCGCCGACTACCAGGTACACGACGGATACGACGACGACCCGGTCCTGCTGCTGCCCGACGGCAGCCCGGTGGAGACCTGGCGCGACGGCTACCCGTACGACGAGCGTCTCGACCGGGAGGAGTACGACCACCAGAAGCGGTTGCTCCAGATCGAGCTGCTCAAGTTGCAGGACTGGGTCAAGGACACCGGTGAGCGGTTGGTGATCCTCTTCGAGGGCCGCGACGCCGCCGGCAAGGGTGGCACGATCAAGCGCTTCATGGAGCATCTCAACCCGCGCGGCGCGAGCGTGGTCGCGCTGGAGAAGCCGGACGAGCGTGAGGCCGGCCAGTGGTACTTCCAGCGTTGGCTGGCGCATCTGCCGGCGGCCGGGGAGATCGTGCTGTTCGACCGGTCCTGGTACAACCGGGCCGGCGTGGAACGGGTGATGGGCTTCTGTTCCCGCAAGGAGTACCTGGAGTTCCTGCGCCAGGCCCCGGACCTGGAACGGATGCTGGTCCGTTCCGGCATCCGCCTGGTCAAGTTCTGGTTCTCGGTGTCCCGCAACGAGCAGCGCACCCGATTCGTCATCCGCAAGGTCGATCCGGTGCGTCAGTGGAAGCTCTCGCCGATGGATCTCGCCTCACTCGACCGCTGGGACGACTACACCGAGGCCAAGGAGGCGATGTTCTTCTGGACCGACACCGCCGACGCGCCGTGGACGGTCGTGAAGAGCAACGACAAGAAGCGGTCCCGGCTGGAGGCGATACGCCACGTGCTGCACCGCTTCGACTACGCCGACAAGGACGAGGCCGTGGTCGGCACGCCGGATCCGCGCATCATCGGGCCGGCCGGGCTCGACCTGGACCCGGAGGACCAGCCGGTGCCGATCTTCCCCCGCCCCTGATCTCGGCTCGACCCTCGACCTGATGGAGGGCCCAACCCTTCGTAGCCGACGCCCGGAGACGGTGGCACGCGAGGAGAGCGCCCGATGACAGCCGGAGCCGAGGACACGTCACGGGACGACGGCACCGGCCAGGCGACGTCGGAGCTCCTCGTGGCGGAACCGGTACACCGGACCGGCCTGGCGTAGGACGCCCCGCTGCTGGGCGTCGTCCAGGAACCGGACGGCGCGCCAGGGCAGACGGCCGGTCACGGCGAGATACGGCCGGGTAAGGGTGCTCCAGGAACCCCATGCGGTACAGGTCAGGACGTAGGCCAGCCGGGCGGGTACCGCCAGGCCCGCGGCGACGAGACCGACGGTCACGCCGCCGAACGCGCCGAAGGCTCCGCCGACTCCGACGACGCAGGCCAGCGTGACGACGCCCGAGCGCAGCAGGGCGCTGCGGCGACTCGACCCGAGGGACGCGTGCGGGCTGCTGACGAGCTCGGGCTCGGCGGGGACCTCGACGGAACGCAGCAGAATCACGGTGATCGCGGTCGACAGGGCGACCGCGATGGAGGGCACGGTGCCGAACGCGAAGGCGAGTGACCATCCGCCGGCCGTCAGGAGGATCACCTTCAGCGGCAGAAAGAACGCTTTCGCGATGAAGAAGACGATCACGAAGTCGCGGACCTGGTCGCGGAGACGCCCGCGGACACCCACCTGTGTCCGCGTGGGTGACGCGCCCCTGGCCGGCCAGCCCGTGTAGAGGCCACCGACGAGC
Organism: Micromonospora sp. NPDC049201; assembly: GCF_055586805.1. Classification (NCBI taxonomy): domain Bacteria; kingdom Bacillati; phylum Actinomycetota; class Actinomycetes; order Micromonosporales; family Micromonosporaceae; genus Micromonospora; species Micromonospora sp. NPDC049201. The sequence goes on along the minus strand of NZ_JBVJHM010000006.1, from coordinate 371,929 downwards.
GCCACCACCCCGGACAACGCCAGGCCGGGCCGGAGCACCGCGTCGCCTCGGCCGCCGAAGTGACTGAACAGCACCGTGAGCAGCGTGACGGTGAGCAGTGCCGCCAGTCCGTGCACGGCCCCGCAGCACAGCACGCGTACGGTCCTCGGCACCTGGTCGCGGAGCTGCCACCAGGCCAGGTCCCCGCTGCGGGACACACCGGCGTAGCGGGCGAGACTCGTCAACCACCGGCTCGCGGCCTCCGCCGTCCAACCGTGGGCAGACGGGTGGCGGTAGACGGCCGGAACGAAGGCCGTCAACAGGTGCTGGCGGATGTCGTCGGCGGTGGGAAAGCGATCCCGGTCGAGCAGTTCCGCCGGATCGTGGCCGTTGTCGGAATAGCGGGCCCGGGCCAGATGGACCATGAGGGGCGTGGTCAACGCTCCGGCCAGGGCAGCGGCTGCCGGGTCGGTGGCGTGCCGGCGAAGCCGCGCGAGCACCGGACCCCACCCGCCGTGGTCGGTGTCGGTCGCCGGGGGCGACGGACGGCTGGTGCGCGGGAGGTAGTGGGCCAGATCGGTTGCCGTCAGGCCCTGTAGTTCGATGCCGGCCGCTTCGGCCAACACGGATCCGTCGGCGACCGTCGCCGCGTACTCGGCGGCTCGCGAGGTCAGGACCAGCGGCACCGATGCGGCGAGGTTCATCTGCTCGATCGCCAGTTTTCGCAGGCGGGGCGGCACGTCGTCGAAACCGTCGAGGATCGGCCAGACGTGTCCGCCGCCGACCAGTCGCGCGGCGAGGCTGGGTCGGTCCGGGCCGGCCGACGCGGCGAGCTCAGGATGATCGTGGGCCAGTTGTTCGGCCATCCAGTCACGCAGGGGGCCGGCGGGATCCCACGAACAGGCGTCGAGCACCACCGGCACCGCACCACCGGGGCGACGCCTGCCCAGTAGTTCGAGGGCGAGACGGGTGACCAGCACGGTCTTGCCGGCCCCGGCCTCGCCGAGAACGACCAGTCGGCCGGACGGGATCCGACTGTGGACCTTGGCGATGTCGGCCGAGTTCCCGGTCAGCCGTAGCGGGCCGGGATCGGCGCCGGGGCGGGCTCGGCGGATGTTGGGCCAGTGGTCGAGCAGTTCCTCCGAGGCTGGCCGGAACCGCAGCAGCAACGCGGGTGGGGCCTGCACCCGCCGTTGCTCCTCCGCCTGGACGTACCGCTCGCGGAGGGCCCGCGCCAACCAGTCGGCCGCGTCGTCGAGCTCGTTCAGGCGCGTGGTGATCGAAGGCGGCGCCGCCTTGTCGCGAACTCCGATGACGACGGCCGCCAGGCCGAGGATCCCGGTCGCCGTCCAGACCGCCGGGGGCCACCAGCTCGCCGACACCTGCACGGTGCTGGTGGCCAGGTTGCCCACCATCGCCAGCACCACCGGGACCGCGGCCACCGGAACCGACCGACGCCACCCGCGCATACCGGTCCTCCATCGGTGCCGATCGTCGTGCCGCCACACCCTACAACGGACTGTCGTCTGTGGACCTTGTCCGGCGGGAACGCTCCCGGTGGGATCTGCTCGCGGCGACGGACGTCAAGTGGCGGAAGCGGTCGCTCCCCGCACCGGCCGGTCGATCCGGGCCGCCGAACGGCCTTGACCATCCGGCGCAGTGATGACCATCGTTGAGATCGACTGCCAGAATGACCGGCGTGTCATTGCGCGGTCACTCTGCGACCATGATCGATGTCACGGGGGAGGGCCGGGCGAACCGGTTCATGCTGGTCCTGCTGGCGCTGCATCGGATCACCTGTCTGGCTCCGGCGGTCGTCACCTGCGCCTACGGCGCGTACCGCAGCGCCTGGGCCAACCTCGGCCTGCTGGTCGCGGCGACGACCTGGAACGTGGTGCTGTTCGGGGTGGCCCGGCGGCGGGGCTGGTTCCCGACGGCGCTGGTGCACCTGGACGTCCTGCTGGCCGGCGCGGTGCTGGTGGCGGTCACCGCGAACCTGACGACCGACGTCGGGGCCCCGAACTGGGGCAACCTGCTGGTGCAGGCGAGCGGTTCGCTGGTGGGGGCGGCGCTGGCCCGGCCCTGGGCCGTCGCGGGCGACCTGCTGGTGCTGGTGCTCATCCAGTCGCTGGTGATCGTCGCCGTCGGCCCGGGCCCGGGCCCCTCGGTACCGGCGCTCGTCCACGCGGTCAACGGCGTGGCCTGCTTCGCGCTGGTCGCCGGCTTCGCCGTGCGCTACCTGCGGCGTACCGGACGCAACCTGGACCGGACCAACGCGCAACGGTTGGCGGCCGAGGCCGACGCCGCCGCCGACCACGCCCGCTTCGTCACCCGGCTCGCCCACCACCGGACGCTGCACGACACCGTGCTGACCACGCTGACGTTGATCGCCCGCGGGGTGGCCGACCCGGGCCGGCCCGAGGTACGCCGGCGCTGCGCCCGGGACGCGGAGGTGGTCCGCGGACTGCTCGGCGACGGCTCCGACGTGGAGTTCGGCACGCTCGGCGAGGCGCTGCGGGACGTGGTGAGCGAGGCGTCCCTGCTCGGCCTGCGGGTCCGGTACCAGGGGGCGACCGTGCCCGCGGACGTCCCGCCCCAGGTCGTGGCCGCGTTACGCGCGGCGGCGCGGGAGGCGCTGAACAACGTGGTCAAGCACGCCGGCGTGGAGCACGCCTGGCTGACCGTGACCGTGGAGGGCCGACTGCTGCGGGTGACGGTGGTCGACCGTGGGCGCGGCTTCCGTCCGGAGGAGGCTCCCCCGGGTTTCGGCTTCCGGCACTCGATCGTCGACCGGGTGGCCGAGGTGGGCGGTCGGGCCCGGGTCTCCAGTGAGCCGGGGGCCGGGACGTGCGTGGAGCTGACGTGGGCGGGCTGATCCGGGTGGCGGCCGTCGACGACGACCGGATGCTGCTGGAGGGCCTGGGCGCCTGGCTGGCGGGCGTCGGCGACCTGCGACTGGTCCGCACGGCGGCCACGGTGGAGGGCCTGCTGCGGACGTTGACCGAGCCGATCGACGTGGTCCTGCTGGATCTGGTGCTGCGTGACGGCAGTGACGCGGCGGAGAACGTGCGGCGGCTGGTGACGTCCGGCCGCCGGGTGCTGGTGCTCAGTGTCTGGGCCCGCCCCGACCAGGTGGTGGCGACGTTCGCCGCCGGGTGCAGCGGGTACGTGACGAAGGACCACGACCTGGGGGCCCTGGCCACCGCGGTCCGGGACGTGGCGGCGGGGCGGCCCGCGTTCTCGTCGGAACTGGCGTTCGCCTGCCTGGGCGACGCCCGGCCGACCCGTCCCCGGCTGTCCCCCCGCGAGCGCGGGGTGCTGCTCGCGTACGCCTCCGGCATGACCCTCACGGCCACCGCCCGGCACCTGGGCATCAAGCCGGAGACCGCCCGCACCTACCTGGACCGGGTCAAGGCCAAGTACCACGATCTCGGTCGGCCCAGCCGCACGAAGCTCGACCTCGCCGACCGGGTCCGTGAGGACCGTCTCCAGGCCGGCTGAGCCGGCGTCCACCGCGGCACGAACCGACTGCCGCGACGGCGGTGTCCCCCGGCCGGGGGACAGCCGGCCGCACGGTTCGCCCCCCGAACATCCGGCATGACGAGATCGACACACGTCGCTAACTTGAGATCGCACAGCGTCGCCACAGCGTCACCCGGAGAACCGGGGAGACCGGTCCCGTGGACGCTGACACTCCCCCCACCGGTCGTCCGAGGAAAGGCCACCGCATGCCCCACCTGATCGGTATCGACGAGGCGGAACAGCTCGGCACGAAGCAGGTGCACCAGCTGTACCGCGACCATGTCAGTCGCAGCCAGGTCTCCCTGATGACGACGTTCGGCTTCGGCCGGGAACTGGTGGACCACGCCGAGGGGGTGTGGATCCATCTCCGGGACGGCCGCCGGGTGCTGGACTTCTCCGGCGGCGTCGGCGTGCTGAACCACGGGCACAACCATCCGCGGATCCTGGCCGCCCGGCGGCGCTTCGCCGAGGCCCGGCGGATGGAGGTGCACAAGGCGTTCTTCTCGCCGTACACGGCGGCGCTGAGCCACAACATGGCCGCCCTGCTCCCCGGCGACCTCTCCGTCTCGTACTTCCCGAACTCGGGCGCGGAGGCGAACGAGGGCGCGGTGAAGATGGCCTACAAGTACCACGGCGGACGGCGCAACACGGTGCTGCGCGCCGACATCAGCTTCCACGGCAAGACCCTCGGCGCGGGCAGTCTCACCGGCTCGTCGGAGAACGCGTTCCGCTTCCCCGGCCTGCCCGGCATCGTCGTCTACCCGTACGGCGACCTGGCCGCCGTCCGCGCGGCCGTCGACGCGGCACGCGCCCCGGACGGCGGCTGCGACGTGTACGCCATCCTGGTCGAACCGTTCAGCGCCTCCACGATGCGCCGGTGGAGCGACGACGACCTGCTGGCCCTGCAACGGCTCTGCCGTGAGCGGGACATCATCATGATCTTCGACGAGGTCTACACCGGGTGGGGCAAGACCGGCAGTCTCTTCAACTTCATGCGGTGCGAGGGGCTGCTGCCGGACATCCTCACCTACTCCAAGTCGCTCGGTGGCGGCAAGGCCTCCATCGCCGGCTACACGGCCCGCGAGCCGGTGTTCCGCCGCGCCTACGACCGGCTGACCGACGTCATCCTGCACAGCACCACCTACTACGGCTTCGGCGAGGAGACCGCCACCGCCCTGGAGGCCGTCGCGGTGGTGGTGGACGACGACTACCCCGCCCGGGCCCGGATGCTGGCGGCCGTGCTGCAACCCGGCCTCGACCGGATCGCCAAGGCGTACCCCGAGGTGGTCGGCCGGGTCGACGGCGCCGGCGCGCTGTGGGGCGTCTTCCTCGGCGGTGGTCCCGGCCTGCTCGACCTGGCCGGCCGGCTGATGCCCGGCTTCACCCACGACCCGCAGTTCCGCACCAAGCTCATCACCCTGTCGGTGATCGCGCACCTGTTCCGCGAGCACGGGATCATGACCTACTACAGCCCCAACGCCGACAACCCGCTGATGGTCGCGCCGAGCCTGGTGGCCAGCCCCGAGGACGTGGAACATTTCCTCACCGCCCTGGACGCGACGCTGTCCCGGGGGCTGCCCCGGCTGCTGACCGCCTTCGTCCGGGAGCGGGTGACGTCGCGATGGTGACCAGCGGCCACGTCGTGGTGACCGGGGCCAGCGGGATGCTCGGCTCGCACCTGGTCCGCCGGCTGCTCGCCGAGGGACACCGGGTGCACGGGGTTGACCTGCTGCCCGCCGCGCACACCCATCCGGAGCTGGCCCACAGCCAGGGCGACGTCCGCGACGCCGCGCTGCTGGCGCGGGTGTTCGCCGACGCGTCCGCCGTGGTGCACTGCGCTGCCGCGCTGCCCAGCTACCCGGCCGAGATGATCCGGTCGATCATCGTGGACGGCACGCACGCGGTGCTCGGCGCCGCCCGCCGGGTGCAGGTCCCCCGGGTCGTGCACATCTCCTCCACCGCCGTCTACGGCCTGCCCCGGCTGGTGCCCACACCCGAGGAGCACCCGCGGGAGCCGGTCGACCCGTACACCCGGGCGAAGGTCGAGGCGGAACTACTCGTGGAACGGTTCCGCGCGGACGGGCTCTGCGTGCCGGTGCTGCGACCCAAGACGTTCCTCGGGCCGGGCCGGATGGGCCTGTTCGCGATGCTCTTCGAATGGGCCGAGGAGGGCCGGAACTTCCCGGTGCTCGGTCGCGGCGACGTGCGGGTGCAGATGTTCGCCGTCGAGGACCTCGTCGACGCCGTACTGACCGTGCTGGCCGCCCCGGAAGACGTCGCCGGGGACACGTACAACCTGGGCGCGGCCGAGTTCGGCACGCTGCGCGAGGACTTCCAGGCGGTGCTCGACGCCGCCGGGCACGGCCGGCGGGTGGTCGGGCTGCCGGCCGCGCCGACGCTCGCGGCGCTGCGGGCGTTGGAGCGCATCGGCCTCTCCCCGGTGTACGGGCGGCTGCTGTACAAGCTGCGCGCCGACTCCTACGTGAGCATCGACAAGGCCCGCGACCGGCTCGGCTTCACGCCCCGCCTCGCCAACCGGGACGCGATCCTCGCCACCTACCGGTGGTGGCGGGCGAACCGGGGCGCGTCGGCGACCGGGGCCGGCCGGACCAGCCGGGAACCCTGGCGACAGGGTGCCCTCTCCCTCGCGAAGATCTTCTTCTAGGGCGCCGGCCGATGCCTCTCCTCGACTCCGCTCCCGCCGCCGTACCGGCCGTGGAGCCGCCCGCCACCCGCCGCCACCGACTTGTCGTCGACCTGGTCCGCCTGGTCCGACCCGGCCACTGGGTGAAGAGCCTGCTGGTCGTCCCGCTCCCCCTGCTGGACCCGCTGTCCTGGCACCTGGCCGGGCTGACCCGGCTGGGCTGGTCCGTCGTCGCGTTCGTGCTCGCCGCCTCGGCCGTGTACGTGGGCAACGACGTGGTCGACCGGCACCGGGACGGACTCCACCCGGTGAAGCGGCACCGGCCGGTGGCGTCCGGCCGGGTGCCGGTGCCGCTGGCGTACGCCTGCGCGGTCGTGCTCCTGCTCGGCCTCGCGCTGCTGCTGGCCGCCGGCCCGGTCGGACCGGCCTGGCCGGTGCTGACCTACCTCGTGCTCAACGTCTGGTACAGCCGGGGCCTGAAGCACGTTCCGCTGGTCGAGGCCGGTGTGGTCGCCACCGGGTTCGTGCTGCGCGCCGTGCAGGGCTACCTGGCCGTCGGCGCGGACGTGTCGGCCTGGTTGCTGGTCACCGTGTTCGCCGGCTGCCTGCTGCTGATCGTCGGCAAGCGCCGTCAGGAACTGCTGGACGCGGGGGTGGCCCACCGACCCGCCCTGCGCGGCTGGTCGGTGGAGCTGGCCGGGCACCTGCTCCAGCTCAACGGGCTCCTGGCGGTCACCGCCGGGCTTGTCTGGCTGGGCACCGAAGCGCCGTTCGGCCGGTACGGGGACGCCGCGATGCTGCTGTCCACCCCGTTCGTCCTCTACCTGATGTCGCGGTACCTGCAACTGGCGCTGGTCCGGCGGGCCGGCGGCGACCCGGTCCGGCTGCTGTCACGGGACCGGGCGGTGCTCGCCGCCACCGTGCTCTGGGCGGCCTGCCTGGGCGCGCTCTACGCCGCCATCCGGTTCCCGGCGCTCGTCGCCGCCCTGTCCTGAACCCGCGCCCCGCCCTCGCCCGCGCCCCGCCCTTCGCCCGCGCCCTCGTCAAGGAGAGCCATGACCGCGCACACCCCGACGGTCTCCGTCGTCGTCCCCAACTACAACCACGCCGACTCGCTGCCGCTGACGCTGCCGGCGCTCCTGGCCCAGACCCATCCCGCCACCGAGATCATTTTCGTGGACGACCGGAGCACCGACGACTCGGTGGCGGTGGCCGAGTCGCTCGGCGTGCCGGTGGTCCACACGCCGCACAACGGCGGCCCCGCCCTGGCCCGCAACATCGGCGCCGCCCGGGCCCGCGGCGACGTCCTGCTCTTCGTCGACTCCGACGTGGAACTGCCGCCGGACACGGTGACCCGGGCGGTGCGGCTGCTCGCCGCCGACCCGCGGGCCGGCGCGATCTGCGGCATCCTCGACGAGGACCCGCTGGTCCGGGACAGCCTCGTGCAGGAGTGCCGGTGCCTCCAGGCGCACTGGTGGCGGATCAGCTCGCTGGGCGACGTCAGCTTCCTGTTCACCGCCATCTGCGCCATGCCGGCCCGGGTGTTCGCCGAGATCGGCCCGTTCCACGAGGGGCTGCGCCAGACCGAGGAGGTCGAGTACGGCGAGCGGCTCACCGGCCGGTACCCGATCCGGCTCACCGACGCGCTGCACGGCCGGCACCGCGACGACGACCGGCTCGGACCGATGCTGCGCAAGGTGTTCCACCGCAGCCGGCTGCGGATGCCGCTGTACGCGTACCGGCGTCGTGCCGCGCAGGGCTTCGAGACCGCGTCGCGGATGTGGGCCGCCGTCAGCGCGCTGCTCGGCACGCTCGCGCTGCCGTTGCCGCTGCTGGCCGGGGCGCTCGGGGCGCTGCCTTCCCTGGCCGCCCTCCTGCTCTTCCTGGCGTGCGACGCCGGCATGTACCGGTTCGTCGCCCGCCGGCGCGGACCGGCGTTGCTCGTCGCGTTCGTCGGGGTGCAGTGGTTGATCAACCTGGCGATCGCCGCCGGGGCCGCCGCCGGCGCGGCGCAGTGGCTCTGCTCCCGCTCCTTCCGGCACCTCTACGAGGGCGGCCCACGCCCCACCGCGCAGGTGCCCGCATGAGCGAACGCACCGAGCGCAGCGAGGGCCGTGAGCGCATGCCCGACCGGCACAGCATGAGTCTTCTTATCCAAGCCGCCGGTCCGGTGCCGGCAGCGGGCCGGCCCCGGCGATGGTGTGCGGCCACCCGGCTGCTCTGGGCGGCGGCGCTCGGCTGGGCGGTGTTCGCCGGCCTGCACCGCGCGTTGAGCGGGCGCTGGTGGTTCTGGCTGCTGCCGGACCTGCTGCCGCCGGCGGCGTACCTGCTGGTGCCGGTGGCGCTGGCGGCGGCCGTGCCGGTGGCCCGGGCGCTGCGCCGGCCGCTGCCCGCCCGGGCGGCGGCGGTGGTGCTGGCGGCGGCGGTCACCGCGCTGGCGATCGGCCTGCCCGACGCCGGCCTCAACCGGTACGCGTGGGCGTCCCGCCCCGCCCCGCCGTCGGGCGCGCTGACGGTGCTGGCCTGGAACACCGGCTACTGGGACCAGCACGACGACCCGGAGGCGTTCCTGCGGTTCCTGGTCGACCGGCGGGCCGACGTCTACCTGTTGCAGGAGCACCTCTACTGGGACGACGCGGCCGGGCTGGCCGGCGCCCGGCCCGCCCCCGACCCGGAGCGGCTGCGTCGGGCGTTCCCCGGCTACACCGTCGTCGCCCGTGGCGAGCTGCTCACCCTGTCCCGGTTCCCGGTGGTGGCCCGGCCGGCGGTCGGTCCCGACGCGGGCCTCGTGGCCGACCCGGGCGCCGACTTCGGGCGGGTCTTCGCCGCCGCCAAGGTGCTCCGCGCCGACCTGTTGGTGGACGGCCGGGTGCTGTCCACGTACAACGTGCACCTGCCGGTGCAGGTGAACCTCGCGCCGAGGCGGTTCCTGGGCTACGTGCGGGAACGCGACCGGGCCCGGCGGGCGCAACTCGCCGGGCTGCGGGCCGATCTCGCCGCCAACCCCGGGCCGGTGCTGGTCGCCGGCGACTTCAACACCACGGCCGCGATGGGCGACCTGCGCCCGTTGCGGGACCGGCTGCGCGACGCCGCGGACGCCAACGCCGACGTGTACCCGGCGAGCTGGCCCGCCGGTCGGCTGCCGGCGGCCTGGCGGCTGGACTGGACGCTGACCTCCCGGACGGTACGCGTGCACCGGTACACGCTCGACGATCCGCGCGGGTTGTCCGACCACCGCGCCCAGACCGCCGTGGTGACGCTCGGGGAGGGGTCGTGAGCCGTACGCCGACCGTCTCGGTCGTGATTCCGGTCTGGAACGCCGCGAAGACGCTGCGCCACTGCCTTGACGCGGTGGCGGCGCAGACCCACCCGCCGGTGGAGGTGCTCGTCGTCGACGACGGCAGCACCGACGGGTCGGCGGCGGTGGCCGCCGCGGCCGGTGTCCGGGTGCTGGTGCAGCCGGTCAACGGTGGGGTCTCCGCGGCCCGCAACGCCGGGGTGGCGGCCAGCCGCGGTGAGGTGGTCTTCTTCGTCGACTCCGACGTCGCGCTGGCCCCGGACGCGATCGCCAACGCGCTGGCGGTGCTCGCCGCCGACCCGGGCTGCGGCTGCGTCTACGGCGTCTACGCCCCGGAGCCGCTGATCGACGACGGGCCGGTCGAGCGGTACCGGGTGCTGCACCTGCACTCCGCGCTGACCCGGGCGGTCGGCCCGGTCGACACCGCCGTCTTCGCGCTCGCCGCGGTGCCCCGCGCCGTGCTGCGCGACCTCGGTCCGTTCGACGAGAACCTGCGCAGCGCCGAGGACGACGAGTACAGCGAGCGGCTGCTGACCAGGTACCGGATCCGGCTCACCGACACCGTGGTCGGTCGGCACGACGAGGCGGACCGGCTGCTGCCGCTGCTGGCCGAGCAGTACCGGCGGGCCCAACTGCTCCGCTGGTCGCTGCGCAACCGCTACCGCCGGCGCGGTCTGGCGCTGAACCGCAGCCTCGGCGTGCTGGCCGCCGGGCTGGCCGTGCTCACCCTGCCGGCGGCGCTGCTCGGCCCGTACGGAGTGGGTGTGCCGGCGCTCTGCCTGGCGGTCTTCGCCGCCGCCGACCCGCCGCTGGTGGGGGCGCTGCGCCGGGGCGGCGGGGCGTTCCTGGTCCGCGCCCTCGGCATCCACCTGCTGGTGAACGTCGCGCTGATCACCGGTGCCGCGGTCGGCCTGGTCCGGTCCCTGGTGGACCCGTCGTTCGGCCCGTCGTCGCGTGCCGCCCTCCGTCCCCTCGACTCGAAAGGTTGGTGAGGTGGTGGCCGTCTCCGCGCCCCTCGTCTCGGTCATCGTGCCCAACTACAACTACGCCCGCACGCTGCGGCTCTGCCTGGCGGCGCTGCGCCGGCAGACCCACCGGCCGGTGGAGGTGATCGTGGTCGACGACGGCAGCACCGACGACTCGGTGGCGGTCGCCGAGTCCTTCCCCGAGGTGCGGGTGCTGCGTACACCGGTCAACAGCGGGCCCTCGGTGGCGCGCAACCTCGGCGCGGAGGCCGCCACCGGGGAGGTGCTGATGTTCGTCGACTCGGACGTGGCGCTGGCCCCGGACGCGGTGGCCGTCGCGGTGGCGATCCTGCGCGACGAGCCCGGCGTCGGCGCGGTCTGCGGCAACTACGACACCGTCCCGTTGATCGACGGCACCTTCACCAAGGACTACCGCAACCTGTACCGGCACTGGTACTTCCGCGTCGCCGAGGGCAGCATCACCGGTTTCCTGTCGACCGCGATCCTGGCCGTGCCGACCAGGGTCTGGGCGCAGGTGGGCCCGTTCAACCCCCGGCTGACCCAGAGCGAGGGCGCGGACGTCAGCGAACGGCTCACCGACCGGTACGAGGTGCGGATGACCAGCCGGGTCATCGGCCGGCACGACGACGACGCGACGCTGCGGATCGCGCTGGGCAAGGTGTTCACCCGGACCCGCGTGCACATCCCGTTCTTCCTGCACCGACGCCGGGTGGTGGGGGTGGTGACCTCCGCCGAGTCCGGCACCGGACTGGCGTCCTGGCTGGCCGCCGCCACCACGCCGCTGCCGCTGCTGGCCGGTCCGGGGTGGGCCGTGGTGCCGTTGCTGCTGCTGGCGCTCTGGCTGCTCAGCGACGCCCGGATGTACCGCTACGTGCGCGCCGTCCGGGGCCTGGGCTACACGCTGCGCTTCGCCGGCCTGCACCTGCTGGTCAGCCTCACCATCGGGGTGGGCGTGGCGGTGGGGCTGGTGCAGTGGCTGCTGTCCCGCCGCTTCCGCCGCCTCTACGAGCAGCCGGCGGTGGTCGCGTGACCGCCGTGCGGACGCCAGCGCGCACCGAACCGGCGGCCGGCCGGGCGGGTCGGGTCGGCCGGCGACCCGGTTCGCGCGCCAGCGTGGTGCTCACCGCCCTGGGCGCGGCGTGGCTGCTCCTGGTGGTGGCGCACCGGCTGCTCAGCGGCCGGTGGTGGCTGTGGCTGGCGCCGGAGCTGATCCCGCCGCTGGCGTTCGTCGCCGTACCGCTGCTGCTGCTCGGGGCGGTGCCGCTGGCCGGCCGGTTCCGGGCCCGGCTGGCGCTGCTCGCGGTGGCCGGGCTGCTGCTCGGCGCGGACCTGGCCGGGCTGAACCCGGCCGTGTGGCGCACCCCGCCGCCGGCGCCGGCGGACGCGCTGCGCCTGGTCTCCTGGAACACGACGGTGTGGAACGCCACCGACGACCACGACGCGTTCTACGCCTCGCTGACCGCCCGGCACGCCGACGTCTACCTCCTCCAGGAGTACAAGCCCGACGACGACCCGGCCCGCCGCGACGCCGACCTGGCCCGACTGCGCCGGGAGTTCCCCGGCTACCAGGTGGTGCTGCGCGGGGAGTTGGTCACCGTGACCCGGTTCCCGGTCGTCGCGACGACCGCGTTGCCGGCCGACCCGCCGCCCGGCGCGGACTGGCGCACCGACTACTGGGAGGTCAAGTCGCTCCGCACCGACCTGCGGGTGGCCGGCCGCACGGTGTCGGTCTACAACACCCACATCCTGGTGCCGCTGGACCTGAGCAGCCCGCTGCGCGAGCTGTTCTACGACCGCCGGCACGAGTTCTTCCAGCGGCGGGAGACGCAGTACCGGGCGCTCGCCGCCGACCTGGACCGCAACCCGAACCCGGTGCTGGTCGCCGGCGACCTCAACACCAGCCCGGCCATGGGCGACCTGGGCCGGCTCCGCGACCGGCTCACCGACGCGGCCCGGGCCAGCGGGTCGGCGTACCCGACGTCGTGGACGATCGCCGGCCGGCGCTGGTGGCGGCTGGACTGGACGTTCGTCTCCCCCGGATGGACCGTGCACCGGTACCGGCTGCGCGACGCGCGGGGCATGTCCGACCACCGGGTGCAGGACGTCGTGCTCTCCCTCGGCGGGTCCCGGTGAGCCGGGCGCGGGTGTGGGCCGCGCTGCGCGTGGTCGGATACGCCGCCGTACTGGCCTTCCTCGGCTGGCAGGTGTGGCGGGTACGGCACGGGATGGCGGACAGCCTGCGGACGGTCGGCTGGGGCGCGGCGCTGACCGCCGGGGTCCTCGCCGCGGTCGGCGGCGTGCCCGGCTTCGTCGGCTGGCGGGTCCTGCTGGCCGGGCTGGGCACGAGACTGTCGCTGCGCGACGCCACCCGGGTCTACTTCCTCGCCGGGCTGACCCGCTACCTGCCGGGCGGGGTGTGGCCGACGGTGGCGCACGCCGCGATGGCCCGGCCGCTGCGTCAGCCACCGGCCCGGCTCGCCGCCGCGTTCCTCGCCAGCCAGGGACTCGCGGCGGTGTCCGGGGTGCTCGTCGGCGTCCTCGCGCTGCCCTGGCTGGTCGGGCAGAGCCGGTGGTGGTGGCTGCTGCTGCCGGCCTGCGTGGCCGCCGCCGCGCCGGTGCTCGCCCCGGGCCTGCTGGGCCGGCTGCTGGCCGCCGCCGCGCGGCTGCTGCGCCGGGGCGACACCGGGCCGCTGCTGCCCGGCCGCCCGACGCTGCTGGGCGCCACCGGGCTGATGGTGCTCGGCTGGCTGATCAGCGGCCTGCACATCACCGTGCTGGCGGTCGCCCTCGGCGCAGCGCCGGGCCCGGCGCTGCCGCTGGGCGTCGGCGGTTTCGCCCTCTCCGTGGTCGCCGGGCTCTGCGCCGTGGTCCTGCCGACCGGGCTCGGCGTACGCGAGGTCGCACTCGCGCTCACCGTCGCCACCCTGGTCGGCGGCCCCGACCTGGTCACTCTCGTCGCGCTGAGCCGGGTGCTGCTGACCGTCGGCGACATCGGCTCGACGGTCGTCGTGCTGGCCCTGCTGGCCGTCACCGGCCGTCGGTCGGGCGGTCCGCCGCAGGCCGCCACCCCGTCCCGTCCCGCCCCTGCCGACCGTCTCGAAGGAGTCTCCTCATGACCACCACCGACCTGCCGTCCGCCGCGTCCCCCGCCACCGGCGGCGGGCTGCGCGGCGGCGTCCGCCGGCTGCGCAGCGCCGTGCGTACCGCCTCCGGTGTGGAGGTGCTCTCCGCCCTGCCGTTCCTCGCCGGCCCGCTGGCGCGGCTGGAGCGGCGCCCCCTGCTGCACGGGCTGGTGCTCTCCGCGTTCGGGCTGCGCCGGCCGATCTTCGTGGACTTCCCGGTGAGTCCGGAGCCGCGCTTCGGCTACGGCCGACCCGACCACCCGGGCATCACCGAACTGCTCGACCGGCGGCGGGACGCGTACGCCGACACGCTCCGGCGGTTCCTCGGTCACGCCGACCGGCTCGCCGCCGTCCCGCTGCACGGCGACCTCGACTCGGGCGAGCCGTACTGGCGCAACGGCTGGCTGCCGCCGCTGGACGCGCTGGCGCTCTACGGTTTCCTGGTCGAGCACGAACCGGCGCGGTACGTCGAGATCGGCTCCGGCAACTCGACGAAGTTCGCCCGCCGGGCGGTCCGCGACCACGGTCTGCGTACCCGGATCACCTCTATCGACCCGGCGCCCCGGGCCAGCGTCGACGTGCTCTGCGACGACGTGGTCCGCGCGCCGCTGGAGCGCGCCGACCTGAGCCTCTTCGACGAGTTGGACGCCGGTGACGTGGTCTTCTTCGACGGGTCGCACCGCAGCTTCATGGGCTCGGACGTGACGGTCTTCTTCTTCGAGGTGCTGCCCCGGCTGCGGCCCGGCGTGCTGGTGCAGGTGCACGACATCATGCTGCCCCGCGACTACCCGCCGCAGTGGCGCCACCGGCACTACAACGAGCAGTATCTGCTGGCCGCGTTCCTGCTGGCCGCGCCGGAGCGCTGGGAGATCGAGCTGCCCAACGCGTTCGTGGCCGGCGACCCGGAACTGCGCGAGGTCGCGGCCCCGCTGTGGCGGCGTCTCGGGCTGACCGAGCACTTCCTGCCCGCGTCGTTCTGGCTGCGCCCGCGGGCGCAAGAAGCGGCCCGCGCCACGGGCTGACCGGCTGACCGGCCGGGGAAAGCGAGGTCACCGGCCGGTCACTCCTCCGGCGAACCGGGACTGACCAGTCCCGTCTCGTAGGCGACCACCACCGCCTGGACCCGGTCGCGCAGACCGAGCTTCGCGAGGATCCGGGCGACGTGGGTCTTCACGGTCGCCTCGGACAGGTGCAGCGCGTCCGCGAGTTCGGCGTTGCTCAGGCCGCTGGCCAGCAGGCGCAGGACCTCCGTCTCGCGCGGCGTCAACGTGGCCAGGTCGCGGTGCACCGCCGCCGTCCGGGGATCGGGGCGGGCGAAGCGCCGCACCAGGCGGCGGGTGATGGTGGGCGCCAGCAACGCGTCACCGTCCTGGACCATGCGTACGGCCGCGACCAGGTGCTCCGGCGTCACGTCCTTGAGCAGGAATCCGCTGGCGCCGGCCGCGAGCGCGGCGTAGACGTACTGGTCCAGGTCGAAGGTGGTGAGGATGATGATCCGCGGCGCGGCGGCGGTCCCGGCGAGGATGCGGCGGGTGGCCTCCAGACCGTCGACGTCGGGCATGCGCACGTCCATGAGCACCACGTCGGGCCGGGTCCGCCGGACCGCGTCGACCGCCTCCGCGCCGGTCGCGGCCTCGGCCACCACGTCCACCCCGCCGGCGGTGAGGATCATGCGGAACCCGGTACGCACCAGCGCTTGGTCGTCGGCGACCACCACCCGTACCGTCATGTGGCCTCCCACGGGATCCGGGCCTCGACGTGGTAGCCGGCGCCGGGCCGGGCTCCGGCGTGCAGCGTTCCGCCGTAGACGGCGAGCCGCTCCCGCAGCCCGATCAGGCCACGCCCACCCGTCCCGGCGGTCGCGGCCGGGGTAGCGGGCTCGGTGTTGCCGACCTCGATCCGCAGGGTGTCCGACGAGTACTCGACGATCACCGTGCCGCTGGCGCCGGGCGCGTGCCGGACCATGTTGGTCAACGCCTCCTGCACCACGCGGTAGGCCGTCAACCCGATGCCGGAGGTGACCGCCCGGCGCTCGCCGGAAATGGTCAGTCGCACCGGCACTCCGGCGTCACGAATGCGGTCGACCAACTCGGGCAGCCCTTCGATGCCGGGCTGGGGGTCCTCGGGGTCGTCCGGTTCGGGTTGGGCCAGCAGACCCATCACGTGTCGCAGCTCGGTCAGCGCGGACCGGCCGGTCGACTCGACGGCGAGCAGCGCCTCCCGGGCCTGGTCCGGTGCGCCGGCGAGTACCGTCCGGGCCGCGCCGGCCTGGATGACCATCACGCTCACGTGGTGCGTCACGACGTCGTGCAGTTCCCGGGCGATCCGGGCCCGCTCCCCGGCGACCGCGTCGCGCAACGCCTCCTCGTGGGCGCGGGCCTCGGCGACGAGCCGTCGCCGGTCGTCGCCCGAGCGGCGTCGCCACACGTGGTGACCGCCGGCGGCGGCTACCAGCGGCGCCAGCAGGACGAACGGCAGACGGTCCGCGGGCACCGGAAGGAGCGTCAGCTCGCGCAGGCCCACGACCAGCAGTACGGCCACCGGGACCGACGCCAGCGCCGGCAGCCGGTACGGGCTGTGCGCTGCCGCGCTGTAGGCGGCGACGAGGCAGGTCAGCGCCACGCACGGGAACAGGTTCGCCCGTTGTGCGCCGTCCGTCAGCAGCACCAGTGACGCGGCGGCTGTCGTCGCCCAGAACACCGCGAGCGGATACCGGCGGCGCAGCACCAGCGGCGCACACATGACGAAGACCAGCAGGAGCGCCCCGAGCGTCGACTCGGGCCGCGCCGCCGGCACCTCCGGCGGGACCCCCAGCGGTGGCAGCGGCGGCGGCAACGGCGGCGGCACGTCGGCATCGGCGGTCGCGGCCTGGAAGCACACGAGCCCGAGCGCCGCTGCCAGCGCGCCGTCGAGCAGCAGCGCCCGCCAGCCCGGCCTCGGCAGCGGTCCCGTCGCCACGATGCCTCTCACACGCGACATTCTCGCCGCCGTACGCCGTTTCCGGCATCAGCCACGGTATGCAGGGCGGCTACATCGCAGGGATGACGCCGGGCGAAGATCCGCCCCCGACGGTACGACCGATGCGTCCCCGGACCGATGCCCGGGCCGCGGACCCGCCCCTAACGTCACCGCCGTCCGGACAACCGGCCTGACCAGAGGGGCGACACATGACCGAACCGGTGATCCAACTGTGCGGGGTGACCCGCCGCTACGGCGAGGGCCCGCCGGCGTTGCGGGACGTGTCGTTGACCGTCCGGCCCGGCGAGTCCGTGGCCGTGCTCGGACCATCGGGCAGCGGGAAGTCCACGCTGCTCAACCTGCTCGCCGGCCTGGACCGGCCGAACGCGGGCACGGTGACCGTCGCCGGGACGCGCCTGGAGGGCCTCGGCGAGGCCGCCTCGGCCCGCTTCCGGCGGGCCCACGTGGGCCTGGTCTTCCAGTTCTTCAACCTGCTCGACGACCTGACCGTGCTGGACAACGTGCTACTGCCCGCCCAATTGTCCGGCGCCCCGGCCCGCGCGTCGCGTGCGCACGCGGCCCGGCTGCTGGACTCGCTCGGCCTCACCCGGCACGCGCACGCGTACCCGGGGCGGCTCTCCGGCGGCGAGCGTCAGCGCGTCGCCGTCGCCCGCGCCCTGATCAACCGCCCCGCGCTCCTGCTGGCCGACGAGCCGACCGGCGCGCTGGACACCGCCTCCGGCGAGGACGTGCGGCACCTGCTCGACGAGCTGCACCACAGCGGCCAGACGATCGTGCTCGTCACCCATGACCTGCGGCTGGCGGAGGCGTGCGCGAGCCGCACGATCCGCCTGCGCGACGGCCGGGTCGAGGGGGACGGGTGAACGGCCTCGGCCGGGTCGTCCGGTCCGGCCTCCGGCGTCGCCGGGTGCAGACCGTCGTCATCGGACTGGTGACGGCCGCCGCCGTCACCGCGACGGTGCTCGGCGCCGGGCTGCTGGTGGCGTCGAAGACGCCCTTCGACGACGCGTTCGCGGCCCAGCGCGGGGCCCACCTGACCGTGCGGGTGGATTCCGGTGCGGTGACGGAGGCTCAGCTCACCGCGTCGGCCTCGGCGCCGGGCGTGGTCGCCGCCGCGGGCCCGTACCGGGTGCTGGCGGTCGCCTTCACGGATCGCGACGGGATGCGGCTGCCGCCGCTGGGCGTCGTCGCCCGCGCCGATCCGGGCGGCCCCGTCGACCGGGTCGAGCTGGCCGACGGACGGTGGCCGGCCCGTCCGGACGAGATCGTGCTGGGCGGCCACGCCGTCCGCATTCCGCCCGGCGCCCGCCTGACCGCACCCGACGGCGCCGTCTTCACCGTGGTCGGCACCGCCCGGTCGGTCAGCGACACCGCCGCCGCCTGGGTGCTGCCGTCCGCCGTGGGCGCGCTCGACGGGCCGGCGGTGGGCGGGTACCAGATGCTCTACCGGTTCGCGGACGCGCGTACCGCGACGAAGGTCGCGGCCGGCCGCGACGCCGTGGTCGCGACGTTGCCGCCCGGTGCGGTCGCCGGCACCCGGTCCTGGCTGGACGTACGACAGCGCGCCGTGGAGGACGCGGCCGTGTTCGTGCCGTTCCTCGTCGCGTTCGCGCTGCTCGGCATCGCGATGGCGATGCTGGTGGTCGGCACGGTGGTCGCCGGGACGGTCGGCGCCGCCACCCGCCGCATCGGCATCCTCAAGGCGCTCGGCTGCACGCCCGCCGGCATCGTCCGCGCCTACGTCGCCCAGGCGCTGGTGCCGGCCGCCGCCGGTGCCGTCGCCGGAACCGTCACGGGGAACCTGATCGCGCTGCCGGTGCTGGCCGAGACCGAGCAGCTCTACGGCTCGGCGAACGCCACGATCGCCTGGTGGGTGACGGTGCTGGCCGCCGGCGGGGTGCTGACGGTGGTGGCGGTGACCGCGTGGACAGCCGCGCTGCGGGCCGGCCGGCTCCGCACCGTGGACGCCATCGCGGTCGGCCGGGCGTCCGGCCCCGCCCGAGGTCGGTGGGCGGCGCGGGTGGCGGCGCGGCTGCCGGTGGCCCGGCCGGTGGGGCTCGGTCTGGCCCGTCCGTTCACCCGACCGGTACGCACGCTCGCGATCCTGCTGGCGGTCGCGACGGGCACGGCGGCGGTGACGTTCGCGACCGGGCTCGGCGCGTCGCTGCTGCGCATCCAGACCGCCCTCGATCAGAACGTCGCGGACGTCACCCTGGGCGGTGACCCCGCCGCCGGACCCGGCACCCCGCTCGCCGCCGACCCCGCGACGGTGCTGGCGGCCATCGACGCGCAGCCCGGCACCCGGGCCCGGTACGGGCTCGCCCAGGCGCCGGGCACCGTCGTGGGCGTCTCCGATCCGGTCTCCGTCACCGCGATCACCGGCGACGCGACGTGGGACGGCTTCGAGATGGTGTCCGGACGCTGGTTCACGGCGCCCGGCGAGGCCGTCGCCGGCGGTCCGCTGCTGACCGCGACGGGAGCCCGGATCGGCGACACCGTCACCGTCCACGTCGGGGGCACGCCGGTACGCCTGCGCATCGTCGGCGAGGTCTTCGAGTCCGGTACGGCGGTGTTCACCAGCACCGCCACGGTCGCCGACCAGAAACCGGCCGAATACCGGGTCGCCCTCACCCACGGCACCGACGCCGGTGACTACGCGCGGACGCTGACCGGCGCCCTCGCCGCCCGGGGCCTGACCGCGCAGCCGACCGGCCTGGACACCGACCCGCTCCTCGTGGTCGTGGAGGGGCTGACCGCCACGCTGACCCTACTGCTCCTCGCGGTGGCCGCGCTCGGTGTGCTCAACATGCTCGTCCTCGATCTGCGCGACCGGGTCCACGATCTCGGCGTGCACAAGGCGCTCGGCATGACGCCGGGCCAGACGATCGCGATGGTGGTCGCGTCCGTCGCCGGGGTCGGGCTGCTCGGCGGGCTGCTCGGCGTACCCGCGGGCGTGGCGGTGCAACGGCTCGTCGTCCCCACCATGGCCGCCAACGGCGGACTGCACCTGCCGCAGCCGCTGCTCGACGTGTACGGACCGGTCACCCTGGCGGCGTTGGCGCTGGGCGGACCGGTGACGGCGCTGCTCGGAGCGCTGCTGCCGGCCGGGTGGGCGGCCCGGGCCCGGACCGCGACCGCCCTGCGCACCGAATAGCGGGAGTTCCACCCCCGGTCGCGCTGACACCGCGTCCGGGGGGCGGGAGGATGGGGGCATGGGTTCCCCGGATCACCGCTACCTGCTCGACAACGCCCGGGCCGAGGCGGGTGAGCGGTTCACCTGGCTGGCCGAGCTGTTCGACGGGGTCACGCGTGGGCACTTCGACCGGCTCGGGGTGGGGCCGGGCTGGCGCTGCTGGGAGGTCGGCGCCGGCGGCCCCAGCATTCCCGAGGCGCTGGCCACGGCCGTCGGGCCGACCGGTCACGTGCTGGCCACCGACCTCGATCCGAGCTGGTTGGACCCGCACGGCCGGTACGAGGTGCGCCGGCACGACGTCGTCGCGGACCCGCCGCCGCAGCCCGGCACGTTCGACCTGGTGCACGCGCGGCTCGTGCTCGTTCACCTGCCCGACCGGGCCCGGGCGTTGGCGACGATGACGGCGGCGCTGCGGCCCGGCGGATGGCTGGTGGTGGAGGACGCCGACACCGAGTTGCAGCCACTGGCCTGCCTCGACGAGGTCGGCCCGGCGCAGCGGCGCGCCAACCGGCTGCGCCGGGCCGTCCGGGAGTTGCTGACCCGCCGCGGCGCCGATCTGCGCTACGGCCGTACGCTGCCGCGGGCGTTGCGGGCGGCGGGCCTGGTCGAGGTCGCGGCGGCCGGTTGCTTCCCGGTCGGCGGGGTGCCCTGCGACCGGCTGGAGGCCGCGACGGTGCGCATGGTCCGTGGCGAGCTGCTCGCCGCGGGGCTGGCCGACGACGTCGAGATCGACGCCCACCTGGCCGCCGTCGAGGCCGGCGAACTCGACCTCACCCTCGCGCCGCTGATCTCGGCGTGGGGACGCCGTCCCGGCTGAGCGGTCGGCCGCACGCCGCTGGCCGGCGAGGACGAGGGCGAGGACGTCCGCGTCGGCCGGCGAACGCCGAGAAACCTCTGCGGCTCGGGCCGCGACGCCCCCGCCGCCCGATCTGGGTCGACCTCGGGCATCTGCATACTCTCGCCGCCGCGGCGCAGTGGACCCGCCACTGGGCGTACGGGCCTTGGGCGTCACCACCACCGGCTACGTCATGGTCACCCGCGACTCACGGCGCGCGAGTCCCGACAGTCGGGCATCATATTGACACTTATCGCTGCCGCTGTGACAGTGACCGCATCCCGTTCCCGCCCGCGCGCATCTGGATGACCCAGGTCGGTCGAGGCGCGAGCGGCCAACCGCCACCGGCCACCACAGGCAGTGCCGTGGCGACATCCGCGGGAGTACGCATGAGACGGACATCGAAGATCTGGGCGG
The DNA here is from genome assembly GCF_055586805.1 of Micromonospora sp. NPDC049201. Lineage (NCBI taxonomy): Bacteria > Bacillati > Actinomycetota > Actinomycetes > Micromonosporales > Micromonosporaceae > Micromonospora > Micromonospora sp. NPDC049201. The sequence goes on along the minus strand of NZ_JBVJHM010000006.1, from coordinate 350,954 downwards.
GGCTTGCGGCCGTCGTCCTTCCCGTCACCGCGGTGGTCATGGTGCTCGGCGGGACACCGGCCGACGCCGCGGTGGGTGGTTCCGGCCCCTATCCCGCCGACTACGAGACCTCGACCACCCTGGCCAACCACACCATCTTCCGGCCCCAGACGCTCCCGTCCGAACGCCTTCCCATCCTCGTGTGGGGCAACGGCGGCTGTTCGGCCAACGGCCTCTCCCAGGGCAACTTCCTCCGCGAGATCGCCTCCCACGGCTTCCTCGCCATCGCCAGCGGGGCGCCGAACGGGTCCGGCTCCACCACCTCCCAGATGCTCACCCAGTCCATCGACTGGGCCGTCGCGGAGAACTCCCGATCGGGCGGCAAGTACTACAACCGGCTCGATACGTCGAAGATCGCGGTCGCCGGTTTCTCCTGTGGCGGGCTGGAGGCGTACGCCGTCTCCGCCGACCCGCGGGTCACCACGACCGGCATCTTCAGCAGCGGTCTGTTGAACGATGCCGATGACTACCAGCTCAGGCGGTTGACCAAGCCGATCGCCTACTTCGTCGGCGGGCCCAGCGACATCGCCTACCCGAATGCCATGGACGACTGGGGCAAGCTGCCGGCCGGGCTGCCCGCGTTCATGGGCAATCTCAACGTTGGGCACGGCGGCACCTACGACCAGCCCAACGGCGGCGAGTTCGGCCGGGTGGCCGTGCTCTACCTCAAGTGGCGCCTCAAGGGTGACACCACCGCCGGGCGCAACTTCGTCGGCGCCGACTGCGGCCTGTGCCACAGCCAGTGGACCGTCCAGCAGAAGAACCTGACGCTCGACGACGGCCCGCCGCCCACCAGCCCGCCCCCCACCACTCCCCCGCCCACCACTCCCCCGCCCGGCGGTGGGACCCCCGTCTGCACCGCGGTCCACTCCGTCCAGGACCAGTGGAACGGCGGATTCGTCGCCAGCGTCAACGTCACCGCCGGTGGCACCGCCCTCACCGGCTGGCGGGTGACGCTCACCCTGGCCGGCGGAGCATCGATCACCTCGCTGTGGAACGGCGTCGCCAACGGCACCAGCGGGACGGTCACCGTCGCGAACCAGAGCTACAACGGACAACTGGCCGCCGGCCAGTCCACCAGCTTCGGGTTCCAGGGCAGCGGAACCGGCGGGGGAGCCACCGCCACGTGCGTCGGAAGCTGACGCCCGACGCCGACGACGTCGAGATCGACGCCCACCTGGCCGCCGTCGAGGCCGGCGAACTCGACCTCACCCTCGCGCCGCTGATCTCGGCACGGGGACGCCGCCCGGCTGAGCGGTCGGCGGGGGCCTCGCCGGCCGGCGCGCGCCGCGAGGCCCTTGCCCTTCGCCGGGAGCAGCCTTAGGTTGCATTGATGATCCTCAGTGGAGAGCCGCGCTCCAGCCCGGCGCGGAATGCCGGCCGCGGCGAGCCGGGGCCCGAGGATCTCGACGGCATCGCCTACCTGCGAGGGCTCTCCAGGCGGGGGTTCCTCACCGGCGCCGCGCTGGCCGCGTCCGGGGTGTCGGCCGCCTTCGCGCTGCTGCCCGGCGTCGCCCGGGCCGCGGGCAGCTATCAGCGGCCCTGCGGGAACGTCCGGATCTCCAGTTCCTGGCAGGACCACCGGAACCGGACGCCGCCCTCGGCCGAGCCGGGCACCGACTACGCGGTGGCCACCGGCACCCCGGTCGTGGCCGCGGCGAACGGCACGATCCGTCTCGTGAAGACCGACACCTCCACCGGGACCGGACGCGTCGTGGGGATGGCCCACGACGACGGCAACTACACCCGACACCTGCACCTGTCGAGGATCGCCGTCTCCACCGGGCAACGCGTGTCGCGGGGCCAGACGATCGCCTACTCCGGCGCGTCGGCGAACGGCAGCGACCAGGGTGTCGGGCCGCACGTGCACACGAGTCTCTGGCTGAACACCGGCAGCCCGACGAATTTCGGCGCCACCACGGATTTCGAGAACCACGTCGGAGACGGCGGCAACCCCAACCCGCCGGACCAGGAGGCAGACGAAGTGTTCATCGCGAATGTGAAAGGCAGCTGGTACCTCGTGGTCCCGCAGGGCTCCGGCAAGCCGCGGGCGGTGGTCCTCGGCGGCGACAGCAACGCCGCCGCGTCCGGCCTGCCCGTGCTGAACTTCACCTGGGACCCGTCGGTCAACGCGCTCCGGGCCGCCGTCGACGGCATCGGCTGACCCACCGGGCGGTCACGCCAACCGGCCCGGGACGGAACGACGCTTCCCGCCGTGCCGTACCGGTCCACGGTGAGGGCGTTGTGGTGACCGTCGATGATGGTGGGGTGACTCGGGTGTTCCGGCGTCGGTTGCGGCGGCGCGTGGTCGTGCTCGCGGTGGTGGCTGTCGGTTGTGCGCTGGTGGCCGTGTCGGCCTGGTGGTTGCCGGCCGGTTGGTGGTCGCCCCGGCCGGGCTGGACGGGCACCGAACAGGCCGGCTGGATCGCCGGGATCGCGGGCGCGGTGTTCGCGCTGGCGTCGTTGGTCTTCGACCGTCTCGACGCCCGTGGGGCACGTGCCGCGGGGTCGGCCCGGGTGGGTGGGGTGGTCCGGATCGGCCGGGTGCCGCAGCAGGCCGCCTGGTTCCAGGACCGCGCGGCCCGCGTCGATCTGATGAGGGCGGCCCGGACCGGGCGGACCGCGGTGTTGACCCAGGTGCTGTCGGGGATGGGTGGTGTCGGCAAGACGCAGTTGGCCGCCCAGTTCGCTCGTCACCTCGACACCAATGGTGAGCTGGACGTGTTGGTCTGGGTCACGGCGTCCAGTCGTGACGCGATCATCGCCGCCTACGCGGAGGCCGCACGTGCTGTCGGTGTGGCGACCGCTGATCTGGAGCCGGAGACGGCGGCGGGGCGGTTGCTGGTGTGGTTGGAGCGCACCGACCGGCGGTGGCTGGTCGTGTTGGACAACCTCGACGCGCCCGGCGACGCCGCCGGTTGGTGGCCGCCGGCCAACCGTGACGGCCGTACCGTGGTCACCACCCGCCGTCGGGATCCGGTCCTGCACACCGACGGTCGCGTCCTGGTGCCGGTCGACCTGTTCACCCCCGCCGAGGCCGTCGACTATCTCACCCGGGCCACCGGCACCACCGGCGACCAACAGGGCGATGTCGAGGCGTTGGCCGCCGAACTCGGCTATCTGCCGCTGGCGGTCGCGCAGGCCGCGGCGTTCATCCGCGATCGTGGCATCGACGCGGCGGCCTACCGGGACCGGCTGGCCGGTCAGCGCCTGGCTGATCTCGCGCCGCCCGACGACGCCCTGCCCGACGACCACCGGGCCACGGTCGCGGCCACCTGGCTGTTGTCCCTGGACGCCGCCGACAACCACCCGCCCCGGGGGTTGGCCCGACCGGTCCTGGACCTGGCCGCGCTGCTCGACCCCAACGGGATTCCGGAGGCGGTCTTCACCACCGACGCGGTCGTCGCGCACCTCGGCGCGGTGACCGGCCAGGACGTGGCAGCACCGATGGTGACCGACGCCATGCGTAACCTGCATCGACTCAACCTCGTCACCCAGGACGCCGCCACCGCCGGCGTGCGCGTGCACGCCCTGGTGCAACGCGCCACCCGCGACCACGGCGACACGGCCCGGCTGGGCGCCGCGGCCCGCGCCGCCGCGGACGGGCTGCTCGCCCTCTGGCCGGACATCGACCGGGACCCCAAGTACGCGCAGACCCTGCGCGCGAACACCGCCACCCTGCGGGCCGGCAGCGGGGACAGCCTGCTGCTCCCCGACCCCCACGGACTGCTGTTCCGCAGCATCCGAAGCCTCGGCGACATGGGCCAGGTCACCGCCGCCGCCACCGCCCTCGAACAGCTCCTCACCGACTGCCTGCGGGTCCTGGGCCCCGACCACGGCGACACCCTGACCACCCGCCACAACCTCGCCTACTGGCGGGGAGAAGCCGGCGACCCCACCGGCGCCGTCGCCGCCTTCGAACAGCTCCTCACCGACTGCCTGCGGGTCCGGGGACCCGACCATCCCCACACCCTGGACATCCGTCACAACCTCGCCTACTGGCGGGGAGAAGCCGGCGACGCCACCGGTGCCGTCGCCGCCTACGAACAGCTCCTCACCGACCAGCTCCGGGTGCGGGGACCCGACCACCCGCACACCCTGGCCACCCGCGGCCACCTCACCCGCTGGCGGGTGGAAGCCGGCGACACCACCGGCGTCGTCGCCGCCTTCGAACAACTCCTCACCGACTATCTGCGGGTGCTGGGGCCCGACCACCCGGACACCCTGGCCACCCGCGGCAATCTCTCCTACTGGAGGGGGAAGTCCGGAGACACCGTCGGCGCCGTCGCCGCCTTCGAGCAACTCCTCACCGACCAGCTCCGGGTGCTGGGACCCGACCACCCCGACACCCTGATCACCCGCAACGACCTCGCCGGGCGGCGGGGAGAGGCCGGCGACGCCCCCGGCGCCGTCACCGCCTACCAGCAGCTCCTCACCGACCAGCTCCGGGTGCTGGGGCCCGACCACCCCGCCACGCTGATCACCCGCCACAACCTCGCCCGGTGGCGGGGAGAAGCCGGCGACCCCGCCGGTGCCGTCACCGCCTACCGGCAGCTCCTCACCGACCGGCTCCGGGTGCTGGGGCCCGACCACCCGCACACCCTGACGACCCGGCACAACCTCGCCCACTGGCGGGGAATGGCGGGCGATCCCACCGGCGCCATCGCGGCGTACGAGCAGCTCCTCACCGACCGGCTCCGGGTCCTGGGAGCGGACCACCCCGACACCGTGAACACCCGCCACAACCTCGCCGGATGGCGGGAGCTAGCCGGCGACTCCACCACCGATGCGTCCCGGGACGACGGACCGTAGGCCCCGCGACCGCCACCGGGCCGGGCCGGGCCGTGCACGTCCCGGCCCCGCCCCGCCCGGTCGAGGGGCGGGGCGGGGGCGCGGCGGAGCGTCCGTCAGCGCGGAGCTATGCGGAGTTGCGCCATCTGCGGCCGTGCCGGCCGATGAGCCGGTCGGCGTCGGTCGGCCCCCAGGAGGCGGCCTCGTAGGTGGGGATCGGCGTGTCGTCCTTCTCCCAGTTCTCGATGATCGGATCGACGATCCGCCAGCACTGCTGCACCTCGTCGCTGCGGATGAAGAGTGACGCGTCACCGATCAACGCGTCCAGGAGCAGCCGCTCGTACGCCTCCGGGGACTCCTCGACGAACGTCTGGTCGTACGAGAACTCCATGGTGGCGGTGCGGACCCGGAACGAGTGGCCCGGCACCTTCGCGCCGAAGCGCAGCGAGATGCCCTCGTTCGGCTGGATCCGCAGGATCAGCGCGTCGGCTTCGAGGCCGGTGAGCTGGTCGGTCGGGATCGGCAGGTGCGGCGGGCGCTGGAACTGCAACGCCACCTCGGTGAGCCGGGCCGGCAGGCGCTTGCCGGTACGCACGTAGAACGGCACCCCGGCCCACCGCCAGTTGTCCACGTTGAGCCGCAGCGCGGCGTAGGTCTCGGTCCGCGACAGCGGGTCGACGCCCGCCTCCTCGCGGTAGCCGGCCATCAGTTCCTCGCGGGTGCCGCCCCGGGTGTACTGCCCGCGGACCGCGGCCTCGGCGATGTCCCGGTCGGTGGGGAGCCGGATCGCCTGGAGCAGCTTCACCTTCTCGTTGCGCAGGCCCTCGGCCTCGAACGAGGCCGGCGGCTCCATCAGGGCCAGCGCGAGAACCTGGAGCACGTGGTTCTGCACGATGTCCCGCATCGCGCCGGCCTCCTCGTAGAAGCCGCCGCGGGTGCCGACGCCAAGGGTCTCCGCGACGGTGATCTGCACGTGGTCGACCCAGGAGCGATCCCAGATCGGCTGGAAGATCGAGTTCGCGAAGCGCAGCGCCAGCACGTTCTGGACGGTGTCCTTGCCCAGATAGTGGTCGATCCGGAAGACCTGGTGCTCGTCGAACGCGCTGTGCACGACGGCGTCCAGCTCCCGGGCCGTGACCAGGTCGCGCCCGTACGGCTTCTCGATGACCAGGCGGGAGAAGGAGCCCTCACGCGGCCGGTTGAGCCCGACCCCGGCCAGCCCGTTGATCACCGGCTCGAAGGCGCCGGCCGGGGTCGACAGGTAGAAGAGCCGGTTGCCGGACGTGCCCCGCTGCGCGTCCAGCTCGTCGAGGGTCTCGACGAGCCGCTTGTAGGTCGCCGGGTCGTCGTAGCCGCCGGCCACGTAACGTACGCCGCCTCGGAGCTGGCGCTTGTCGGCGAGTTCGCGCCCGCCGAGGGCGCTCTCGGCGAACTGCTCGTCGGTCATCGGCGTACGCGCGACGCCGACCAGCGCGAACTGGTCCGGGAGCCGCTCGTGTCGAGCCAGGCTCTCGACTGCGGGCAGCAGCTTGCGTCGGGTCAGATCACCGGAGGCGCCGAAGATCACCAGCGTGGCCGGCGGGGCACTCCGCTCCTGGATGAGCTGAGATGCGTGGTCCATGGTCTGCGTTCCTCCGGGCACTAGGGGTGTCGGGGTCGGGTGGGGCCGCGCTGCCATGCCTGAGATTGTGCGACTGATGCGGTCGCGCCGGGGCCACGCGACGTTGCTCCCTTGGTCGAGGAACCTGAGCGTCGCATGCCGTCCTGGAGGGCCGGCGGCTCGGTGGCGGGTTCGGTGCGTCGCGGTGGCCCCGCCCGGACGTCCGGCCGCGCACCCGCACGCCCTCCAGCGGGTTAACGAAAAAGAAACACCCTGGCCACCAATTTCGAGCAAAAACCGGCTGATCCACCGGTCAGTGAAGTGGTCGAATCGAAGTTGACCAAACGCTGGCGCATCGTCTTTCGTCATTGCATAATGGCTCCGCCGCACCGCCACTCCCGGCGTGCCGACGCCGAGTGGAGGCCATCCTTGAAGCGCGACAAGTCGCCCGTCCTACCCGGGTCCGGCACCACCGACTACGCGCGTTACATGCGCACCGACGTGCTGCTCGGACTGCAACGAAACCCGGACGAGGTCATTCACCGCGACGAGTTGCTGTTCCAGGTGGTGCACCAGTCCAGCGAGCTGTGGTTCAAGCTGGCCGCCGCCGAGGTGACCGAGACGACCGCCCGGGTGGCCGTCGGCGACCTGGCCGGGGCAGCGGCACTGCTGGCCCGGGCCACCCTCGCCGTACGCCTGGTCACCGACCAGTTGGAGATGCTGGACCACCTGTCCCCCGCGGACTTCCAGGCGATGCAGCCCGCGCTGGGCAACGGATCCGGCGCCGAGTCGCCGGGCTGGCGGCACGTCCAGGCGGCCAGCCGGAAGCTCGACCGCGCCTTCGCCGACCACCTTGCCGCGCACGGGTCCACCGCGGTGGACCTGCGACCAGGAGACCGCACGGATCCGGCATGCCGGCTCGCCGAGACGATGGTGGAGTGGGACGAGCGGGTGGCGTTGTGGCGGTTCCGGCACTACCAGGTGGCGCTGCGGGTCGGGGGCCATGCTCCGGCGGGCGCGCCGAACAGTTCGGCGACGGTGCTCGCCCGGCTCGTCGAGCACCGGTTCTTCCCGGACCTGTGGCAGGCCCGACTCCACACCCCCGGTGGCAGCCCCGGGACCGACCCGCTCTGACGGCCCGCGTCCGACGCAGGGTCTCCGGTGCACCTGCGTGACAGTCGTCCTCACCCCCGAAGGGCTGCCCGTGCGCGAATTGACCAACTGGTTGTCCGGAACGACGGACCCCCGCACTTTTCCCTACGCGGCGGTGCTGCGAGAATTCCACCGGGTCGGCAAACACTTCGTCGACCCGCGACTACTCGAACTGCTCGACGGAGCGCGGCAACGCCTCGCCGCCCCCGAGCGGACCGGGAGCGGTGCGGCACCCGGGCTCCTGGACGACTTCCTCGACGCCACTCTCGACAAGTGGGACGGGCGATACGACTACCGAAGTTATCTGGCGCTGCGGCTGCTGCGGTTGCCGACCGGCGAGGACGAAGCGGTCGCGACCGGAGGCGACGACACCACCACGCGGCGCGACCGGGACCGGCTGTTCGTCCGACTGGTCGCCGACGCGGTCGCGTTCGAGGTCACCGCTGCCCGGGGCGCCGCCGACCTGTTCCCGCTCCGGCGTCCCGCGTGGGCGGTGGTGGCCAAGCGCTGCCGGCTCGGCACCCGGGCCGCCGCTCCCGCGCTGCGGCGCCTCGGTCACCCGACGTGGCCTGAGGACACCGCTCCGGCTGATGCCGCAGCCGCACTGCACGCCGTCGCCGCCACCCTCGATCCCCCGTCGGACCTGTCGCTGCGGTTGAGCATGCTGCCGGTGCACGTGACACACGACGAGTACCTGTTCATCCGGGTGCTTCAGGCCTACGAGTGCCTGTTCGCCGCACTCGTCGACGAACTCGACGCCACCGTCGCCGCGCTTGCCGACCTCCGGCCCACCCCCGCCGCCGACCGACTGGCGTACGCCCGCGACCTGCTCGACGACGCCGGTCCGTTGTTCTCGCTGCTGGCGACCATGCAGCCGGAGTCGTTCCAGACGTTCCGGCAGTACACCGAGGGGGCCAGCGCCATCCAGTCCCGCTCCTACAAGCGGGTGGAGTCGCTCTGCCGGACCCCGCTCCCGGGCCGGCTGGACTCGGTGGCGTACCTGTCGGTTCCGGAGGTACGGGCGCGGGTCCGGGCCGGCCGGGCGACGATCGACGAGGCGTACCGCGCGGCCGTGCGCGACGGTCGACTCGACGGCCCGGGCCGGCGGCTGGTGGTGCGGCGGATGGAGGAGTTCGCCGCCGCCCTGCTCCGGTGGCGGCGCACCCACCACCGCATCGCCACCCGGATGCTCGGGCAGCGTTCCGGCACCGGCTACACCGAGGGCACGCCCTACCTGGCGGCGGTCCGGGACGTGCCGGTGTTCACGTCCGTCGACCGCCGGCCCGGCCCGTTCGAACCGGTGGGAGGGCAGCGCGCATGAGCCCACCCGAATCGGGACCTGGCAGCCCGCCACGGTGCCTCGACGAGGCCACGCACGCCGCGCTGCGGGCCGAGTTCCCGGTGCTGCGCACCTGTGTGTACCTGAACAGCAACTCCACCGGCGCGGTGCCGGCCGGGGCGGAGACCGTGCTGCGCGACTACTGGGAGACGCTGCGCACCTGGCGCGACGACGTCTGGCAGGGCTGGCACGTCGGCCTCGACCGGTACGCCCACTCGGTGGCCCGCCTGCTCGGCGCGCCACCGGGCAGCGTGGTCACCGACGGAAACCTCAGCACGCTGCTGGCCCGGGTGGCCTCCTGCTTCGACTACCGTCCGCCCCGCGACCGCGTCGTCACCACCGACCTGGAGTACCCGACGGTCCCGTTCATCTTCCGGGCGTTCCGCCGCTACGGCGCCCGACTCGACGTGGTCGGCGACGGCGGCCCCCACCTCGACCAGGACGCCCTGGAAGCCCGTCTCGACGAACGGACGCTGCTGGTGTGCGTGTCGCACGCCAGCTTCACCTCCGGCGCCACGGTCGACCTGGCCCGCCTGGTCGCCCGCGCGCACGACGTCGGCGCGCTCGTCGTCGTCGACGCCTTCCAGACCGTCGGAGTGGTGCCGCTGGACGTCACCGCCCTCGGCGTCGACATCGTGCTCGGCGGCGCGCACAAGTGGCTCTGCGGTGTCGGCACCGCCTTCCTCTACGTCCGGCCGGAACTGGCGTCGACGCTGGAACCGGCGGCCACCGGCTGGCAGGCCGGGGACCGGGCGTTGACGTTCCAGCCGTCCGACGGATGGGCGGCCGGCGCGCAGCGGTTCGCCGGCGGCACGCCGTACCCGCTCACCGCCCTGATCTCGCAGGTCGGCCTCGACCTGCTGGCGGGCATCGGCGCCGACGCCGTCCGGGCGCACTCGCTGGTCCTCACCGGGCGGGTCCTGGACCGGGCCGCGGCGGCCGGGATCCGCGTGGTCAGCCCCACCTCACCCGAGCGTCGCGGCGGCGTGGTCTGCCTCGACGTTCCTGACGGCGAGGCGGTCAAGCGCCGGCTGGCCGCCCAGGGGCTGATCGGTAGCTGGCGCGGCTACCTGCGGATCGGACCGCACGTCTACAACACCCTCGACGAGGTCGACGCGTTCATGGACGCGCTGACGAAGGAGCTGCCCCGATGACCGTCGCCCTCTCCCCACGGGCGCTGATGAGCCTGCTCGCGAACGGCCCGAAGGCCATGGACGTGCTGGCGACCGCGTTCGACACCGGGCTGCTCGACGCGCTGGAGCCCGGCCCGGCCCGCCTCGACGCGCTCGCCACGCAGTTCCGGATGCGCCCGTTGCGGCTGTACAAGTTCCTCGACTGTCTGGAGAGTCTCGGCCTGCTGACCCGGGAGGCGTCCGGCGACGACATCGGCGCCACCACCTACCGGACCCTGCCCGGGTTGCGGGACACGGTCGCCGCGGTGGTCGGTCCGGACGCGGTCGAACGGGACCGCGACCGTTACCCGTGGCGGCTGCTGCACGGCCGGCTCACCGAGAGCCTGCGCGGCGAGGTCAGCATCGGCGACGACGACTTCGCCTGGCCGCCCCGGACCGACGCCCAGACCGCCGAGTTCGAGCGCAGCATGGCCGTCGGGCTCGGCCCGGTGCGCGAGAGCGTCGGGCGGCACGCCGACACGCTCTGGTCGGACCGCCGACGCCTGCTGGACGTCGGCGGCGGCGACGGCACGCTCGCCGCGCACATTTTGGACAGCGCGCCCCACCTGCGGGCCGACGTCTACAACCTGCCCGCCGTGGCGCCCCTCGTCGCGGCCACCCGCGTCGCCCGCGGCCATCCGGACCGGCTCGGCTTCGTCGGCGGCGACTTCCTGGCCGAACCGCTGCCGCCCGGCTACGACGCGCTGTCCTTCGTGCGCGTCCTGCACGACTGGCCCGACGACGTCGCCCGCCGCCTGCTGGAGCAGGCGTACGCCGCCCTGGAGCCGGGCGGGCTGATCGTGGTCAGCGAGGAGTTCCGCACCCCGGACCGCCTGGCCATGCAGTTCTTCTGGAGCTACTTCCTCATCGGGGTGGACACCTGCGTCAGCCGGCTCCGCGAGACCGACTTCTACACCACGCTGCTCGGCGAGATCGGCTTCGCGCGAACGGCGGTGCTGCCCGGCACCTGGGAGCTGATCATCGCGTACAAACCGTCCACGGCCGGTTGACGGGCCCGTCCCGCCTCACGCCGGCACACCGGAGACGACATCCGCGACGTTGCCCTGGTAGCAGGTCGTGGTGGAGATGGCGGGGGCGGTCACGGCCGGGCCGGAGACGACGTACCGCTGGCCGGTCTGCGCGTTGCGGCACTGGATCTGGACCCGGTAGGTGCCGGTGTCGCACTGGGCGGTGCCACGGCCGTAGTAGTGGTTGCTGCCCTCGTGGACCCACTCCGCCCAGGAGACGCAACCGGTGACGCCGGTCGTCGGCAGTGGATCGTCGACGGGGTACACGCCCTCGGCGACGTTGCCGCTGTAGCAGGTCGTGGTGGCGGTGCCGGGCGCGTTCACCGCGTACCCGCCGTAGACGACGTATCCCACCCCGGTCTGGAGGCTGCGGCACCGGAGCTTGACCTTGTATCGGCCGCTGGTGCACTGCACGTTGCCCCGGCCGTAGTAGTAGCTGTTGCTGCCCTCCTGCACCCACTCCACCCACGTCGTACAGCCGGAAGCCGCGGCCTGGGCGCTCAGGTCGACCCGGGTGGTCGCGCCGGCCGGGGCCGGCGCGGCCAGGACGGAAAGGCCGAGCATCGTCGTCGCCATCAGCGAACGCGCATACCTCGTCACACACGCCTCCTGAAAGAGTGGACGGACGTCGATACTACAACTGTTCGTGACCGCGTGATCAGATCTGCGTGACCGGTGCCGACGGCTGCGGCCCGCGGCGTCGACACCGTCCGGGTGGCCCGGCCCCGCGGAGCCGGTACACCCGGGACGGCACGGCTCAGGGGGTGTACGGGGTGTCGGTGTGGCTCAGCTCGGTGACCGTGACGCCGGAGAGTCGGTAGACGGTGGTCCGCCTCGTGTTGAGCTCGGCCATGGACGCGTCGTCGGACCGGGTCAGCCAGACCACTGTGGCCTTCTGCCCGGTGATCCCGATCGAGGTGACCGGGGTCCGGTCGCCGAGGTCGACCACCGTGCGGTAGGCCGGCTTCCCGGCCGCGTTGTGCCAGAAGACGACGCTCCAGAACTGGCCGGTCCCGCCGGTGCGCACGACCACCGCACGGGCGGCGTCGGCGGCCTTGTCGCCGTCCAGGTCGCCGATCCCACAGGGCTTCTGGAGTGCGACGCCGGTGCCGTCCTCACCGTTCCAGATGCCGTCGAGCAACGGAATGTGGTCGGTGTGGTCGTAGAACGGCGCCTTCGGGCTGCCCAGGTCGGCACCGGCGAGCTGACCGCAGGTCAGCGCCGGGACGACCTTCGGCGGGGCCGGTTGCGGGTCGCTCGCCGGCTTCGCCGGCGCGGACGCGGCCGACGTGGGACTGTCGGCGGTCGGCGCGGGCGAGGTGGCGTCCGGTGTCACCTCGTCGGCCGGAGCTGCGGCAGGCGCGGTGACGGCGGTGGTGGCGGTGGAGACAGGGCCGGAGTCGCCGGCACACCCGGTGGAGAATCCGAGCAGGGTGAGGGCGACGACGATCGGCAGGGTCCGGCGCATCAGCGGGCGGTGTCCTCTCTGAGATGGTGCCCGCACCGTACGGAACCGGTGCCACCCCACCGGTTCCGTACGGGCGCCCCGCGGCATGCCCCGCCCGGGATCAGGCCGCTGGTCGCTCGTCGTCGGGGACGACCAGGGTCAGCCGGCGACGCCGGGCAGCGAGGAACAACACGCCGCCGGCCGCCAGCGCCGCGACGCCGATGCCGCCGATCAGTCCGGCCTGCGGCCCGGTGACGGGCAACCCGCCGTCACCGCCGCCGGCGCCACCACCGCCGTCCGCGTCACCATCACCGCCGTCACCGTTGCCGCCGTCACCGTTGCCGTTGCCGCCGCTCTTCGCGGCCAGCACCACGGCGAACCCGTCCCGATTGTCGCTGCCGTCCACGTCGGCCACCCGGGCGGCGACGGCGTTCGCGGGCAGTTCGGCTTGCGCGGCCTTGGTGCGGTCGTTCGTCGGCCGCTCGGCGAGGCCCTCCACCCGCACGGTTCCGCCCGGCAGCGTCGCCGGCGCGCTGGCGGACGCCGAGGTCGTCACCAGGTTGTACAGCTCGACCGCCGAGTAGACCGTGTCGTTCGGATCGGTGTCCTCGACGGCCGGCACGAGGGTGAGGCCCTGGTAGGTGCAGACCGCCGACCGCCCGGCGTCGGCGAGCACACACTGGGTCGGCCGCCTGGTGAAGGTGACCCCCTCGGGCAGGCGCAGCGTGACCCGCACTCCGCTGACCGCCTTCCGGCCCTGGTTGGCGATGGTGTGCCACACCGCGCCCGTCTCACCGGGGTTCAGCGTGCCGGTGGGCTCGGGCGTGCCGCCGGCGCCGATCCGTACGGACTGCTTCACGTCCCGGGCGACCACCGAGAGGTCGGCGCTGGGCTGGTCGACCAGCTCCAGCGGGAACCATCTGGTGTTGTCGGCCGGATTCGCGTCCTTCTCCGGGCTGATGGTGACCGTGACTTCGAACCTGCCCCGGTAGGGCCCCGCCGCGCCGAAGACGGTGGCGTCGACGGGAACGTCGACGGTCTCCCCCGGCCCCGGGATCAGCTCCGGCAACAGGTCGCAGTAGAACCCCCCGAAATCACCGTCGCACTCGCCCACCCCACCCGAGTGCCAGATCAGGGCGACCGGCAGGGGCTCCGGGAGGCCCTCCGGCGGCTGGCGGACTCTGACGACGACACTGCTCGGGGTCTCGTCCCCCCGGTTGCTGATCTTCAGGTGGACGACCTTCTTCTCGACCCCCCGCGTGATCCTCGTCCCGGACGCGTCGACCGCGAGGTCCGGACCCTTCTTCGCCGCCTCGGCGGGACCGGCGGGGACAGCCACCCCGGCGAGGAGGAACAGCGCGGCGGCAGTTCGCGACAGCCGCCGACGACCACAGCTCATGGCACAACCCTTCCGGACGTGCGGACAGTGTGACTGAGAACACTATCGACAACCGGCTGCCACCAGTGCCCCTCCGGAAGCGGCCACCGGAGACCGCCCGGTTCCTCGTGCGACGCCGCCTCGGCGGCTCAGTCCGGGCGATCCACGTCGGCCGCGGGCGCACCCGGGCCGGGCCGGGTGGCCACCTGGTCGGGGCGGAGTTCGGCGTGGCAGGCGCCGCAGCGGTAGGCGGCCCGCACCGGCCCTCCGCAGCCGTCGTGCACCAGCAGCCGGGGCGGGCCGCCCGGCTCGGGGTAGTGGCGGTCGCCCCACCACATGAGCTGGGCGACGACCGGGGTCAGCTCCCGACCCTTGGCGGTCAGGTGGTACTCGAAACGCTCGGGTCGCTGCTGGTAGGCGCGGCGTTCCAGGACACCCTCGGCGACGAGGAGGCGGAGCCGCTGGGTGAGCACGGTCCGGGTGACCCCGAGGCTGGCGACGAGTTCGTCGAAGCGGCGCCGGCCGACCAGGACGTCCCGGAGGACGAGCATGGTCCAGCGCTCGCCGACCACCTCCAGGCTGCGGGCGAGCGAGCAGGTCTGGTGCGCGTAATCCTGGCCCAGCATGAGGCGGCCAACCCTACACCCAGTGAGTTGCGTGAAGCGACTCACCGATCCTACGGTGAGTCGCGTGATGCTACTCGCTCGGTGCCCGGCATCCGGCGAGCCACCTCTGCCGGAAGGGCGACCTCCGCCATGACCACATCCGAGACCCACCCCACCCCCGCCGCCTCCCGCAGCCGCGCCCACCAGCGGTTCCTCGAACGGTACGGTCCCACCGCCCTGGTCACCGGCGCCTCCTCCGGCATCGGCCGGGAGATCGCCCACCGCCTCGCCGAACGCGGTCTCGATCTGGTGCTGGTGGCCCGCCGCGAGCCCGAGCTGCGGGAACTGGCCGCCGACCTCACCGCGCGGCACGGCATCGACGCGCAGGTGCTGCCGCTGGACCTGGCCCGGCCGGAAAGCCTCGACGCGCTCGCCGCCGCGACCGCCGGCGCCGACATCGGTCTCTGCGTCGCCGCCGCCGGCTTCGGCACCTCCGGCCCGTTCGTCGCCGCCGAACTGCCCCGCGAACTGGAGATGCTCCAGGTCAACTGCGCCGCGACGCTGGCCCTGAGCTGGCTGTTCGGCCGACGGTTCGCGGACCGGGGCCGCGGTGGGATCATCCTGCTCAGCTCCATCGTCAGCTTCCAGGGCGCGCCCAACGCGGCGAACTACGCCGCCACCAAGGCCTACGTCCAGACGCTGGCGGAAGGACTGCACGCCGAACTCAGACCCCACGGGGTCGACGTGCTCGCCTCCGCGCCGGGCCCGGTCGCCAGCGGCTTCGCCGACACCGCCGGCATGCGCATGGGCAGGACCCTGACCCCCGAGGACGTGGCGCAACGGTCACTCGACGCGCTCGGCCGCCGGGCCACCGCCTTTCCCGGACTACTCTCCCGCATCCTCAAGGACAGCCTCGCCCCGCTGCCGCGCCGGGTCCGCGTCCGCGTCATGGGTGGGGTCATGGCCGGCATGACCAAGCACCGCCGCTGACCCTCCTCAGCTTCGCGATCGTGGTCGGGGCCCGGGGGTCGCGGGCAATCTCGGCGAGGATGTCCCGGGCGACGGGCCGGTGCGTGATCTCGGCCGGTGCGGTGTGCTCGACCTCGGTCACCAGGCGAGCCGCGTTGCCGGCATCTCCGGCATGCAGGTAGGCGCGGGCGACATCGAGCAGATGCGCGGCACGGTGCTCGGCGGGCAGCCACCGCCAACCGGGCCGCGCGACGGCCCGCTCATGTCGGACGACCGCCGCACGAGCCTCGCCGGCTTCGACGGCTGCGTTGGCGCGAGCCAGGTCGACGGCGGTGGGACCGAACCCGGTGCGGTGATGGTCGCACCCGTCACCGACCCGCTGCGCCATGCCGTCGGCCTCGTCGAGCAGTTCGCCGGCGCCGGCCTCGTTCCCGTCCTGCGCCGCCGCCAGGCCGGCCTGGACGAGCAGGGTCCCACACAGGGACAGCTCCGCCGGTGCGCCGTGGTCCAGCACGGGCGGGGCGATCCGGTACGCGGCACCGAGCAGCACCGCCTTCGCCTCCCGCACCCGACCGAGCGCGCGTAACACCTGGCCGAGCTGCACGGCCGCGACGGCCACCAACTCCCGGTCACCGGTGGCGACCAGCATCGCCCGATCCACCGCCAACCACGCCAGCTCGGCATCGCCGAGCTTGAGCAACAGAGAAGCGGTGATCCGGTACGCCTCGACGAGCGGCACCCGACCCGCCACCGGGGCCTCGGCGTGGGTGCGTTGTGCATGGGTGAGCAGGTCCGGCACGAGGTCGACCAACTGCGGGTAGCGGGCGTGCTGGAACGTCGTCCACGCGTACCCCACATCCCGCAGCATCCGGTCCACCGGCACCACCGGGCCACCTCCCGACCTGCCCAACGGGATCTCGTAGCGAGACAGCGCCGCCCTGATCCGCCCGACGCCATCACCGCGACTCGCCACCTCGGCCGCTGCGACGTCCTGGCCGACCAGAGCGGCGGTGTCGATACGAAGCACTCGGGCGATCTCCTGAAGCGTCGAGAGCTTGTCCAGCGACCGGACGCCGCGTTCGACCTTGTCCACCCAACTCTTCGACTTGCCTAGCCGGTCGGCGAACACCTGCTGCGACAGCTTCCGCCGACCCCGCCAGTACGCCACCCGCCGTCCGACCGGCAACAGCTCAACGCTGCCCACGACGCCACCGCCGATCCGGTACGGCCCGGGTGGTCTCCTCCACCGGGATGCGGTCCGCCTCCGCCTCTGCCAGAAGCCGCCGCTTCGCCGCCTCCCGCTCGACCACCTGGATCTGCTCACCCCGGCTCACCGCAGAATCGTCGCCCTTGCCCGACATTCCCCACCTCCGCCTGCAGAAAGCGGCGGCACAGCGACCGTCGCAGCTCCACAGTGCCGTCGATATGTCACCTGCCGCGACGGCACAAGAACCGACAACTCGGCCACATCGCCGGCGACATTTAGGCGACATGACGCTAGGGTGGCGGTCATGACCGCCCCCAATACCGCGTTACGCGCCGTCCGCACCGGAATGCGGATGAGCCAGGACGACTTCGCTCGCGCCCTCCAGGCCGCCGGCCACCGCGTCGGCGAACCCAACGACGCCAACAAGCGGCTCATCCAGCGATGGGAGTCCGGCGCGATCGCCGCGCCGCGCCCCGTCTACGCCCGCGCGCTGGAAGTCGTCACCGGGCTACCCATCTCGCTCCTGGGCTTCGCCGCAGTGCCCAACGGGCACGTCACCGACGACGACCACGGCGGCCACGATCTGACCTCTTCCGTGTCCGACCTGGCCACGCCCACACCGACGGCCAAGCCCACCTCGGCCCACCGGTCGTACGAGGGCGTGTGGCTCAGCCGCTACCAGTTCTACTCCAGCGGGCGGGGAGACTCCTTCGCCGGACAACACTTCGTCGTGCTGCTCCAGCACGGCGACCGGCTGACCGCGCGCAGCCTGCCCGGCTCGGCGTCATCGTCGCTCTCGCTCGACCTGAGCGTGGACGGTGCCGTCGTCACCGGCACCTGGGTCGAGCAGACCGACCCCACCGGCTATTACCGGGGCGCCCGATACCACGGGGCAATCCAACTCATCGCTGAGCCCACCGGCCGACGGATGGCCGGGAAGTGGATCGGCTTCGGCAAGGACATGGACGTCAACACCGGTCCTTGGGAGCTTGTCTTCCGGGACGCGTCGACATCCAAGGCGACGCTCGATCGCTACAACACGCGAGCGATGTAGCGCGGCTCCGTGGGAGGGTCCACACCACACCTGTCCACCCCGGACGTCCGTCCGGCCAGGTGCGCCCCTCGCTGACTTACTGCTGACCTGTTGCGCGTCGACAGCCTCCCGTGCCCGGTCCCGCCACGCCGGCGGCGTCGATCGTCCGATCCGGCGTGGCTGCGCGAGCGGGGCCCGATGATCCGTCTGGCATTCACCGCCGGGCACAAGGACCACGGAAATGGCACCTGTTCTGCGAGATCGACACGGGGCCGAACCGGGGGCGCCGAGTCATCCGGTCACAGTGGTGACGGGTCGTCGCGCAACCGGCTGCAGAGCCATCCGTCCCGCCAGGCGCCGGCCCGGAACTCGCAGGCCCGCAGGACCCCCTCCAACTGGAAGCCGGCCTTCTCCAGCGAACGCTGCTCGGCGGCGTTCTCGGCATGGGTGCCGGCCTGGATGCGCTGCGCCGGGGTGTGGCTGAACAGGTAGTCGCAGAGCAGCGCCTGGGCCCGCCAGCCGAGACCCCGGCCGCGCCACTCGGGCAGCAGCACGATGCCGATCTCCCAGTACGGCGCCCGCCCGCCGCCCCGGCGCTGCTGGTAGCTGAGGTAACCCGCCGGGACGTCCGGGGGCTCGACCTGGACGATCAGGCCGCCGACCTGCTCGCCGAGATAGCCGTCCTCGGCAAAGCGGCGGCCCGGGGCGGCGGCGTCCCGGAAGCCGGCCCAGTCGAGCCCGATCAGCCCGGGTTCGACCGCGAACCGGCGCAGCATCGCCAGATCGTCCTCGGCCACCGGACGCAGCCGTACGGTCGAACCGGGCACCTCGTGCACGACGCCGACCACCTGCGGATGGGAGCTGTCCATCCTCCGCACCGTAGTGACGGCCCGAACCGCCCGCTGCCCCGCGCAGCGATTCCGCGAGGTGACCACGCCGGGCCGGGGTCCCCGCACGGCGAGGTCGGGAAGGGCGGTCAGCCGGCGGTGCGGTCGAGCAGTTGCAGCAGCTCGTGCGCAGCCAGCTCGACATCCTTGTGGCGCCACTCGGCAGCGCGGTAGACACAGGCGATGAGCCCGGCGCGGTGGACCCGGCGGAAGTCGCCGTAGGCGAAGGCGTAGCGCCCCTTCGTCTCCTCGCTCGCCCCGTCCGTGCAGGCGAGGAACCACTCGCCGTACTCGGTCCACGAGTGCCCGTCGAGGTAGGCGTTCTCGTCGCTCGCCCGGGGTTGCACGGCACCCCAGTCGCTGTCGAGAACGTACTGCCGGGCTTCGATGAGCCGCCGAGCGCGGGCGACGGCCGCGTTGTTCACCGAGTACGACGCCATGGTCGTCAGGATTCCCCGGAGCGCGACCTGCTATGCCTCATGGAGCCGGCGCTTTCGAGTCCACTGTCCGACCGGGCAGGACCTCCGCTGCGTCTGAGCTGGGGTGCCGGGCCCCGTCAGGTACTCACCGGGCCCGGCTGCCCGTGCCGCGTCGCCCGCGAGAGTTCAGTAGTCGCACTCGTCGACCCACGGCATCCGATACCAGGTGGTGTGGGTGTCGATGTAGTAGTCGGCGGCGTAGCCCTCGCCGCCCGGATACACGATGTAGTCCCAGATGGTGTCCCCGTTGACCAGTTCGCCGACGTACTGGCAGACGACGTGCACGGCGGTGCCGGGCGCCAGCGTGGCCTGAAGCCTGCATGAGGTGCCCGGCCAGGGCGGCTTCGTCGGGTGGTAGCAGTCACGGACGTTGACGCCGCTGCCGCCGACGTTGGCGGCGTGCCAGCTGGCATGGGCCGGAGCAGCGGTCAGGCTGAGCACCGTGGCACCGACCGCGACGACCGCGGCGAGCCGCGCCGGGACACGGCTTCGGCGCCGTGCGGTCGATCCGGCAGCGGCATCGCCCCTGTCGCCGGCCCGCCCGCTCCGGGATACGTCTCTGTCGTGGCGCTTGATCCGGAACATCTGCTTCTCCTCCTCGTCGTGCCGCCTCACCGTCCACCCGGCTTTCCTGGTGCGTCGGCGGCTGCCCTCCGTCGAAGCCTCGCCCACGCCCGGCTCTCCGCTCTGGACCGTTGCGCGCGAAGAAAGGCGCGCAACGGCCGCACCCGTACGTGCGCACCGCGATGGCATGTTGACAAGGAGTGACCACCCCGGCACCTTGGGGACATGCTTCCCCTCGCGCCTCGGCGACGGATCGGCTGGATGCTGCGAGCCAACCGGCTTCTGGGGGCAGATCAGCGGCTGCGCTCGGGGCGAGAGTTCGCCCGGGTGTTCGCTGCGGACTCCGGGCGCGACCTGGCCCCCTCGCAGATCACCCGCTGGGAACGCGGTGACCTGCCGGTCAACCGGACCGTGCTCCGTTGCTACGAACGCCTCCTGGGGCTGCCCGAGCTGACCCTCACCACGGTCAGCGACGCCGTGCACCGCTTCTACGGTGACCTCGATGACACCGGGACGCGCCGTTACGAGGGTGACGTGCGGGTCACGGAGACCTCTGTTTCGAGGCGGTGGCACGACCTGCTCGCTCAGGCCCGCGTGCCGTACGCGATGACCGGCGCTGCCTGGGACGAGCTGACCGCGGAGATCGGGCGCCGACCCGGCCTGGTGCTGCACCCGCCCACGCTCTGGGACGAGATGTGCCACCACCTGCTCAGTGAACTCGTCGTCGCCGAGGGTCGGGAGTGGCTGCTGCGACAGGAGGCGATGAGCCGGTTGCTGAGACACCCGGACGGAGGCCCCGCGGCGGTCCGGACCTGCACGGCCATGGTCGATGATCGGGCCGTCCCGGTGTTCATCACTCCGCTGTCCCTGCTGGACGCCACCGCGGATCGGCGCGCGAACCGCTACGTCCTCGACCAGCTCGACAATCCGCACAACGAGTTGGCGCATCAGGGCGCCCTGTTGGCCGCGATACGCAAGCTTCGCGCCGGCCACTTTCGGACAGCGCCGGAATGGCGGCGGCTCACCGCCGCTGCCCGGGGTCTTCTGGCCGGTTCCGGTCCTGATCCGGCGGTGCAGGCACTCAGCGGCGAACTTCTCACCGGGATGGCCCGCCTCCTACCGCACGAGAACGGCCTGCGAGCCCAACTGGCCGCCCTCCACCACGACGGCGGCCCGGCCCTCCCGCAGGGCGTCTCCGCCGACCCGGGAGTCCTTGTCGACAACCTGGTCCGTCGGGCCCGGGGGCTGCTGCCCGTCGAGCCTTCCGACGACGACGACGTGTTTCCCGCCCTGATCGCAGAGGCGATGCACAGCCCCAACGCCGATCTGCGGCTCTACTCCGTCATGCTGGTGGCCGCCACCCCGTACCGCTGGCCATTGGCCTCGGCCGTCCTCGGGGAGATGCCGGGACGTCTGAAGGACTGGGGCCCGGGGCTGGTCGCCTCGACGCTGCGGATGCTGACTCTCCTGAAGACCCCGGACCACCGGGAGCTGGTCTACGGGCTGCTGGTCGACCCGGCGGCGCCGCCACCCCTCCGGCATGCCGCCGCCAGCGCCACCCCCCACTGGCGGGCGCGGATGGACGCCGGACGATGGCAGCGCGTCCTGGCCGCCCAACGGCAGCAGGCGAGGCGAGCGCCGTCAACGCTGGACGACGGCATCCTGCGGGCCCTGACCTACGGCATGGCCACCGACGGCCACCGGGACCTGTTGCGTGAGGTCGAGGCCGGCTCGACGGGCCGGCCGTACCCACCGCAGGCCCAGGCGGTCGCGGACTGGTGGACCCGGCTGCCGCCGCAACTCCTCGCCGCGGCCCGCCGCTGAACGACGGCAGTCCGGCGACGATCCGCGCTGCCGGACCGACGAGACAACCGGTCGCGGCCCCACCGAAGCCGGGCGCGGTCTCGCGGGACGGCCCGGTCCAGGCCCCGGAGCCGGGCGGTCGGTTACGCTGACCCGGTGGCGCCGGACAAGTGGGCACAGTGGCTCCTGACCCGCCGGGACGGCGACAGCGCGGGGCTGCGCGCCCGCCACGCGCGGGATCTGGCGGCGTTCCGTGACGGCGTCCTGGACGGCGCCGCCCTGACGGCCGACGACGTGGTGCTCGACGTGGGCTGCGGAACCGGGCTGATCGGGTTCGGCGCGCTGGATCGACTCGGCCCGGCCGGTCACGTCATCTTCAGCGATGTGTCGCCCGATGTGCTCGACGAGTGCCGGCGCACCGCCGGCGGTGACGTGCGGTGCAGCTTCGTGGTCGCGCCGGCCGACGACCTCACCGCAATCGCTGACGCCTCCGTCGACGTCGTGACCACCCGGTCGGTGCTCATCTACTCCGACCGCAAGGCCGCCGCCTTCGCGGAGTTCCTCCGGGTCCTGCGGCCGGGCGGACGGATCTCCCTGTTCGAGCCCATCAACCGCTTCGCGGAACGGCTCCGGCCGGATGATCTGTTCGGCACCGGCGACTCGCCCGTGCACGACCTGTTCGCCAGGGTCGGCGACGTCTACCGGAGCGGGGAGGCCACGCGACCGATGATGGACTTCGACGAACGTGACCTGGTCGACTGGGCGACGGCCGCCGGCTTCGAGGCGGTGGAACTGGACTACCGCGCCCGGGTCGACGTGCCCGCCGACCCGATCGAGGACTGGGCGGCACTCAAGCGCGCGGCGCCCAACCCCCTGGTCCCCACGTACGGCGAAGCGATCGCCGCCGCCCTGACCGACGACGAGCGCGCACGTCTCGACACGTACATGACCGCCCTGGTCGCGGCCGGCACGCCCACCCGGCGCACGACGGCCACGGCGTTCCTCCGTGCCCGGCGTCCACACCCCGCGACGGCACGGCGTCGAGCAGCACCGGGCGTGGGCACCTAGCAGAGGGGACGACGTGAGCAGCAGGTACATCGTCATTACCGGCGGCCCCGGAGCCGGCAAGACCACGCTGATCGACAGCTTGCGGCGTGCCGGTCACGCCTGCGTCGACGAAGCGGGGCGACAGATCATCCAGGACCAGCTGTCGATCGGCGGCCAGGCGCTGCACACCGGGGACTCACGACTGTTCGCCGAGGTCATGCTGAGCTGGGAGATCCGCTCCTACCGCCAAGCCGGCCGGCATCCCGGACCCGTCTTCTTCGACCGCGGAATCCCGGACCTCGTCGGCTACCACCTCCTACTCGGCCAGCCCGTCCCCGCGCACGTGACAGCCGCAGCACGGCTGTTCCGCTATCACCAGCGTGTGTTCGTCGCCCCGCCCTGGCCGCGGATCTACACCACCGACAGCGAACGACACCAGGACTTCGCCGAAGCCGTGCGTACCCATGACGCGGTGGTCGCCGCCTACACCCAACACGGCTACGAACTCCACACCCTGCCCCGGAGTGACGTCGCCGCACGCGTCACGTTCATCCAACGGCACACCGCCGTGTTGTCCTGACAGCATCAGGCAGACACTGGCGCTACCGGCGGCCACACCGCCGGCGGGGAGTTGCATCGTGGATCCGGCAGTGAGGGCACCCGAGGCCGAGTCGGGCCTGACGTTTTCGAGCGCGTCCGGGCGGTGGACGGTGGCGGCCACGGTGCTCGGGTCCGCGATGGCCTCGATCGACGCGACCGTGGTCGGTATCGCGCTGCCGGCGATCGGCCGGGAGTTCGAGGCCGGGCTGGCCACGTTGCAGTGGGTGGTCATCGGTTACACGCTGACCCTGGCCGGGTTGCTGCTGGTCGCGGGCGCGCTGGGAGACCGGTACGGGCGACGGCGGGTGTTCGTCGCCGGGGTGGTGTGGTTCGCTGTCGCGTCGCTGTTGTGCGCCGTCGCGCCCACCGCCGAGATGCTGGTGGCGATGCGTGCGCTGCAGGGCGTCGGAGCCGCCCTGCTGACCCCGGGCAGCCTGGCCATCCTCCAGGCCGCCTTCACGCCGGCCGACCGCAGCCGCGCGATCGGCGCCTGGTCCGGCCTGGGCGGCGTGGCGACCGCGGTCGGCCCGTTCGTGGGCGGCTGGCTGGTCGCCGTAGGGTCGTGGCGGCTGATCTTCCTGATCAACCTGCCGCTCGCCGCGCTGGTCGTGGCCGTGGCGCTGCGGCACGTGCCCGAGTCCCGTGACCGGGACGCCGTCGGCCGCATCGACGCCACCGGCGGCACACTTGTCACCCTGGGGTTGGTCGGTCTGACGTACGGGCTGATCCAGGGGCCGAGCGCCGGCTGGACGCATCCCGTGGTGCTGGCCTCGGTGGTCGGTGGCGCGGCGGCGCTGGCCGGCTTCCTGGCCTGGGAACACCGCTCGGCGACGCCGATGCTGCCCCTCGGCTTGTTTCGCTCGGTGCAGTTCAGTGCCACCAACGCGATCACCTTCATCGTCTACGGTGCGCTGGGCGGCGCCCTGTTCCTGCTGCCCATCCAGTTGCAGCAGGTGAGCGGGTACACGCCGTTGCAGTCCGGCATCGCGCTGCTGCCGGTCACGTTCATCATGCTGCTGTTGTCGGCGCGTTCCGGCGCGCTCGCGGCCCGCATCGGCCCGCGCGTGCAGATGAGCGTCGGACCGGTGCTGGTCGGTGTCGGCCTGGGCCTGCTCGTGCGCGTCGGCCCCGGCGGCACGTACGCCACCCAGGTCCTGCCGGCGGTGATCGTGTTCGGATTGGGCCTGGCCACCACGGTGGCCCCGCTGACCGCGACCGCGCTCGATGCCGCGCCGGCCCACCAGGCCGGCATCGCATCGGCGGTCAACAACGACGTCGCCCGTGCCGCCGGCTTGATCGCCGTCGCGGTACTGCCCGCGGCCGCCGGCATCACCGGCGGTGACTGGCAACAGCCGGCCCGGTTCTCCGCCGGCTTCCATACCGCGGTACTGATCTGCGCGGCCCTGTGCCTGGCCGGTGGACTGCTCGCGGCGCTGACCATTCGCCGGACGACCGGCGCGGCCGCCGCGTCCCCGACCACGCACCTGGTGCACTGCGCGTTGCACGCCACCGACGGCGCCGGTCGGCCGGCCGGCCGCGACCGGCGCCGGCCGTCGGCCCGGCAGCCGCCGCTGGTGAGCTTCCGCGGTACGCGCCTTCGCGGCGGACACGGGCGCGCTGACCTCGGAATCGGCGCTTCGCCTCCGGAGCCGTTCACCTTCCGGCGTCGGCGTCGGTGAGCAGTCGGGCTGCCAGCGCCCGCACCTCGTCCCTGAGTTTGTCCGGCCGGTCGATCGTGAAGGACCAGCCGAGCCCGGCGAGCATCTGTGCCGCACCGTCGAGCCGTTCGACCCGGGCGGTGAGGCGTACGCCGTCGGGCACCTCGGTGAGCGTGCCGACCGACGGTGGGATCCGTCGCTGCGCCTGCGCCAGGCTGGTGTGCAGCACCACGGACATGTCGTGCGCGTACGGCACGGCAGCCAGACCGGCAAGTACCCGCGTGGTGGGGTCGAAGCCGGCCGGGATGTCGAACCGGCCCTGGGTGGGGCGGGCAGTCCCGATGCGGTCGAGCCGGAACGTGCGTACCGCCCGGCGGTCGTGGTCGTGGCCGGTGACGTACCACCGGCCCGCGTGGAAGACCAGCCCGTACGGGTCGAGCTGCCGCTCGCCGGCCCGGCCGCGCCAGGTGGTGTACGTGATGCTCACCGGTTGCTGATGTCGGGCCGCTTCGGCGAGCACCAGCAGCACCTCGATGCCGGGCGGGGCGGGCTTCCGGACCGGTGCGGTGAAGTCCACGGTCTCCAGCAGCGAGTCGATCCGCCGGGCGAGGACGGCCGGCAGTACCCGGCGGATCTTCGCGGTCGCGCTCTCGGCGGCCGCGCCTTCGGCGGTGACCAGCCCCGCCCGGGTCGCGGCGACGAGCCCGAGCATGACGGCGACCGCCTCCTCGTCGGTGAGCATGAGTGGTGGCAGCTTGTATCCGGGCGCGAGCCGGTACCCGCCGTAGCGACCGCGTCGGGCCTCGACCGGGATGCCGAGGTCGGCGAGGTGCGCGGCGTAGCGGCGGACCGTGCGCTCGTCGACGCCCAGCCGACCGGCCAGGTCAGCGACGGTGAAGCCACCGCCGGCCTGGAGGATCTCCAGCAACGCCAGGACACGCGCGGTGGGGCGGGCCAAGAATCTGACTCCTTTCCGGGCGGAATCTGTCCGGTATTGATCGTAGCGTGCACCGCATGACGACCTTCGTACTGGTTCCCGGGTTCTGGCTCGGCGCGTGGGCCTGGCGCCCGGTCACCGCCGCGCTGCGTGGGCACGGCCACGAGGTGTACCCGCTGAGCCTGACCGGCACGGGCGAGCGCGCCCACCTGGCCCGCCCGGACACCGACCTCGACGTCCACGTCACCGACGTGGTCAACCTGCTGCGCTACGAGGACCTGCACGACGTGGTCCTCGTCGGGCACAGCTACGCCGGCGCGGTCGTGACGACCGCCGCCGCCGACCGCATGACCGACCGGATAGCCCAACTGGTCTTCGTCGACACCGGCCCACTGCCCGACGGGGCGACGAACGACGACTTCAACCCACCCCGGGAGCGTGAACGCAACGCGGCGGTGGTGGCCGAACACGGCGACGGCTGGCGGCTGCCACCCCCGCCCTGGGCCGACCTGGCGGCGGGTGCAGCAGATGTGGATGAATCGATCGTCGCGCTGCTCGGTGAGCGGTCGACGGCCCAACCGTGGGCGACCGCCACCAGCCCGGTGCGGCTCACCGGGGCGTGGGAGAAGCTGCCCCGCCTCGGCGTGCTGTCGAGCTTCACCGTCGAGCAGGCACGCGGGATGGCCGCCACCGTGCCGCTGTGTCGGCACATGGGCGGCGACTCGTGGCGGTACGAGGAACTGCCGACGTGGCACTGGCCGATGCTCAGCCGACCGGCCGAGCTGGCCCGGATCCTGCACCGGGCCAGACCGACGGCATAGCCCGCGGCGCCCGGGCGACCAGCACCGAGGTCACCCGGGCGCCGGCGCGCAATCGAGGCGGGGCAGCAAGAGGCCGCAGACGCCGTGCGTGGCGGCCCAGCGGGTCGACTGCCGAGGTTCTAGACCGGGACGAAGGTGGCGGCCAACACCCGCCAGTTGCCGTCCGCACGCACCCACAGCCGGGTGTAGCGCAACCGCGCGGACACGACGGCACCGCCCTGGACGGCATCCACCGCGGCGACCATGCGGGTCACCCCCGTCTCGGCGTCTTCCTGGACGTCGAGCGACTCCTCCACCAGGCTGGTGATGCGCAGGGCTCCCGAGCGGTAACCCTCCAGGTCGTCCTCCTTCGTGAAGACCGAGCCGTCCGGCCCGGCACCCACGACCCGGGGGTGCAGGAGCGCGTCGAGGGCCTCGACATCACCGGCGCGCTGCGCGGCTTGGAGCTGCCGTTCCGCAGTATGGAGATCCATCCGCCGATCCTCTCCAGCGCACGACCGCGGGACAAGCGGATTCGCTCGCGGCAGAACCGCGGTCGCCGAACCGGCCGGTCGCCTCGGGAGCGACCGGCCGACTCGGCTACCCCTGCTAGAAGACGCCGCTTGCTCCGGTGGGGTTACCGAGGAAGGACGTGTTGTAGGCGTAGTGCTGCCCGGTGGTGGAGACCATCACGTAGCCGGGCTGGCCGTCGGTTCGGTAGCTGACATCGGCGATCTCTCCGGTGATGCCGGCCGGTGAGCCGCCCTGGTACTGGGCGTTGCCGTACGCGTAGATCTGTCCGGCCTTGCTCACGAGGACGTAGCCGAGGCCGTCGCTCGTCCGCGACATGGCGACGATTGCCCGGCTGAACCCGGTGGGCGAGCCGCCGAGGTAGGCGGCGTTGCCGTAGGCGTAGACCTGCCCCATCGAGGTGAGCAACCAGTAGCCGCCGCCGTCCGGGGTCATCTCGATGTCGACGAAGCTCCCCGAGTAGCCGCCCGGGCTGCCGCCACGGTACGGCGTGCCGTAGGCGTAGACCTGTCCCGTCGCGCTCAGCATGACGTAGCCCTGGTTGTCCGGCGTCGCGGCCATGGCCACGATCTCCCCGCTGTATCCCGTGGGGCTGCCGCCCTTGTACGGCGCGTTGCCGTAGGCGTAGATCTGCCCGATCGACGTGAGCAGCCAGTAACCTGCCCCGTTCGACGTCACCTTCGCGTCGGTGAAGCGCCCGGAGTAGCCGGTCGGCGAACCGCCGAAGTAGCCGCCGTTCCAGGCGTAGACCTGGCCGGTGCTTGACACGTCGGTGTAGGAGTTCGGGCCGGTGACGTGCACGCCGGCGCCGTTGGTGACCGGTTCCGCGCCGGAGGTCGCACCGATGTTGATCGAGGTCCGGGTCTTCGCGGTGATCACCGTGCCCCGGCCGGCGTTGGCCGAGCACTGGAAGGCGCCGTTCTTGAGGATCTCGAAGTGGACGTGCAGCCCGGTGGAGTCACCGTTGACCGCGGTGTGCCCGATGAGCTGCCCGCGGCTCACCGTCGCGCCGTTGGGAACCAGCGGAGCCGTGGGCGTCTCCCGCAGGTGCGCGTAGCGGGTCGACCAGCCGTTGGCGTGGACGACGTCGAGATAGTTGCCGTAGCCGGCGGGGTCGGCGCCGACGGCGTTCCACCGGACGGTGCCGTCGTAGGCGGCGTACACCTCGGTGGAGGGGCTGCGGGCGATGTCCGTCCCCTTGTGGGTGTGGGTCGGACGGGGCTCGCCGCACGTGCCGGTCACCGTTCCGTTCGAGGGCCACCACAGGTCGCCGTCGGTGGCGGCGGAGGCGGAGTCGGGAGCGAGCGCGCTCGCCATGGCGATCAGCGACGCCACCAGGTTGACCACCGCCACCCGGCGGCCGATCAGTTGAGGTCTCATCCGAGTTCCCTTCTAGCTCGTACGGGTGTTTCGCCAAGCGTCGGCACCGGGGCTCGTCAACGGTGTGGACAGCGAACACAGCCGCCCCGGCAGGGGGCTTGAGCTGCGGTGACGGCGGACCAGCGAGCGATCATGAGCGAACGGTGAACGGCGCACCAGCAGGGGCGCACCGACACGGAGCGTTGTTGTCGACTACGCAGAGCTGGACAATGGCGGGGTGTCGGAGGCGTGGGAGGCCGAGATTCTGGTGCTCTGGCAGCGCCTCCGCGCCCCCGCTGAGACATCCGGTCGCGGGGCTGTCCCATCACTGCGGGCGGTCGCCGCCCGGTCCGGATACTCGGTCGGTTTCCTCAGTGAGGTCCTTCGCGGCCGGAAGCGGCCGAGCCCGGACGCGGCAGCCGCCATCGCCGAGGCACTCGGTGGAACCGAGTACGACGTCCATGCCGCGCGCACCTACGCGGAGCGGATGCGGGACTCGCCGGTGCCCCGGCCGCCCGCCCCGACCCGTGCCCGGGTCCACCGCACCGGGGAGCCGCACTGGCCGTGCCGCATCGGTGTCGTACCCCACGCCGCCGACTGCTGGCAGCGCCGGCCGATCAGCAGCGAGTTGGCCGCTGACCGCCCGGGTACGACCAGCTCCGAACCGACGTCGGTCCTGACCGGGCTGGGCGGTGTGGGTAAGACCCAGATGGCCGTCGCCCACGCCCTCGACCTGTGGACCCGAGGCGCCCTGGACATGCTGGTCTGGGCCAATGCCGCCCACCGCCACGGCATCGTCGCGGCCTACGCGCAAGCCGCCCAGTTCGCGACCGGCGCCGACCAGATGGACGACACCGAGGCGGCCCGCAGGTTCCTGGCCTGGGCCGCCAGCACCGACCGGCGATGGCTCGTCGTCCTCGACGATCTGGCGGCTCCCGGCGACATCGCCGATCTCTGGCCGCCGAACACCGCCCACGGTCGAACTCTGGTCACGACGAGGCGTCGCGACGCCGCCCTGGCCCACGAGGGTCGTCGGTTCATCACCGTGCAACCCTTCACCCCGGCCGAATCGATGGCGTACCTCACCAAGAAGTTCGCCACCGCTCCACAGCGCATGCACGGAGCGGCCCAACTGGCCAACGACCTTGGACACCTGCCGGTGGCGATGGGTCAGGCCGCCGCCTACATCCAGGATCGCGGACTGACCTGCCAGGAGTACCGACGACGGCTCACCGCCAGGCTCGCGAAACTCGCCGACCTCCTGCCCGAGCCCGACGCCCTGCCGGACGACTATCACGCCGCCGTCAGCGCGACCTGGTCACTGTCGGTCCGGCTCGCCGACCGTCTGCGCCCGAAGGGCCTGGCGCGTCCCCTACTGGACACGGCCGCCTGGCTGGATCCCAACGGCATTCCGGTCGTGCTCTTCGAGCACGCAGCCGTCCGCGCCTACCTCGCCCGGCGGCGACCGACCGCCGAACTCCGAACCGGCGACGCCTCCGACGCGCTGGGCAGCCTGCACCGATTGAACCTGGTGACCGTCGACGACTCGGCGGCTGTGGTCAGGGTGCACGCCCTGGTCCAGCGGGCCACCCGTGACGGCCTCGGCAGTTCTCGGCGGCGACACGCACTCCGTGCGGCGGCGGACGCGCTCAACGCCATCTGGCTCGACACCGGCGGCAACGACTTGCCGGAAGAAATTCTGCACTCCAACGCGCTCGCACTCCACCGGCACGCCGGCGACCAACTCGTCCGCGACGGCGTGCACCCACTGCTGTTCCGGGCAACCACCAGCCTCGGTCGAGCCGGTCACGTGGCGGCAGCCGTACGACTCGCGCAATGGCTGAACGAGACGGCGTCGCGACTCCTCGGCGAAGACCATCCGGACACGCTCGCCGCCCGTGGCGACCTTGCCTTCTGGCGCGGCGAAGCCGGGGCACCCCGCAACGCCGCCGCTGCGGCCCAGCGGCTCGTCGCGGACTGCCAACGGGCACTGGGGCCACGCCACCGACAGACACTCAACGCGCGCCACCACGCAGCCGGCTGGCACGGGCGCGCGGGTGCGCCGCAGCGAGCGGTCGCGGAACTCAGCGCACTGCTGGCCGATCGAATCCGGATTCTGGGCCCGGACGACCCGGACACCCTCAACAACCGCAACAGCCTGGCCGGATGGCTCGGCTACGCAGGCGATCCGCGCGGCGCCGTCGCGGCACTCCGGTCGGTCCTGATGGATCGCGTCCGCATTCTCGGCGACGACCACACGGACACGCTTGACACCCGACACCATCTCGCCCACTGGCTCGGGGAAGCGGGTGAGCCGGCAGCCGCCGCGGCGGCATTCGAATCGCTGCTCGACGACCGTCGTCGCGTACTCGGCGCCCAGCATCGCGACACGCTCGCGACCCGGTACCGACTGGCCCGATGGCGTGCCGCCGCCGGCGACTCCGCCCGGGCACTGCGCGACATGCAGCAGCTCGTCAGGGACTGTCGGGAAGCCCTCGGCACGCACCACCCGGACACCCTCACCACTGAGGCGTCACTTGCCGAACTGTACGGCGAGCAGGGGGATCCGCACCTCGCGGTGGCGTTGTTGAAGAGGGTGCTCACCGACCGGCTCACGGTGCTCGAGAGGAGCCATCCCGACATCGTCAGGACCCGTGAACGACTCGCCCGGTGGACGAGCGCCGCGAAGCCGGTACGCGAGACCGGGTGACGGTAGCGTGATGGCCGTGACCGGTGTGTCGGCGACGCGGGGCGGATGGGTCGTCCGCTTCCTGCTGCTGGCCGCCACCCTGATCGGGCTCGCGGCGATGCACAGCCTGGGTCACCAGTTGGCGATGCCCGGCGGCCACGCCGGGCACGGGATGCCCCCGGGCGCGCATCCGGCGACGGCACCGGCAGCGGACCTGACGAGCGGCGCTGCCGCGATGAGCGGCGCTGCCGCGATGAGCGGCGCTGCCGCGATGAGCGGCGCTGCCGCGATGAGCGGCGCTGCCGCGATGAGCGTCGCTGCCGCGATGAGCGTCGCTGCCGCGATGAGCGTCGCCGTCCCGAGCGGGTGCGCCGGCGACGGGTGCCCCGGGCTGGCCGCCGCGCCGGACGGTACGCCGGGACACCTGCCGGGCTGGGCCGTGTGCCTCGCGGTGATCGGCGCGTTCGGGACGGCGCTGGCGCTCGCCGCGGCGCTGTTGGTGACGCGGACGGTTTCCACGCCCGGCCGTCTGCGCTGGTCGTCGCCGGCCGCCTCCCGAGGACCGCCCACGGCACCCCGGCTGGGACAACGCGTCGCCGCGGTGTCGGTGCTGCGCGTATAGGAGCGACTCCGCCGCGACATCCCCAGGGGGTGTCCGCGCGATCGCTTCCGCGTACGTTCACCGACTCCGAAAGGGCTTACCTCGTCATGACCCGTACCATCCTGCGTCGTGCCCTCGTGGCCGGCGTCAGCCTCACCACCGCCACCGTCGTCCTGACCGGCTGCGGCAGCGACGACCACAGTGCGGTCGGCGGCGGCCACAGCACGCCCACCGCCACCGCCGCGTCCGACGCCGCGTCCGCCTCGGCACACAACGCGGCGGACGTGATGTTCGCGCAGATGATGATCCCGCACCACCAGCAAGCCGTGGCCATGGCCGACCTGGCCGCCACCCGGGCCGCCGACCCGCAGGTCAAGCAGCTCGCCGCCCAGATCAAGGACGCCCAGGCACCGGAGATCGCCACGATGAGCGGCTGGCTGCGCGCCTGGGGCGCGCCCGTGCCGACCGGAAGCGGCAGCGCCACCCCTGGCAGTGGCATGCCCGGCACGGATCATGGCAACAGCGGCATGCCGGGCATGGGCCACGGTGGTAGCGCCAGCCCGACCAGCTCCGGGATGCCCCGGATGGATCACGGCATGCCGGGGATGATGTCCGACGTCGACATGGCCCGGCTGGCGGCGGCCTCGGGGCGGGACTTCGACAGGCGGTTCCTCACCATGATGATCGCCCACCACGAGGGCGCGATCACGATGGCCCGGACCGAGGCCGCCCGGGGCGCCAACAGTGACGCGAAGGCCCTCGCCGAGCGGATCAGCACCAGCCAGCGGGCCGAGATCGACACGATGAAGTCCGTCCTGGCCCGGATCTGACCGGGAGCGCGGTGGCCGGGTCCGCGTGGACGCCCGGTCACCGCGCCGGTTCGGGCCAGGTACCCGAGGTTGATCATCATGCCGGTCTCGGCGTGGTACGGCTTGCGGCAGCGGGTCATCAGCCGTCCGCTTCCTGATCCACTTTCGGATGACCTGCATCAATGCAATAACTGCCACAGGTGCCGCCGGACTTCACAAGCCGAGGTGGCGTTTGGATCAAGCACATAAGTGATCTACCAGCACGGTCGGCCAAGCGCCGACCGAGGCCCACTCTGATAAAAATTGATGACATTGATATTAATTCCCACTGCTTTGCTCGGCGTAATGTCGGGAGTAACACCGCTTCACCCATCTCAGTCAAGCAGGTCAATGTTTGCTCGCTTGGCGAGGTCTTTCTCCAGATGACATCCGACGCATTTTGATGACTGCTTTTCCGCTTCTCCGTCGTATCTTTCTATCTCCCCCACACCCCACCTGGAGAGGCAGGGAGAATGTCCCGGAGACTGCTGAGCAGCCTCGCGCTGGTCACCGCGTTGTCCGCGGTGACGCTCACCACCGCGGGCACCGCCCAGGCGAAGCCCGACACGTCCCACAAGGGCGTCGTCGGCGTGGTCGCGCAACTGAGCCCCGAGGTCGCCCGCACCGCCCACGGCACCGGCGTCGACGCCCGCGCCGCTGCGCTGGCCGCCTACTGGACCCCGGATCGGATGCGCGCGGCGCTGCCGGAAAGCGAGATCCCGGCGGTGAAGAACGCACGTCCCGGCCAGGTCACCGGCGCTGCGAGCCGTCCGCAGGGCGCGGCGGGCAGCGTGGCGCCGGCTCCGCCCGTCACCAAGCCCCGAGCTGACCTGCCCGAGATGGGCACCAACGCCTACGACCCGGCCTACCCGGTCGGACACCCGACCGCCCGGACCACCGGCAAGGTCTTCTTCACGCTCAGCGGCCTCAACTACGTCTGCTCGGCCGCGGTCGTGAACACCGAGGGCAAGTCCTCGGTGTGGAGCGCCGGGCACTGCATGACCGGCAACCTCCAGTGGGCCACCAACTGGGCCTTCGTCCCGAACTACGTCAACGGCTCGGCGCCGTACGGCTACTGGTACGCCACGGGCCTCTGGACCACCAGCGCCTGGTACAACAACAACGGCGACTTCGCCAACGACGTCGGCTCGGCGGTCATCGGACGGGTCAACGGCTGGCGGATCACCGACTACCTCGGTGGCCAGGGCATCGCCTGGAACCAGGCGATCGGCCAGTACGACTACGCCTTCGGATATCCGCAGGCCTCCCCGTTCAACGGGCAGACCCTCTGGGCCGAGAACGGCCCGACCTACGACGGTGGCGGCGGCACCATCTACATGACGAACTACATGACCGGCGGCTCCTCGGGTGGTCCCTGGCTCATGGCGTTCGACGGCAACTGGGGCCTCATCAACGGACACAACGACTTCAAGTACAACAACCTCCCGCAGTACATGTACTCGCCGTACTACGGCAACCAGGTGGCGGGCCTCTACAACACCGTTCGCAACATCTCTTCCTGATCCTGCCGGAACTGCCCGCCGGGTGCGTCGTCACGCGCCCGGCGGGTTGCCGTCACCACCAGGCGAAACACTCCTCGATCGCGGTGGCACAGGTGGTCGCGTGGGCCGGGCCGGCAATTCGGGCCAGCCGCGATGCCGCGACGTCGAGCAATTCCATGAACGTGGCCCGGTTGTTCTCCGGCAGCATCCGGCGCAGAAACGCGAGCAGCTCGGAGTCACCGACGCCGGGTGCGGCAGCGGCCAGCCCGACCATCACCGGTGCGACCTTCGTCTGCTCGTCCGGCTGGAACTGTCGCATGGCCTCCTCGAGCGCCTCTGGCCGTAGTCCGGGCCCGACTGCCGCCACGGCGGAGGGCGTGAGCCACCATGCCGTGCGGGCAAGGATGGCGGCCCGGTCAAGGATGTCTCCGGCGTCCAGTCTCGGCGCTTCGTCGATCAGCCGGGCGATGAAGGCGAGGTCCGGTTCGTCGTAGCTGGACGGCTGGGGGGTGTTGGTCGTGGGCGGCGGCGAGTTCCGGAACGCGGCCAGCGAGACCGGGCTGGGCTCCTGCGGTTCCATCACCCGGTTGATCGCGTCGGACAACAGTGTCCGGCGCCGCAGCGGGTCGGTGATCCGGGGAACGACCGCCGCCGCCACCGCCGGATCGTCATGCGCCTGCCGCAGCACGTCGTCGAGATGTTTCTCCGGTACGGCCGACGCGAGTACGGCCAGCCCAACCGGGCCAGCCGAAGCGATCAGGTCCGGCAGGTGCCGGTCCGGCAGGACCGCCGCGGCCTGCGCGAGACGGGGCAGGGGCAGCGGAAAGTGATGGGAACCCCCGCGGGCCGAGGCGGTGACCCGGCTGACCGCCGCGTCGAGGATGTCGTCCGGCAGCAGGTCCGCGACGCAGACCAGGCGTTCGGCGAGTATCTGCTGGCGGGCCATGACGTCGTTCCAGTCCGCGGTGTGCCCGGACGCCATGGCCATGTCCTCTTCCACGGCTTCGGTGAAATCGAGGCCCTTCCGGTCGTTGCGGATCCGATCGAGCAACGCCGGGTGCAGGGCGGGTGGCACCAGCCGGAGCAGATCCGGCGCGATCTTGAGGCTTGCTTCCTCATTCCCGTACGCCGTCAGCAGTTTTCGGCACCGTTGGGAACGCTCGCTCTCGTTCATCAGGACGGTCAGCGTGGCGCGCGCCGTGCTCCGGGCCGGCTCGGAGAGGCTTCCCGTGCGCTGATACGCCGCCAACACCTTGGGCCGTGCCGCGGCCGGCAGAAGCTCCTTCAGTTCGCGTAACGCGTCGATCGACAGCTCGGCCAGGTTGAGCCGTGGGCGGAGTAGTCGCGCCGGGTCCGGGGCAGTCTCCACGAGGATCGGTATCAGGGCGCCGAGATAGCCGAAGTCGCTGGCGAGCGCCTCTGCGGTGGCCGTCCGGCGCTCGGGCGGTGGCAGATGCGGCAGCACGACGGCACGTATCCAGGGACCGAAGTCGTGGTCCCTGATCCGGCACGCGGCCTCCCAGACGCGGTCCAGCAGCGCGGGTGGTGCGACCGCGGCGATCTGGCCCAGCGCCGCCGCGATGTCCCAGGCGTTCGTGTAGGTCACCGGGATGGCATTCGCCGACACCAGGGCTTCGGCGACCAGGCTGGGACGATCCGGCTCCGGGACGTACGGGCAGAGCCCGGCGAGGGCGCGGGCGCGGTCGGTCGGCTGCGTCATCCAGCGCACCAGCATGGCCGCCCGGGACAGTTCCCACAGACCTTCGCTGACGAGCGCGCCGGGCAGTGCGGCGGGGATGCGGTTGGCGATGTCGTGCACGCTGACCTGGATGAGCCGGTAGCGCAGTTCCTCGGGCAGGCGCTGCGGCGGCTGGCCGGCGGCGAGCGCGGTGTCGACGGCCCGGACGGCATCGGCCAGCGCCGAGCCCACGTCGAGAAGGTAGGTGTCGCCGGATGCCGCTGCCAGGTGCGCGGCGTACCAGAGATTCGCAGGCCGACCGTCAGCATCGGTGCTGCCGCGGGCGAGAAGGTCGTGGACTTCGGACATCCGGCCGGACGCTGCCAGGTGCCGGACCAGATGCCGGGCCACGTAGCCGTCACCGAACGGGACCGGTGCCGCCTGACAGGCGTCGGCACAGCGGCTGTGCGCCTGCCGGACCGCGTCGGTCAGCTCCGCCGCCACGACCTCCCGGTCGTCCGGCGTGGGACCGGTGGGCAGACGCCCGTTCAGGAACTGGCGGAGGCTGACGTGATAGATGCGGTAGGCCCGGGGCCGGCCGGCAACAGTGAGGAACGGGCGGAGCGGGCCGTCGCAGAACCGTCGGACGGCAGTCACCTCGCCGTCCGTCAGATCCGCGACGGCCTGGGCGGTGATCGGCTCGTCGACGGCGGTGAGCACGCCGAGGATCGGGAGATGGTGCTCCCAGTCGCGTCCTGCCCGCCAGTGATGAATCTGACGCAGGTAGTAGTCCCACAGAGTGCCGGGCAGATCATCGATATCGTCGACGCCACGCAGCCCGAGTTTGATCTCGGCCAGCAGGTAGCGCAGATATATCCAGATGCCCTGGCAGGCGACGGCCAGGCGGTCGATGATTTGCTGACGGTCCACGCCGGCGGCGTCGAGGGCGTGCCGAAGCGGTGGCTCCCGTACCGCTCGGTCAAGGAAGGTTCGCAGGTCGGCGCGGTTGCGCTCGTCCTGAGCCGCGATGGTCACAGTGGTGTGCGCGCTGTCGGCAACAGCGGGTGGATGTCCCGTGCGGTAGGTGCCGATGACGAAGACGCCTTCAGGTAACACCGCGGGCAGGCCCAGCGGGAGCTGGTGGGCTTCCCCGTCCAGTTCGTCGAGTCCGTCGATCACCAGGACGATCCGCTCACCGGTGGCGGCCAAGCGGCTCGCGGCCGAGGCCAGGAACACACCGAAACCCTCCGGTGTCGTCGCCCAGGCCGGAACAACGCCGGCGGCTGCGAGGCCGGTGTGCGGAAACCGCCGGAGTACCTGCGCGGCCAGGTTCTGCCGCGCCACGGCGCTACGGCCGGAACTCTGCCGCGCGAAGTGACACAGCCAGCCTCGGTCCGACACGAGCCGGGCTGCCAGCGCCGACTTACCTACCCCGGCATCGGCCTCGAGCCAGAAGTAGCCGCAGGCGTGGCGCCGCAGGAAGTCATCGAGTTCGACGACCAGCCACTCCCGCCCGACAAACCGGTCGGTCTCCAGATCGGCGAATATCGGGGCGGGATCGAGAAAGGCGACCTCGATCGGCAGCTCGGGAACGGTCGTCGCGTAGGTGGTGATGGTGCTGTTGACGACATCTCCGGCGACGGCGACCGAACCGGCGCCGGACGCGTTGGCGATACGCGCTGGTTCGGTCACGACCCCTCATCGGTGATCTTGCCGGTTGCCTGAATCTCGCCGGAGGCGTCGCGGCCGATCGCCACCGCGCCCGGCCCACGCGCGGTGGTCCCGTCGTGCGCCGTTGGTTCCGGCGGCGCCACCGGACCGGAACCGTTGGTGACGATGCGAGCGCCGCGGGTCAGCGAACCGCCGACCGACACCGCGGCCGGGCCGGACGCCACCACCGGTCCGGTGGCGGGCTCGGACACCTCGGACACCTCGGCCGGCTCGAACACCTCGTTCGCATCGCGTTCACCTGAGGTGAGCCACATCTGCAGTCCGGCGGCGGACGCCACTGCGACACCCAGAGCGACGCCCCACGCCCAACCGCCGCTGTCGGTCACCACATTCGTCGCCACCCCGGCCAACGCGGTGACCACCACCAGCAGCCCTGCGGAGCCGATCCGTCGCTGTGCGAGTGCCATGGAAACCCCTTTCCCACCCACGATCACGTCTCGAGCTGGCCCGACCGTCGCCACGACACCACTGTGAGGGGTTCTCGCCAGTCGATGCCCGTGGAGACCGCCTGCACCAATTCTGCCGCCCCCACCGATCCGGCCAGACCATCGGGCGCCTTCGGGGCATGCGCCGAAGGTGATCGTGGCGACCTGATGCGGGACGCTGCTTTCTCGCCTAAGCTGCGTCACGTGAACATCGACGTTCATCTATAAAATGCGTGGTGACCGAGGCCACCCCACCGGAAACCACGGACCTCGCATTCACCGATCCCGATGGGAGTACCCGATGACCTGGCGTCCAACCATCGCCGCACTCACCGGCCTGTGCCTCGCCCTCACCACCGCACCAGGCCCCGTCGGTGCCGCACCTCCGGCAGCTCGACGCGCCGCTGATGTGAACGCTCACACCAACCCGCTGGCCGGTCCACCCGGCGCGCCCCCCGGGGCCTGCCCGGGCGGCACCGGGTACGGCCCGCCCCTGCCGGCCAGCTCCGTGTCCGCGACCAAGATCCAAGGCGGGTTCTCGTTCCTCGAAGGACCGGTCTGGATCGCCGACGGTGGCTACCTGCTGATGTCCGACATGGCCGCAGGCACCGGGCCGAACAACGTGCAGCCCTCCACGATCCGCCGATTCACCCCGCCGGCGACCTTCGACACCTTCATCGCCAACGCCGGCAGCAACGGCCTGGCGCTCAGCCCCGACGCCCAGCAGCTCATCGCCGCCACCCACGACCAACGGAGCGTCTCCGCATACCGGCTGAGCGACCAGGCCCGCAGCACCGTCGCCGCCAACTACCAGGGCCGGGTGTTCAACTCACCCAACGACGTCACGGTCCGTTCCGACGGCGTCGTCTACTTCACCGACCCCACCTTCCAGCGCGGCAACCGACCTGACCAGATGAGCGGACGTACCAGCGTCTTCCGCGTCTCCGGCGGCCAGGTGTCACTTGTGGACGACCGGCTGCGGCAACCCAACGGCATCGCGCTCTCCCCGGACGGCGGCACGCTCTACGTGGGCGCCTACTCCGAGAACAAGATCTACAAGTACGTCGTCCAGCCCGACGGCAGCACCGGCGCCCGCAGCGTCTTCGTGAACTACCTCGGCGGTCCCGACGGGGTCACCGTCGACTGCGCCGGCAACGTGTACTGGGCCTCCGGCTCGGACGGGCTGATCCACGTCTACTCGCCCGCCGGCGCGCAGCTCGGCACGATCCGCTCCGGCGGCGCCGGCACCACCAACGTGGCGTTCGGCGGACCCGACCGGCAGACCCTCTACGTCACCTCCGGCCGAACGAACGACTCCGGCCTGTACAGCGTGCGACTCAACGTCCCCGGCTACCCGTACTGACCGAAGAACCCCGGAAAGGAAGAGCACCCGTGCGGATGAGTCCTCGGAAGCTCCGACACCGCGTCCCGCTCGCCCTGCTGATCTGCGCCGGCACCATCCTGACCGGCGTACCCGCCAACGCCGCGCCGGCCTCGCCGTCGACCGGGAGCCGGCCGGCGGCCCGGCTCGCCGCCGACACCAGCCCGCCCACCCGGCCGACCGGCCTGCGCAGCACCCGGCTGACCTGCCAGTCCGTCACGCTTTCCTGGTACGCCTCCCGGGACAACGTCGGCGTCGCCTCCTACGACATCTACCACGACGGCCAGCTCGTCACCTCGGTCTCGGGACGGACGCTGACCGCCACGCTCAGCGTCGTGCAGGGCGTCACCTGGGGCTGGTACGTCAACGCCCGCGACGCCGCCGGCAACGTCTCTCAGGCCAGCTCCACGCTCTCGGTCACCCCGCCGTTCTGCCAGCAGGACACGTCTCCGCCCAGCACGCCGACCAACCTGGCCGCGACGGTCAACGGCACGGACGTGACCCTCACCTGGTCGGCCTCCACCGACAACGTCGCGGTCACCGGCTACACCATCCTGCGCAACGGTACGGCGGTCGGCTCCACCACCGGCACCGCCGGCAACCCGCCGGCGACCACGTTCACCGACACCGGCCTGACGCCCGACACCGACCACCGGTACACGGTGACCGCCCGGGACGCCCAGGGCAATGTCTCGGGGGCGAGCGCCGCGGTCACCGCGCACACCGGCTCGGGCTGCACGAGCCCGATCTGCGGCGCCACGGCGATCACCACCGAAAGGGACCTGCCCTGGGGCCTGGTGCAACTGCCCGACGGCACGGTCCTCTACGGCCGGCGCGACCTGTTCGACATCGTCGCCATGAACCCGGACGGCACCAACAAGCACAGCATCGGCACCGTGCCGAACGTGGCCGGCACCAACGGCGAGGGCGGCGTGCTCGGGCTGGCCGTCTCGGCCACCTTCACCACCGACCACTGGCTGTACATCTACCACACCACCACGACCGACAACCGGATCGTGCGCATCCGCTACGACGGCACGCTGCAAACCAACACCGAGCAGGTGCTCGTCACGGGAATCCCGCGCAACAAGTACCACAACGGCGGCCGGCTGCGCTTCGGCCCCGACGGCAAGCTCTACGCCGCCGCCGGCGACGGACAGGACCCGGACGTGGCCCAGGACACCAACAACCTGGGCGGCAAGGTGCTGCGGCTCAACCCCGACGGCACCGTGCCGGCGGACAACCCCTTCGGCAACTATGTGTGGAGCTACGGCCACCGCAACCCGCAGGGGCTCGCCTTCGACTCCCAGGGCCGGCTCTTCGAGCAGGAGTTCGGCAACAACGTCATGGACGAGACCAACATCATCGTCAGGGGCGGCAACTACGGCTGGCCCGCCTGCGAGGGCACCTCCGGCGACTGCGCCAACCCGAACTTCAGGGCCCCGGTCCGGACGTACCCGGTGGCCGAGGCCTCGTGCAGCGGCATCGCGATCGTCCGGGACGTGCTCTACATCGCCTGCCTGCGTGGCAACCGGATGTACCGTGCGGAGATCAGCGGCAACACGCTCACCAACGTCCAGCAGTACTTCGTCGGGACGTACTTCCGGCTGCGCACCGTCGAACCGACAGTCGACGGCAACCTGTGGCTGACCACGAGCACCGGCGGGGACAAGGACAGCACTCCGAACAACAGCAACGAGAAGATCCTCGAGGTCACCCTCGGTGGGGCGGCGTCCAGCCCCACGAGCTGAGGTCGAGCCGGGAACCCCGCACCGCCAGCCCAGAGAGGAAGCACCGCCGCCTCCTTGTGCCGCAGGTGTCCGGGAGCGTGGATGCCCGATCGCGGGGAGGCGGTCGGGCATCCACGCCATGGAGGACGGCCCACAGCGCCAACCCACCGTAGGACCGCCCGCACCCCGCAGCCCGCGCGGGTGATGTCAGTCGGTGCTCTCCAGCCCCGTGGGCAGCCGGCGGTAGAGCTCGTCGAGATAGCCGCTGAACGACTCACTCTGCTCGTCGTGGGCGGCTCGCCACCGGGCCACGTCGGCAGGCCCCACCGGCTGGCCCAGGAGTTGGGCCAGGTGCGTGCAGAGGCTGGTGTCGTCGTCGGTGGGGTCGAACCGGACCTTGCGGTCCGAGATCTCGAACTTGCGAAGCATGTCGAGCCGCAGCGATTGATACGGGAAGGACTGGATCCCGAACCGGTAGGACTCGGGCATCTCCATCCCGCTGGACCGGAGGCCGTGGTACCAGGAGAGATAGACGGCCTCGTCGCACAGCACGTACCGGTAGACCGCGGTGTCCCCGTGGTAGAGCAGCTCGATCGGGCAGATCTGCCGGCAGTCGAAGAGCGCGACCACGTTGACGATCAACTCTTCGCGCAACTCCTCCTCGATGGCGGCGACCGGCCGGCCCTGCGACGCGGGCCAGAGGACGCGGTCCGCCGCCCGACGGGCAAGCGCGCGTCGGTCCCCTGGATCCAGCATGACGATCTTGATCTGCTGCGGGTAGTGCCGCAGCTTCCGCAGCCGGGCGGCGACGAGCCGGGCACTCGGGCCCTGGAAGAAGAAGGTGTTGCTCCGCTCCAGGCTGAGCGTCAGGTCGCGGTTGTACGCGTCGCCGAAGCTGGCACCGGGATCCAGTGCCGGATAGCTGGCCGACGGCAGGAAGCTGCGGTTGTTCGCGGCCAGGGCCGCCACCAGGTCATGGCGCAGCTCGTCCAGGCCGTCGGCGAGGTTCTCCTCCAGGCTGCGCTCCTGGATCCGGTTGCTGGCCACCGAGAAGACGACGGCGAAGATCACCGCCGCGATCAGGTTGAGACCGACCGAGGAGAAGACCGCGTCGCGGGTGAGCTGGCCGTCCTGGTAGGTCAGCAGGAGACCCACCAGCAACACCGAGAGGCAGGCCGCGCCGAAGGCGTACCAGGCCAGTGACTTGCGGAGGTCGCGGATTTTGCGGGGTCGCGGAGTCATTGGTCGTCCGATCCGCTGCGTCTGCCGACGGGTGTGACCATTGTAGAAGGCGATCTCCACCGTGACCGCCCTGCGCCGGCACCGGCACCGCGCGACCCGGGGGCCGCCGTGTCAGAAGACGCGCGTTCGGCGCGGCCCGGACCGAAGGCGCGCGAGCGGGCCGACGGCGCCGTCTCGTCCAGGTTGCCGGGGTGCGCCCGACAGGTCGATGTCCATGACGGCGGGGCTGCCGTCGACCTCCTCGAAATCCGCGTCGGCGCACCGGACCCGTTCCAGCTCCCGGCCGGTGACCACACCGACCCGGGCCTCGTCGAACGCCTCGGGGAGATCCGTGACGAGCCAGACCGCGTCGTCCTCGTCGACAACTGTCGCTGTCGCGGTGCCCAGCACCCACGGCTCGCGCTCACCCTCGAACGGCCGGGCGCCCGCGGTGTAGGCGTTCGCGCGGGCGTACACCGGCTGTTTCACGTCGAGGTACTTCTGCTGGTCGCTGGGCGGCTGGTCGACGAGGCGGGCCAGGTACTCCTCGAACGACGCGGGATGGCCGTCGTATCCGGCGGTGCCGGCCAGCGGTGGCCCGTCGCCCTCCGCGCCCGCCCCGTAGGCCGCGCCCGGGTCGCCGCCCAGAAAGAGGTTCCCGACGTACCTGTCGTCGCCGCCGTAGATCACCGCGTACCCGGCGACCTGGGTGCTGTGCGGCCGGTGGTAGGGCGTGGCGCGGTCCAGCACCGGCTCCAGCCGCACGGTGCCACAGATCAGGTTGTGGACGAAGGCGCCTCCCTGGCTGAACAGCTCCAGCGAGGCGGGCGAGGCGAAGATG
The DNA here is from genome assembly GCF_055586805.1 of Micromonospora sp. NPDC049201. NCBI lineage: Bacteria > Bacillati > Actinomycetota > Actinomycetes > Micromonosporales > Micromonosporaceae > Micromonospora > Micromonospora sp. NPDC049201. The sequence goes on along the minus strand of NZ_JBVJHM010000006.1, from coordinate 307,882 downwards.
TTGTGCTCGACCAGATAGGGACCGTGGCTGACCTCGACGAAGAGATCCCGGCAGTTGTCGTGGTAGACGTTGCGGGACAGCCGGGTGCCCTGCGCCTGCCAGTCCAGCCAGGTGCCGAGCGAGCAGCCGTGGATCCGGTTGTGCCGGATCACCACGTCGATGGCGGCGTGCAGCTTGATGCCGGCGATCTCGTATCCGTAGAACTCGCGCTTCACGCCGATGCGGTAGATGTGGTTGTCCTCGATGGTGGAGAACGCGCACCCGAGGTGACCGACTATCGCGTTCTGGCCGCAGTCGTAGATCGTGTTGCGGCGGATCACGTGCGAGCCGATGTGCTCGCGGTCCCACCCGAGCCCGCGGGCCGCGAAGACCGACTCCACCTGGTACTGGTAGCCCGGCTTGTCGCCGCGCAGAGCGGAGTGGTTCTGCCCGGTCGTCCCCTCCTTCCCGATCGAGATCGCCGCGCACTTGGCGTCATGGATCACGTTGTCCTCGATGACCCATCCCTTCGCCCAGTGGGGTCCGATCAGGCCCGGCTGGTCGGCGGTCGGCGGCGCCCACGGGCTGGCCGCGTGCGCCAGCTCGAAGCCACGGACCGTGAGGTAGTCCAGGTGCGGCTGTTCCGGGTAGAAGACGCTGCGGCGTACGTTGATCTCGACCAGTTCCGTGTTCGGGTCGGCGCCCTGGAAGTTGGCCCAGATCGTCGTCCGCTCGCCGACCTCGGCGTACCAGACGAGCCGGGTCTGGTCGGGGTCGTCGACCGGACGGGTCACCCTGGTCCAGTCGTCGACGACCCCGGTACGCCGGGGTGGCGCGTCGACCTCCGCCCGGCTGGCCACCTCGAAGAAGCTCACGCCGTTCAGATAGACGTCGCCGAGGTGCCGGCGTGGCGCACCCGTGCCGTACACGATCCAGTCGCCGGCCACCTCCTCGGCGAACGGGTTGAACGCGCCGAACAGCGCGTTGTCGACGACCGCCCGCCACACCGTGCCGCCGAGCGGTTCCCAGCCCGTGACACGCTCCGATCCCTTGATCACCACGTGTTCGCCGGGCGCGGCCTGGTAGGTGATGCGGCGGGAGTCGCTGAGACCGCCGTGGCGTGGCTTCACCCACTCGCGGTACTCCCCCGCGTGCACCACCACGGTGTCACCGGGCTGCGCGACGCCGGCCGCCCGGTTGATCGTCCGGAACGGCCGCTCGGCGCAGCCGTCGGCGTGATCCGAACCGGTGGTCGCCACATGGAATACGGATGTCATCCGGGGAGTCCTCCTGACGAGTGGTTCACGAAGCTGTCGACACGCTCGCGCCCGGTCACGTCCACACCGGCAGGTCGAGCCGGGACGGGTGGGCGCCGTCGTGCGAGATCTCCTGCCGCGCCCGTACCGTCGTGGTCGCGGTGGCGGCGGGTTCGCCGCTGCCGGGATTGCGGGCGTAGCGCGGATGCGCTCCGGAGCTGACCTGCACGGCGACGCGGTGGCCGGCGGCGAAGCGGTGGAACGCCGGCCACAGCGGCACCGCCAGCTCGACGAAACCGTCCTCGTCGGGCCGCGGGTCGGTAGCCGAGGTGCCGACACCGCCGAGGCGGCGGATGCCGTCGCACACGCTCATCGAGCGGCCGTCGGGGTGCACGTCGCAGATCCGGACGAACACGTCCGCGCTGGCCGCCGTCGAGCGGAACCGCACGTGGGCGACCGGCTCCCCGGCGAGGACGACAGCGTGCTCCAGCGGTGGACCACGGAAGACGACCACGTCCGCGCGGCGTTCGTGGGCGCTGGTGTCGACCGGGCCCGGGGCCGGGCCGGGACCACCGAGCGCGGGTGTGGGCCGGTCCGGATCGTAGGGGTAGCGGGTGCTGCCCCCGTCGGGGACCGCCGCGTCGAGCAGCCCGGACGGATGCAGGTGCCACCGCTGCACGACGGTGCCCGGCGGCGGCCACGCGGGTAGGTCACGCCACTGCTCCGCGCCGGTGAGGAAGGCGCGCACGGGCGCCGGCCGGGCCGCGGGCGCGTCGGCGAAGTGTTCCTTGAGGAACGCGATCGACTCGGCGAGGAACGGACTCCGGTCGCCGCGGTGGCCCCACGGACCGATGGTGAGCCGTGGCGGGCGACCGGCCGCGGCGAGTTGGGCGTAGTTGCGCAACTGCCAGGGAAGGAAGATGTCGTACCAGCCGGTGGCCATGTACACGGGTGCGGTGACGTCGGGCACCGACGCGGTGTGCGACTGCCGGGTCCAGTAGTCGTCGGTGAGGCTCTCGTGGGCCAGCCAGTCCTGGTACCAGCCGATGGGGTGGCCGGCCACGACGGTGTCGGCGCGGGACAGGGGCAGGACGTCGAAGGCTTCGGCCAGCTTCCGGTCCGGCCGCCATGCGAGCCGCGCCCGGATGAGGGCGCCACGCATGCCCCGCAGCGCCATCCGGCGCGACCAGCCGAGCGAGCCGCCCAGCGAGAAGGCGCCGTTGTTCCAGGTGACCGCGCCGAAGTCGGCCATCGTGACGTTCAGGCACAGGGCGTCCGGCGCGTTCCCCGGATCGTCCCGGCACATCCGTCCCGCCACGGCCCACTGGACGTAGCCGAGGTAGCTCTCCCCGTACGTCGCGACCGTGCCGGTGAACCAGGGCTGGCGGCGTACCCACCGGTGGGTGGCCGTGCCGTCGCGCTGCTCGTCGAGCTGCGGCCGGAAGCTGCCTCCGGAGCCGCCCGTACCGCGGCAGCTCTGCACCAGAACCGTGAACCCCTCGGCCGCCAGCGCCGGCGCGTGGGTGAGGGAGCCGTGCCGGCCGTACGGCGAGCGGACGACGACAGTGGGCAACGGCGGTTCGACCGTGCCGAGCGGCAGGTAGAGGTCGGCGCGCAGCGCGACGCCGTCGTCCATCGGCACGCGCAGCCCGCGCCGCACGGTGAAGGCGTACGGCGGCTCCGTGGCCGCGTGGCGGCGGACGCGCCGGAGCCGGCCGGACAGTCGGCGGCGGAGGCTCGTCATCACTCAGCCCCGGTGCTGGCGGTGATCGACGACACGACCGGCTTGCCGAGACGGATCACGACATCGACACTCATGCCGTGTCCGCCCACGGTGAGTCCCTCAGCTACCGCAACCCGATCCTCCCGGGCTTCTGGCCCGATCCGAGCATCTGCCGCGCCGGTGACGACTACTACCTGGTGTGTTCGAGCTTCGAGTACTCGCCCGGTGTGCCGATCTTCCACAGTCGGGACCTGTTCACCTGGCGCCAGATCGGCAACGTGCTCGACCGCGCCGACCAGCTTCGGCTGCCTCCCGACACGCCGGCCTCGCGGGGCATCTACGCGCCGACGATCCGCCACCACGACGACCGGTTCTGGGTCGTCACGACGAACGTCACGCTCGGTCGGCACCTGATCGTCACCGCGACCGATCCCGCCGGCCCGTGGTCGGATCCGGTCTACCTGGACCTGCCGCACGTGGACCCGTCGCTCGCGTGGGACGACGACGGCACCTGCTGGCTGACGGTGTCCGGGGTCGAGTCGTACCGGATCGACCCGGATACCGGAGAGGTGTTCGAGGGGCCGGTGCCGATGTGGTCGGGAACGGGTGGCCAGTACCCGGAGGCGCCGCATCTGTACCGGGTCGGCGACTGGTGGTACCTGCTCGTCTCGGAGGGCGGTACCCACACCGGCCACGCGGTGAGCGTCGCCCGCGCGCGATCGCCGCGCGGGCCGTTCCAGCCCGGGCCGGCCAATCCGATCCTGACGCATCGCGGTACCGACCGGCCGGTGCAGGCGACCGGGCATGCCGACATGGTCGAGGCCACTGACGGCAACTGGTGGATGGTCCTGCTGGGCATCCGGGCCAAGGGGCACTGGCCGCCCTACCACGTACTCGGGCGGGAGACGTTCCTGGTGCCGGTGCGCTGGGTCGACGGGTGGCCGGTGGTCGAACCCGTCCGGTCCGGGACCGGCTCGGCGGGGACGAGCGGGTCCGACGACCGGGACGACTTCGACGACGAGCGGCTGGGCGCACAGTGGATCTCTCCCCGTGACCGGCCCGCCTCGGCCTGGTCGTTGACCGACCGGCCCGGCTGGCTGACCCTGCACGCGACCGGCGACAGCCTCGACCGGAGCGGCGCCACCATCGTCGGCCGCCGCCAGCAGCACCATGACTGCCGGGTCAGCGTCCGCGTCGATCCCGGCGCGGGCCGCTGCGGCCTGACGATCAGGATCGACGAGGCCCACCACTACGACCTGGAACTCGCGCGGGGCCGGGCTCGGGTCATCGGCCGGGTCGGGCCGTTCCGCCAGGTGTTCGGGGAGTGTCAGGTGCCGGCGGGGGCGGTGACCGTGGCACTGAGCATCCGGAGTACCGACGTGCTGCCTCCGACGGTCACCTCGTCCGACGATCTCGCGCGGGCGGGCCACGTGGGCGTCGTGGCCGCCGGCAGTGACACGATCAGGTTCGAGGTCGAGACCGGCGACGGCTGGGCGTACCTGGCGGAGCTGGACGGGCGCTACCTGTCCACCGAGGTCGCCTCCGGCTTCACCGGACGGGTCATCGGCATGTACGTCACCGAGGGAACCGCCGGGTTCGACTGGTTCGACTACCGGCCGACCGGATGACGGGACCGGCACGCTCACCCCTTGAAGGCGCCTTCCATGATGCCCTGCACCAGACGTCGTCCGACGAAGACGAACAGCACCAGCAGCGGGAGGGTGGCCAGGAAGGAGCCGGACATGGCCAGGCCCAGATCGATGTCGCGGTTCTGTTGCAGCGCCTTGATGGCGATCTGGACGGTGTAGTTCTCCGGCGACTTCAGGACGATGAACGGCCACAGGAAGTCGTTCCACGCGTAGACGAACGTGAACAGCCCCAGCACGTACGCCGCCGGGCGGACCAGCGGGAAGGCTATCCGCCAGAAGATCTGCCAGGTGGTCGCGCCGTCCACCCGCGCCGCCTGCATCAGCTCGTCGTCGATGGTGCTGCCGATGTGCTGGCGCATCCAGAAGATGCCGAACGCGCTGACCAGCCCCGGAACGATCACCGCCTGAAGGCTGTCGACCCAGTTGAGCTGGGAGATGATCAGGTACTGCGGTACCACGGCCAACTGCGCCGGCACCGTCATGGTCAGCACGACGATGAGGAACAGCGTGTTGCGGCCCGGGAAGGACAGCTTGGCGAAGGCGAAGCCGGCCAACGCGCAGAGCAGCGCCTGGCCCACGGCGATCGTGCCGGCGACGACGAGGCTGTTGAGCAGGGACTGCACGAACGGCACGATGGTGAGGACCAGCTCCGCCAGGTGCAGGAAGTTGCCTCCCGGCGTGATCGTCGGGGGCAGAGTCGTCGCGGTGGCGGAGTCCGTCGTCGCCACCACGAACATCCAGTAGAGCGGAAAGACGCTGACCAGCGCCATGAGGGTGAGCAGCGCGTACACCGGGAGCGGGACGCGGTTGGCCGAGCGCCGCCTGGCCCGCCCGGGCGCGGCGGTCGAGGGTGTGGGCTTCATGGGCGCTCCGAACGGATGCGGGTGGCCAGCAGATAGTTGAGTCCGGAGAAGGCCACCACGATGACGAAGAGCGCGACGCCGACCGCCGCGCCGTAGCCGAAGTGGAACTGCCCGAAGGACTGCTCGTAGAGGTAGAGGGTGACGGTCTGGCACTGCCGTGCCGCTCCGCACGTGAGTCCGCCCACCGGGTTGGCCAGCAGCGGCTCGGTGAAGACCTGCAACCCGCCGATGGTCGACGTCACGACGGTGAACGCGATGATCGGCCGCAACGAGGGGATGCTGATGTGCAGGAACTGTTTCCAGCCGTTCGCACCGTCGGCGGCGGCGGCCTCGTACAGTTCCCGGGGGACCGCCTGGAGCGCGGCGAGGTACAGCAGGGTGTTGTAACCGGTCCAGCGCCAGGCGATCATCGTGGCGATCATGAGGTGGCTGCCCCACAGCGACGCCGTGAAGTCGATGTGGTCGAAGCCCAGCAACCCGAGGAACCAGTTGATCATGCCGTAGTCCCGGTCGAACATCTGGGCGAAGACGATGGTCGTGGCCGCCACCGAGGTGACGTAGGGAACGAGCACCGACATCCGGAACAACGCGGCCAGCCGCAGCCGCGCGTGGTTGAGCAGGTGCGCCAGGCCGAGCGCCAGGAGCAACTGCGGCACCGTCGACAGCACCCAGATGCTGAACGTGTTCCGCAGCGCCCCCCAGAAGCGCGGGTCGTGCAGGAGTTCGGAGAAGTTGTCCAACCCGACGAAACGGTGCTCGCCGATGGGGTCCCAGTCGAACAGGGAGATGTAGAAGGTGAACAGCAACGGGAAGAGGCCGAAGATCAGGAAGAGCACGAAGAACGGTGAGATGTACGCGTACGGCGCCAGGGACTCCCGTACGCCCTGCCGGATCCGCCGCCTGCGATCGGGGCGCCGGACGTCCGGTGCGGCCGTGGCCGGGGTGAGCATGGTGGTCAAGGCGTCACCTTCCCGATGGGCGGCAGCCGGGCGGTGCCCGGCCGCCGCGCGTCAGCCCTCCGTCATTCGCGTACGGCGTTCTTGACGTTTGTCAGTGCGGTGTTCCAGGCGTTGGCCGGGTTCACCTTGCCCTGCTCGACGCTGGTGAGCGTGTTGAGGAACTCGGTGCCGACGGGGCCGTCCTGCGGACCGAAGTAGAAGGGCTTGATCCCCACCACCGACTGGGTGTAGATCTTGCCGATCGGCGCGTTGCTGAAGAACGGGTCGGTCCTGCCGACCAACTGCGGGTCCGTGTAGACCGACGGCGTGGTGGGCAGCGACCCCTGCATCAGGAAGTGGTCCAGTTGCCCCTTCGGCGACTGCATCTCGGAGATGTAGTTCCACGCCGCCTTCGCGTTCTTGGCGCGCTTGGGGATGGCGAGGAAGCTGCCGCCCCAGTTCCCCGAGCCACCGGGAATGGTGGCGATGTCCCACTTGCCGTTCGTCTCGGGGGCGTTCGTCTTCATCTGGCTGAGCATCCAGGACGGTGAGCACACCACCGCGTAGTCGCCCTTCTTCATGGCCGCGGTCCAGCCGGACGAGAACGACCCCTGCTTGGCGGAGATGCCCGCGCCGAATGCCTTCAGCGTCACGTCGAACGCCGCCTTGACCTGCTCGTTGTCGTAGTCCAGCTTGCGGTCGGCGCTGTAGTAGCGCTGGCTGCCCTGGTTGACCGCCTGGAAGAAGACGCTTGTCGGCGTGTTGTCCACGAACGGTTTCCCGGTCTGCTGGACGTATTTCCTGCCGACGTCGATGAACTTGTCCCACGTCGGCCAGAGCTTGGCGACCTCGTCCCGGTCGGTGGGCAGGCCGGCCGCCTTGAACAGATCGGTCCGGTAGGCGACCGCCAGGCCGCCGACGTCGGTCGGCACGCCGATGATCTTGCCGTCCTTGGTCGTCGACTGCGCCATCACCCAGTCGAGGTAGTTGCCCTTGATGTCGCCCGCGCCCAGCGTGGTGAGGTCGACGAAGTTGTCCGAGGACTGCATGAACTTCGGCAGGTCGTCGGCCTGGATCAGCACCAGGTCGGGCACCTTGCCACCGGCCAGCGCGGCGGTCAGCGCCTGCGCGGTCTCGGTCGTGGTGCCCACCTCGGTGAGCTTGACGCGCACGTCCGGGTGCGCCTTGGTGTAGACGTCGACGTCGGCCTTCTGGTTGATGTTGGCGAACGACCAGAACTCGAAGGTCTTCGAGTCGGACGTGCCACCTGATCCCCCACAGCCGGCGAGGAGGAGCGCGAGGGTGGCGATGACGGCTGCGGTGCTCCGGACGCGTTTCAACGGCCCTCCATCGGTGATCGTGAGCGGCGGTGGTCGGGTGACCGCGGCGAGTCAGGGAGACGGGTTCCCACCAGCGGGGCACGCGGGCGGAAGCCGACGGACGGGCTCACCGACGGTCAGCCGCGGCCTTGTCGTCGCCTCGGAAAATTATCGAGACATTTACATCTGATGATTCGTTCGCTGAGGCTACTCAGTGCCCCGGTCATCCGTCAATGACCTCGCTGCCAGCGGGAGCGCCGGACGGCAGGCCGGCATCCCGACCGGCACAGCGCCGAAAGTTTCGGAACAGGTAACGCGGCTCGGCGCTATGGAAGCCACCACGAGGAGCCGTCGCCCCTCCTGCTCGACCGGGAAGACGCCGCCGCGCCGGCAGGGTCCCGGAGCGGACGGGGCGGCTGCACCAGACGCTGGGCAGGCACGCAGTCGCTTGTCACAGGCCCTGGGCCGGTGCCGGGAACAGCGGTTGGTCGCCGAGGCCGAGCGCATCGCCGTGGCCCACGGCGGCTGGAACCCCGCCAGCGCCGACGCGCTCCCCGGGCAGGGGCAAGCGGCGGCGGCCGGCACCCCGGAGGCGGGGGCCGGCCACCGCCGCGCTCACCGGGTCAGCGCGATCCGCACGGCGAGGACGATCAGGATCACTCCGGTCAGCCGCTCGATGACCAGGAGCACCGCCGGGCGGGTCAACCAGGCGTGCAACCTGTCGATGAGCAGGATGTAGCACGCCCACCAGAGCACCGCGAGGCCGATGAACGTCGCGGCGAGCACCGCCGTGCGGGCCGCCGCGCCGTCGCCGGACTTGACGAACTGCGGGACGAACGAGACGTAGAAGATGACCACCTTGACGTTCAGGAGCTGGCTGGTGATGCCCATGACGAACGAGCGGCGGGCCACGTGCGGTTCGTCGGCCGCCGGGGCCGGCTCGGGCGGCGCGCTCGGGGTGTCGCCGCCCCCGCCGACGCCGACCGGGACCGGCTGCGCGGCCGGCGCGGGGCGTCGGGGCCGGGTGGCCCAGAGGATGCTGCCCCCCAGGTAGACCAGGTAGAGGGCACCGGCGATGCGCAGCACGGTGTACAGCCGCGGCGAGGACACCAGCAGGGCCGAGAGCCCGGCCGTGGCGAGCGTGGCGTGCACCAGGGCGGCCACGAAGAGCCCGGCCAGCACCACGAACCCGGCTCGCCGCCCGTACCGCACGGTCTGCCGGGTGACCAGGGCGAAGTCCACCCCCGGCACGACGATGATCAGGATGCTCGCGGCGACGAAGCTGACGAGCTGGATGTCAGACATGCTGGTGGATCTCTTCCTGTGCGACGAGGGCCGGGACGGCCTCCTCGATGACCGACACGCCGCTGTCTCGGCGTGGCCCGTGCCGGCGCCACTGCTCGCGCAGGCGGATCCGCCCGTCCGGCAGCCGCTCGGGACGGGAGACGCACTCGCCGACGACGATGGTGCCGTCGGTGAGCACCTCCAGGTAGGCGAAGCGCACCACCCCCTCGGCGTCGCAGGTCCCGGCCAGCGAGCCGTGCCGCACCGCGCCGCCGGTGATCTCGGCCCAGACCAGGTCGCCGCGCTGGTGGTAGTGCCCGGTCAGCGGTCCGGCGTCGCCGGTCGTGCCGTGGTCGGTGCCGGCCTGGTCGGCGGCGACGAAGACCCGGCCGTCGTAGTCGAAGGAGGCCATCGGGGTCACGCCCACCGGGTGCTGAGGAACTCGTCGCGGAACGGGCAGACCACCCGGCCGGCGATCGAGTTGAGCACCATGGCGCTGCGCACCGGCAGGATGCTCAGGTTGGAGTCGACCAGCCCCTGCACGTAACGCCCCCGGTTCAGCACGAATATCTTGTGCTGGTCGGCGTGCTTCCACCGGATCGAGTAGTCCGACTCGATGACGGGCTGACCCCGCTCGTCGATGTCGACCAACGCGGTCAACTCCTCGTCGAAGGGCAGCGGGGCCTGTTGCCGCCCCGCGGCGACCACCAGGTGCACCGCCCGGTGCCGCTCCTCGCCGCTGCCGGCGGTGAGGCACTCCAGCTCGATCTCCCCGTCGAGCTGCCGGGCCGCGGTGACGGTGCGGCTCGGCATGATGGTCACCGGGAACCGGCCCGTGCGTAGCCGCTCCTCGTAGTTGTGCTGGTAGATACCCCGCAACGTGCCGGGGGAGATGCCGTCGCTGGTGAGGATCTGCCCGGAGACCAGGCGTTCCCGCACGTCACGGGAGAGGTTGAGGAACGCCTCCTGGTAGGCCGGCCGGTACAGGTCGTTGGCCGAGGGGGAGTCCTCCAGCGGCGCGAACCACGACCGCCGGCCGATCCAGCGGATGTCCCGGACCCCGCGGGCCAGCAGCGCCGCCACGCACTCCGCGCTGGTCTGCCCGCTGCCCATCACGATCCACGACGCGTCCGGCTCGTCGGCCACGGTCGACAGGCGGTGGTGCAACTCGTCGGCGACGAAGACGTGCCGGGGATCCAGGGCGGCGAGGAAGTCCGGCAGGAACGGCACGGTGCCGGTGCCGAGCACCAGGTGCCGGGAGCGGGCGACGGCCACGTCACCGCTGCGACTGACCAGCGCGCCGTCGAAGTCGACCCGGTCGATCCGGGTGCCGTAGACGATGTTCGGCAACTGGCCCGCCGCCCAACTCAGGTACTGCTGGTACTCGATCCGGGGGATCGTGTCGAAACCGGCACCCAGCAGGGCGTAGACCCGCCCGGTGGTGACCAGGTAGTTGAGGAACGACAGGGGGTGGGTCGGGTCGTAGAGCGACACCAGGTCCTTGACCCAGCCGGTCTGCATCCGCACGCCGCTGTGCAGCATCCCGTCGTGCCAGCCCGGCTGGTCCCGGGACTCGAACAGCGCGATCTCGTGCGGCGCGAGCACGTCGTACATCGCCGCGAGGCTCAGGTTCGCGGGCCCCGCGCCGATCCCCACGGTGTGGTATGTCTGCGTCATCTCTCTGCCTTCGGCTAACCCGTCGGGACCCCGACGGACGATGGGTGGTCCAGCAGAGCGCTGGCTGCGCGTCGGCTGGCGGCCAGGGCGGTCTTGGCGGCGCCCCCGCTCCCGCCGGTGAAGGTGTGCACGGTCCCGGAGACTGCCCGCAGCGCGAGGCCGGGGGGCTCGCTGTAGCAGTCGGCCGCGCTGACCGGCGGGCCCGCCGGTCGCGGGTCCAGGCCGGGCAGCCGCAACGCGGCCACCGCTCGGACCCGCGCCGCGAGTTCGGCGTCGGGCGCGGGGGCGGCCGGGTCGACGTCCCAGCGGGAGCTGGGCAGGCCGAGCAGGAGGCGCCCGGGGCCGGCGGGCCGGCCGTAGAGGCCACTGGTCTCGTCCACGAACGACGGCAGGTCGGCGCGGCGCACCGCGTGGTGGGCGTACTGGATGTGCTTGGTGCGCAGGCAGGTGGCCAGCCCGGCGGCGCGCAGCAGTCCCGGGGTCCACGCCCCGGCGGCCACCACCACGAGGTCACCGGCGAGTCGCCGGCCGTCGCGCAGCTCCACCGTGTCGCCGTCGAGCCGGGCCATCGGCACGGCCTCGGTCCGGGTCAGCCCGGCCAGCACGGCCCGCCGCAGCCGGTCCGGCACCACGTGGCCGGCCCGGCGCTCCCAGACCCCCACCGCGTGCTCGGGCAGCCCGGCGACGCCGAAGCGGCGGGCGACCTCCGCAGCGGTGAGCACCTCGGCGTCGACCGCGGCGGCACCGGCCCCGACCCCGCCTCCGCCCCCGGCGACGGTGTCCGGATCGAGCAGGTAGAGCGAGCCGGTGCGCCGCCAGCCGGCCTCCGCCGCCAGGCTGGGGTCGCCCCGCAGCTCGGCGAGGCTGGCGGCGGCCAGGGCGCGGGCGGCCGGCTCCGGCTCGAAGGCCCGGACCAGCCCGCCCGACGCGGCGGTGGCGTCCCGGTACCCGCCGGTCGGGCCGTCGGGCGCCGTGCCGATGAGCACCGCCTCGGTGCCCGCGTCCTGCAACCGCCGGGCCAGCAGGACCCCAGCCAGCCCGGCGCCGACGACGAGTACCCGCGGCTCAGTCACCGGCGCCCGCCGGGAGGGTGCCGCCGACGAGACCCAGCAGCCGGGCCGCCCGTTCGGGTCGGCTGCCGGCGGCGGCCAGCGCCGCGCGGACCGCGGCGGCCGGGTCGAAGGCGTCCGGGCGCAACGCCCGCTCGCCCCGGGTCAGCTCGATGTCCGCCAGCGCCGCGTCGAGGTGAGGGCCGGCGCCGTCGAGCGCCGCGGTGTAGCGGGCCTTGAACGCCTCGTACGCCGCCGGCAGGAAGTCGGACTCGTAGCTGTCCGGCCGGTCCCAGCTCACGAACGCCCGGACCACCGCCGGGTCCTCGGTGGCCAGGAACTCGTGCGCCCAGATGGCGTGCCCCCGGCTGGTGGAGAACTTCGCGCCGGTGAGCCGGTAGAACTCGTTGACCACCAGCCCGGTCGGCCGCTCGGGCAGCCCGGCGGCCAGGTGCAGGGCGGGGATGAGCACCGCGTAGTAGAAGGCGTTGTCGATGCCGAGGAACAGCCACTGTTCGTCGACGTCGCCCCAGGCGTCGAGGTAACCGGTCAGCGTGTCCGCCCCCGGACGCAGGTGGCGGGCCGGCAGCACCAGGTTGGCCAGGGCCATCTCGGCCCAGACGTCCACCCGCAGGCCGTCGCCCCACTCGATGCCCCAGTCGCTCGGGTAGGCCAGCGCGACGTCCGGCAGCCCCGTGTCGAGGTACGCCGCGACCAGCCGGCGCAGCCGGGGCGGCAGGACCGCCCGGGACCAGAACTCGCACAGCCGCTCCCGGTGCTCCTCCAGCCGGAGGACCGGCACCGGGTGGGTCACCGGCTCCGGGACGGCCGAGCAGCAGGTCGAGCGGGCGTCGACCAGGTCCGCCGCGGCGAGGAAGCTGCCGCACCCCTCACAGGTACCGCCGGCCGCCCCGGCCCCGCAGCGCGGGCAGGCCCCGACGACCCGGGCGTGGTGCAGGATCCGGTGGCAGCCGGCGCAGGCGCGCAGCGACATCGGGGCCAGCTCGACGACCTTCGCCTCGACCAACTCGGTGAGCAACCGGGCCACGGCGTCGCGGTAGCCCGCGTCGGCCAGCGGGTCGACCATCACGTCGTACCCGATGCGCGCCGCGCGCAGCGCCTCGCCCACCAGCGCGCCGTAGTGCGCGGCGGTGTCCGCGGGTGCCTCGCCGCGCGCCTCGGCCCGGGTCAGCACGTAGTTCTGGTGGGCGTCCAGGCCGCACTGGGTCAGGACCCGGCGGCCGTCGGCGCGCAGCGCGCGGGCCGCGATGTCCCCGGCGACGTACGGGCCGGAGAGGTGCCCGACGTGCAGCGGCCCGTTCGGCGTCGGCGGGGGCGTCACCATGAGGACCACCCCGGCGGGAGCGGCGCCGTCAGTCACGGCCCGCCCCGGCGTCCCGGTCGCCCTCGGCGTCGGCGTCGGCGGTCCGGGGCATCCAGTAGATGCTCAGGATGGTCAGCGGGACCTCCGGGGAGGGGTTGTGGATCACGTGGGACCGCTCGGGGTCGAGCAGGATCACCCCGCCGGTCGGCACCTCGACCTTCTCCCCGGCCGCCTCGTAGATCGCGGTCCCCCGGGTCACCACCGCGAACTCGACCTCCGGGTGCACGTCCTCGGCGCTGCTGGCACCGGGCGGGATCACGCACCACATCGCGTCGAACGGCAGCGGCCCCAGGTCGCGGTACTGCTTCCAGCGGCCGATCTGAATGCCGTACTCGTCGGTGAGCTGCGCGGTGTCGCTGACGTACTTCCGCATGGTTGTCCTCCTGATCGCGGGTGACCTGAGCGGCAGGGCCGTGGGTCGGCGCCGACGGCCCGCCGGGGCGGCGGTCGTCGGCGTGCCGGCGGGTTCGCGTCCCGCCGGCGTCGTGGCGCGGGGCCGGTCGACGGCGTGCCACCGCCCGGGGCGGGGCCCACGCCGGCGGACCGGCGGTGAGGGCGGCACGGGCGTCCCCACCGGGGGCGGGGGCCGGCCCCGGGCCCGGCGCGCGCCGGGCGGCGCGGTGCGTGACCAAGCCACGATGGGTCACGGCGGACCGCTGCTCGAAACACCGCCTCCCCGGCTCCGATTGATTCGCCGCGGCGAATGGCGGCACTGCCACTGTCGGCGTAGGGTCGTCCTGCGAACAGGCAGGCAACCGGCAGTTCAACGGCAACATCGCTGCCGACTCCCGGATCAGTGGCCTCGGCTACGGCATACCGTCGGCACGAATCGGCCAGACCCGCACGGAGCAGGCGAGTGGGGATGGCATGGCGATCGACTACCAGGTTACCCTGAGTGATGAGATCGTCGCGGCCCGGCAGCGGGCCCACCTCACCCAGGAGGAGCTGGCGGCCCGGACGGGGCTGAGCGTGCGCAGCATCCGCAACCTGGAGTCGGCGCGGGTGCTGCGGCCCCGACCCGCCACCGTCCGACTGATCCGCGACGCGCTCGGCCTGCCCGGCCCGCCCGTCCCGTCATCGCCACCGCCCCGGCCGCGGCCGATGCAGCTGCCGCTGGACGTGCCCGGCTTCACCGGCCGCGTCGCCCAGCTCGCCCAACTCGACCGGCTCTTCGACGGTGACCCCTGGCGAATGTCCACGGTGGTCGTCTGCGCCCTCGTCGGTCGCCCCGGGATCGGCAAGACCGCGCTGGCGCTGCACTGGGCGCACCGGTTCGCGACCCGCTTCGCCGACGGGGTGCTCCACATCGACCTGAGCGGCAACCGGACACAGAGGCCGCCGGCGTCGCCCTCCGACGCGCTGGGCTGCCTCATCGAGGCGCTCGCCGTGCCGGCCTGCGGCATCCCGCGTGGCCTCGACGCCCGGGTCGGGCTCTACCGCAGCCTGCTCGCCGGGCGGCGGATGCTCATCGTGCTCGACGACGCGCGGGACGCCGACCAGGTCCGGCCACTCCTGCCCGGCGCGGCCGGGTGCATGGTGCTGGTGACCAGCCGGGACCGGCTCACCGGGCTGGTCGCCGGGGAGGTCGCGCATCCCGTCGTGCTCGACCGACTCGCCCCGGAGGAGGCGTACGAGCTGCTGCGGGCCCGCCTCGGCGCGCACCGCCTCGCGACGGAACCCGAGGCGGTACGCGGGATAGTGGCCCACTGCCAGGGCGTGCCCCGGGCGCTGGCGGTGGTGGCGGCCTGCGCGGCCGTCCAGCCCGGGGTGTCGCTCACCGAGCTGGCGCGGCAACTGCGCTAGCGGCGCCGGTCGGCAGCCCGGCCCGCGCCGGTGCGTTCAGGACCGGTCGGCGCGGGTCCCGGCGCGGGCGGCCACGTGCGCCGGCACCGCCACGGTCGCGGGCAGCGCGGGATCGGTCAGCGGCTGCTGCCACGTCGCGACCAGGGGAAGCTCGCCGGCCCAGAGGCCGAGCGCGGCGTCCGGGCCGGCGCCGTCGTCGGGCGGGCCGCTGCGGGTCTTGACCGACGCCTCGGCCAGTGGCAGCGCCAGCAGGACCGTGGCCGCGAGTTCCTTGCCGTTCGGCCCGCGGGTGTAGTCCCACTGGCCCGGCGCGACGTGCTCGGTCAGCAACCGCAGGCCGTACCGCTTCTCCTCGGCGTCGATGACCCTGCGCGGGGTCCCGTAGACCATCGCGCTGCGGTAGTTGACCCCGTGCTCGAAGACCGAACGTGCCAGGACCAGCCCGTCGACGACCGTGACCGTGGCGCAGACCTCGGCGTCGGTGGTGAGGCTCCGGCTGGCCACCGAGCCGTGCAGGAAGAGGTGCGTGGTGTCGAAGCCGTAGACGGTCGGCACCACCATCGGAGCGCCGTCCACCAGCGCGCCGAGGTGGCAGACGAGACCGGCCCGTAGCACCTCGAAGAGGGCGGCACGGTCGCCGCGTCCCTTCTGGCTCATGCGGCGCAGCCGGGTGCGGGGGGTTGCGGACAACGGCGCGTCGGCGTCGCTCATGACTCGTCTCCCGTCGGTCGGAACGGACCAGGGCGCGAGCGTACTCACCGGCCGGTGCCCTCCGCCTCCTCGACCGGCGCCTGGCGGCTCAGCGGTGATCCTCGGTGGGGTCCGATCCGGCCAGCCGCGTGGCGGCGGGGTCGGCTGAGGTTCTGGTCGCGGTGTCAGCTCCGCTCTGAGGCGGATCCTGCGGGTGGGTGGGAGCGCTGGTCGGCGGGAGCAGGTGACGGATCAGTTCGTAGGCGCGGGACACGTCTCGCAGGCCCGCCAGGTGGGCGATCACTGTTCCCCCAGCGGTTGCCTCCATCTCGTGCCAGCCGACCTTCTCATGCCTCGCGCGCATGGGGGTGCCGGTTCGGGCGACGGCGGCGGTGGTGACGTCCAGTTGGCCGTAGCCGAACACCCTGCCTGGTAGGGACTGCTCATATCGCAGGTCGGTGATCTGCCGCAACGGCACCTCGACGCGTCGTGACATCGTCACGACTCGCATTCGACGATCCGTCACGGTCACATGCTCGTCGGAGGCGACGATGATCGGCAGGACGACGATGACGAGCAGCACGACCAACAGGTACGGGATGCCCGGTAGCAGGAAGAGGCACGAGCCGACGAGCACGGCGACAACCGTCACCGCGGGCAGTACCGCGATGGGGTGCATGGGCAGGCGAAGCCGCACGCGTTCGCCGGACGGTAGCGTGCTGTCGTCGGCCAGTTGATACCACGCGCCCAACTGCCAGGAGGTGTGGGCGACCCTCCAGTCGGTCGCCCATTCCTCGGGTGGGTCGGTGAGGTGCTCGGCGGCAGTGGATGCGCGGGCGGCGAGCATCGTGGCGAGGGTGGGGTCGCGCCAGCGTCGGCGGGACCACGGCAGCCGCTGCAGGACCAAAGCGTCAGTTCTGGGCGGATAACGGTGCCGCTCGATCCAGGTGACGAGCTGTTCCAGGCGCTGTTGCACATGTCCGTTGGCGTCGGTGTCGGCGAGGTGGTTCTGCAGTCGGAGGTGGCGGATCTGGTAGACAGCGCCGATCTGACGCAGCACGCCACGTCGGTGGGCGTCGATCATAAATGGCATGATCCGCCAGGGCAGACGACGCCTGAGCGCATAGGACAACCGCGTGGCCGCGAAGCGACGGGACGCCCAGCCGAAGTCGCTGATCATCGCGGTTACGGCGGTGCCGGCGACGGCGTAGGTGAGGTAGCCGACGAGCGTGACGGGGCCAGCGAACAGCCAGATGAGCAGCGCGAAGGTGCACCGACGACCCGCCGTCGTGATCAGCCCGGCGCGTCTGTCCAGACGCAACAGCTGCGCAGGCCCGACGGCTCGGGAAACGTCCACCGGCTGCACCAGCCAGCCCGGCGCATTGGCCATTACCACGCCGAACGCCGCTACTGCCACCAGGAAACCGTTGATCTTCGGCACTGCCAGGTGCGGGTCCCAGGTTCGCACGACGCCCAGGGTGGTCAGCCCGGTCAGCGAGACACCGACCCAGATTCGCACGAACGTCCACCGCCAGGTGAAGCGGCGTCGTTCAAGAGCCGAGGGCAGCGGCTGCACCGCGACGGAGCGTCCCAGGGCGACAAGGGCGGTGCCCAGGACTGTCCAGACTGCTACCCACCAGACGAGTACATGCGGGTCGAACACCGCGTCGACGTCGACCTCCGGTGGTAGATCGGAGCCCTGGACAACATCTATCGCTTCCATGAGCGACGGCGGGAGGTGGACATCGATCGGGCCCGACGACGCCAGTCGACCCATCTCGACGAAGAGGTTCCGTCCCGGGTCCGGTGCGTCGATGGCGATGGTGAGGGCGATGGCGCCCCAGAGCAGCGCAGCGCCGACGGCGCAGCGCGCCGCCACGACAAGCGAGGCCCAGAACAGGCTTGGGTCGCTCATCCGCCACCAGGCGAGGTCTCGGCTGTCCGCGCGGGTCAGGTCGGCGGCCAGAGCGGCCAGCCACCGCTGTGCCTGCTTCGGGCGGCAGCGAAACTGCGTTGGGCCGGGCCGGTCACCGTAGACTGCGGGAATCAGGGCTTCCAGCAGGTGCTGTTCCATGGCTTGCGCATCGGAGAAGCCGAGAAGTTCCGTCGGATCGTGGTGCTGGCGTTCGTACACGGTGCGGGCCAGCCACAGCATCAGCGGGTTCGTCAGCACCTGTGCCGCCGCTGCGTTCGGCGCGGCGGCGAAGTCGTCGAAGATGGCCTGCCAGCGCCCCGTTCGACCGCCTGCGGTGGCGGCGAGGAGATAGTCACGCACCTCGTCTGTGGATAGTGGACGCAGGTGGACCGCTGTGGCGAATGCTATCGAACGCCCCGCGCGATGCTCGGCGCTTCGGTATTCCTCCGGGCGGCTGGTCAACACGAGCGGCCGGTCCGAGCCGTAGGCGTTGATCTGCTCAATCACCCAGGCGCGCTCCGGCGCGGGCAGTTCATCCAATCCGTCCAGGACAGGCAGGATCCTTGCGGCGTCGACCAGCGCTTGGGCAACAGTGACAGGCGTGTAGTCGCCGGCGCGTACCCGGGCAGCGAGCCCAGGGCTGAGGTTCACCAGTTCGGCGGCCAGCCACCGGCTCAGCGTCGCTCCGGTGTGCCAGTTACCCAGCGGCACGAGAACGGGCACGGGATCTCCCGCCGATCGTGCGGCCAGAAGGTCGCGGACCAGGCGGGCCGCCAGCACGCTCTTTCCCGATCCTGCGTTGCCGAGGATGACCAGCCGTGGTGTGGTCAAGGCGGTGAAGAACGCCGCGACGTCAGTGAACACGCCGGCACCTCGGGCCGGTGCGTCGTTCGGTCCGCCTGTGTCGCTGGTGCTGGGACTGTCGATGGCCCCCCATCGCACGGGCAACGGCCAGGGATCGTTGATCCGCCGTAGCCGCTCCTCGTTCGCCCAGACGCGGCCGAGCGCCACGGCAAGGTCCTCGGTGGCCTGCTCGAGGTCGGCGTTCGCCAAGGGCTTCGCCTCGCGGGCCCAACCCAGCAGCCGGCGGAGGATCGCCGCGAGCGTGCCGGCGGCCAGGAGCACGAATCCGGCGATGCTGGCGATCTTGTCGCCCCAGTCGATGTCCCGTTCGCGCACTGACCAGCCGGCTCGGGCGAGCAGGGTCACGGCCCCGCCGACCACGATGACCGCAAGCAGTCGGCGTATCCGTACGCTCCGCACACCTCATCATCGCTGACGAGCCAGGCATGCTCAACGCGGATCGGGTCTGCTGCACTCGTGAGTTCCGCGATGATGTCGTGCGGGCGCTCCACGTCCCTGGTATCAGGCTGCCCGTCGACGCCATGCAACTGCTCGACCGCACTGCCGGCGTGGCTTCTCGGTCGACGTACCCGATCGGGTGACGTCAGAAGCCGAACAGAAACAGCACCCCGGCGGCGATCAGGCCGACCTCCACGAGGGCGACGAACAATCGGTCACTGATCCGCCCCACGGTCTTCCGGCCCGCCCAGGCGCCCAACAGGGTCGCGGGTGCCAGCGCCACCCCGAACAGCAGCACGGTGCGGTCGAGCAGCGCGGCGGCGCCGTACGCGGCGATCTTCGAGACGTGCATGACCAGCGCGCCGGCGGCTTCGGTGCCGATGTACGCGGCGCGGGTCAACCCGTACGCGAGGAAGAACGGCGCGGTCAGCGGCCCCACCGACCCGAGCAGCGCCGAACCGAGTCCCGAGCCCGCGCCCACGCCGGCGAACGCCGGGGCGGACGGCCGCCGCGGATGCGGACTGCGTCGCCGCCAGACGACCACCGCGATGAGGAACACCCCGAGCAGCCGCTTCAGTGGCCCCAGCGGGGCGTGGGCCAGCAGCAGTCCGCCCAGGACAGCGGTGGGTCCCGCCCCCAGGGCGAACCAGCGCACCAGTCGCCAGTTCACGTCCCGCCGGTTGAGCCACACCCGTGAGCCGTTGCCCCACACCTGGGTCAACGTCAGCATCGGCACCGCCATCCGCAGCCCGAACAGCGCGGTGAACACGGGCAGCAGCAGCACGCCGCCGCCGAAACCGGCCACCGCCGACAGCCAGGCCAACGCGAACGCGGCCGACGACGCCACCGCGAGGACACCGACCAGATCCGTCGCCATGCCGGCCTCCAGGTCAGTCTCGGGTACAGACGCGAGTCCGGCCACGGTAGCGGCCCAGGACGGCGGACACTGCGGCGCGCACAACGAGTTGATCGGCAGGTACGACGCTGGAGGCCGAAGCAGGGCAGACGAGCGTCGGGTGCTGTCTGCCGGCAGTGCTGCCAGGCAATACCCTCGACCATGAGCCCGGCTTCCTCCGGCACGTCGAACGCTCGGGCTCGACCGGTCCGCGCTCGCTGCTCGACTCGAGAGGCACAACAATGCCCGGTACAACCGCACCCGTCACGTATCTCATCGTGGACGGGGAGAACATCGATGCCACTCTCGGCAACAGTGTTCTGGAGCGCCGGCCGGCCCCTGCCGAGCGACCCCGGTGGGAGCGTCTGCGGGACTTCGCACGGGACACGTGGCAGCAACCGGTGAAGGCACTGTTCTTCCTCAACGCCTCGGGCGGCGGTCTGCCGATGCCCTTCGTCCGGGCCCTCCTGAGCATGGACTACCGCCCCGTCCCGCTCGCTGGTTCGTCGGATCAGAAGGTGGTGGACATCGGCATCCAGCGGACGTTGGAGGCTATCGCCCGACGCCCGGGCAATGTGATGCTCGCCAGCCACGACGGCGACTTCCTGCCGCAGGTCGACGAGCTCCTACGAGGTGATCATCAGGTCGCGGTCGTCGGGTTCACGGAGTTCCTCAACGCCGGCTTCGCGGACCTTCCGGGCCTGCATGTATTCGACATCGAGGAGGATGCGGACTGCTTCACCAACGTCCTTCCTCGGGTTCGCATCATCGACCTTGAGAGCTTCGACCCCGAGCGCTTCCTGTAGGCCGGACAGCATCCGCGCCTGCTCGCGGTGTGAGCGCACGCCCGCAGCACAACGTCTAGGGTGTTGCCGTGATCCTCTCGGACTGGTCGGATGTACCCGATCGCCTGGCCAGACTGTCGACGCACCCGTCTGCCGGCACGGTCTTCGGAGCCGACGGCCATCAGTGGCGACGCGAGCCGCCGCTGACCACGACTGAGCTGGCCGAACTGGAATCGCAGCTGGCTGTCGAGCTACCCGCCGAGTACCGTTCCTTCCTCCTACAGGTCGGTCGCGGGGGCGCGGGCCCGGCGTACGGTCTCTTCTCCGTCCAACGGGTCGGCGGCCGCTGGCACTGGGACGGCGACGGCGCCGAACTCACCGACCTGGAAACTTTGGGGCAGCCGTTCGCACACACTGATGCGTTCAACCCCGCAGCCGATCTGCCGGATCCCCCCGATGAGGCGGACTTCGACTCCGAGGGCGAGTTCAACGAGGCTGAAGACGCTTACTGGCAGCAGCACGATGCCGTCGCCTTCTCACCGGAACACTCCATCGGGTTGCTCTATCTCTGTCACCTTGGCTGCGCCTACCGCGAAGCCCTCGTCATCAGTGGACCAACTCGCGGTCAGATGTGGGCGGACGACACCGCCAGCGACGGTGGGTTCCGGCCGCTGCACGAACCCGACGGAAGCCCGACGGGCTTCACGCGCTGGTACCGAGGCTGGCTCGAACAGGCCGAAGAGCAAACCCGGTCCCGATCAAGCCGCGACGCACGGAAGTAGCGGCAGAAGCGGATACCCGCCGAGGTTTGCCCGGACCACAACCATCTTGCCGTCATGTCGTTCAACTTCGGTATCCCCGGCTACCAGCCCGACTGGCGCCAGGGAGTCGCCGACGTCACGAGGCGACACGCTGGCCGACTGCTACGCCGTCCCTGACCGACATCGTCAGCGTGGGGCCGGACGGCGCCCGGATCTGGCCGGTCGCGGGCCACCAGGTGACCACGTCGAGCAACGCCCCGACCAGTTCGTCGACGGCGTCGTTCCCGCCCTGACGCCGTATCCACCAGGCGGACGCGGCGAGCAACCCGCACAGTGTTCTCCGGTCCACCCCGGTCGGCCAGGTGCGGAGCAGGTCTCCGCCGCCTGGTGCGGTCGTTCCCGGCCATTCGTCTCCGAGCCGCCGCAGGATCGTGGCCTGTGCGCTGGCACGCGAGGCAGGGCCGCGGGCCCGGGTGACCCGCGCGTACAACTCGACGAGTTCGTCACGCTCCAGCACACCGACGGCGGAGGCGAAGCCGGCGTCCGGCGCCCAGGAGGTCGAGGCGTCCGGCGTATGACAACTGATCAGCCGCTCCGTCAGAGTCCGGAACCGAACGGCGTCGTCCCGACGCATCCGAGCCAGGAACGGGATGATGCCCCGCCCACTCGCGAGCTCCACCTCCGTCATCCGAAGGGCATGCGCGAACATCTCGGGTGCCAGGACGTCTGCGGCGTCCGGCGCCAGCCGCCTGGCGAATGCGGTGACCACCCCGAGACGGAAGCCATCATCCGCCTCGTCCTCCGTCATCGCCCGGAGCGCTCTCTGGAGCTGGTCCCCGTCGAGGCTGGGGGCCAGCGCGACGAGCACCTGGTAGTTGCGCCGCCCGGGCGCGTCCGCGAGCGTCATCGCCAGGGCCTCCTCGACGACGGACGCCGGCAGCGGAGCACCGAACGCCTCAAGGACGACCGCGTCCCACTCACCGCTGACAGCCAGTAACGCACGCAGCGCCCTGGTTGCCGCTTCGGTGGCTCCCGCTTGGTACAGGTACCCGAGCGTGCGAGCGTCCGCCGAATGGGACCGGTCGGTGGTCTTACCCTTCCACCGGGCGCTCGCCAGCATCGTCAGCACCGCTCCGGTCAGGGAACTCCGCTCGGCATCGGGGAGATGACGGCTCAGACCCGCGAGAGCCTGCGCGCGCAGCGGACCGTCGCTGCGGGCAAGCAGGAGCTCACACGCGCGGCGTACCTGTTCCACCGGCACCAGTTCCGCGAAACGGACCAGCGGCGGCACCTCGTCCTCGTCGATCAGTGGCATGTGCTCTGCGGCGTACGTGAAGACACCGTCGAGGAGTTCGTCCTGGCCGGTGGAACGGAGTCGCGACACCAGACCGGGCGCCCAGAGCGCCATCTGCGCGGCGCTCTCCCGGTCATCGCCCACCGCGGCGGCCCACGCCCGTGGCAGAGCCTGATCCGGCAGCGCCTCGCTGAGCGCCTCCACGGCCCGCGCGACGCCCCCGAGACCGTACACCCGCTTTTCGCTGATCATCGTCGTGCTCAGACCAGGGTCCGCCGAGGCCATGGTCAACGGCCGCCACACCGGCTGTTTCCGCGCCCAGAGAGGCACCGAGCGTGACCCGGACTCCAGCAGCGCCAGCGCGTCCACGGCGGCCTCCGAGGACAGCAGGGTGGCGAGCCTCGCCACCGCATCGGCCAGTGTCCGCGACTCCGGGATCCCGCGGACGAAGGTCAGGACGCGCCTCCCGGTCCGGCTACGTGCCTCGGGGGGAAGAACCCGTCCGATCTCGGCTACGGCGGACAGGTCGTCCAGCCGCACCGGGCTCGACGTGCTGTCGGCTACGGCCTGTCGCAGCACGTCCTCGGGAAGGTGCGGAGCGAGCACGTTGAGTGCCGTCACCCGGGCGCCTGACTCGACGGCGTCCTCCGTGTTCACGGCGCGCAGTGCCGCCCCGAGCTCCTCCTCGCTCAGCTGCGGCGCGATGATCGCGAGCGTCTCCCCGTACCTGGGGTCGTCTCCCCATGCCTCAACGGCTTCCGTGACGTACCGGCGTCGCGTCTCCGGGGAGAGATACCTGACCAGGTGTGGCCGGGCGTCCAAGGCGAGTGGGTGGTCAATCCGGAGCGGTAGCCGTTCGATTTTCGGTATCGCTGCCATCTCCCGCTCGGCGTAGCCGCGCGCCTCCTCCGGCGGCAGCCGGTCGAGCATCGCGCCGAGCAGAAGGTGTCGGACCCCGACATCCAGCAGGCGACCCGACTCTCCGTCGGGCGGGAACAACTCGCTCAGCCAGCCTCGCACCTCGGTGGTGGAGAGTTGTCCGCAGAGCGCGTAGAGCAGATTCGGTGAGCGGAAGTCCAACCTGAACCGCAGCGCCAGCTCCAGCAGGGTGGGCACTTCCGACCTGCCCCAGTCGAGGTGCGCGGCCACATGGAGCATGCGGGCGGCCACCTCCATGTCCACGCCCTTCTCCAGCACCCACCGCAGTCGCTCGATGCCGCCCGTGGGGCGGGGACCATGCGCGGCAGACCTGTCGCCCCGTGCCTCGGGCCGGTTCCCGAGCAGGGTCAGCACGTCGTCGAAGACCGCCTCGGTGACGGGTACGTGCTGGAGCAGGGCGATCAGCTGATCCCGGCCCGGCTCGTACCTTCCCGAGCCGAGGATCCGTAACGCCTTGCGCGCCCCGGCCCCCCGGTCCGGGTGCAGAAACAGGGTGACGACAGCCCGGACGAACTTCCGGTTGCCGTACCGATCCTGCAACAGATGATGGTGATGCAGGTCCTTCAGCGCGTCGTGCGGCAGCCGGGCAGCCGCGGTGGCCAGCGGCCCGGGCAGCAGTCGACCGTTGTCGGTGTCGAGGGCCAGTTCGACCACGACCGGAACCAGTTCGTCGGCCAGGAGCGGCAGGATCGCCTCCAGCACGGCGGAGCGTTCCTGGCTGCCGTACGAGGCGGCGAGGCTGAGCACGTCCGGATGCGTCCGCTCCGGCAGGTCCGGTACGAGGAGTCGAACCCCCACCGCCTGATGATCCGGATTGCTCATGATCGCGACACGCTGGAAGCCCTGCTCGACGGTCCAGTGTCCCCGAGTGACCATCTCCCGCACCAGCCCGGGCGGGAGGGCCGTCACCGCCGAGGTCACGCTCGCCCGGATGAGGCGGTACCGCAACCGGAGCGTGAGCCGCCCGGTCGCCGCCTCCGCCAACTCGACGTCACGCAGATAGCTGCCGACGTCGCCGGCCTGCGCGTGCACCGCGTACCAAAGATTCTCCCGACCCCGGCTCAGCGCGAGCAGGCGGTGCAGGTCCGCTTCCCGGCCCGTCGCCAACAGGTGCGACGCCAGATGCCGGACGGGATACCCACCGTCCGCGCCGGCCAGCTCCGGCTGGGCCACCAGGGTCCCGAGCCCGGACTCCAGGCCGCCCCACGCTGCCAGGTAGCGGTCGCAGACACGGGCGTGAGCGGCCCGGGCCGCCTGCCGGAGGGTCCCGTCGGACGCGCCCGACAGGTACTCCCGGAGACTCGGGTGGTGGGGCGCGAAGCGGACCGGCTCGTCCACGTCCTCACCGGGGCCGACGACCGTGCAGAAGGGCCGCAGCCCGTCGCGCATGAGAGCGTCCACGAGGGACGGCTCGTCCAGCCCGGCGAGCGAGCAGAGGGTGTGGGCGTCCACCGGCTCGCCGGCCACGCCGAGCGCCGCGAGCAGTCGGACGCGTCGCTCGTCGTACTGTCTGTCCCCGCCGAGGCAGAGCGACAGGACGCGGTGCTGGTAGTAGGCCTCCAAGCCTTCCGGCAAGCCGGGGAGATCCCGAATCCTCCGCGGATCCTGACCGATGGACTCGATCACGTAGTGGGCATAGACCCACGACCCTCGACTGCGTTCCAGGATCCGCAGGGCGAAGGCCTCCTCGGTGACGCCGTGTCCGTCGAGCGCCCGGGCGATACGGGGGTCGTTCCGCGCCCGGTCACGGAGGAATCCCTCCAGCGCCTCACCATTCCCCGGCGATTCCGGCAACAACGCCACCCGACGCGTCTGGTCCCACGGAAGGTTCCTCAATCGCCCGGTCCGCGCGGTCACGACGACGTACACGCGCTCCGGAAGCCACTGCGGCAGTCCGAACGGCAACTCGGTGGCGGGATGCTCGTGGGCGGCGTCCAGCGCGTCGACGACCACGACGATGGGCCGCGCCGGCCCCTGCTCGTTCCGCCGTCGCGCCGCCTGCTCGATGACGTCGGCCAGCCATCCGGCCTCTCCGCTGGAGTCGGAGAGCCAGCCACCGGGGGCGAGATCGTCCAGCTTCCACGCGGTGATGAGTTGAGCGCCCAGGCTGCGCACGACTGTCGCCGTCAGCCCCGCCCCGGCGCCGTTCTGCACGAAGTGCGCGGCGTCCGTCTCCGGTCGCGCCTCGACCCACGCCGCGAAGGCCGACTTGCCCATGCCGGGCTCGGCTTCCACCGCGAAGTATCCACGATCCTGTTCTTCCATGAACCGACGGAAATCCGCGACCAGGGGATTGTTCGGGTAGTAGGCCCGGGTCAGCGAATCGACGTATGCCCCGTACGCCTGGGGAGCGCCCCGGAGCGGATGGGCCCCGGCGGCGGCGGCCATGACCGTAATGTTGATGTTGCCGCTGTTGTTGTCCGCGTTGATGACGGGGCTGTTGTTCCCGCGCGTTTCCGACGTACCGCGCCGCTGGGGGAACGGCCGCCATCTCCTCATCAGGTCGGATCGCCGTTGTCGCCGGACGGCCTGTCGGCTCTCGGCGGCGCGTGGAAGGTGATGTGTCCGCTGTTGTTGTCCGCGTTGACGATGGGGCTGTTGTCCCCGTGCGTCTCGGATGTCGGGGCCGCGGGCGGCGGTGATCCGGGGCGCTGAAGCGCGGTCAGCCCGGCCCAGAGCAAGGTGACCGCGACGAGCGCCACGACGAGCGGCGGCGTGAGACCTGCGGTGACCAGATTGGTCAGGACAGCGGCGACGATTGCCAGCACCACCGAAAGGGCGGCAATGAGTCTTTGGTTCATCTGTCCCCACCCCGTGCGACGGCGACCCGGATTCGCTGACTACCGCTCCCATCCTGCCATCGGTCGCGACAGTCACACCAGTTCGTCCACTCGCCCGCCGAGGGCTCGTGGCGAGCATGGTCGCCGACCACGCCGCGGTCCGGACCGAGTCACCCGTGGGCGAGATCGCCACCGGCGCCCGTCTGTGACCATGCGAAGAGCCCGCAAAGGCGTTTCTCCGACTGGCGTTCCCTCCGTAGGATCACCGGCGATCAAGGGGGATGAAACGGTGGGCGATTTCGAGCAGTTCGCGACGGATGTGACCTCACGTCTGTCCACCATGGCCAAGGGCGAGCTGTACCTCGTGGGCGACGGTCTCGACCGGGACTCGCTCTGGCTCACCTTTCTCGATTCCTTCCCCGCCGGCACCAATCTTCGGTTCCGTGAACGATCCGAGTACGACTGTTCGACCTGCCGCGGTTTCCTCAAGCACTTCGGCAACGTCGTCGAGATCCACGCCGGGCGGGTCCGTACCGTCTGGTCCGGGGTGTCGGGCTCCGACCCGGTCTTCTCCGTCGTCGCCGCCGCCTTGGACGAGTTCGTTCTGTCGCTGCCGTTGTCCACCATCTTCCGGTCCGCTCAGGTGCAGTACGGAACGAAGACCACCCGAACGCTGCGCGACGGCCAGGTCGAGGTGTGGCACCACCTGCACGGCCGGGTGGAGAGGCGGCACCGTACCGAGGACGTCGGCGCGGCGCAGGGCACCTTTGACGCCGCGGTGCAGGTCTTCCAGCGTGGCCTGGCCGAGCTGACCCGGCACGCTCTGGACACCGTCGTCGACCTTGTCGACGGCAACGCCCTCTACCGCGGCGCGGAGCATCGTCGGGGGGTGACCGAGTTCCGCTCGCTGCAGAGCCGGTGGATCCAGGCCGCCGACCGGCGTGCCTTCGTCTTCGCCAACGCCACGAACCCGGCGGCCCGGCTCCGCAACACGGTGATCGGCACCCTCGTCCAGGACCTCTCCGCAGGCGTCGACCTGGAGCAGGCGGTCCGGTCGTTCGAGGCGAAGGTGGCGCCGCAGAATTATCAGCGCCCCACGGCGTTGATCACCCCGGGCATGGTCAAGGCTGCCATGAAGACCATTGCCGAGCTGGGCATCGAGGAGTCGTTGCAGCGACGGTTCGCCCGGCTGTCCGACGTGTCGGTCACCAATGTGCTGTGGGTCAACAACGACACGCAGACACGGATGAAGGACGGCATCGAAGGGCTGCTCATGCAGGCGGCCGTCCCCAGGTCGTCGAGTGCGCTCCGCGACGCCGAGCCGGAGGAGATCCCCGTGGTCTCCTTCCTGAAGGACATCCTGCCCGGTGCCGCCGCCATCGACCTGTGGGTCGCCAACTCCTACGAGCCGCACTTCGTGAGCCTCACCATCGGCCGGCATCCGGCTGCTCCGCGGTTGTTCAAGTGGGACAACGATTTCGGCTGGTCGTACGGCGGCAACGTCACCGACTCGATCAGGGAGAGAGTCAAGCGGGCCGGCGGCAACGTCTGCGGAAGGCTGCGGGTGAGCCTGTCCTGGTTCAACCACGACGACCTCGACCTGCACGTGTACGAACCCAACGGTGACCACATCTGGTACCAGGAGAAGCGCAACAAGCTGGATGTCGACATGAACGCCGGCGGGACACTCTCCCGCGAGCCGGTGGAGAACGTCACCTGGACCGACCGTGTCCCCGATGGTGAGTACCGGATCGAGGTGAACCAGTACCGCAGGCGGGACAGCACCCAGGTCGGCTTCGTGGTCGAGACCGAGAGCAACGGGAAGATCGAGCACTACCGCCACGAGCGCGCGGTCGGCCACAAGGAGACCGTCGAGGTGGGCCGGATGACGGTTACCGGCGGGGTGATCTCCGCTTTCCGACCGGGTAGGGACGTGCAGCCAGGTAGTGCGAGCAGGGAGTTGTGGGGCATCACCACCGAACAGTTCGTACCGGTGTCCACCATCATGTACTCGCCGAACTACTTCGACGACAACGAGGTCGGCAACCGGCACTACTTCTTCATCCTGAAGGGGTGCGTGAACGATCAGCCGACGCGGGGGATCTACAACGAGTTCCTCCGCGGGGACCTGCAACCACATCGCAAGGTCTTCGAGGTTCTCGGCGACCGCACCAAGTGTGAACCGTCTCCGGACCAGCTTTCCGGCCTCGGCTTCAGCTCCACCGTCCGCAGCTCCGTGGTCGCCAAGGTGACCATGACCGACGGCCGGCCCCGCCTCGTCAGCATCCAGTTCTGAACCCCTACACAGATACTTGGGAGGTCACCGTGACCATTTTCGAGAAGGCCACGCGGGAGAAGTTCCGCTATCCGTCGGCCAAGGGACTGCTGACCACGGAGCAGCTGTGGGAGCTTCCGCTGACCGCCAAGTCCGGCTTCAGCCTCGATGATGTGGCCAAGGCGGTCAACGCCGAACTCAAGGCCGTCGACACCGAGTCGTTCGTGGCCACCGAGGCCAATCCGGCCAAGGCGACCTTGGAGACCAAGCTGGAGGTCGTCAAGCACGTCATCGCCGTCCGCCTCGCGGAGGACCAGGCGGCGAAGGCGGCGGCGGCCAAGAAGCTGGAGAAGGAGAAGCTGCTGGCGGTCCTGGGCCGCAAGCAGGACGCGGTCCTGGAAGACCTGACCGAGGCAGAGCTGCTGGCCCGAATCAACAACCTGTAGCCCGCCGAACAGCGGCTCCAGCGGATCGGCCGTGCGGCGCTCGTACCCGGCGGTCGCCACCTCGCTTCGGGCCCGACTGTTCCCTTCGAGCTGGCCGGCGGCCGTCGGGCCGGCTCTGCCGTGGAGCCGGCCCGACGGGGCGAGCGGCACCGCGGGCCGCAGCCCGACGGGACCAGGCGCTCGACTGCTCCTCGCGGTTTTCGGTGTGGTCGCGATCGTGGCTGTCGTCCGAGCTGTTCACCCCAACCGGATGCTGGTCAGCAGCTCGTGCAGGACGACTCCCTTCTGACGCTCCAGGTGAAGGTGGTGCTGCCCCTGTCCGCCGCCATCGGCCGTGACCATGACGGTATAGATGCCTATGGTGCTGAGCGTGCCGGTGATCCGGCCATCGACCGGGCAGTGTGTCCGGCGTTGGCCGAGGCCCTGGCCCGGTTCGATGCGAGGTCAGACGACCTGCTGAAGAGCTTCTCGGCCTGGTTCGGCTGCCACGGTTGCTGTACTTCGCTGCTGTGCTCCCTACCGCGTGGAACGCCGCTCAATCGACCCCTAGCGTGGCGGTGAGCCGCGCGATCGTGGTCAGAGCGTGCGGATCGCGGGCAACCTCAGCAAGCATGTCCCGGCCGACAGGCCGACTCGTGATCTCGGCTGGTGCGGTGCGCTCCGCCTCAACCAGCATGCAAGCCGCATTTCCCGCGTTCCCGGCGTGCAGGTAGCTACGTGCGGTGGTCATGGCCGTCACCGGGTCGCCGGAGGCCGTGGCGAGTGGGTCGATGGCCTCGCGGATACATCGCCAGAGCGTCGTGACGCCGATCTCGAATCCGGCGGCCAGGCGGGTCAGGGTGTCGCTGTTGCGCAGGTGGGTCAGGGCGAGCAGGGCTGGCCGGCCGGGGTCGGCATCCGATCTTGGTCGATTGCTGTCTTACCCGGAAATCGTCCTACTTGGACACCGGCCTCCCGCACCGCCTGCGGCCTGCACCGTCACGATGAGACGGCTCAGTGATCACGACATTTGCGGGTTCTCCCTTGACCAGGAGTTGAACTCCCGCCTGTTTGCAGCCCTTAAGAGACGTTCCTTAGCCTCCAGCGGCAGTAGACGAAGCGCGTTCGCCTACTGCCGCTGCGGTATCGGCTACAGTTCAGCCCTGAGGCTGCAGGCCGCTCCCTTTAGCAATTCTGCCGTTCCAACTGGCGCCTTGAAAAATCTCGGTGAATGGCCCAATGCGAAGCGTGGTTGTCTAATTCCTTTCCAGCTAACCAGCGATTTTTTCATAGGCGCCCCAGTTGTAGCCGAATTCGATGCCGGTGCTGGGGAGAAATCCTCCGCTGCCGTTACCGGCGAAGAGATGAAGATTCCTAGTAGTCGCGTTCCGAGCGATGAGATCAGCTTTGGTATCGCCGTTCCAGTCGCCTACAGCGACGATCGTGTCGTAAGCGCCCCAGTTGAAGCCGAACTCAGTACCAGTGTTGGGAAGAAATCCTCCGCTGCCGTTACCGGCGAAGAGATGAAGATTCCTAGTAGTCGCGTTCCGAGCGATGAGATCAGCTTTGGTATCGCCGTTCCAGTCGCCTACAGCGACGATCGTGTCGTAAGCGCCCCAGTTGAAGCCGAACTCAGTAC